>NZ_JACJVN010000024.1 GCF_014212015.1 Cohnella lubricantis | reverse complement strand
CACGATTTCATAAAAAAAGAACCTTCCATGTTGGAAGGCTCCTATCGTCGAGAAGACATATCTGATAAGCATCGAGTCTATCTCGGCAGCCTGAACCTTCCTTAGATGGATGGCCCAATGGTTCGAGTCTTCACTCCTGCGTCAGAATCCGGTCCACAATCCCATAATGCAACGCTTCCTCCGCGGTCATGTAGTTGTCGCGGTCTGTATCCTTGCTGATCTTCTCGAGCGGCTGGCCCGTGCGCTCCGACAGGATGCGGTCGAGCCGGTCGCGGGTCTTGAGGATGTTATCGGCGTGAATCTTAATGTCCGAAGCCTGCCCTTTCAGTCCGCCGCTAAGCCAAGGCTGATGAATCATGATCTCTGCGTTCGGAAGCGCATAGCGTTTGCCTTTGACCCCTGCCGCCAGCAGCACCGCCCCGAACGAGGCCGCGAAGCCGACACATATCGTGGACACGCTCGGTTTAATGAATTGCATCGTGTCGTAGATGCCAAGTCCGGCGGTGGTTGAGCCTCCCGGACAATTGATATACATATGAATATCCTTCTCCGGGTCGTCGGCCGCCAAGAACAGCAGCTGCGCAATGACCGAATTGGCGACTTCATCATCGATCGCGGAGCCGACGAAGATGATCCGATCCTTCAGCAGCCGCGAGTAGATATCGTACGACCGCTCTCCTCTGTTCGTCTGCTCTACAACTACGGGTACATAACTCATCGCAATCCCCCCTCGAAAATTACCGTCTCGCGAGTAGGCCTTCCATGCGGGCAGCCGCAAGACCAATGTGAACTAAGCCGCCATTCGTAAGCCCGAATCCATCCGTTTGCCTGTCATGCGCAGCGGCGCCGCCGAGCGGGATCCCGCCCCGAAGCCGGAAGAGACGATGACAATGACAGGCGGTCTCCCCTTATTCGTTCCCTCGCCGAGCGGAACCGCGCGAACGGTAGACTCCCCTTGGGATTGGCCGCCGTCTCTTGTCGCGGGACCCTTCTCCCAGATCATCACCTCGCGCGCCTCCCCGGCCTGACCATTCGTCTTGCCCACGCATCTATCCTCTCTGTTCGAATCGTTCTTCAACGTTTCCGTCTCCTGCCTCTCATCCTTACGCATCTTACACATCGCTCTTCCCTCCCGATTCCACTTGTGGATAGACAGCCAATACGGCGCGGAACCCGCCTTCCGCGTCTCCCGTCAGCCGGTACTTCGCGGCGACGGCGCGCACCGCTTCTTCGTAATCCCGAAGGAACGCCGCTCTGGCGGTCTCATCAGGAAGCCGAACATCCAACTCTACGACGGCGCTCGGCACTTCCTCAGAGGCATCGGAGGCTTCCATAAGCCGCAGCGCATCCTGCCGGATTCGCTCGGCTTGGTTGAGAAGCTGCCGCAGCGCGCCTTGATCCTTCATTCGGTTCGTTAAGTCCTCGGGCCAGCCGAACGAATCAGGAATGACGTAGGTGCGGGCGACGGCCCGGTACAGCACCTCGATCAAATTTTTGACCTGGCGCGATCCGCTTCGCTGCACCAACCCGACCTTCTCCAAGCTCTTCAAGTGATAATTGATCTTCTGCGGCGTCTCTCCCATGTGGCGGGCGACCTCCGAAGCGGACATCGGGTCGGCCAGCAGCCTCAGGATGTCCGCCCTCATCGGATTGAGCAAGGCAAGCGCCTGCTCCGGCGTCTCCAGACGGTACACGTCCGCAATGTCAGGCAGTGAGTTCATCGGTTTGATTCTCCATAAAAATTTATTTTACGTAAACATATCTTATTACGGCGTGCTGGAAAAGTCAACCTGCAAACCAGCCTACTTCCTCGTTCGCCAAATTTGTTCTTCTGCGTCCGCTAACGTACAATAAAGGCATGCGCCCATGCGGCCAACCATCGTTCCATAGGAGGTCCCTCAGGTGTTATTCATCGATAACGGCAACGGCCACGATCCCTCTCTCAATCTGGCGCTGGAAGAATACATTCTTCGCAAGCTGCCGGCGGAGAACGACTATTTGCTCTTCTACATCAATTCGCCTTCGATCATCATCGGCAAGAACCAGAATACCGCCGAAGAGATCAATACCGAATACGTGCAGGAGCACGGCATTCATATCGTCCGGCGCCTATCGGGCGGCGGCGCGGTCTATCACGATCTCGGCAATCTGAATTACAGCTTCATCACCCGCGACGACGGGCAATCGTTCCACAACTTCCGCAAGTTCACCGCTCCTGTCATTGAGGCGCTGCGCAAGCTGGGCGTCGAAGCGGAGCTGTCCGGGCGCAACGACATTCAGGTCGGCGAACGCAAGATCTCGGGCAACGCCCAGTTCTCCACGAAGGGGCGCATGTTCACCCACGGCACGCTGTTGTTCGACTCGCACATGGAGGATGTCGCGGCGGCGCTCAAGGCGAATCCGCTCAAGTTCGAATCCAAAGCGACGAAGTCGGTTCGCAGCCGCGTCGCCAACATCTCAGAATTTCTGCGCGAGCCGATGACGATTGACGCATTCAAGCAATATATACTGGAGTCGATCTTCGAGGGACGCCAAATCGAGCAGTACCGGTTGACTGAGGCGGATTGGGCAGGCGTCCGGCAGCTCGCCGACGAACGGTACCGGAACTGGGATTGGAATTACGGCATGTCGCCGGAGTTCAATGTCAGGCAGTTGAAGAGAATCGAAGGCGCAGGCACATTCGACGTGCGGCTGAATGTCGACAAGGGGATTATCCGGGAGGCTTCGGTGTACGGGGACTTCTTCGGACGCGGCGAAGTGACGGACGTGACCGCCAAGCTGGCCGGCGTCCGATATGACCGCAAGGCGATCGAGGCGGCGCTCGAAGGCGTCGATCTGACGTTCTACTTCGGTCCGGTGGATCGGGAGGAGTGGCTGTCGCTTCTCATTTGATCGAGGCGGCATTATCTTAAATAAGGGAATATGGAGGAATGAACATGACGACATCGATTGGCGCACGCACGAAGCTGAGCAACGGAGTCGAGATGCCCTGGCTGGGACTCGGCGTCTGGAAGGTAACCGAAGAAGGCGAAGCGCAGCGCGCGATTCACGCCGCCGTCGAGGCAGGCTACCGCAGCATCGATACCGCCAAAATATACCGCAACGAGTCCGCTGTAGGCGAAGCGATCCGATCATGCGGAATAAGCCGCGACGAGCTGTTCGTCACGACGAAGATCTGGAACGAAGACCAAGGCTACGACCGGACGCTGACTGCGTTCGAAGAGAGCCGGGAGCGTCTCGGGCTGGACGTAATCGACCTGCTGTTGATTCACTGGCCGGGCACTGATAAGTTCATCGACACGTGGAGAGCGTTCGAGAAGCTGTACAACGACGGCCGCGTGCGCGCCATCGGCGTCAGCAACTTCCAGGTGCATCACCTGCGCAAGCTGGCTGAAGCGAATTCGATTACTCCGATGGTGAACCAAGTGGAATTCCACCCGTTGCTGACGCAGAACGAGCTTCGCGCTTATTGCGCCGAGCACGGCATCCAGCTGGAAGCTTGGAGCCCTCTCATGCAGGGCAATCTGGATCACCCGATCTTGAAGGAGATCGGCGCGAAATACGGCAAATCGCCTGCACAAGTTATCCTGCGTTGGGATCTCCAGCATGGCGTCGTCACGATACCGAAGTCGGTTACTCCTTCGCGGATCGCGGAGAACGGCGACATCTTCGACTTCGTTCTGAGCGAAGAAGAAGTCGCCCGCATTGACGCGCTGAACGAGAACCGCCGCTTCGGCGCGAATCCGGACGAATTCCTGTTCTAATCAACGCATTGCCCGCCTTCCCGAGCGCTGCTGCCCTGCAGCTGTTCTTGGGAAGGCTTTCTTAGGTTCTTGCCGAGGCTCGCTTATTTCTCCTTCTCTTCGGACCTGCGGAAATTCTGCATAGCCTTCCGATAATCCGAATCGGAGATGACCTTATCGTTCGCTCGGGAAGAAGGGGCAGCCGCTGCGCTCGAGCCGGTGCGAAGCTTGCGAAGCGCCTGCCGGTAAGTCGCGTCCTTCGTCTCTGGCTTCGAATTCAACTCTTGCGAACCGGATGCCGGCGGCGTTGCCTCGGCGACGGGTTCCTTCCCGCGGCTGCTGCGGGGAGGATAAGCCGCTCGTTCCCGAACCGAAGCCAGGGAGGCATCTTCCGCTTCCGCGGCCTTCCCTGCGTCAACTGCCGCAGATAACTTAACTGCACCATCCGAATTCTCTTCGCCCGGCTTATCCGGCGTCTGCCTCTCCTGCTTCTCTTGCTTCTCGTGCCCCCGTTTAGCTGCCCTCACATTGAGGACAATCAGAATGATAATGAGCAACAAGGCGACGGCGCCATAACCGATCAGGATCATCCCTATTCCTCCCGTTCGCCGATGAATCGCGCCGTCAGCGTCGCAACTCGCTTGCCAAGCGCTCTTCCCAGAGCCAGATCCTGCTCCGTCGGCATATTAGGCGCGTCGTCGGGCGATTCCTCCAGCCGGCAAGTAATCCCGACGCCGTAGTAAGAGCCGTACTCGACATTCTCCGGGACGTTCGCCGGCAGCCCCACAATGATCATACCTTGATGAAGCATCGGCGTAATCAAGTTCAGCAGCGTCGCTTCGATGCCGCCATGCTCCGTCGCGGTCGTACAGAAGACGGCGCCGAGCTTGTTGATCAAGCTGCCATGCGCCCACAGATAGCCCAGCTTGTCGATCCACGCCTTCAGTCCCGCGCTGATGCTTCCAAAGTGGCCCGGACACCCCCAGATAATGGCGTCCATACGGTCCAAATCATGCGGGTCCGCACGCTCCACATGGTGCAGATAAACCCTCGCCCCGCGGACGCTGCGCGCGCCTTCAGCGATGGAATGAGCGAGCGACTCCGTATGCCCGTCCTCGCTGTCGTATACGACATAAATATTCATGACGCCCCTCCAAATACGGTACCAGATTATATTACTGTTGCTCCATTCGCCGAACCTATTCGTCCACCGATCAGGATTATTTCGGTTGTCAGGGAGGAACCCTATCGGAACGACTATCCCGGCAGCAGGGACAAGAAAGGAACGGCGATATATGAAAAGTTCGCGTCTAGTGCTCATCAACATCATCGTCATCCTCATTATTGTGGCGGGCGGCGGTGCGGCGATTTATTACTACAACCAATCCATCAACTACATCTCGACGGACAACGCCCAGGTGGACGGCCAAGCCGTCACAATCGCAGCTCCGGCTGCGGGAGAGTTGGCGAGCTGGACAGGCGCTGTCGGACAGAAGTTCTCGGCGGGAGAGACAATTGGCTCGGTTAAGGCAGGTACGACCACCACCAATGTTAACGTTCCGGCCGATGGGACCGTCGTGCAGCAGAACGCGGTCGTCCATTCCATGGTCGGCGCGGGAACAGCGCTCGCGAGGGCATATGACCTCGATCATCTGTGGGTGACGGCGAATATCAAGGAGACGAAGATCAACGAGGTCAAGGAGAATCAGACGGTAGACATCTACGTGGATGCTTTTCCCGGGACGACCTTAACAGGCAAAGTGTCGCAGATCGGGCTGGCGACGGCGGGCTCATTCTCCTTGCTGCCGGCTTCCAACACGACCGGCAACTACACGAAGGTGACCCAAGTCATCCCGATCGTCGTTGAAGTCGACGGCTACCGCGGCCTCGGTCTCGTCCCCGGCATGAGCGTCAGCATCCGAATTCACAAATAAGGGAGCGAGCGCCATGAATAAGCCGAATGTCGGCCCGACGGTCGCCGTGCTCATCTGCGGCATGTTCCTCGCCATCCTGAACCAGACGATGGTTAACGTTGCGATTCCGCACATGATGACCGATCTGAACGTGTCGACGACAACGATTCAATGGCTGTCCACCGGCTTCATGCTGGCCAATGCGATTATGATTCCGATCAGCACGTTCCTGATGTCGACGTTTCGAACCAAATGGCTCTTCGCCGTCTCGATGCTGCTGTTCACGGCCGGCTCGTTCATCTGCGGGATCGGCCCTACCTTCTCGATCGTGCTCATCGGCCGAATCATTCAAGCGATCGGGGCGGGCATCATGATGCCGCTCGTCACCAATATCTTCCTTCGTATCTTCCCTCCAGAGAAGATGGGCAAAGCGATGGGCATGATGGGTATCGCCATGGTGTTCGCTCCCGCGGTGGGACCAACCTTCGCAGGCTATATGGTGGAGCATTACTCTTGGCGGATTCTGTTCTTCGTGATGGTTCCGCTTGGAGCGGCGGAAGTGATCTTCACCCTCCGGTATTTGACCAATGTTCTGCCGCAGTCTTATCCGAAGCTGGACTGGATCGGCGCAATTCTGTCAACGGTCGGGCTTGGCGCGCTGCTATATGGCCTTAGCGAAGCCGGCAGCCGCACCTGGCAGGACGGCGTCGTGATCACGTCCATCATCATCGGCCTGGTGTTCTTGTTGTTCTTCGTGTACCACCAGCTCACGACCGACGTTCCGCTGCTTAACCTTAAAGTGTTCGGCAACGTCACCTTCACGATGTCGACTCTCGTCAGCGTGATCGTCAACATGGCGATGTTCGGCGGTATGCTGTTGCTGCCCATATACGTACAGAACATTCGCGGGTATACGCCGCTGGAATCCGGACTGCTGCTGCTCCCAGGCGCGATTCTAATGGGCATCATGTCGCCAATCTCCGGCGCGCTCTTCGACAAGCTTGGCGTCCGTCCGCTTGCAATTGTGGGGCTAATCATTACGGCACTGACGACATACCAATTCACGAAGCTGACGGATGGGACTTCCTACTCGCATATCATGCTGCTGTACGCGCTGCGAAGCTTCGGCATGTCCTTCATCATGATGACCATTATGACCGAAGGGCTGAACGCCTTGTCCCTTGCGCTCAAGAGCCATGGCACGGCTGTGGCCAATACGATGCGCCAAGTCGGCAGCTCCTTCGGCACCGCGCTGCTCGTCACGGTCATGGCTTCGCGGACGAATGCGCATGCCGCGATGTATACGACCAACATCTCGATGAATCACCCGATCGTCGCCGACAACGTGCGCCAATTCGAAGCCGTCGTCGCGGCGGCAACCGGCCTTCCCGCCGATATCGGCGGCGCTTACGCGCTTACGCTGCTCGGCGGCCTCATCTCGAGGGCGTCTTCGATTGGCGGCATCAATGACGCCTTCGTCGTCGCGACGTATATTACCGTTCTTGGGCTATTCTGCTCGCTGTTCCTGAACCGTCCGAAGAACCGGCCCGCGCAGGCGAAGATCAAATCCTGAAGCAGCAGAAGGGAGCGTCGATTCGCCGGAACACAGCAAGCGCCGCTTCCGATCTTGCGATCGGGGCGGCGCTTCTTGGCGCTCGGCTTCAAGTTCACCCGGTCGGCGGTTAATCCAACGCAGACTTCATGAACCCGCGGAAGCGAGCTAAGGCGACCAACAATCCAAGGGCA
The DNA here is from genome assembly GCF_014212015.1 of Cohnella lubricantis. Classification (GTDB taxonomy): domain Bacteria; phylum Bacillota; class Bacilli; order Paenibacillales; family Paenibacillaceae; genus Cohnella; species Cohnella lubricantis. The sequence continues at coordinate 115,108 of NZ_JACJVN010000024.1, read as the reverse complement.
GCGAAACCTAGCAGAGCGGCCAGGGACGGCAGAACGGCGGACAGGTGCGCTTCTCTTGTCATGATGTCTTGGAACGCCTTCTGTGCCCAATATTGCGGAATGAAATGACTGATGGTCTGCATCGTCTTCGGCAAATATTCAATGGGGAACCAGAGGCCGCCTAGCACCGCTCCGCCAAGAGCGATCAATTGGGTGATACCGATTCCCTGATTCTCGCCACGGACGATCATGCAGACCGCCAGTCCGATGCCCGTTCCGCAGACGGCCAGCACCAGAACAACAGCAGCTGCCGCGACAACGTCTCCCAACGGCATGCCATAGACGAAGTGGCCGAACGTCAGCAGTATCGCACATTGAATCACCGCCACGACAAGGTAAGCCAGCCACATGCCAAGCAAGTAACTGAGCGGCGACATCCGTGTCGTGCGAAGACGGGCGGTTATGCCGGACGACTTGTCGCCTAGGAAACGACGAATCATCGAGATGATGATGAAGAATACGAACATTACCGTGTAGCCGGGAACGATCTGCGTCAGCGAATTCGTCGATTGGACGTTCTGAGGCTTATCTTCAATTCGCAGCGGCGCCGTCATGGCCTGATCGATTTGACCCACGTTCAGGCCCGCCGCCCGAAGTTCGTCCTCGATATTGGACTCTCGCATGCCGCTCGCAATGTTCTCCAGCGTCGAACGCAGCGGCTGAACAACCTGGGATGTCGCGTCCTCGTACAGCTCGACAGATGCTTGCGCCTCGCTGCCACCCTTTAAATCATCCGCAAAGCCATCAGGCAGAACAAGCAGGGCGGATGCCTTGCCGCCCCGAATTCTGGACAGCAGATCGTCCAATTGCGACTCGTTCTTCTCTTCCAGGGCATAGCCGCCTTTCTGCTCCAGCGAAGCGAGGAAAGACCGAGAGGCTTGCGATTGGTCCAGATCGATGTACGGAAGCGATACCTTCGTCTCCCCTAGATTCCCAAATACGGAACCGAACAACACGATGAACAGGATGGGCAGAAGCAATAGCCAGAAGAACGTGCCCTTCTCCTTCAACAACAGCTTCCACTCTTTGACCGCTAGGCTAAACACCATGGCATTGATCCCCTCCACCTGAGTTAAACGTCTCTTAGCGTCGTGCCAGTCAGCGACAGGAAGACCGTCTCGAGCGAAGGCCGTACGATCTCCAGCTGCTTCACGCGAAGAGCCTGCGCCTGGCAGGTGGCCGCCCACGACGCGATCGCTTCCAGAGGAGACGAGGTCTCCAGAATCCATCCCCTGTCCTTGGATACGGGCTTGCCGAATCCAGCGATCTCCGGAGGCTCCTGTTGCCCGTCCAGCTCCAGATAGACGGCTTGCGTGCCGAAGCGGTCCAGCACTTCGCTCAGTTCGCCCTGGGCCATGACTTCGCCATGGTCGATGATCGCCAGCGAGTCGCAAAGCGCCTCGACTTCTTCCATGTAGTGCGTGGAGTATAGCACCGTCACCCCTTCATGCTGCAAGGAGCGTATCATCTCGAAAATATGATTGCGCGACTGAGGATCGATGCCTACCGTCGGTTCGTCCATGATCAGAAGCCGCGGCTTATGCAGCAGCGCGGCCGCAATGTTCACCCGGCGCTTCATGCCGCCGGAGAAGGAATCGACCGCATCCTTCGCCCGATCCGCAAGTCCGACCTGCTCCAGCACATCCGCGATGCGCTCCTTCAACACCGGTCCGCGGACGCCGTACATCTCGCCGAAGAACTTGAGATTGTCCGCAGCGCTCAGCTTCTCATACAGCGTAATGGACTGCGGCACATAGCCGACCTGCCGGCGGATCTCTTCGCCGGACGAGGAGGCGTCCTTGCCGAATACGGCCACTCGGCCATGATCCGGGTCTAACAGGCCGCATAATATTTTCATCGTCGTCGACTTCCCGGCACCGTTCGGCCCAAGCAGACCGAAGCAGCTTCCTTCTCGCACCTCGAAGCCGATTGCCTTTAACGCGGGCTTCCCCGCATAGGATTTAGCCAAGGATTCAATGGTTATGGCGGTTTGCACGTGCATTCCCCTCTCCCGATCTTGCCTGATCTTATAGAACCAATTGCTTCTTGGCCACGCCGACCGTTCAACGCGTCGATCAAGGCGGAGACGATCCGCTCCCGCGAGAGCATGTCGATGCCGGAGAACGGCTCGTCGAGCACCAGCAGCGGCACATCACGCGCCAGACAAAGCGCGAGCATCAAATGCGCTTCCTGGCCTCTGGACATCCCATGTACGTCCATGTCGGCTTCGAGCCCCAGCGAATCCAACAGACGGCCCCTATCCGGCAAATAAGTGATTTTCCCGCTAAGCCGCCAGGAAGGCGCTTCGCCAAGAATCCGCAGGCAAGTCGACGTTCGGACCGAGTATCGCGGTGATCGCACCCTCAGGAATCGCAATGTCCATGCCGCGGAGAACTTGCCTCTTGCCATAACGCTTCTCGAGTCCCGTTCCTTGAATCGCCGTCCGGTTCACTGCTCCGCACCGCCTCTGCTTCTAAGAATCGCCGCGATCTCGGACGCCGTGAAGCCCAAACTGCTCAGCTTGGCGAAGAATTCGTCCACGGCTTCCTCCGCCAGCCGGTAACGGATTGCCTTCACCTTATCAGCGTCGGTCGTAATGAACGTCCCTTGCCCCCGTCTCGTCCCCGTCAATTGTTCGCGATCGAGTTCCTGATACGCCCGCATGACGGTGTTCGGATTAATCATTAACGCCTGCGCCATCTCTCTAACGGAAGGAATCTTCTCTCCCAATGCGATCTCACCTTTCGCAATCGAACTGCGGATCTGCTTGAGCACTTGCTCGTATAACGGTTGGCTCAAATCGAGCGCGAATCTCATGCCCCCGACAGTAACCTCATTCAAGAGGGCACCTCCTTCAGTATGTCACTTGAATTAAGTGTATTATATCACTCAATACACTTATCACAATAGAATATACAAAAAAATCCAAAGGACTTAGACCTTTGGATTCAATCGCAATCGTTTATCTGTTGACATACCCGTTACAGGTTCGCCAGCGCATTCGCCGACAGGCCGGCGCGTTCGATGATCTCCCTCATCTGCTCCGGCAGCGGAGCTCGGAATTCGCGGCCGTCCGGCAGCACGATACGCCAAGCGTGAAGCATCTGGTGGTTGACGCCGGCATACGGCTTGCCGCCGTATTTGACGTCGCCGAGCAGCGAATGGCCGATGCTCTGGAAGTGCGCGCGGATCTGGTGTGTCCGGCCGCTGACCAGCTCGACCTCGATCAGCGAGTAGCCGCGCCCGCTCTGCAGCGAGCGATAATGGGTGACGGCCGTCTTCTCCTGCGGCTCGGCCCCTCCGCCGCGCTTCTGCGCGGAAGCGGCCGCCGCGTCGCTCGCCACGCGCGTGCGATTGCCGCGCTCGTCGCGAACCAGATTTTCAGCCAGCGTTCCTTCCCCTTCCAGCTTCCCTTCCACGATCGTCACGTAATACTTCTGCAGTTCGTGCTTCTGGATCCACTGGTTCAGCTGATGCAGCATCCCTGCCGTCTTGCCGACGAGCACGAGTCCGCTCGTGTTCCGGTCCAGGCGGTTCGCGGTCGCCGGCATGAAGAGCGGGCTGTCCAAGTCGCCTTTGCGATACAGATAAGCGTGTACCCGGTTGATGAGCGTGTCCTTCTGATCGGTACGATCAGGATGAGTCAGCACGCCGGTCGGCTTGTAGACGACCAGCAGCTGATCGTCTTCGTAGATGACGTCGATGTTGGCGTTAACGCCGACGTACTTCGTTTTTTTCTGACCCTTGGAAGCTTCGGCGTACTGGGTCTCATCGACGTAGAGCATCAGCTCGTCGCCAGCCGCCAGCTCGTAATTTTGATTTTTACGTTTGCCGTTCACTTTCGCTTTGCCTTGATCGATCATTTTATAAATTTGACCGAGCGGGATATTCGGCATCAGGTTGCGCAAATAGCGATGCAGCCGTTTGCCGCTCTCCGACGCGGTGATCTTGCGAGTTATCATATATTACCGCCACTCTCCAGAATGATTTGCATCGTCAGAGTACAGCGTAACAATTGCGGGACGTGAGATCAAGCTTGCGATTTGACGAAAATAGTTGTTTCCAATATAATTGCTATAGCAACTATTTTGACGGAGGTTGAGCGAAGGATGAAGCTTGACGATTCCATCGGTTTCCTCATTAACCAGACCGGCCGGAAATTATCGCAGGTCGTGAATCACTACTTCGCTGCCCACGAGATGACCAGCGAGCAATGGTCGGTGCTGGCGCGCCTGTGCGAAGAAGATGGAATCAGCCAGAAGGAATTGGCCGCCCGCGTCAGCAAGGACCAGACGAATGTCACCCGCATTCTCGATCAGTTGCAGCGCAAAGGGCTGATCGTGCGCATGACGAACCCCGAGGATCGCCGTTCCTTCCTGCCCTCGGTAACGCCGGAAGGCAGACAGATGTACGAACGAATGGCTCCGCTTGAAGAGCAAGTGATCGCGCTGGCGATTCAAGGGCTGGATGAGAAGGAAGTCGCCAAACTGAAGGAGCTGCTGCAGCGAATCGCGAATAATGCGGCGCGGCAGCTATAGTCGAATGAATGTTGGCTTGAATCGGCGATATAGGTACTTCAACTAAGATGAATACAGAAGGAGTAATGAGATTGGAATCGCAACGTTTATGGACGAAATCTTTTATTAGCATTTGTTTGAGCAGCTTTTTTATTTTCATTACATTTTATTGCCAAACGGCAACGCTCCCTACTTTCGTCACCGACAACCTAGGCGAGAGCCAATCGCTTGCCGGTTGGGTGCTGACAGTTTATGTCATCGCCGGCGTCCTCATGCGCCCGTTCGCCGGAAGATGGATGGTCGGTCCGCATCGTTCGAAAGTCCTTATCCTCTCGCTGATCGGCTTCATGGCGGTGTCGCTGTTCTACCCGCTCGTCTCGTCATTCGGCTTCTTGCTCGTCCTTCGCGCCTTGCAAGGCGTTAGCTTCGGCGCGGCGACAACGGGCAACGGCACGATCGTCGCGGAGATTGTGCCGACCCAGCGCAAAGGCGAAGGGCTCGGCTATTACACGCTGTCATTTAATTTGGCGATGGTGCTCGGTCCGTTCGTCGGCCTGCTCGTCATTCAGAACGCGAATTTTAACGTGTTGTTCTACATTCTGATCGCGTGCGGCGTTCTCGGCCTCGCACTCGGCTGGTCGACCGCCCGAATTCCAAAGCCGAGTACGGAAGAGGGTTCGGTCCACAAGCAAGAGAAGCTCACCTTCAAGTCTTTGTTCGAAGTAGGCGCCATTCCGATCTCCATTACGGCTCTGCTGCTCGCGATTGCATACAGCGGCATCCTGTCGTACGTGCCGACCTATGCGAAGGAGATCGGCCTCAGCTCCATCTCCAGCTACTACTTCGTCGTGTACGCGATCATCATGGTATTGGCTCGGCCGTTCACCGGCCGCATGTTCGACAAGCTGCCGCGCAATATGCTGGTCTATCCGACCTTGCTCCTCTATGCCGGCGGATTGGTCGTACTGGCATCAGCTAATTCGGCATTCACGTTCCTGCTCTCGGCTGGGATCATCGGCCTTGGCTATGGAAGCTTGTTCCCTTGCCTGCAGGCGATCGCCGTCCAATCCGTGCCGCGTGAACGCGTCGGCCTCGCGACGAGCACGTTCTTCATCTTCTTCGACAGCGGCGTCGGCATCGGCTCGGTGCTGCTTGGCAGCGTCGCTTCGGCCACGAGCAACCGCACGATGTATCTGGCGGCCGCCGCCATCGTTGCGCTTGCCGCCATTGTCTATTTCGCGCTATTGCATCGCAACGCTGCGCCTAAGCCGCAGGCCGCTAAGAATGCTTGATGCAAGCGGCGGGAGGCAAGCGGGAAGAGCAGGCGTACGCGTGCCGCTTAGTAGCGGCTGCGTGTCGCGTGCGGGCCTCGCACAACAGCCAGATACGACAGCTTGTCGCAGCAAGAGCGCTTCGTTCCGCGAATCGGCCGCCGGCCTGTTCTGGAGCGAAGCGCTCTTGTTGGTTTGTGTTGAGGCGATAATCCGCTCATATAGGCCGAGGGCTGGTGTATGGCACCGAGCATCGATGCGGCGAAGACATAATCTGATCTCCATCTTTGAAATGGATCAAATGTATACGACAAAGCAAGTCCACATAACCAAAGGATAATGGCCATCGTATCGTCACGCTTCCTCTCTGATTATCCAACTACACTATATTGCGGAACGCCTGCGGCGAAGCAATAATCGATTTATATTTTGGCATTCCGTGTTTGCATGTAAATTAAAGTGACATGGTTCGAAAATTACTTTCCCTAGCCATTTCAACCTGGCTTGCGGCATGCTACAATCGATATCAATATTAAGCGATACAGAGGGTGATGCCGTCATGGATTGGATCTCATCCATCGTGGAAGAGCGAATTCGCGAAGCCCAGGCCCGCGGCGACTTCGACCACCTCCCCGGACGCGGCAAGCCGCTTCCGCCTGACGAACTCGCATCAGTGCCGGATGCGCTCCGCATCGGGTATCGGCTGCTCAAGAACGCCGGAGCGATTCCTCCCGAGCTTGAGCTTCGCAAAGAGATGGTCACGATTGAGGATCTGCTCCGCTGCTGTACGGACGATGGCGAACGCGGCCGGCTTCGGGAGAAGCTGAATGAGGTACAGCTTCAATACCGGTCGATGATGGAGCAGAGGGGATGGCATCAGACGGCCGTCTTCGAGCAATACCGGGAGCAGATCGAGAAGAAGCTGCTCTCGGACGACTAACGCGCGAGAGGGGATGAGATTGGATGAATTGGCTTAAGCGAATGCCGAAAGTGGATTTGCACCTGCACCTGGACGGCTGCGTGAAGCCAGAGACGATGCTCGAATGGGCTGCTGAGCAAGGATCGGAGCTGCCGGCGAATGACGCCGCCGGCTTGCTGCCCTATATGACCGTCTCGGACGACTGCGCCAGCTTAGTCGATTATTTGGCGAAGTTCCGGTTCGTGCTCCCCTTCCTTCAGAATGAACAGGCTTTGGAGCGCAGCGCCTATGAAGCGGTCGAACGCGCAGCTGAAGATAATTGCATCTATATCGAGGTTCGGTTCGCGCCTCTCTTGCATACGGAACGCGGCCTAACGGCCGATGACGCGCTCGCGGCCGTCATTCGCGGCCTGCGCCGCGGCGAAGAACGCTACGAGATTCGTGCCCGGGCGATCGCCATCTGCATGAGGCACCATTCGCCGAAGGATAATCTGGAGGTCGTCCGCACCGCTTCTCGTTACCTCGGACGCGGGCTGGTTGCCGTTGATCTCGCCGGAGACGAGGCTGGCTTCCCGCCGCAGCTATTCCGCGAAGTGTTCGAACTGGCGCAAGAGCTTGGCATCCCGGTGACGATCCATGCCGGCGAAGCGGGCGGCGCCGACAACGTGTTGGAAGCGATCGACAGGCTTGGCGCGGTGCGCATCGGCCACGGCGTACGGGCGCGCGAGAATCCCGCCGTGCTGGAACGCATTCGAGAGTGCGGCATTCCGCTGGAGCTCTGCCCTACCAGCAACATCCAGACCAAGGCAGTGGACGGTTGGGAGGATTACCCGATCCGCGACTACATGCGGAGCGGCATCGTCGTCACAATCAACACAGACAATCCGACCGTCTCGGGCACGAGTATGACCGAGGAATGCCGGCGGCTTGCCGAGCATCTTGGGTTCGGGATGGCCGATATCGTCCGGCTGATGGAGAACGCAGTCGAAGCCGCATTCTTGGATGAAGCCGAGAAAGCCGCGCTGCGTGAGGAGTTCCTGCTCCGAATAGCAGAGATAGGCGTACCGGCCGTCTGATCCTACAGACCGGAACATCAAGAGAGCTGCCCCTTCTCACGCCTAGATTCGTCTAGACAGTGTGAGACGGGACAGCTTTTGCTTTTGGGTTTGCGGCTATTCTAGATAGACCGAATAGATCGGTCTGCCTGATCCGTTTACCAGCCCTTGCGCTCTCGAAGCGAAGTGATATGTGCCGTATGATGCCTGCCGTGCCATGAATAATTGCCCAAGGCGCGAGCGAGCGTATTCGTCACTTGATAGCCGGGATGATAGAAGGTGCGGGCATAATCTTCCTCGCTCATCGACTCCAGCAACGCCGTCCAGCGGCTGTGCACCGCTTCGATCAATGCCAGCGAAGGACCGATTGGGTATGTCTTGCTATCCGCCAGCTCCGCCCATAGCTGCTCCTCGTACGGCTTGATCGTTGGATTGTCCTCCGTCAGCGCCAGCTTGAATCGCGTCAGACAGTTCGAATGGCTGTCCGCGATATGATGCACAACTTGGCGAATCGTCCAGCCTCCGTCCCGATAAGGCGTGTCGAGCTGCTCCTCGCTAAGCCCGCTGACAGCGGCTGCCACCCGCGCCGGCAGCGCACGGATGTCTTCGATCCATTCCGCACGCTTCTCGACCGTAATCGGCCCTTCAAACTCGAACTTGCCAATCGGATATCTCTCGTCCATATGAAGCCACTCTCCTGCTCCCTTTATTTTTTAGATGAGACTGCCTCAGGCGGCGTCAGCACGATCCTGCCATCGGCAAGCTCCACCTTCACCTTGTTGCTGTCCTGCAGGCCGATCGACTCCAGATAGGCAGCCGGCACTTGCAGCCTTCCCGCCTTGTCCAGCACCGCATATTCGACATGCGTCTCTTCATCGACCGCGGCCTGCTCGCTGCCAAGCTCCAGCTCCATTAGCTCTTCTGCGTAAGATTTCTTGCGCAGCATCTCCGACGAGATCTTGCCGTCGCGAATGGAGACGACGCGGTCCACCTTCCTCGCGAGCTGCGGGTCGTGCGTCACGATGACGATCGTGATGCCGAGCGTGCGGTTCAGCTCCCGGAACAAATCGAGGATCTGGTCCGCCATTCGCGAGTCGACCGAGCCGGTCGGCTCATCTGCGAGCAGAAGCCGCGGATGGTTCGCCAGCGCGATCGCAATCGCCACCCGCTGCTGCTCGCCGCCGGACAATTGATGCAGCTTGTTCTGCGCGCGGTGCAGCAGGCCGACCGCATCCAGCAGCTCCAGCGCACGCATCCGCTTGCGCCTTCCGGAGAGCAGAATCGGGAGCTCTACATTCTCGAGCGCGGTCAGATAGGGAATGAGATTGCGAGCGTTGTTCTGCCAGACGAAGCCGACGCTCTCCCGCTTGTAGCGCACCAGATCCCGTTCGGACATCTTCAGCATATCCTTGCCGTCGATGAGCAGGCTGCCGGCAGTCGGGCGATCCAATCCGCCGAGCATGTTCAGCAGCGTCGACTTGCCGCTCCCGCTGTTCCCGATAATCGCCATGAGCTCCCCGCTCTCTACCTGCAGGTCAAGCCCTTGCAGCGCGAACACTTCCAGATCGGCTGCCTTGTAGATTTTCACCAGCCCGTCGCAGTGGATCATCGGTCAGTCCTCCCCCAGCTTAAGCGCTTGATGAATGCGGGTCCGCGCCATCATGCCGCCCAAGATCGCCAGTCCCAGCACGAGCATGGTGCAGACGACGGCATACAGCCGAATGTAGTCGAACGAGTCGAATATGACATGGAAAGGAGGAACGAGCGCCGATGGATTAAACGCAATCTGGAAATTAGGCACATACAGGCTGCTCGCCAGGTTGCCGACGAAGATGCCAATTACCACCGCGATGCCTGAGGTAAGCGCCTGCTCAAGCACCAGCATGCCGATCATCTGCCGCAGCGACAGGCCAAGCGCACGCATCACGCCGTTCTGCAGCGTTCTTCCTTTTAATGACAATACCCAGTATAACAGAAATCCGAAGAAGCTGACGATGATGGAGATCAGGAAGCCCAGTGTCAGAATGCCGTTCAGCGCCATCAGGAACGGATCGTTCTTCTCCAGATTCCATTCAAGCTCCGTATTGACCAGCTCCGTGACAGGCAACCGATTCTCCTCCACAGCCTCATACAATGCGGCAGATGAGAATCCAGGCTTCATCTTCAGCCAGACCTCATACGGCTCGAGTCCCAGTTGGAACTGGATGCGCGAGAGATGTCCGACGATCAGCATAGGCGCGTTGCGCTTCGTTCTCTCGTCGCTTGCCACCACCGATCCGAGCGGCGGGTTCGGGTTAAACGTCGGGAAGTAGTCGATGATGCCGTACACGACGAACGGCTGCGACTGGGAGTTGGCCCACCCGATCCAGATCGTGTCTCCGGCCTTCGCTTGCTTCTGTTCTGCCAGCGTACGGGAGATGAGCACCGCTCGCGTATCGGAAGCCATTAGATTCAAGTAGTCGTTAAGCGAATGGTCCAGCAGTCCGCTCGGGAACCAAGCCGTCATGCCGAAATCGTACGTATCGATCCCCATCAAAGTCGCCGATCCGGCCTCGTCCCCGACGGAGAAGTTAGCATTCTGCTTCACGAACACCTTGGCCGCATGCTCGACTCCCGGCAGCTTCTCGTAAGGCTCGAACGCCGGCTCCAGGTAATGAACCGGTTCGGAAGATATCCCCGCAGCCGTATCGCCGGAAGCGCCTGCTCCGGGAGGCCCGCCCCCCATCGCAGGAGCAGGCTTATCGTTGACCCAAACGGAGGTGATCGCAATATCTGCGCCGCTGGCATAGCGAATCCGGTCCTCCGTGTTGTTGTTAATCGTTCTAGCTGCGCTGGCGCTGAACACGCCGGTTGCGATCGTCAGAAGCAGAAAGACCATCAGGAACTGATATTGGCTGCTCGATCGGCCGACTTGGATGAGCGTCGCATATGTTCCGGGACGCCACCACTTCCGTCCGATCCAATAGATAATCCGGAGCAGATACGGGTACAAGCGGAGCAGCAGCAAGCCCGCTCCTACGATGAACAGCGCCGGCACGAGGAATTGCAGCGGATCGATGTTCAGGTCGGAGGAACCCAGTCCAAGGTTCTTCAAATTAGCCAGACGCGTCCGGAACGTATATAAGCCATAAATGGCAATTGCCACGAAGATGACATCCAGAAATAGCTTGTGCCACAGCGGCGTCCGCAGCTGACGCGCCAGCTCTTGCTTACGGCCGACGATTGACGCGCGGGTAGCAAGAAGAACGGGGATCAGCAACATCACGAGCGAGACACCCGCAGCTGCGAGACCGTACAGATATGCTTGCGACGAGACTCGTACGGGCAGCGCAGCACGGGATACGAAGGACAAGAAGCCGTTCGATGCGCCCAGCACCTTCGTCAGGAACAGCCCGATGAATGGGCCCACAGCCCAAGCGGCGGCGCTCAGAATGAGACCCTCGACGAAGAATGCTGCCGCGATCTGCCACCTGGCGGCGCCTCGGCTGCGCAGCACCGCAATCTCGTTCTTCTGGCGGTCGGCAATCAGATTGGCGACCATGAACATATAGAACGCCAGCATGATCAGCACCGGCACATTAAGCGACCACATCAACGTCTTCAGACGGGATGTCCGCTCATCGTACTGGTCCAACGTATCAAGCACAGGCACAGTATAGGCCGTCTGGAATACGCTGATCCGCTGCTTCATGAAGTTCCGAATCTCTTGATCCGTCTGCAGGAAATCATCGACCTGGCGCAGCTCCATCTTGGAATAGTCCAGCACGATATTCCAGCTGTTGTTGATAACCGAGACTTTATTCGCTCCCAAGAAGTCGCGGTCCATAACGCTCTGGTCGACGACGATGGCACTATCAAAGCCGGATAAGGACGGGTTGCTAAAGTACGGATCGTCGTCTCTCTTCTTCTCGAAGACGCCGACCGGCTTAAACCGAATCTTCTCGCCCGTGTCCTCGGATATAGCCTCGAACTCAGTTCCCAATACCGTCTTTAGCTTGAACAGCCCGTTCGAAGTGACCAGCACTTCATACACGCCGTCTTCGCTCTGCCCGCTCGGCATCCGGCCGTCGGTCAACTGGATATGTTCGTTAAGTCCGGACAACGACGTGAATCGGACCGAGCGCTTCTCCTTCAGATCCTCCTCCGTTCCGGTCACTGGAGTCGCTTGAATCGATCGGGTGCTGCGCTGAATAACGGTCTCGAGAACCGGGAGCGTGAATCCATGAGCACCGGTTCCCTGCATATATGCATCCATATCCTTCAGAAGAGACTCGCGCTGCTCCGGCGTCTCCTCCGCGAACGACACCCTCGCGAAGTAGGCCCCCGGATAGTAGCCTCTCTCCTGCTGGATCGTCTGCAATTCCTTCACCAGCATCCGCGACAAGATCGCCTCGGAGTAGATCGGCATCGTGCTCACGAGCGCGACGCTGATCGTCATGCCGAGCAGCAGGCTGGCGGACAGCCATTTGTTGTTCATCATCTTCCGAATAATCATTACGAATAAGGCCACGCGATAGCCTCCCGTTCCAGAATGGCGGCACGAAGATCCATGATATTATTGCAGAATGACAACGTCTCCTTCGTCCAATCCGTGGACGATCTCCACTTCCGTGGAGGACGTAAGGCCCGCTTCGACATCGAGTTCGCGCACCTTGCTGCCTTCTTCCAGCGTCCGGACGAAGGTGCGGCCGAGCGAATTGCGGAGCCCGCTTCGCGGAATCTTGACGACGTTCTCCTTCATCTGGGTCGTTATCTTCACATCCGCCATCGCGCCGATCTCGACGCCCTTTGGCACATCGTCTACTTGAATATAGAGCGTCTTGGCGTATCTCTCCGCCAATTCCTTATTGAGCGTCTGCGGAGCCGACGACGGCGTCTGTACGACTTTGCCTTCGATCGTCTTCTTCTCCCCGTCCACTTTCAAGCTGATCTCTGCCGGAAAACCGACGTTGACCTCTCTGGCCGCAAGCATTCCATCCGTGTTCAACGTCAATCTCAGCTTCTTCGTATCGGCCACGATGACAAGCGTCTGATACGTGTCGACGTAATCGCCTGGATGCAGGTCCTCCACGAAGATGACCTGCCCGTCCATGTTCGCCTTCAGCTGCTTGCTGTTGTACTGGGCGGTCAGCCGGTCGAATTTCAACTGCTCGATCTCAACCTGAAGCGCGGCCATTCGAATCACTTCTTCGTCGTTGCCTTGAACGGCTCGCTCCTTGCGCAGGTTGTACTTGGCCTGCTCAAGCGTCAATTCCTGCTGCTTCACTTGCAAGTCCAGATCCTCCATCACAAGCTGTACGAGCACATCACCCTTCTTCACGGTATCTCCGGAATGGACCAGCACCTCCTGAACGCGCCCTCCCTGGCCCGTGAACTGAGCCATATCGGTATGATCCGATTCGAAGTACCCGCTGCCGTTCACTTCGATGCTGATCGTCCCCTTCACTGCCGTCTCAGTCTGATAGTTCTCGTTAGCCGGCTTCACTAGAGGCGGCGCGAGCGCTTCTTCTTCCTTCGGCAGCAGCGAGCATCCGGCCAACGCGAAGGCCAGCGCGAACGCTGCGCACCATTCGGCAGCCCGTTTAATTTTGAACGACAATTTGCCCATCCTCCAATTCGTAAACTTGATCGACGATCTCCATAATGGCAGGATCGTGCGTCGTCAGAATGACGGAGATTCCGCTCTGCGTAACCAGATCCCGGAAGAGCTTAATAATATGAAGGCCCGTCTTGCTGTCCAATTCGGCCGTCGGCTCATCCGCGAGCAGCAGCTTCGGCTTGTGGGCGATCGCCCGTGCGATAGCCGTTCGCTGCTGCTCCCCGCCGGACAGCTCGAACGGGCGATGGTGCATACGGGCTTTGAGTCCGACCTGCTCGAGAGCGAGCTCAGCCGCTTCCTTGCGGCCTTTGGACGGATGGCCGCTGATCCGAAGCAGGAATTCCACATTCTCATAAGCGGACATTAACGGGAACAAGGCGAACGATTGGAAGACAAGCCCCATCTTCGTCCGCCTCACTTCGTCGCGTTCGCGGTCTGACAGTCCGGTCAGATTCAACCCGTCGAACGTCAAGCTGCCTCCCGTCGGGCGATCAAGGCCGCCGAGCAGGTTGATCAGCGTCGTTTTGCCCGAGCCGGAACGTCCTTTGAACGCAATGAGCCGGCCCGCCGGAACGTCCAGGTCCACGCCCTTAAGCACAGCGACCTCTCCTGCGCCCTTCCCGAACGTTCTCTTCAGACCGCTCGCCCGAATAATACTCTCCGCCGCTGCGGACATAGCTTGTCTGCCTCCTTCTTTGCAAGCGCAATCATTAGTTGTGTTAAACATAACTTTCACATCGCGCTATGTCAATCCAGAAGGAAAAGCCTAGGCTGATCCAGCCAAAAACTTTTAAAACAGGACTTAAAAACCATTCGAAAATACGTTATACTGTAAGCGCTACCAAATACGCTTTCTATAGGGGGTATTGGAAAGGTGGACGTAGCCGTAAATCTTTACGAGCATTTCGAGCCTCATCGGGACATTCTGTTCTTCAAGGTCGGAGCGCACGGATTAATTAGCTTTCATGGGCGCAATTATAATATAAAGAAGAGACTGTCCGCCGAACAGCGAGCGCTGCTGACTGAGGATCCCGCCTTCTTCCGCCTCGCTTCCGATTGCTATGTGAACGTGGACAAAATAACCGAGATCGCAAGCGATCAGCTCATCTTCGGAGACCGGAGCAGCACCTCGAAGTGCCTGCCCGTATCGAAGCGCAAGCAGCAACTGATCAAGCAGCGCATGCAGGAACGGAGCCAATTCGCCGCCCGTGTCTGAGGATGCGCCATTCACCCTTGCGGGCAAGAAGAACAAAGGAAGCCTCAAAGAGCCGATGCAACGGCTCTTTGAGGCTTCCTCTGTCGGTTGGTTTATTTAATGGCTACAGGATCGGGGACAGCAAGCGGGTAACCGACTCCCGAAACTTATGGCTTCGCGGGCGCTTCATATAATCGTCCAGCGTCCATATCTGGCTGTGCGCCATATCCTTCTGGAAGATCGCCTGCAGTTGACGCGCGACGGATTGATCGTACAGGATGGCATTCACCTCGAAGTTAAGCTTAAAGCTGCGGATATCGAAGTTGGCGGTGCCGACCGTCGCGGCCTTGCCGTCGACAACCATCGATTTGGCGTGCAGGAACCCATTCTGATATAGATAACACTTCACGCCAAGCGGCAACAGATCTCCTAGATAAGAATGCGTCGCCCAGTAGACCATCTGATGGTCCGGTATGCCTGGGATGATGATGCGAACGTCAACGCCGGACAGAGCGGCCATCTGGAGGGCGTTCAGCAGGCTCTCGTCGGGAATGAAGTAAGGCGTCTCGATCCAGACGCTCTCCTTGGCATGGTGAATCATGCGGATGTAGGCATTGCGGATTTGCTCCTGCGCTTGATCCGGCCCGCTCGCGACAATCTGCATCCCGATTCGGCCATTGTTCTCCGGCGGAGGGAACAACCCGGCGACCTCTTCAAGCTCTCGCTTGGACGCCAGCCGCCAATCCAATATGAACCGCGCTTGCATCTGCTGCACCGCGCTGCCCATAATCCGCAGGTGCGTATCCCGCCAATAGCCGAATCGCCGGTCGAGCCCCATATATTCGTCGCCGACGTTGAAGCCGCCGATATAGCCGATCCGGCCGTCGACGATGACGAGCTTGCGATGATTGCGGTAATTGACGCGGAAGTTCAAATAAGGGATTCTCGATGGGAAAAAGGCGGATGTCTCTCCGCCCGCGCGCTCAAGCGGCGAGAAGAACCCGGCAGGCAGCCGGTGGCTGCCGACGGGATCGTACAAGAAGCGCACCTTCACGCCTTCCAGTGCTTTGCGTGTCAAGCATTCGAGCAGCTTCCGGCCAATGCCGTCGTTGTTCACGATATAGTAGACGAGGTGGATATGCTCCTTCGCTTGCTCCAGATCCCGGAGCAAGGCTTCGAACTTGGAGGGGCCGTCCGTATAGAGATCGACCGAATTGTCTTGGCTGTACAAGGCCATGGCACTCGATAGATTCATATAGATCAGGTCCTCGTATTCCGCCGCGGCCGGGTCGTTGTACACGAGCCTGCGTTCCTTGAAGTCATTCCGCTGCCGCTGGATCAAGCGGTCGATCCTCTCCTTGCTCTCCTTGCGGACCTTGTAGATCTTCATGCGGCTCAAATTCTGGCCGAACACCAAATACAGCACGAAGCCGATGACCGGCAGGAAGAGGAACACCATCAGCCAAGCCCAAGTCGCGCCGATATTGCGGCGTTCGAGGAAGATGACGCTGATCGCCAGCATGAGGTTGATGGCGAGCAAGATATAATATAAATTTTGCTGGAGCGATTGGAAGGACATTCGATAACCTCGACATTCTGGTCACAGTTTAAGGCGTCTAGCCGAGACGGCAAGCGCCAGTACGCAGACCGCGCCGCCGGCTGCGAACGAGATCCGCAGCGCGTTCATCATCGCGTGCGGGTCCGGAGTCGCCACGCCGCCGCCGAAGTGCTGCAGGCCCGTGGCGTAGATCGAGACGGAGACGGACGTGCCGAGCACCATGCCGACATTGCGAGCCAGCGCGTTCAAGCCGCCGGCCGAGCCGAGCTTCTTCGCCGGCACCGCGCCCATGATGCTCGCATTGTTCGGGGATTGGAACAAGCCGCTGCCCATGCCGAACATGGCGAGGAACACCGCGAGCAAGACCAAGCTGGCATGCGCAGACAGCGTCAGCAAGCAGGCGAAGCCCGCCAGCATCACGAAGAGCCCAGCCGTTGTCAGCAGCTTGGAGCCCATCCGGTCGGATAGGTAGCCGGACATTGGCGCGACGACGGCCATCGTGATCGGATACACCATCATCATGTAGCCGGTATGCTCAACGGAGAGGGAGAGCACATTCTGCATGAAGAAGGGCATCAGCACCGTCGTGAAGAAGTTGGCCGTGAACACGAGCAGCGCCGTCAAGTTGCCTACCGCGAACGCTGGAATTCGGTACAAGCTGAAGTCCACCATCGGGAACCGGGTGCGCTTCTCCCACAGGAAGAAGACGACGAGTACTAAGACCGCGCCCACAAGCCCTCCGATCGCCGATGCAGACGACCAGCCCCAATCCTGTGCGTTGGACAGCGAGTAGAGGAAGGCCGTCATGCCAACGATGAACAAGCCGGAGCCCGTATAATCGAATGGCTCCCTGCGCGCCGCCGAGTCCTTGGGCAGAATGAACATGCCGGCGATGAACGCCATGACTCCGATCGGCACGTTGATCCAGAAGATCGTCGGCCAGCCGAAGTGATGGACAAGGATGCCGCCGATGCCCGGCCCGGTCAGGGAACCGAGCGACACGACCGTGCCGATGATTCCGAGCGCGCGTCCCCGATCGCCATTCGCGAACGTCTGCGCGACGATCGCCTGACTGTTCGACATCAGGCAAGCCGCGCCGAGCGCTTGGATGATGCGGGAGCCGATGAGCATGCTGAGCGAATGGGATAATCCGCACCAAGCGGACCCGAAGGCGAACAGCAGGAAGCCGAATTGATAGACGCGGGTTCGCCCCCACATGTCCGACAGCTTGCCCATGATCGGCAGCGTCGCGCAGATCGTGAGCAAATAGGCGGTCAGCACCCACTGGATGAGATGTACCGGAGCGGCAAGCTCGGCCGACATCGTCGGAAGCGCTACGTTAGCTATGCTGCTGTCCAGCGTGGACATGAAGGTACCTAGAGAGACGTTCGCTAAGATGATCCAACGATTAGGAGCCGGCGCTTGAAGCCCCGCCGGTATCGCATTCCCGCTCACCTTGCCGCCTCCTTAAGCCAGCTCGGCGGCGATCTTCAGCGCGATCGGCGTCCGATCCTTCAACGGCGGGATCTCGGCTGGGATTCCAACGCCGAAGATGCCGACGACGTCGTGCCCTTCCGGAATGCCGAGAATGTCGCGGCTGCGCGGCGAAGCCGCGAGCGAAGACCAGAAGGCACCCGCTCCTTCCGCATGAGCGGCGAGCAGGAAGTTCTGGGCGAAGCAGGCGGCAGCCATTAAGTTCTCTTCACGCTCCGGCTCGGACGCGCCTCCCTTGGATGTTATGACGATAACGGCAGGCGCTCCGCCGAAGTCTGTCTTATGGTTCAACAGCGCTCTCGTCTCGGGTCCGACGAAGCGAATCTCCCACGGCTCCGTCATCCGATGGTTCGGAGCGAAGCTGGCCGCTTCCAACCAGCCAATGATCCGCTCCTTGTCTACCGCTTCCGGTTTGAATGCTTTAATATTACGGCGGGTCTGAATCGCTTCCAATGTGTTCATGGCTCCGATTGCTCCTTCATCTTCTAGTATTAAGTCTCGGATTGCATTCCTTCGCCCTCATCCAGCTTCGGCTCTTGCCGGGCTTCGGACGGCTCCTGAAGCTCGAATGTCTGGACGAACGCTTGGATGACGGTGTCGATCGCTTTAAGCTCGCCGCAGATCACAGGACGTATCGAATCGAACTCCGGCTCGCGAAGCTGCTTGGCCAGCGTATTCCGCATGCCTTCAAGCCGCTCGAGAAACGCGATGGCTCGCCCCCGTCGGAACGTCTGCGCGCAATTCGCTCCGCGTTCCGGGCGGCCGTCCGGATCGTCGTGCTTCCTTCTTCCGCCGCGGCGGCCATTGAGATCGCCGTGCATGCCTCTTCTGCCCCGGCCGCCTTCAGACGAACCGCCTCGCGCCATATCCCTTGCCATCCTAGCGTTCGCTCCCTTCCTTTGTCTTAATCGATGTGGAATTCATGTTATTACCATATCGTATACAAATGTATACAATTATCCTCTTCCAAGTCAAGAGTCGATATGCGCCCCCTTGAATACAAAGAAGCGCTGCCTGCCTCTCGGCAAGAAACGCTTCCTTGAACGATTATCAAGCCGTGAGCTTTAGGATGGCTGCTCCGCATCCGCTCGGCGGTTGGAAGGCAGGAACAACACCGAGAATACATGCGCCAATGCGATGGCGATCATCAGCACGAAGATGCCGTGCATGCCGCTTGCCATCGCGGACGGCGGAGGGTTCTCGCCGACGGCGTAATGATTGTAGATCGTGCCGAACACGGCGACGCCCACCGTCTGGCCGAACGAACGCACCAGCGAGATGGTTGACGTCGCCACGCCGCGAAGCTCCCATCCAACCGACGACTGGACGATCACGGTCGTCGGCGTCGCGATGAAGCCCATACCGAAGCCGATCAAGCTCAAGATACAAACCCAGTAGGCATACGGCGAACCGATCTGCAGCGCAGTAAGCCAGGCGGCTCCGGCAGCGACGATGAAGGCGCCGGTAACGACGCTTGCTTTGACGCCGATCTTGTACATCAAGCGGCCGACCACGTTCGACGCGAGCGGCCATGCGATCGTCATCGGCATCACCATGAGGCCGGAGCTTGTCGCTGAATGGCCAAGCACGGATTGTATCCAGATCGGCGCATAGATCGTCACGCCGGACGAGATCGTGAACGCCAGGAAGTTGCTCAGATTCGAGATGTACATCACACGGCTTCGGAACAGCTTAAGCGGAATCATCGGCTCCCGTGCCCGCTTCTCAACCCAGAGGAAGAGCAAGAAGAACGCCGCGCTGACGGCAAGCAGCAAGACGATGACAGGGGAATCCCACGCATACTCGTTCCCCCCGCTAAGCAGCGCGTACATCAGTGCAGAGACGGCAACGGTGAACGTCGCCGCGCCGAGATAATCGATTCTCTTCTTCTGCTTATCGAAGCTTTCCTTCAAGAATGCCAGCACGAGAACTAGCGAGACGAGGCCGATCGGCACGTTAATGAAGAAGATCCACCGCCAGTCGACCTGGTCGACGAAGTATCCGCCGACAAGCGGTCCCAGCAGACCGGCGATCGACCAGACGGAGGCGAATACGCCCATCATCTTGCCGCGCTTCTCGCCGGTGAAGAGATCGCCGACAATCGTGAAGCAGACGGGGTTCAACGCTCCCGCTCCGATCCCCTGCAACGCCCGGAACCAGATAAGCGCGGTCATGGAGTTGGCCAAGCCGCACAATACCGAGCTGGCGATGAACAGGAAGACACCGATGCCGAATACGAGCTTCCTTCCGAACAGATCGGTCAGCTTGCCGAAGATCGGCGTCGCTACGCACGTCGTCAGCGTATATATGGTGAACACCCAGCTGAACAGATGGCCGCCTCGCAGCTCTTCGGTAATGTTCGGCATCGCCGTGCTGACGATTGTCACATCAAGCGCCCCGATGAATAACGCTAGCAGCAAACCTATTACAATCCAATTTAAATTCGTTGGTCTGGTCACGCGGAAGAAGCCCCTCTTCGTTGATTAAAGTAAGCCATTCGTTGGCTTACCTATTATCGTGGGAGGGGTCCGGCTTGTCAACGCCTGCTGTCTTAAACCCACTGGAATAACGGGGCATCCTTTAGAAAACGTACCGGAACGCCTGGCCAGCATGCCTGCAGCGTTAAGGCCAATTCCGCCATTCCGGGCTCTTCGCTTGCCGCATGCCCGAGAAGGATCAGCGCTTGGTGTTTGCCTTGGCGTACGGCGTCCCGAACATACTCCGGCGTCTCCCACTCGGGACCTTCGCCCGCGATGACCAAGTCTGCGCCATCTGCGCCGAAGAGCGGAATGGCCGTCGCCCCGCCGCCGCGATAGCCGACCGCGATGCCGACGCATTCGCACAGCGTATCCAAGTCCCCGACGACGCGGACGAACGGAACGTGCAGCCTCTGCTTCAGATGCTTCGCTATATTGCGGACGGTCCAGCGCGGCAAGGTCAACAGCGAGGCGGCTGCCCGATGCTCGCTCACATAAGCTTCCCAACCAAGCGTCCGAATCAGTCCCAACGTGATGCCGTCGATGCGATACCGGTGAATGCCGTCATGGAATCGATAGATCGCAAGCCCCGATTGTTCGATCAGACGCCGCTTCGCTAGATACACCGAATCGGCTGCCAGATCGGCTGCCGAACCGGCGTGGCTGTAATCCAGCCCTTCATGCGCAATCAATAAATTCGCGCCCATGGCGATCGCTTGCTCAATGACAGACTGCGAAGGCATGAACGCCGTAGCGATGCCGGTGACAATCGTATCCGGTTCGCCCGTGATCAGCTTATCGACCGTCGAATCCGGCATCTCCGCCGTTATCGGCTCTTGAAGCCGCTTCAACACTTTCCGAATCGTCAGCTTCATATCGCGGCATCGTCAACTCCTCTTATCCAACTTGCCTTATCAAATCTACTATGGATTAAGCACTTCCATACTACCATACAAGTCTGGTAGAATGGAATAGATAGGAGGACGAGAGATGGATTCGAATAGAGCCCCATCCGCCCGAAGTGAAGTATATGCGAAGCTTAGAGAGCAGATTCTCAATCTGGAGCTGCCGCCGGGCACAGCGTTATCGGAGAAGGAGAGCTCGCTGGCATTCGGCGTCAGCCGGACGCCTGTTCGCGAGAGCTTCGTCCGGCTCGGTCAGGAAGGTCTCGTGCAGGTGCTGCCTCAGCGCGGCACGTTCGTCTCGCTCATCGATCCGGAGCTGGTAGAAGAGGCGCGCTTCATGCGCGAGCAATTGGAGAGAGCTGTCATTCGGCTCGCTTGTGCCTCCTTCCCTGCCGATACGATGAAGCAGCTCGAGACGAATCTTCGGCTGCAGCGCGAGAGCATGGCTGAATCGAACGACAAACGGATGTTCGAGCTGGACGAAGCCTTTCACCGGACGATCTTCGAAGGCTGCAGCAAGAGGAACACATGGGCGGTCATCCAGCAGATGAACGCGCACTTGAACCGCAGCCGTCTGCTCAGGCTTGTCAGCGACCATGAGTGGAACCACCTCTACTCGCAGCACGAGCAGATGGTCTCTGCCATTCGGGACGGCGACGCCGGCTTGGCCGACCGGGTCATGCAAGAGCATCTCTCCTTAAGCATTCGCGACCAAGCGGTGCTGAGGGAGAGATTCCCGCATTATTTTAAATAAGAGAGAACACATGTCCGAGGAGGAATCGAAGATGCGAATGGGATTTCGGTGGTTCGGCGAAGGCAACGACACCGTGACGCTGGATCAGATTAAGCAAATTCCCGGCGTAACCGACATCGTCTGGTCGCTGCACGACGTGCCCGCAGGCGAGGAATGGCCGATGGACAAGATCCTGGAGGTCCGCGACCAAGCGGCGAAGGCAGGCCTTGCCATCGATGTCGTCGAGAGCGTTAACGTGCACGAGGATATCAAGCTCGGCTTGCCGACGCGCGACAAGTACATCGAGAATTACAAACGAACGATCCAGAAGCTTGGACAAGTCGGCGTCAAGGTGATCTGCTATAACTTCATGCCCGTGTTCGACTGGCTGCGGACCGATCTTCACAAGGAGCTCGAGGACGGTTCAACGGCGCTCTTCTATGAGAAAAGCAAAATGGCCGACCTCGATCCGTTCGAGCTGGTGCGGCGAATTAACGAGAATTCGGCGTTGACGATGCCCGGCTGGGAGCCGGAGCGTCTCGCGCATCTGACGAAGCTGTTCGAAGCTTACAAGAGCGTCACCGAAGAGCATCTGTGGCAGAATCTAAGCTGCTTCCTCAGCGAGATCATCCCCGTCGCGGCGGCGAACGGCATCCGAATGGCGATTCATCCGGACGATCCGCCGTGGCCGCTCTTCGGACTGCCGCGCATCATCACCGGCCAAGACAATCTGCGCCGGTTCCTGAAGCTGTATGACAGCCCGTACAACGGCATCACGCTGTGCAGCGGTTCACTCGGCGCCAATCCGGCCAACGACATCGTCGCCATGATTCACGAATTCGCGGATCGCATTCCGTTCGCGCACATTCGCAACGTGCGGGTGTATGAGAACGGCGACTTCGTCGAGACATCGCACCGCACGCAGGATGGCTCCGTCGACATTGCGGGCATCGTGAAGGCGTACCATGACATCGGCTTCACCGGCTACGCGCGTCCGGACCACGGCAGGCATCTGTGGGGCGAGCAGTGCCGTCCCGGCTACGGGTTGTACGACCGCGCGCTCGGTATTATGTATCTATGGGGATTGTGGGACGCCTATCAACGAGGCGCATCTATTGAGAGGGGGAACGAGGCATGAGCTTAAGACCGCAGCTTCCCGACCATCCCGCGCTCGCGGGCAAAGTTGCCGTCATCACCGGCGGATCCGGCGTTCTGTGCCGCGTCATGGCCATTGAACTCGCCCGTCAGGGCGTGAAGGTAGCGATTCTGAACCGCACTGAAGCGAAAGGCTTGAAGGTCGTCGAAGAGATCGAAGCGGCTGGCGGAACGGCCATCGCTGTCGCTTGCGACGTGACAGACGAAGCCAGCGTCAAGGCGGCGGCGGATGTCGTGCGCGCGAAGCTAGGCCCGTGCGACATTCTGTTGAACGGAGCCGGCGGCAACCATCCGAGCGCTAACACGACGAACGAGACGTTCCGGCCGGAGGATCTGGAGCAGCCGAACGTCACGACGTTCTTCGGGCTCAGCATTCCGGGCTTCCGCAACGTGTTCGACCTGAACTTCATCGGCACACTCATTCCGACGCAAGAATTCACGAAGGATATGATCGGCCGAGAAGGCGGCGTCGTGCTGAACGTCTCCTCGATGAGCGCACCATCGCCGATGACGAAGGTGCCGGCGTACAGCGCAGCCAAGGCGGCGATCGAGAACTTCACGCAGTGGCTTGCCGTTCATCTAGCCGAATCCGGCATCCGCGTGAACGCGATCGCGCCGGGCTTCTTCCTGACCGAGCAGAATCGCAATCTGCTCACCAACGAGGACGGATCGCTGACCCCCCGCTCGCATAAGATCATCTCGCACACGCCGATGCGCCGCTTCGGCGAGCCGGAGGATCTCCTCGGCGCACTGCTGTGGCTGGTCGACAACGCAACGAGCGGCTTCGTCACCGGCACCGTCGTGCCGGTCGACGGCGGGTTCCTCTCGTATTCGGGCGTGTAAACTCGCGCATTCTCCTCTATTAAGCAAGGCCCCGCTTCCGAGCGGGGCCTTGCTTGCGTTATAGCGGCGGCTTAAAGCGGTTATGCTCGCAGATAGAATAAATATTCGGCAAGAATCGAAAACTTTCAAGGAAATGCTTGTCAACGCGTGTCGGTCTATGTAGAATCTACAAAGGAAATTCGGAATTGAACCTATATAAATGGAGGAATTCAACTGCAATGAGACGTGAGATCGGCGTTCTCGAAAGACCCCCGTTCGGCCAAAGCGTTCTGCTCAGCCTGCAGCACCTCTTCGCCATGTTCGGCTCGACGGTGCTCGTTCCGAACCTGCTTGGCGTCGATCCGGCCATCTGCCTGCTCATGAACGGCATCGGCACTCTTCTGTACATTCTGATCTGCAAAGGCAAAATTCCAGCTTACCTCGGATCGAGCTTCGCGTTCATCGCGCCGGCCGGCGCCGTCATCGCCAATTACGCGAATCCGGGCGACGGCTATTCCGCCGCGCTCGGCGGCTTCATCGCTTCGGGCGTCATCTTCGTCATCGTCGCCCTCATCATTCAATGGGCCGGCACCGACTGGGTTCACGTCGTGTTCCCGCCAGCGGCCATGGGCCCGATCGTCGCCGTCATCGGCCTGGAGCTCATTCCGACCGCCGCGAAGATGGCCGGCTGGATCTCCGACGGGTCGGAAGGCTGGAAGCTTGACGCCACCACCGTCACGGTATCGATCGCCACGTTGCTTATCACGGTGCTCGGCTCTATCCTGTTCCGCGGCTTCATGCGGATCATTCCGATCCTGTTCGGCATCGTCGCGGGCTACTTGATCGCTTGGGCCGCCGGCCTCACCGACTTCTCCGGCGTCGAGAATGCCTCCTTCTTCGCGCTGCCGGCGTTCACGGCGCCTTCGTTCGAATGGTCGGCGATCGCGACCATCGTGCCGGCCGCGCTCGTCGTTGTCGTCGAGCATACGGGCCACTTGATCGTCACCGGCAACATCGTCGGCAAGGATCTGACGAAGGATCCGGGCCTGGGCCGGTCGATGCTCAGTAACGGCGTCTCGACGATCCTCTCCGGCTTCACCGGCGCGACGCCGAACACGACGTACGGCGAGAACATCGGCGTGCTCGCCATTACGCGCGTGTACTCCACCTTCGTCATCGGCGGAGCGGCCGTGATCGCCATTGTGCTGTCGTTCCTTGGCCAGCTCTCGCAGCTGATCGCCGGCATCCCTCCCGCCGTCATGGGCGGTATCTCCCTGCTGCTGTTCGGCTCCATCGCCGCTTCGGGCCTTCGCATGCTCGTGGAAGCCAAGGTCGACTACAGCAAGCCGACGAACCTGTACTTGACGACGGTCGTACTCATTACCGGTCTGTCCGGCGCCAAGATCACGTTCCACGACTTCTCCCTGTCCGGCATGGCGCTCGCCACCGTCGTCGGCATCGTGATGAGCCTGCTGTTCAAGCTGTTCGAGGTATCGCGTCTGTCCAACGACAACGAAGATGCCAAGGCGAATCACTGATCACAGACTCGGCCTCGCTTGCGCCGCCCGGCGCATACCAACAAAAGACCGCATCCCGCGCTTACAGCGCAGATGCGGTCTTTCCTTATTGTCGTCGAGACATCCGAACTTACAGTCCGAGAATATGCATGCCCGCGTCTACGTGCAGCACTTCGCCCGTCACGCCGCGCGACAGGTCGCTCAGCAGGAACATGGTGGCGTCCCCGACTTCCGCGCTGTCGATGTTGCGGCGAAGAGGAGCCCGCTCCTCGGTCGTGGACAGAATCTCGTTGAAGCCGGCCACGCCCTTCGCGGACAGCGTCCGGACCGCGCCGGCGGACACCGCGTTGACGCGGATGCCATGCTTGCCGAGGTCTTCGGCCAGATAGCGCATGCTCGCTTCAAGGGCGGCCTTGGCGACGCCCATGACGTTGTAATTTTTGACGACGCGTTCTGCCCCTATGTACGACTGGGTGACGATGCTGCCGCCCTCGGTCATCCACTTCTTCGCTTCCCTGGCCACCGCGATCAGCGAGTAGGAGCTCGCGTCTTGCGCCGTCATGTAGCCCGCGCGCGAGATGTCGGAGAATTCGCCCGACAGGCCTTCCTTATCCGCGTACGCCAGCGAATGCACCACGCCGTGAATGACGCCGGCTTCCGTTCCGATCTTATCGAAGGCGGCTTGAATGCTCGCGTCGTCGGACACGTCGCACTGCACGACCAGCTTCGGCTCGATCCGGTTCTCCTCGAGCAGCTTCTTCAGCTTCTCGAGCGATCGGTCCTTCCGGTAAGTAAAGATCAGCTTGGCGCCTTGTCCATGCAAGGATTGGGTAATTCCCCAAGCAATGCTCCGCTCGTTGGCCACGCCCATGACCACGATTGTCTTGCCCGTTAACAATTGAGACATCGAAATTTTCCTCCATTTACACAATGACTAAGCGTAATTATACACTTTTGCACCCGTTCGTTCTAGCTTCCGCATTCATCTGCGAACCCCAATTGCAATGGCGAAACGGGGTATGCCCTGACCTATCATAGCCAATTTTACCGTAACTGTCAGCCCTTGCGATCGGGCGGATCCACGCTTGCCTGTCGGGTTCATATGGGGCGGTTAATCGCCAAACATTAAAATATTCTTAACATCCTGCTCCCATCCATCGACTGAATTGGCTTGAAAAATAGCCAATTGCGACAAATAAATCTGAGAACCGCTCAGAGGCTTTGACACGCTTCTCGGCGGCTTCACCGTACAATCAGGGTAACCTGTCTCCACCATACCTGAAGGAGGAGTGGCCTTATGTTAAGAATTCGTGTCCAAAGACCATATGTCAACGTTCTGTATGCCGTCATCTTCTTCGGCATTGTCTTCTTCCTCGGCAACGCCTTTGCCGATCGCGCATCGGCCGGCGCCCTGTATGCAGCCGATCTTAAGATACCCGAACCTGTGCCATATGTAACGACCGCCTATTATCTGAACGTTCGCTCCGCTTCGTCCGCCGATTCCAAGATTATCGATGTCGTCGAGAAGGGCACCCAGTTAACCGTCGTCGAGAAGCTAAGCAACGGATGGCTGAAGCTGGACGGCAAAGGCTACGTGCACGGCGGCTACGCCGTCCCGGCTCCCGCCAAGACGCTATCGGCAGCCCCTAAGAAATCAAATGAGGTGAAGATCGCCTCCGTCAGATCCTCTGCCAACAAGGCAGCGAAGAAAACCGCAAAAGTGTCGCAAAGCAGCAAATATGACGTCAAATCCGTCTCGGGCTTGTCCGAGAGCGACCTTCAAGCTATGTTCAAAGGCACCGACCTCGCGGGACATGGCCTTGAGAAGGCTATCCTGGACGTGGAATCCAAATACGGGATCAACGCCTACTTCACCGTCGCTGTCATGCGGCTGGAGAGCGGCAACGGAAGCAGCGGCATCTCCAAGAAGCGCAACAACCTGTTCGGGCTCAACTCCAGCAAAGGATATCTCCGATTCGAGACCAAGGTCGACAGCGTCGAGAAGTTCGGACAGCTGATCTCCGACAACTACATAGGCAAGGGCTATACGACGATTGAGAAAATCGGCAAGAAATATTGTCCGCCTAATTCCAAATGGCCGTCTTTGATCAAGAGCATGATGAACAGCGACTATAAGAAGGCTCAAGCCGTGTAACGATCATAGGACTTGCCGGAATGTCGATGTCTAGGCATGGCCTGTATCAATCGCAAGAATCAGAATAATCGATGCGCAAGCGAGCAATACGCCGAGAGTTAGAAAGCCATATCCCGGCTTCTTCTTGTCCTTCGTGAGAAGCATAGCGGATACAGCTATGAAGCATAGCCCCAGAAAAATCAGGATGACACTGGCTAGAAATTGCCCGTTCATGACGTTCATGTTCCTCCGTACTTATCGTATCGTCCATATGATCAGTTCAGTTCCTTGTTGAACACTAAGCGCTGCTCGATCTCATCCGCCGCCGGATAGCCTAATTGGTGCGAGAGTCTCGCGATTTCGGGGCTGTCAGAATGTACGGCTTCTCGATAGACGATGTTCATCACGACCGCCTCAGGTACTTTATTACCGCCCTATCCATCATAAATATTTCCAATCCATTCGGAAAGTCCCAATCGCAAAAAAAGCCAAGAAGCTGTCCCGCAGCTCCTTGGCCTCTTCTCCCAACTTATGCGTGAAAATCGAGTCCCGAGTGGACTTCCTTCACATAGCCTGCCCTGATGCAGAAGTCGCCGAAGTGTTCGCCGTCCCGGCGTTCCTGCGCGTAGCGGTTCAGAATCGGCCGCAGCTCGCTTAAGATCTCGGCTTCTCCGATATTCTCGCGGTACAGCTTGTTCAGCCGCTCGCCGGCGAAGCCGCCGCCCAAGTACATGTTGTACTTGCCCGGCGCCTTGCCGATGAAGGCGAGTTCCGCCAGCGCCGGCCGCGCGCAGCCGTTCGGACATCCGGTCATGCGGATGACGATCTCTTCTTCCCGCAGTCCCGCTTCTTCGAGAATCGTCTCAATCTTCTCCAGAAGCGTCGGCAGGTACCGCTCCGATTCCGCCATCGCCAGACCGCACGTCGGCAACGCGACGCAAGCCATCGAGTTCCTCCGCAGCGCGGAGTAAGCCGCACCGTCCGTCAAGCCGTACTCTTCGATCAATTGCTCGATCTTGCGCTTCTTCTGCGACGATACGTTGCCAATGATAAGGTTCTGGTTCGGTGTCAGACGGAAGTCGCCGCTATGCGCCTGCGCGATCTCCCGCAGACCGGTCATCAGGCGATAGCCGTCCTCGTCCTTCACCCGGCCGTTCTGAATGAACAGCGTATAGTGCCATTTGCCGTTGCTGCCCTTCACCCAGCCGTAACGGTCGCCGTTGTGTTCGAACTGGAACGGGCGAGCCGGCTGCAGCTCCCAGCCTAACCGGCGGTGCAGCTCGTCCTTGAACCACTCCAGTCCGCGGTCGTCGATCGTGTACTTGAAGCGCGCATGCTTGCGCACCGACCGATCGCCGTAATCCCGCTGGATCGTCACGGTCTTCTCCGCCACGTCAACCACTTGGTCCGGCGTCGCGAAGCCAACGATCCGGCCAAGCTGAGGATACGTCTTCGGATCGCCGTGCGTCATGCCCATGCCGCCGCCGACGGCGACGTTGAAGCCGACGAGCTTGCCGTTCTCCTCGATCGCAATGAGGCCCAGATCCTGCGAGAAGACATCCACTTCGTTCGCCGGCGGCACCGCGATGCCGATCTTGAACTTCCGAGGCAGGTACACCTTGCCGTAGATCGGCTCTTGCTCTTCGCCTTCCCGGCTGTCCGCGACCTTCTCCTCGTCCAGCCAGATCTCATGATAAGCTCGCGTCTGCGGCTCGAGGTGACGGCTTAGCTTCTCCGCCCACTCGTACACCTGCTCGTGCAGCTCCGACTGATACGGGTTCGGGTTCGCCATCACGTTGCGGTTAACGTCGCCGCAGGCGGCGAGCGTGGTGAGCAGCTCCTCGTGAACCTCTTGGATGACGCTCTTCATGTTCCACTTCAGCACGCCGTGCAGTTGGAACGACTGCCGCGTCGTCAGACGGATCGTGCCGTTCGCGTACTTCTTAGCGATTCGGTCCATCATGAGCCACTGCTTCGCTGTCACGACGCCGCCCGGCGCACGGACGCGCACCATGAACTGGTACGCCGGCTCCAGCTTCGACTTCTGCCGTTCGTTGCGGACGTCCCGGTCGTCCTGCATATAGCTGCCGTGGAACTTCATGAGCCGATTGTCGTCCTCCGAGATCGATCCGGTGATTCGATCCTCGAGCGACTCTCTCAGCGTCCCCCGCAAGTAATCGCTGCGGCGCTTAATATCCTCCACGTCGCTATGCGGCGCGCTGTTGCGCGACAACAAATTATTGTCGGACATCGTTCTGCCTCCTCGTTGTCTTAGCCTGCGGCTTAGTACACGTCACGCTGATAACGCTTCTCCTGCTGCATACGGGCCAGATAATCAGCGGCCTCTTCCTCGCTCAAGCCGCCTTCTTGCCGAACAATCGCGAGCAGCGTCTCCTGCACGTCGTGGGCCATCCTCTTCTCGTCGCCGCAGACGTAGACAGCCGCGCCTTCCTGCAGCCATTGATAGAGCTCCTTGCTCTTCTCCAGCATCCGATGCTGCACGTACACCTTCTGCTCCGTATCGCGGGAGAAGGCGACGTCCATCCGCGTCAGCATGCCGTCCTTCAGCCAGCGCTGCCATTCGATCTGGTACAGGAAGTCCGAGGAGAAGTGCTGATCCCCGTAGAACAGCCATGTCTTGCCCGGCGCGCCCGTCTCTTCGCGCTCGCCCAGGAACGCACGGAATGGCGCGACGCCTGTGCCCGGACCGATCATGATGATCGGCGTATCCGGATTCGCCGGCAGCTTGAAGTTCGGGTTGTCCTGCACGAATACCGGCAGCGTCTGCCCAGGCTCCAGCCGCTCGGACAGCTGCGTCGAGCAGACGCCGTAACGCTGGCGGCCGTACGACTCGTATTCCACCTTGCGAACCGTCAGATGCACCTCTTCCGGATAAGCGCTCGGACTGCTCGAGATCGAGTAGAGCCGAGGCGGCATACGGCGAAGGAGCGAGACGAACGATTGCGCGGAGACGTCCTTCAAACTGTAATCCTGCACGAGATCGAGCAGATCCCGGCCTTTGATATACTCGCGCAGCTGCTGCGCATGTTCAGCGGCCGCCAGCTCCTGCAGACTGGTGCTGGGGAACAGCTTCGCGGCCTGCTCGATGAGCGGCTTCGTCAGCACGGTAATCTCGTAATAATAAGAGAGCGCTTCGCGAAGCGAACGAACCTCGCCGTTCTTCGGCAGCGTGACCGGCTCCTCCGGCTGCAAGCCAAGCGCGGCGATCAGCTCGTCTACCAGACGCGGATGATTCTCGGGGTAGATGCCCAGGCTGTCGCCCGGTTCATACTTCAGACCGGAGCCCTCCAGAGACAGCTCCACATGACGCGTCTCTTTGTCTGCGCCGCGGCCGTTCAGGTTAAGATTCTCGAGCACCGTCGCTTGGAACGGGTTGGACCGGGAATATTCAGATACGGATTCGGTTGCGCTTTGGATTGATCCCTGTGCGGCTGAGTCGATGCTCGCGCCGGTTGGCGCGGCTGTGCCCTGCTGCTCCGCAAGCGCAGCCAGCACGCTGGCAATCCACTGCTCGGCTGAATCCTCGAAGTCGACATCGCAATCGACGCGCGGCGCGAGACGGCGGCCGCCGAGCTCTTCGAGACGCTTGTCGAAGTCTTGGCCGGTCTTGCAGAAGAATTCATAGGAGGTGTCGCCAAGCGCGAGCACGGAGAACGGCATGCCGTCCAATTGCGGCGCGCGCTTGCTGTGCAGGAATTCGTAGAAGGAGATCGCGTTATCGGGCGGATCCCCTTCGCCGTGCGTGCTGACGACGACGAACAGCTGCTGGACCTTCTTCAGCGTGTTCGGCTTGAAGTCGCTCATGGAAGACAGCGTAACCGCAAGTCCCCGCTCCTGAAGCTTCCCGGACAGCTTCTTGGCCAGCTTCTGGCTGTTGCCGGTCTGCGAGCCGAACACCACCGTCGCTTCTTGCCGTGCGTTGGGCGCAGCAGACGAGATCTGCGCTGTCTGGCCTGCAAACTGAACGGCTGCGCCCGCCCCGGCCGCGCCAGCCAGCGCCGACAGGTAGCCGCTTAGCCATATGCGCTGCCCATCTGTCAGCGTAGGCAGCAGCCGGTTCAGCAGCTCCACCTGGTCTTGTTGAAACGGACTGTTCGTCACTTGTAGCACCAATCCAACACCTCGCTCGGTTATCCTAATACAATAGACGTTAATCCCGACTATTCTTGTCGTATATGGAGTTAAAGTTAACATGAGCAGGTGAAACTTTCAATCAAAATGAATTTATAGGTTCTATAAGGAACCGATATAGATGACATGCGAGGGTAGAGAGAGGCTCTTCGAAGACGAGTATCTGTTATGAGAAAACTTCGTCATATGCCAAACAGCGCCGGGACCTGAAGGTCCCGGCGCTGCTCGTGCAATTGAGAATCTATTTGCGGCCGTAGTCCGCCTTAATCTCGCCCCACGAATCCGTCTCCCACTTGAGCACCTTGTTCGGGTAGGAGTTGACCTGCAGCCAGCTGATCGCCCGATCGACAAGCGCCCAGATCTCCTTCGTCGAGTCGTTGCGCGGAAGGTTCGTCGCCACCTGCTTCGTCCGCACCCACTTAAGCGCCGTCCGCGAATCGCTGTAGACGGTCTTCGCGCTGCCCTGCTGCTTCAGGTAAGCGAGCGCGTGCACGATAGCGAGGAATTCGCCCAAGTTGTTGGTGCCGTTCGGGATCGGCCCGCGCTCGAAGATCACTTCGCCGGTGCGCGTATCGACGCCCTTGTATTCGACCGGACCGGGGTTGCCGCGCGTCCCGACGTCCACCGAGATGCTGTCGTAGTCAATCGCTTCCGCCGAAGCGGCTGTTCCCGGCTTGACACCCGTCGATGCCGAAGGCTTCTTCCCTCGTCCCCAATGCTTCTTCCAGCCTTCGCGGAAGGCGCGCTCCGCTTCTTCACGCGTCGGATAGGACTTGTACTTGGCATCGACGATGCCCTTCACCTGCGCCTGGCATTCCGGCCAGGTTCCGTAGATGCCCGGGTTAGCCCCTGCCCATACCACGTAGTATTTCCCCATGCGCTTAATCTCCTTCTTGTCCGCTGACTGGAGCTGTATGTCCTTATTCTACCATACCCAAGCTTCAGGACGCGCTCTTCAGCCGCTTCGGCTTCACGTTCACGAGCAGAATGCTGATGACGATGAGCAACAAGCCGGCTGCCAGATTAAGCGTGACGTGCTCGTTCAGGAACAGAACGCTGCAGATGATCGAGACGACCGGAATGAGAAACGTGAACGAGGCGACTGTTGACGCTTCGCCCGAGCCGATCAGCTTGAAGTAGACGAGCCAGCCGAGCGCAATGACGAAGATCGAGATGAACAGCGTGTCCAGCACGAACGACTCCGTCCAATGGATCGCGGACCAATTCTCCGTCGCCGAGCCATAGCCGAGCATGACGATGCCGCCGATCGTAATCTGCATGGCGGTCATCCAGAGCGAATCGACCTTGACGGAGGTGCGCTTCACGAAGATCGTCCCGAGCGCCCAGCTAAGCGCCGAAGCGAGCGCAAGCGCGATTCCGGCCCAGGAGACGCCGCCTTCCAGTCCGCCAAGGCTCATCGCCGCGACGCCGGCGAAGCCGACGAGGAGACCGAACATTTTCCGACCGTACATCTGCTCGCCCAGCCATACCCACGCGAACAAACCGACGAGCACCGGCTGCAGGAACACAATCGCCGAGAACAGCCCGGCAGGCAGGTATTGCAAGCCAATCGTCTGGAAGCCGTAGTAGAACACAATGCTTAGAAACGCTGACAGAAGATAAATATGCCACGTCTCCCGCAGCCTCAGCTGCCGCCAGCGCGGCACGGCGATCGCGATGAGCAGCAAGCCGCCGATGAACGTCCGAAGACCTGCGAACAGGATCGGCGGGGTGAAGTCGAGCGCATATTTGGACAGGGGCCAGTTGACCCCCCACATAAGGACAAGAAACGTTAAATAGAGGATTGTATGTTTGCGCGATAGCTGCGGCATACCCTCTCCCCCTCTGATGTATGATGACCCATATTACTATAACTTGGGTCACAATCATAAGGAAGATTGTGTGAACAGCTTCCGCGTGAACCGAATCCACTCCCTCGCTGCCAGCGATAGATAGCCTTCGCGCCGCCATGCCATGACCAGCTCCCAAGGGATGATCGGGTTCACCAGCGGCACGGCCCTCGCCTTGTCCGGATTAAGCGAACGGCAGATCGAATCGGGCAGCATCGCCACGCCGAGCCCTTCGCCGGCCATCTCGCCGATGAAGTCCCACTGCGAGCTCTCGTACGCGACGCGCGGCTCGAATCCGATGGCGCGGCACTCAGCCAGAATCCGCTCGTGCAGCGCGAAGTCGTTGTCGAACAGAATGAACGGCTCGTCCGCCAGCTCCGCCAACTCGATTCGGCGGCGATCCGCCAGCCGATGCGCCTTCGGAAGGACAACCTTCAGCCGATCCTGCACGATTGGGAACGAATCGAACACCTCGGAATTAATCGGCAGCAGCACGACGCCGACGTCCAGTCTGCCGGCCGCCAGGTCCTCCCCGATCTTGACAGCGCCGTTCTCGAACATGCGGATGCGGATGCCCGGGTAACGCTCTTGGAACTGCTTGAACACGGGCGGGAAGAAGCTTGAGCCGGCCATCGGCGGCAGGCCGATCCGGATGGAGCCTTTGTTCAAGTAGGTGATGTCGTTCAGCTCCGTTCGCAAGCCGTCGAACAGCTGCAGAATCGGGCCCGCGTGCCGCACGATCGCTTCGCCGGCGTCCGTCAGCTTCACCTGCTTGCCGTCGCGGACGAAGATCTCTACGTTCAGCTCGTTCTCGAGGCCTTTGATCATCTTGCTGATCGTCGGCTGCGTGACGTGCATCGATTCGGCGGCTCTGGTGAAGCTGCTGAGGCGCACAATCTCGGTGATGCATTGCAGATGGCGGATGTCCATTCATCGCGCTCCAATCATAGATATATGGAATGTAATATATTCAATATATTCATTTTACGAATGATGTGCAACGGCCTATACTTGCAATAGAGAAAGAAGGGGAACCTGCTCATGAGAAAATGGGGGATAACGGCCTGCCAGGTCGTCTTCTATATCGTTGTCGCCCGGATCGCCGATGCGCTAGTGGATTGGCTTCGCCTGCCGATTCCCGGCAGCATTCTTGGCATCGCGATGCTGTTCGCGCTGCTGAAGCTGGGCTGGATTCGGCTTAGCTGGATCGACCGGGGCTCGAAGTGGCTGCTCGGCGAGATGCTGCTGTTCTTCATCCCGGCCGCGGTGGGCATTGTCAATTACGGCAGCTTGGTCGCCAGCAGCGGCTGGCAAATCGCGATTACGATTATCGTCAGCACGGCGGCCGTCATGGCATGCGCCGGCTGGATCGGCGAACGGATTGCCGCGAGGGCCGTGGATGGCGCGGGGGCAGCGATTGGATCGGGAGCGGCGAATGACGCAAGAACCGCGAATGCAGCAATTGCTGCGAGTGGCGCGATTGCTGCTAATCGGATTGCTGCTAATGGAGCAAACCCCGCTAAAGCGGCGGGGTCCGAAGGGAAGGTGGGCGCATGAGCGCCGTTCTCTGGTTCTGCGTGACGGTTGCCGTGTACTTCGCCGCGAAGCGCCTATATAAGAGAGTTCCGAAAATCTACCTAACGCCGCTGCTCGTCACGCCGATTATTCTAATCATTGCGCTGAAGCTGTTCGGCGTGTCGTTCGCTTCGTATGACCATGGCGCGGAATTGCTTAGCGACATGGTCGAACCGGCAACGATCGCGCTGGCGGTCACGCTCTACAAGCATATGGACGTGCTGCGCAAGCATGCGCTTGCGATCGCAGCCGGCGCGGGCTGCGGCGCTGTCGCCGCGATTGTCACGTCCGTGGAGCTGGCGCAGCTGTTCCGCTTGCCGACGGACGTGACGGACAGCCTCGCGCCGAGGTCGTCCACGACGCCGATCGCGCTGTCGATCGCGGACATGATCGGCGGCATCCCGACCATCACCGCGGTCGCGACGCTGTTCACGGGCGTGCTCGGCCTCGTGATGGGACCATTGATTGTCCGCGGCCTGCGGATGCGCAGCCCGGTCGCGCGCGGCGTGCTGTTCGGCACGAGCGCGCACTCGGCCGGTATCAGCAAGGCGCTGGAGTATGACGCCGTCACCGGCTCGGTCGCGAGCATCGCGATGATCTTCACGGCGTTCGTGACGCTGTGCGTCGCGCCGTGGATCGTGCCTTGGTTCGGGTGAGAGAGGGTTGAGCCGACAACTCGGTGAGGCTCTAATGCAGGTAACCTGATTACCCTCTTTGGCGAGTATCAGGCGCTTCGGGCGCTGCAACGGGCCAACCCAAAAACAGCGATGCAAGGCTATCGACCTTGGCATCGCTGTTTGGTTGTTCCCGGCTCGGCTCCGCGAGCATAAGCGTTGATCCGAACAGGTTAAATCTCGGAAGCTTGGCGGCTTAGATATTGCCGAACCGCGACATCTGTGCTAAGTCCGATAGCTCGGCTGTAAGCAGAATGGGCGTCTTCTTCTCGATGCGTCCGCTTGTACAGATGACCGGCGAGCGCCCAATACGGCTGATAGCTTACTACTTCCGCAGATGGAATAGCTTCCAGGCAGGCAATACCGCTCTCCGCTCCATAAGCTTCCGCGACTGCGGCGGCTCGGCCGACTAATGCGCCTAGCGTGGGGTGTAAGCGAACGAGGCCCTCGTATAACTGAGCAATCGCCTCCCACTCGATACGTCCAGTCCGCAAGCGCTGCGCATGCACCGACTGAACCGCCGCCATCAGTTGATATCGGCCCATTCCGCCTGCTTGCGAGGCCAGATGCAGATAACGTTCCGCCTCCAGCATCAAGCCTTGATCCCATCGCGTACATTGCTGCTCCGAGAGGGGAACATAGTTCCCCTCGTCATCGTGCCGCGCCTCGCGGCGCGCTTCGCAATGCAGCATGAGCGCCAACAAGCCGTAAACCTCCGGTTCGCGCGGGGCGAACGGGAGAAGCAGCTTGGTTAAATAGATCGCTTCATCCGTCAACTTCCTGCGGGGCGAATCGGGCATGGCCGCTTCGTCCCACCCGCTTCCGTAAGCGGCATAGATAGCCTCCAGGACGGAATCGAGACGTTCCGGAATCTCCTCAGCATCCGGCATCTCGAAAGTAAGGCGATCCGATCGGATCTTGGCCTTTGCCCGAGTCAGGCGCTGGCTCATGGTTGAGGGCTTGACGATGAAGGCAGACGCGATTCGAGCGGCATCGATTCCCAGCACCGTCTGCAGCATAAGCGGCGTACGCATTGCTGGATCAATAGCCGGATGCGTACAGAGGAACATCATCCTCAGCCGTTCGTCCGGGAAGGCAGCGTTCGAAGTCGTCAGACGCTGCGTATCCTCGGACATGGCTAGCAGTGTCGGCAGCGCGCGATCGGATATACGGGTTCGGCGGGCACGGTCGATAAGCCGCCTTCGGGCAGCCGTAACCAGCCACGCCTCAGGCTTGTCCGGAACGCCGGACTTCGGCCAAGTCTCCACCGCAGCGAGAAAGGCATCGCCAATGGCATCCTCTACCGCCTGCAGATCCCGCCAATTGACGGCCAAGTAGGAGAGCAATCTACTATACGCATCACGGGCCGTCTCTTCAATGACCTGACGTGTGTCCATCGAACGATTACTTCAGCGCGGGAATGTTCTGTCTGACCTCAACCGTATCGACAGGCCCTCTGGCAGCCCACTCTAATGCGGAGTCGATGTCCGGCACATCAATGACGAAGATCCCGCCGAGCTGCTCCTTGGTCTCAGGGAACGGTCCGTCCTGAACAGACATCTCCCCGCCCCGGCGCTTCATCGTGGCGGCCGTCTCGGGAGCATGAAGTCCCGAGCCGAATACGACAATCCCGGCCTCGCGCAGAGCATGGACATAGTGCGACCAGCCCGCCAGGTAGTCTTGCTGTCTGGCAGGATCCTTCCTTGCCGCGAAGTCCTCCTGATTCTCGTAAAACATCAAAGTGTAATTCATTCGATAACGCCTCCCTATTGAACCCTATTGGAATTTGGTTTCGTTATCATGTCGATTCGGGAGCTTCGATTTCGACATTCAAAGAGATTTATTTTCGATAAAAATCCCGTTACTCATTGTACGATACACCCTTATTCCTTCACGACCACCCCGAGCAGCGGCAGGAACGCCGTCGCTTGGCCGAGCGAGATGATGCAGCCGCGCACATTGTCCGGCTCCGCCAGCAGCGTGTCGAACTCGCAATCGCTCAGGTCGATGCCTTCGAGCTTCGTGCCCGTGAACTGCGCATGATCGAGCTTCGACCGCTGGAAGTGCACCTTCTGGAACGCCGAGCCATAGAAGTCGGCGTTGTTCAGCGAGCACGTCTCGAACACCGCATGCTTCAGATCGGCGAAGCGCAGATTAGCGTAGTCGCCATAGCATTCCTCGAACCGGACGTCCCGCAGCAGCGTATCGGATAGATCGATCCCCATGATCTTGCAATCGCGGAACACTGCCCGGTGGATCGCCGCGCCGCTGAACTGCGCATTCGACAGGTCGCAATGGTCGAAGATGACATCGCTCAGCTCCAGCCGGGTCAGGTCATTGTCCGTGAACGTCACCCGCTCGAACACGAGGCGCCGCAGCGAGACGCGGTTCGCCGTCTGCCCGGCCACTTCCCCTCCGCTAATCGTGCCTCCTTCCACGATGGCGTCATCCGTCAGCTCCTCCGGCCATTCGATGCCGGGGAGCGGTTCGGCGAAGCGCGGCGGTTCCGCCGGCGGCTTCGGCTTTTGTATTTTCGACATGTACACTTATCCCTTCGTCAGCCGTCGCGCTGCTCCATGAAGAATCGCAGAGCCCGCTGGATATGTTCGTCCCAATATTCCCACGTATGGGCGCCCGGATGCTCCTCATATACATAAGCGGAAGGATAGCCGACGCTCGCGAGCTTCTCCCGGAAGGCCACGTTGTCTTCATATAGAAAATCTTCCGTGCCGCAGCTCTGGAACAACGCCGGCATCAAGCCTTCCGTCTTCCCGCTCTGCTCCAGCAGCCAGAGCAAGTCGTCCTCCGTCCCTCGAATCTCCCGATCTCCGAAAATAAGCTTGAACACGCGGTTCATCGATGTGTCCGCCGCCTGGGCCATGTGCTCCGCCAGATCGAGCGCGCCCGACAGGCTGGCCGCCGCCGCGAACCGGTCCGGATGGCGCAGCGCCCACTTGAACGCGCCGTAGCCGCCCATCGACAGTCCCGCGACGAAGTTGTCCTCGCGCTTGTCCGACAGCGGGAAGAACGAGCGCGCGACAGCCGGCAGCTCCTCCGACAGGAACGTCCAGTAGCGGTCGCCGTACGCCATGTCCGCATAGAAACTCTTGTGGACGTTCGGCATGACGACGGCTAAGCCGAGCTCCGCGACATAGCGCTCGATGGACGTTCGACGCGTCCAGATCGTATCGTCGTCCGAGAAGCCGTGAAGCAAGTACAAAGCCGGGTGCTTGCCGCCGCCAGACCAGCCGCTCATGCCGATCTGTCCGCTCGTCTGCTGCGGCAGAATGACGGTCATGGACGTGCTAATGCCCAACGATTCGGAGAAGAAATGACAATGAATGAGCGCCATATCGAATCGAGGCCTCCTCTTAATCTTGGATTAATAGGTCGCAAGATGGATGCAGCTACTCGTCGTTCGGATTTAGAATCGCCAGCACTTGATGGTCCTCCCACTTGCCGTTAATCCGGACGTTCTTGCGGGCGATCCCTTCCTTGTGGAATCCGGCCTTCTCCAATACGCGGATGGAGCCAACATTATGCGGCATGACGCCTGCCTCGATCCGATGCAGCCCAAGCTCGCCGAACGCATAATCGACAACGAGACGCGCAGCTTCTGTCATGTAGCCTTGGCCATTATGCCGCTGGTCTAAGTCGTAGCCGATCAGCGCGGACTGAAGCGCTGACCGCAGCACTTGGAATAGGCTGATCGCTCCAATCAATCTGTTGTCATGATTCAGGAAAATGCCGAAGCTGTAGGCTTGATCATTGAGTCTCGCTTCGATCTGCTTCTGGATTCTCTCCAGTTGGGCGTCCAGCGTATAGTAGTCTTCGTCGCGAGTCAAGGTGAACGGTTCGAAGAACTCGCGGTTATCGAGCTGCAATCGAAGCAGTTCCGCTGCGTCATCGGCAGTCAACGGCTTGAGGTGAATGCGATCGCCTCTGATCATGGCATTCTCTCCCTTCTCAACCTATCTATCTCTATCTTAACCGCTATAGAAGTGAAGCGCTACGGTCGCCTTGCGAGAACGAGTTTTGTGCAGATAGCGTTTTTTTGCTACGATATGGAGAATATGGGGAAGGGGAGGCGTTCGAATGGCTGCCGAACTGCTCTGGATCATTCTATGCCTCGCTGCGTTATTGCTGGCTGTCTATGCCTGCTTCATCGCCCCGCGGCGCTTAACCGTGACGCGTCTGGAGATCGCCTCGCCCGAGCTGCCCCGCGGCTTCGAAGGCAAGCGAATCGTGCAGTTCAGCGACACCCACCTCGGGTACTTCCACTCCTTGCGCCGCTTCGAGCAATTGGTCGGCAAGATGAATGCGCTGCAGCCGGACATCGTTGTCTTCACCGGCGACCTATTCGACGGCCGCGCAAAGCCTGAAGGGGACGCCGCCGTCATCCCGCTGCTCAAGCGCATTCATGCTCCGCTTGGCAAGTTCGCTGTCTACGGCAATCACGACTTCGGCCGTGACAAGATCACCCGCATCTCCGGCCCGCTGCTGTCCGCCGGCGGCTTCACGGTGCTCGTCAACGAGACGAAGCGCATCGCGCTGGCCGGCGGCGAAGCGATCACCATCTCCGGTCTCGACGATTACGTGCGGGGACGGCCGAAGCCGCGCAAGGCGCTGTCCGTTCTGTCCAAGCACGGCTTCCATCTGCTCCTCTGCCACGAACCGGATCCCGCCAGCCGCCATGTCGCCTACCCGATCGATGTGCAGCTGTCCGGCCACAGCCATGGCGGCCAGGTGGCGCTGCCCTTCGTAGGGGCGATCATTCGGACTTCCGAAGGCCGCAAGTACGTGCGCGGATGTCACCGCCTCCCCCATCAACCGCCGCGGTCCGGCCGCAGCCACCTGCTGCTGTATGTGAACCGCGGCATCGGCATGACGCGGCTGCCCTTCCGCTTCGGCAGCGTTCCGGAGCTGTCGGTGTTCACGCTGCGCAGGCAAGGCGAGTGACCGGCGTCTTGCGCCGCAGGCAAAGCGAGCATTGGCGTCTCGCGCGCAGGCAAGGCGAGTGCCGGCGTCTCGCGCCGCAGGCAAGGCGAGCGCCGGCGTCTCGCGCCGCAGGCAAGGCGAGCGCCGGCGTCTCGCGCCGCAGGCAAGGCGAGCGCCGGCGTCTCGCACTGCAGGCAAGGCGAGCGCCGGCGTCTTGCGCCGCAGGCAAGGCGAGTGCCGGCGTCTCGCGCGCAGGCAAGGCGAGCGCCGGCGTCTCGCACTGCAGGCAAGGCGAGCGCCGGCACCGCTTCCGGCTGCTGCATGCGAACTATAAGCCCACCGGCGCCTTGATCCGTCCCCGTCACTCGCTCGCCCCGCCGAATGTCGCCCCAACCCGCTGACTTCACGGCTTGATCCAGTATCTTAGTGTATTTGTACACTTATTCTCATCCGCACAGGGTGTTACCTCCTTCTAAGTGCATATGTGCAATTAGTTGGCTGAAATTAGCCTGAACCGAGTCTAATCGACCTATCTAAATGTACGCAGTACAACTAGAGCGCATGGAACGCCTCGATCTCGTACAAATAACTGCACAAATACACTTAGGCATCGGCCTCGCACTCTCGCGATCGATCTCTCGCACCTTCGCACATTCGCACCTTCGCACTCTCGCACCCACGCACCTTCGCACTCTCGCACCCACGCACCTTCGCACTCTCGCACCCACGCACCTTCGCACCCACGCACCTTCGCACCCACGCACCTTCGCACCTTCGCACTCTCACACCCACGACGCACCTTCGCTCCCTCGCGCCCTAGCACTCTCGCATCCTCGCCCGCTCGCTCCCTCGCGCCTGACCGGTCGCACCTGTCCGGCAACATGGCCTTGCGTACTGGCAGGAACGCAAAAAGACTTGAACGCGCCTCCCCCGCCGCCGGGCCAGAAGCAACCGTTCAAGTCGAAAATTTATGCATGACTAGCGTTCAACATACCATGCCGTCTATTTATATCCGCCCTCGCGCTGCGTCGCCGCTGCTGCCGCCGCCTCAGTTCGCGAACCGGCTGCCGAGCCGATTGCGCGCGGACAGCGCGGCGCGGCGCAGCTCCTGGCGTCTAGCCTGACTTCGCAGCGCGGACAGCTTCGACGACAGCTCCGTGAACCACGGCTCGTCGTACGTCGCAAGCGCGAGATCGATGAGCGCCAGCAGATCCTCCTCGCGGTCGATCGATTCCTCCGGCAGTCTGCGAACCGCTCGGTTCGGCAGGCTGATCTCCTTGCCGATCGCCGCTTCATGATCGGAATCCGTCACTTGTATCGCTATCGTTCCTTGGAAGGTATCGATGGATGCCACATAGCCATGCACGAGCTCGCCTTTGCCTGTATGCCCGGTTACCCAGTCGCCTGCCCGAATATTCATGCCCTTCCACCGCCTCATGTCGAAATAGTAAGACTATTCAGGCCCTTCTTCGAGACAGAGCCGCCTCGCTGTACTGTAATAATAATAATTACAGTAACAAATGTCAATGGCCGCCCGCCACCGCCCTAGAAAAAAAGGATAACGCCGCAGCGTTATCCTTCTGAGCCTTGTGCGCGGCTCACAGCCAGCGCTTATCCATTCGAGCCTTCGGCGCGCGCCCTGTCGCCTTCTCGCTTCTCCTTGCCGCGCGATGCGATCATCCGGTGGACGAGACCAGCCAGCAGGACAAGAATCGCCGTCGCGACCGGCAGCCAGACGTGTCCCCAATCGCCCATCTCGGGCAGCCGCTCCTGCACGGCTTCGACGCCTTCCAGCATCTCGCCCGCCGTATAGCCGAGAATCGCGGAGCCGATCCATACCACGATCGGGAACCGCGTCAGCAGCTTCATGATCAGCTGGCTCCCCCAGATGATCAGCGGAATGCTGAGCGCGATGCCGAGCGCCATCAGCCAGATGTTGTTGTTGGCGACGGAGGCGACCGCCACTACGTTGTCAAGACTCATGACGAGGTCCGACACCATGATGATGCCGACAGCTTTGCCAAGAGAGGCGGCGCCCTTCACTTCCTTGTCGTCGCCGTCCTCCACCAGCAGGTGGTAAGCGATATAGAGAAGCAGGAGCGACCCGACGATCTTGACCGCAGGAATGTCCAGCAGCGCCAGCGCGGCTACCGCGAGAACGATCCGAAGCCCGACGGCGCCTAACGCCCCGAGCCAGATGGCGCGCTTGCGCAGATGGTCAGGCAAATTCCGGCTCGCCATGGCGATGACGACCGCGTTATCGCCGCTCAATACGATATCAATGAGAAGCAGCTTCAGAAGTAACAACAAATTATCTAACATGGAGTTTGATCTTCGCCTCTTTGTCTCGGAAGAGTCGATACGCTCTTCCCTCTAATGATGAAGGTGGTGCTGCCGGGCTTGTCCGACCTTGTCTCATAACTATCCCATCATAACACAATCGTCATCTTCCCGCAGGAATGCCGCCACCTTGGCGAAATGATCGCCGCTCGTGAAATGTCCGTTGAACGGATACACCTGAAGCCGCTTCGGCGCGCTGATCCGGTTGTAGACCGCGAAGATCGTCTCCGGCATGCAGACCGTATCCTTCAGACCGACCGAGACGAACACCGGCTTCCGAATCCGTTCGCACAAGTTGAGCAGATCGAAGTAGCTGAGCGTCTTCAGCACCTGTTCCTGGTGCTCCGGGAATCTCGAGACGAACTCCGCCGCTTCCGTCAGCGAGCCTGTCGAATTCAAGATGCCGAAGTCCATATGGCACATGTTCGGAATGTCGGCCAC
Source organism: Cohnella lubricantis (assembly GCF_014212015.1). GTDB lineage: Bacteria > Bacillota > Bacilli > Paenibacillales > Paenibacillaceae > Cohnella > Cohnella lubricantis. Next base: position 71,748 of record NZ_JACJVN010000024.1, on the reverse strand, counting down.
CGTCCGCCATGGAAGATCGCTAAGCGCCGCCGTCATAAGCGCCAGTCCCCCGCCTTGGCTTCCGCCGGCCGTGACGATGCGGTGCGGATCAATCTCCGGCTGCTGCGCCGCCCATTCCACCGCCTTGAGCGCATCGACGGTAATCGCCCGGTAATAGTGCGAGTCCGGATCGAGCAAGCCTTGCGACAGCCACCCTTTGGTCATGCCGAACGATTGAGAGAGCAGGTTCCCCGTCTCTCCGCCTTGTCCCCGCACGTCGATCGCCAGCACCGCATAGCCTTGAAGCAGCCAATGCGCATGCTGTTCCGGGTTCCCCTTGCCCCCTGAATACCCGTGGAAAATAACGGCGCAAGGAAGCTTGCGTTCTCCCGCGAACGTAGGCAGCAAATACCAGCCGTGAATGGGCGTGTCGTCGAATCCTTGGTATGTCACTTTATGTACAGCCGTATACGGAGACAGGCCGTCCACCTGCTTGCGCGAAGCCGCAAGCGGTCTCGCCGATGCTTCCTTCAGCGTTCGCTCCCAGAAGGCGTCCAAGTCGCTAGGCGCCGTAGTGTCCGGCCGATACTGCCGCAGATCGTTCGCCCTTCTCTCCAAGTAATTCATCGTCCCTCACCCTCTCCAAAGGTTTATCTCTTGCCGGTTGCCGCCGGCTTCCATTCATTGCCTGTTCTATTTTACGACAAAGATCGGTCGGACTAAAGCTGATTTGCGCAAAAAGAACCTGCATTCGCCGCCAGGAAGCGACACCCTTCTTGTGATACGTTATGTATCATGTTGATAAAAGGATAAAAAGAACGATGTCGCTTAGTAAAGGAGAATTCGCAATCAGACCCTCTCTCGATATTTCCATGTTAAAAGTCAGCTTCACAGATCCGTATGCATCGTTGCGGCTGTCCACTCGGCTCGGCGAGTATCTCCGCCAGCTTCGGGGCGGCCGGCGCATCGCCGTCGTCTGTCTGGGCACCGACCGCTCCACCGGGGACGCGCTTGGACCGCTCGCCGGAACGACACTGCTCAAATATCACAGCTCCTTGTTCGATCTGTATGGAACGCTCGAAGAGCCCGTTCACGCGCTCAATCTGGATGCGACGCTGAACAAGCTTCATGACGCAGCTGCCAATCCGTTCATAATCGGTATTGATGCTTGCCTTGGCAAGGTCTCGAGCGTCGGCTGCGTCCTGCTCGGCGAAGGCCCGATTCTGCCGGGAGCGGGTGTGAACAAGAAGCTGCCGCCAGTCGGCGATATCCATATGAGCGGCGTCGTGAACGTCGGCGGCTTCCTCGATCACTATGTGCTGCAGAGCACACGGCTGCATGTGGTCATGTCCATGTCCGAGCTGATCGCGCGCAGCTTGTACCATGCGATTGCGGTGAGCGTGAAGGAGGCATCCGAATGAGAACGGTGGCTCTGTTGTTGCTGCTCCTGCTTAGCAGCCTCCCCTTGAATCTGACCGGCTTCCTCGCGAATTGGGCGGAGCAAGCGGCGCCGGGAGCATCTGCGCCGCTTGCTCCGGCGGATGGCGATGCCGATCCGGCTCCCCTCCCGTCCCCGTCTCCAGAGCTTCCAGAGCCGCCGATCACCGTCAACCTCGTCGGCGACATTCTATTGGCATCGACGGTCGGCAGCAACATCGCCAAGTACGGCGCCGATTACCCGTTTGAGGAGACGGCAGAACTGCTCGCGGACGCCGACATTACGTTCGGCAACTTGGAGACGTCCGTCTCGACGAGAGGCAAGCCGGCGGATAAGCAGTTCACCTTCCGCTCGACCCCCGAGTCGCTGGAAGGTCTAGTGAACGCCGGCTTCGACGGCGTCTCCGTCGCCAACAACCATACGCTCGATTACGGCGTGGGGGCGCTTCAGGATACGCTCGCGAATCTGGACGAGTACAAGCTTGGCCACACGGGGGCAGGGGATAATGAAGAGGAAGCGTTCGAGCCGTACGTACAGGAGGTTCGCGGCAAGAAGGTCGCCATTATCGGCATCAGCCGCGTGCTGCCCGAAGGCAGCTGGTACGCGGGCAAGAACAAGCCCGGCATCGCCCAAGGCTACCTGATGGAGCCGATGATGACCTACATTAAGAAGGCGGTCAGCAAGTCCGACTATACAATCGTATTCATTCATTGGAACAAAGAGACGAAGGACTATCCGGAGGATTACGCCCGAACGTACGCCAAGGAATTCATCGATGCGGGCGTCGACGCCGTGATCGGCGCGCACAGCCACAGCCTGCAAGGCATCGAATGGTACAAGGGCAAGCCGGTGTTCTATTCGCTGGGCAATTTTATTTTCACCTCGAAGTCGGAGAAGAGCAGCCAGTCCATGATCCTGAAGCTCAGCTTCGAGGACGACCAAGTCGGAGCGAGCGTCACGCCGGTACAGATCGTCAACACCCAGGCGAAGCTGCGGGACGACAAGTACAATCAGGCGATCATTGGGAAGCTGAACAAGATCTCGTTCAACGCGGTTGTCGGCAAGGACGGCACGGTGAGGGAGAAGGAAAAGGAGGCGGAATAGCAGAGGGGAGCTGTCAAGCTTAAAAACGAATTCCCCCAAACTATACTGCCGTTAGCAAAACAGACTGCCGTCGCGCCGGCAGTCTGTTGCTATTATCTTATCGTTTCTTGGTTTCCTATTGATCCGCTTCAGGAAGTTTCATATAGTGGATGAAGTCCGGATCAACATCCCCTTTTGCGACAGCTAGCCATCAGGAAGGACGAATCGTTGACAACTAGAGAGGATGACTTGCATTGAATGAGAGCAGTATGTCAGTGCTCCATAACCGATCGTTTCTGCGTTTATGGATCGCGCGGATTTTCTCGACCACCGCTTTTCAAATGCTGTCAGTCGTCATCGGCTGGCAGATGTACGCGTTGACAGACAGCGCCTACCAGCTAGGCCTCGTCGGCCTGGCAGAATTCCTGCCTATGCTGCTGCTGACGCTGCCGGCGGGGCAGGCTGCGGACCGCTACGATCGCCGAACCATCGTTTATATCTGCCAACTGATCGAGAGTGCCGTGGTCGTCTTGCTCGTGCTTGGCAGCATACAGGGCTGGATCGGCTCGATTCACCTGCTGATCGCCGCTGCTCTTCTCGGAGCTGCCCGCACCTTTGAAGGCCCCGCCTCGGCCGCTCTCGTGCCGGACATCCTCGATCGCGAGCAGCTGCCGCAGGGAGCCGCCTGGTCTGCGTCGGCGATGCAGACGGCAATGATCGTCGGACCGGCGCTGGGGGGCGTGCTCGTCGTCTGGGGCATCTCCGGCGCCTACCTGATATCGCTGGGTGCGCTCCTCGTGTCAGCCGTGCTGATCTTCTTCGTCAAGACCATCCATTTCGTGAAGAAGCTGGATGCCATCAACGTGGACACTTATCTCAGCGGCCTGAAGTTCGTATTCGCCCGCAAAATCATCATCGGCACCATCTCGCTCGACCTGTTCGCCGTATTATTCGGCGGAGCGACCGCGCTGCTGCCGATCTTCGCCGAGGATGTCCTGCATACCGGCTCGCTCGGTCTCGGCCTGCTGCGCTCCGCGCCGGCGGTCGGCGCGCTCGTCGTCTCGCTCATCCTGACGCGGGTCTCGCTGGAGAGAGCCATCGGCAAGACGCTGTTCGCCTCGCTCATCGTGTTCGCCTTGGCGACGATCCTGTTCGCCGTCTCCGACAACCTCTGGTTGTCGCTATTCGCGCTGTTCCTCACCGGAGCTTCCGACGTCGTGAGCGTCGTCATCCGTTCAACGCTCGTCCAGGTCAACACGCCCCAAGAGATGCAAGGCCGCGTCAATGCGGTTAACTCGCTGTTCATCGGCACCTCGAACCAGTTAGGCGAATTCGAGTCCGGCACGATGGCCGGGCTTGTCGGTGCCGTACCGGCAACCGTCATCGGCGGCATTGGCACTCTCGTCGTCGCCGTCCTTTGGATGTACTGGCTCTTCCCCGTTCTTCGTACCCAGAAGACGTACACGGCGGAGGAAGGGTAAGGACCGAATCGGAATGTCTGGCTCAGCAGCCGCGAATCATCCTTGTCCGGAGTCTATCGTTCACCCGATCCGAAGCCTCGCTTCCGCCTCCAGCCGAAGCAGCGACTCTCTCACGCTGACCGCTTCTCCGACGACGATCAGCGCCGGATTCTCCAGCTTCATCGCTTCCGCCAGCTTGTGAATGTCGGCCAGCGTGCCCGCGACGACCCGCTCCTCCGCCGTCGTGCCCCGCTCAATTAACGCAACCGGCGTCGACTCCGGCTTGCCGTGGCGCAGCAGCTCCGCGCGAATCTCCCCCAGCCGGCTGACGCCCATGTAGACGACTAGTGTATCGACGCTATGCGCGAGCAGGTCCCAGCGCGGCGGCTTCTCGTTGTCGTGGCACAGGCTGCCCGTCACGATGGCGAATGATCCGGCGACGCCGCGATGCGTGAGCGGAATGCCGCTTGAAGCGGCGGAGCCGATGGCCGACGTGATCCCGGGCACGATCTCGTACGGCAGCCACGCTTCGGCGAGCGCCAGCGCCTCTTCACCGCCGCGTCCGAAGACGAACGGATCGCCTCCCTTGAGACGCACCGCCGTCTTGCCCTGCCGCACGAGCGCGACCAGCAGCTCGTTGATCTGCCATTGCGGCATCGAATGGCGGCCAGGCGCTTTGCCGCAGTAGATCCGCTCGGCGTCCGGCCTCGCGTATTCGAGCAGCTCCTCGTTCACCAGCCGGTCGTATAGAATAACGTCCGCAGCCCGGATTCGCTTCAGCGCCTTCAGCGTGATCAGCTCGGGATCTCCGGGACCCGCGCCGACAATGGACGCGAAGCCGGCGCTCATGCTCCTTGTTCCGCGGCCGGGGCTGCGGCCCCCGGCGATGGGAGACGGCTCTCGGACGGCGTCTGCTGCTTGCTTCTCGCCGCCCAGTAGAGCATGATGCCCGTGAAGAGCGCTCCTCCGATGAAGTTGCCGGCGAGCACCGGAATCTGATTCCACAGCCACCAGTCGCCGAAGCTCACGTCCGCTCCGAGCATCATGCCGGCCGGAATGACGAACATATTGACGACGGCATGCTCGAAGCCTTGCGCGAAGAACGTCAGGATCGGCAGCCACATGGCGACGACCTTGCCGAGCGTTGAGCTGGACGTCATCGCCATGACGACGCCGAGCGTCACCATCCAGTTGCAGAGCATCGCCTTGATGATGACGAGCAGCATCCCGTCGCCGCCCATGCTCTTGTACGCGATCGTCTTGGCCTCCGCCGTCTGAATAAGCGTCTGAATGAGCGGACTGCTCATGTCGGAGCCCATTTTCGATATGGTCAAATCGTACAACGCCGCATAGAGGAAGCACCCGATGAGATGACCGGCGATCGCCCAGCCGAAGCTCGATAGCATTCGCGCAACCGAAGTCTTCTTAAATAAGGCGGCCAGCGGGATAAGCGCGAAGCTTCCCGTCACCAGCTCCAGGCCGAGCAGCACGATCATCACGAATCCGACGGGGAAAATAAGAGCTCCCGCCAGCCCGATGTTCGTCTGCGACACGGCGGTGAAGGCGAGCGTCGTCGCGCAGGCGAGAATCGCGCCTCCGAGAATGCCCCGCACGACCATCTGCCCCGGGCTCAGGCTTGCCTTGGCCGCGCCCGCGTCCACCATCGCGTTCAATACTTGATTCGGCTTTACGTAATCCATCGTCTCTTCCTCCCCAATCCAATCTGATTTTATTTATAATTTGATATAGATCATGCCGGCTTCGTCGATCTCCGTCTCATAGGTCGGGATGCAGCCTTCGTCGGGAGCTTGCGCCTTGCCGTCGTTCAGGTTGATCTTCCAATCATGAAGGGGACAATGCACGACCTCGCCGCACACCATGCCTTCGGACAGCTTGCCCTTCTTGTGCGGGCAGCGGTTCTCCACCGCCCGGACCTTCCCGTCGCTCAGCCGGAAGACGGCAATCTCCGTCTGCTCCACTTGAATCGTGCGGGATCCCTTCACATCGATGTCCGCGATGTGGCCAATTTGCAATCTCTTCATGGCAGCTTTCTCCCCTCGTTCTCTCTGGTTCGTTCTATGTGTTCCGCCGCTTAATTCGGGACCGCGGCAGGCGCTAACGATTCGAAATTTCTGCGCAATTCCTTGCTGCCGATAATCTGCTTCCACGGATCTGCCGTATGGTCCAGCGCGGCGCGAATGCGTTCATAGAGAGCGAGGCGATCCTCGCGCTTCTCCAGCGCCTGCTTCACATAATCGAGCCCGACCCTCTCGATCCAGATGGACGTGCGCTCGTTCCATTGGGCATTCTCCCGATAGAGCTGAAGGAATGCGCCCGCCCACTCGACGACCTCGTCCTCCGTCTTCACGACGCACAGCAGGTCGGTCGCTCGGATATGCACGCCGCCGTTGCCGCCGACGTGCAGCTCCCAGCCGCCGTCGATCGCCACGACGCCGAAGTCCTTGATCGAAGCCTCCGCGCAGTTGCGCGGGCAGCCGGAGACGGCCAGCTTCACCTTGGCCGGCGTGTTCAACCGCTCGAACTCCTTCTCGAGGCGGATGCCCATGCCGATGGAGTCCTGCGTGCCGAACCGGCAGAACGTGCTGCCGACGCATGTCTTCACCGTACGGAGCGCCTTGCCGTAGGCATAGCCCGAAGGCATGTCGAGCTCTTCCCACATCTTCGGCAGATCGTCCTTCTTGACGCCGAGCAAGTCAATCCGCTGACCGCCGGTAATCTTCACCATCGGAACGTCGAACTTCTCCGCCACTTCGGCGATCTTCTTCAGTTCCTGCGGCGACGTCACGCCGCCGTAGATCCGGGGAACAACCGAGTAGGTGCCGTCCTTCTGAATGTTCGCGTGGTAACGTTCGTTCGTGAAGCGCGACTCCTTCTCGTCCTTGTATTCCGCCGGCCACAGCATGCCTAGATAATAGTTGAGAGACGGGCGGCACTTGGAGCAGCCTTCTGGGGTGCGCCACTCCAGCACGTTCATCACTTCCTTGACGCTCTTCAGCTCCATACGCTTGATCTCGGCGACGATCTCGTCGCGGCCGAGCGGCGTGCAGCCGCAGATGCCTTCCTTGGCCGGCTCCCCCGCCGCATCTCCGGCATAGAGGTTCACGAGGCCGGCGACGAGGTTCTTGCAGCCGCCGCAGGAAGCCGACGCCTTCGTGCAGGCTTTGATCTCGCCGACGCTTGCGCACCCTTTGGACTGGATCGCGTCGGCGATCGCTCCCTTGGAGACGCCGTTGCAGCCGCAAATGATCTCGTCCGCCGCCATCGCTTCCAAGCGGCTCTCCAAGCTGGCCGCGCCTCCGGAGCCCCCGGGCTGGAAGCCGAGGAGCAGTTCCTTCTCTCGCCCCTTGACCGATTCGCCCTTCCGGATGAGGGAGAACAGCGACGAGCCGTCGGCCGTATCGCCGAACAGCACCGCCCCGACAAGCTTGTCGTCTTGCAGAACAATTTTTTTATACACGCCGTCCACTTCATCCTGATAACGCAGTGCCCGCGTGCCTGGCGGCTCGTTGTATTCACCCGCCGAGAAGACGTCGACACCGGACACCTTCAGCTTCGTCGATGTGACCGATCCGCTGTAGCCTTCCGTCTCGACGGCCGCGAGCCGCTTCGCCAGCACGGCCCCTTGCTCGAACAACGGAGCGACGAGGCCGTAGGCAATGCCGCGATGCTCCGCACATTCGCCGACCGCGTAGATGCCGGGCGCGCTCGTCTCCAGGAAGTCGTTCACCACGATGCCGCGGTTCACCTCAATGCCGGACGCCTTCGCCAGCTCCACGTTCGGCCGGATGCCGACCGCCATGACGACCAGATCGGCTTCCGCTTCGGTGCCGTCGGTGAACCGAAGTCCCTTGACCCGCTTCTTGCCGTAGATCGATTCCGTGTTCTTGCGAAGCAAGAACTTCATGCCTTGCGACTCCAGCTCGCGCTGAAGCATCTTCGAAGCCGTCTCGTCCAGCTGCCTCTCCATAATATAAGGGTGAATGTGGACGACCGACACATCCATGCCGAGATGAAGCAGACCTCTCGCGGCTTCAAGCCCGAGCAAGCCGCCGCCGATGACGACCGCTCTCTTGTACTTCTGCGATGCCTCCTGCATCGTCTCGCAGTCTTTGATATCGCGGAAGGCGATAACCCCTTCCTTGTCTGCGCCGGGGAGGGGCAGCATGAACGGGTTGGAGCCGGTGGCCAGAATAAGCGCATCGTATTCCGCTTCTGCGCCGAGATGCGAGACGACCTTGCGCCGCTTCGTATCGATCTGGACGGCTTGATGGCCCGTTAACAGACGGATGTTATTCTCTTCGTACCAATCCCAGTCGTTGATGATGATATCCTTCATGTCGGCTCCGCCCGCGAGCACGGAGGACAGCATGATGCGGTTGTAGTTCGGGTGCGGCTCCGCTCCGATAATCGTAATCTCATAAGCGTCCGGAGCCAGCTTCAGAAGATGCTCGATCGCTCTGACGCCGGCCATCCCGTTGCCGATCAACACCAATTTCTTTGGATTTGCCATTCGAGTATACCCCTCTCCATGAGTCGTAGCTTGAATCAAGATAAGCATGCGGCTCCTCGGCTCTGAGTAACAGAAAAAGCCCGCTATCGCCGCACAGGAACAGACATCACCCGTGACTAGCGAAAGCAGGCTTCATTGCCGCTTCGAACGAATACACCGTTGTATTCGCGAACTTATTAACGACAATATATAATAGTAGCCACGTTATTGTCAATATACATAACACGATATTTTTTCAAGCGAAAGAATCTCGACATATGGCCGTATTTTATGTTATAAAAAATAACATTAGTGTTGTTTTGCCGCTCATCGGTGGCCTGTACGACCATAAAGCTGAGAGGAGAAGCTCTATGCGTTCTTTGTTGGTTATTCACAATCAGGCTACGGCTTCGGAAGATGAGTCCGACTCCGCTGCGAAGACGCTTCTCCCGGAATTCGTCCTTCGCTCCTGCGGTTATGCCGTTACGATAGCATCGCACGAAGAGCAAGCGGGCGAGCTCATCATGGGCGCCGACGCTGCAGTTCTCCATCTGCCAGTCTCCGATATTCACGATTGGGGCAGGCAGTTGATACGCAAGAAGATTGTGCCCTTGCTCTGGTGGTGTAGCGATTCGACCGCGACGCTCTCGGTGGAAGCTTGCGAGGATCACGTCATGGTAGACGGCGTTCTGACACCTTCCATGAGCGAACAGGAGCTTCATTGGGCGCTGCACTTCGGAGCGAAGCTATGCTTCGAGCGCCGGCAATGGCATCTGGAGCGCAAGCAGCTGCTCTCGAAGATCGAGGAGCGGAAGTGGATCGATATGGCCAAAGGAATCTTGTGCGAGATTAAGAAGATATCGGAGTCGGAAGCCTACGATCTGCTGCGCAAGCAAGCGATGAACGAGCGCAAGCGGATCGTCGACGTCGCGACCTCCATTGTGAACGTCTACCAATTGATTCAGGATCAGAAGAGAGGGGGCTCCAAACGATGATCAAGCTGCTGAAGGAAGTCGCCCGGGGCAAACGAGGGGCCCGAGACCTGACATACGATGAAGCGTTGGAAGCGGCGGAAGCCATTCTGTCTCTGGAGGCGACGCCGGCGCAGATCGGCGCCTTCTTCATCGCTGAGCGCATTAAGCTGGAGAGCGTCGAGGAATTGGAGGCGTTCGTGCACGTATGCCGAAGGAACGCTGTTAGAGCTGAGCCGCGAGGCGGCATCGACTGTGCCGGTCCATATGACGGACGCAAAAATTCTTTTTACGCGACATTCCCTGCCTCGTTCCTGCTCGCTGCGGCCGGGCTGCCGGTGACGCTCCACGGCTCCGCCTCTCTGCCGCCGAAGTGGGGCATTACGCTCCAGGATTTGATTGCGTCTGCGGGTGTCGATCCGGCGGGGTTGACACGAGATCAAAGCTTGCGTGCCGCCGAACTATCGGGTGTGCTGTACGTCTCCTCCGAAGCATGGTGCCCGCCGCTCGGCCGGCTGCGGCCGATTCGCGAAGAGCTCGGCATGCGCACAGTGCTCAACACGGCGGAGAAGCTGATCGATTATGGCGGCTCTCCCTACCTGGCGTTCGGCATCTACCACAATACCGTGTTCGACCGGCTGTCCCGCCTGCTCCTCAAGCTCGGCTATCGCCGGGCAGCGATCGTGCAGGGCTCGGAGGGCTCCGAGGATCTGTTCATCGATCGCCCTACGCGCGTCTATCTCGTCGAGAACGGGGAATTCCGTCTGCAGATCGTCGATCCGGAGAGCTATGGCATCGAATCGCCGGTGCCGGAGAAGGCGTGGACGCCAGCGGAGCAGCTCTCAGTGTCCGAAGCGGTGCTCCGCGGCGAAGCCGAGATGGCCTTCACGAACCAGGTGCTGCTGAACGGCGCCGCCCGCCTCTTCCTCGCCGAACGCGTCGGCTCGATTGAGGAAGGGCTATATACGTGCAAGGCGCTGCTTGACAACGGATCGGCGTATACGGCTTATCTCGCTTGGCGGGAAGCCATGCTGGCAGGCGATGCGGCGGCACAACAGTCATAGAACGCTTCAAACGGCCTATCGCCCGGAGCGAAGGACGAGAAGAACTTCCATATCCTAACAAGGCTCCCCGGCAGCGCGTTGGCGCTGTCAGGGAGCCTTGTTGTTGCAGATGCTGTTGCTGCTTGCGCACAGAAGCGTTTACTTCGCTTCTTCCGGCAAGATCAGCGCGTTGCGGATCAGATTCGCGGACACCGGCGGCCTGCCTAGCTCCCGCGACCAGATGGAGAGCTGCCCAATGTGGTGAATCTCGTGCGCGATCACGTGGCGCATCACTTCCCCCCACGCGTAGACAGAGATGCTGCCGTCCAGCTCCGTGTCACGGAGAGCTCGCCTATTCATGCTATCGTCCCATGCATTCACGAAAGTCTCGACATCCTCATGGAGTTCCTGATCCAACTGCCTGATTGCCGCCAATGTGTTAAAGTTATCGAAGCTCCGATGAGGGAATGATTTGCCCTGCATATCTTGCATCCAGCTCCATTCGACATCGACGATATGGTACAGCGTCTTCAGGATGCTCCCGACGCCGCCCGTCCGTTCGCGAATGAGCTCCTCATGCGGAACCTCCTTGCACCACTCGTACCAACGCTCCCGAATAAGCCAATTGTAGCGGAATAACGTTTGAATAGCCGACACGCTCCTTTGAGTGAGAATGACCTTCTCTTTCCAGCTCACCTATTCGGCAGCGCGCCTGCTTATTCCTTTAGATCGCATAGAACAGCAAACCCGACACGGTCGCCATACTAAACACGGACACCATGAAGGCAACGACCAGACGTCTCTTGAAAATCGAGTTCAGCAGCGTCATCTCCGGAAGACTTGCGCCAGCCGAGCTGATCATGAGCGCCATGACCGGCGCGATGGCCATCCCCTTCGCGATCAGAATTTGGGACAGCGGAATCATCGCCTGCAGCCGAATGTACAGCGGGATGCCGATGATCGCCGCCGCAGGCACGAGCCACCACTGGCTGCCGCCGAGATAGCCCGAGATCCAATCCGTCGGCACAAGGCCGTGGATAACCGAGCCGATCGCTGCGCCAATCAGGAGATACGGATAGACGCTCTTCATTAAGGCAAGCGTCTCTCGAGCGGCTTGGCGGAGGCTGAATAGGGACTGGTTGTCTTGGTAGCCGGTCATGACCACCTTTTTGACCGATGATTCGAAGCTAAGCTTCTCCAGCAGGAAACCCATGACAACGGAGAAAACAGCTGTAATGACCGTATAAGCAGCCGCCGCCTTCATCCCCAGCGTCGCTCCCATCAGGGTGATGATGGTCGGGTCTAAGATCGGAGAGGCGAACAAGAAGACCATGACGATGCCGAACCGAATCTTCTTGTTCAGCAGGTTCACCACGATCGGGATCGTCGAGCAGGAGCAGAACGGCGTGACGAAGGCGAGCAGCAGAGCCGCCGCGGTGCCGATGAACGCATTGCGCTCCGACAGATACCCTTTTGCACTTTCTCATAGGGAATAAGGCCTTGAATCAGGCTGATCAGGAAGGAGACTGCAATGAATAAGATGGTTAGTTCCAACGCGATAGATATGAAGCTTTGCAAGATGTCCAGCCACATGATCGGCACCTCTCTCCAGGAGAGCGCCCATTCACAACTGAACGCCCATTATTCAAGCATCATAGATTCTTAACCGCAGCAGGAAGAGGCGCTGCTTGCCGAAGTGTCCGTGCCGCAGCAAGCGGAGTCAGCGGTTGCGGACGTCTCCGTGCCGCAGCAGGAGCTGGAGATCGCTTCGGCATTGCCCTCAGACACTTCCTTAATCTCGACTCCGCAGCATGCGCTTTGGTTCTCCGTCTTCACGCCAACGATTCTCTTCATAAAGTTCGTCATTCGATATTCCTCCTCAAAATGATGTTTTGTTTAATTGCCGGATGATCTTCAGCAGGACGTCCAGCCCTTGCTCCAGCGGCTTGGCATGGATATGCTCAGGATTGTCTTCCGCCGTGTGAATTCTTACCGAACTGTCCAATGTGGGCTTCTGTCCGAGCCCGATGGTTGGAATTCCTTGCGCCAGGAATGCCGCAGAGTCATCTCCGCCCGCCATCCGCTTCACTTCAATCCCCTCTAGTTCTATCACCTTCGCGGCGAGGTCGCCCAGCCAATGCCCCGGCTCGGCGTGACCAGTTCGGAGCGCGTTAAGCTCAGGTTCAAACCCGAGACAGTCCAGGTTGATCGCCATCGTGATGGGGACCGGAGGATCTGCCGCCAGCTGACGCGCTCCCCACATGCCGGATTCTTCGCCGGACAGGAAGGCAATCAAGATGTTAAAGGGGAGATGGGATTCGCCGGCAAGCAGTCTTGCCGCCTCCAGTATGACAGCTGCGCCGGAGGCGTTGTCGATGCTGCCCGGAAACCGCAAGCCTGCCGGGTCGTCCCCGAGATGGTCATAGTGCGCCGACAGCAAGAGGGTTGTGCCTGTGTCTTTGCCTGGGAGGAAGCCCAGCACATTCTGGCAAGGGAGCGTCGACGTCTCAAGCGGCAGATCGAGCTCGACGTGAATGCCTTCAAGACCTGCGTATCGTTCAGCAATCGATCGCTGCACCCGCAGCACGGGAATCCGATTGGCCTCGCGCCCGATAACCGTCTTGTGGAACGACTTCGGATGCCCGCTCTCGATCAGCAGAGCGGCAATTCTTATGTCTGCGGCCGACTGGATCGTTCCTGCCACATCAAAGCCTTCCGGCCGGCTCGGAATCAGCACGATTCTTCCAGCCAAGGATGCCTGATCGATCTCTTCATCGAACCGAACTGTCGCAAGTTGGCCGATCGCGCTGCCTCCGGCGCTTAGAGGCGACCATTCGGCATAATCGATCCGATGCTTCAGCTCCTGGCCGTCCACTCTTAGCTTTGCCGCGCCTGTAAGCCTTGCCGCCGGCACTTGAATGGCGGTGAAGAAGCCGTCTTCCCCAACCGGGACCGCTCCGGAGTGCGCAAGCGCATCCGCCAGATAACGGGCTGCTCCGCGGGCGCCGGCTGTTCCGGATAACCGGCCTTCGAACGGATCGGCGCTTAGCGCCGCAATGTCGTGTAAGATTCGCTGCAAGGACGCTGACGGATTCATCGAAGCGAAACCTCCGGATTTAATATTAATCAAATTATCTTGATTAATTAGGTAGTCAAAAGCCCGCCAATAGGGCTTAAGAACAGCAGTCGCTGGGAGCATCATGGCGGAAGATGCAGCACAGCTCAGGCGACAGCAGACGATTGACCTCTTCGTGATTCAACTCGTAGTAGCTCCAAGTCCCTCTCGTCTCGCGGGCGATTAGCCCGGCTTCGAGCAAGATTTTCAGATGATAGGACAGTTTGGACTGCGGCATCTCGACGATCTCCTGCAGATCGCACACGCACACGTTGCCCTTCTGGGTGAGTTCGTACATGATTTGCAGCCGCTTCGCATCTGCGAGAGCTTTGAACTTGGCTTCGTACTTGGTGAAGTCAACGGCTTCGCCGCTGGTCAGAACCGGAAGTTCCTTAAACATGAGTCATGCCTCCCTCTTAGCAGCAAGCTGAGCAGCAGACCGAAGCTTGAGACGGCTGGCGAGTTGGAAGTGTGCCCGAGAGGATCGGTGACAGGCGCTGCTTTAGCACTTTCCGAAAGCTCCGCCGGTTCGGCTGGTTGAGCTCCGCCCATCTCCAAGCTTGCCGCGACCGGTTCTCAATTGTATGCTGCTCATGCTGCAATAGCGTCTCCATTGCGTAATGGTTCATCATTGCGATGTCCCTCCAAATTGAATCAAATTTTCTTGATGAACCAATCTTATCATGGCGTTTTGACAAAATCAAGCACTATATCAAAAATATTTGATGGTTCGATCTAGTTAATAAGTGATTGATAATATAATCGATTGATTATATATTGAGAATAATTAATAGATTCGATCAAACAAGTTCATAAGGAGGGGATAAAATGGTTGGCACGCAAGCCTCGGACTCAATCGCCGACATAGCCGAAACTTTGAAGCTGCTCTCCGACAAGACTCGGCTGACGATAATCGCTTTGTTGAAGGAGCGCGAGATGTGCGTCTGCGATCTGGTGGACTTCCTGGAGACGACGCAGCCGAATATCAGCCAGCATCTAAAGAAGCTTAAGCTCGGCGGCATCGTTCATGAGTCGCGTCGCAGCCAGTGGATTTATTACTCGTTACAAGCGGACGCTAAGCCGTACTTGCGCGAAATCTTAAGCCAGCTGCCCTCGATGAAGCAACAAATCGAAGCTCACCAACCAAACAGCTGCTGTTAACTTGGAGGTCACATGCTCGCCATCGCTACCATCATTTTCCTAGTCACATTAGTCTTTGTCATTTGGCAGCCCAAGGGGCTTGGCATCGGCTGGTCTGCCAGCGGCGGCGCTCTTCTCGCCCTTCTCTTCGGAGTCGTGGATCTCCACGATGTGTGGGACGTTACCCAGATCGTCTGGAACGCTACGCTAACGTTCGTCGCCATCATTCTGTTCTCTCTCATTCTCGATGAGATCGGCTTCTTCGAGTGGGCAGCTCTTCACATGGCGCGTTCCGCCCGGGGCAACGGCCGACTGATGTTCGTCTATATCATTCTGCTAGGAGCCGCGGTCGCCTTCTTCTTCGCCAATGACGGCGCTGCCCTGATCTTGACGCCGATCGTTCTCGCTATGGTACGGGCTCTTCGATTCGACGAGCGGATGGTTCTCCCCTTCATTATGGCGAGCGGCTTCATATCCGACACGGCCTCGCTGCCGCTGGTCATCAGCAACCTCGTCAACATCGTATCCGCCGACTTCTTCGGCATCGGCTTCGCAGAATACGCGGGCCGCATGATTGCGCCTGCGCTGGTCTCGGTTGGCGCAAGCATGCTTGTCTTGTATTGGTTCTACCGCCGAAGCATTCCGAAGGAATATGACAACTCGCAGTTGAAGAATCCGGCGGACGCTATTAAGGATATGCGCATGTTCAAGGCATCCTGGGTCATTCTAGCGGTGCTATTGATCGCTTATTTGATTAGCGAATTCATTGTGATTCCGGTATCGTTCATTGCCGGCGCAGCCGCCATCGTCTTCCTGCTGCTCGCGAGGCAGAGCAAGGAAGTTCAGACATGGAAGCTCGTTCGCGGCGCTCCGTGGGCAGTCGTTGTTTTCTCCATCGGCATGTATGTGGTGGTGTACGGCCTGCGGAACGTTGGGCTGACGGATGAGCTGGGCAAGGTGTTCAATTGGGCGAGCGAGCAAGGCTTGTTCATCGCGGCGGTCAGCTCCGGCTTCATCGCGGCGATCCTCTCGTCGATCATGAACAACATGCCTACCGTCATGATCGATGCGCTTGCTATCGATGGAACGAATGCGCAGGGGATCGTGCGGGAAGCGCTTATCTATGCGAATGTGATCGGGTCCGACTTAGGTCCGAAAATAACGCCGATCGGCTCGCTGGCAACACTGCTCTGGCTCCATGTCCTCTCGAGGAAAGGCATCAAAATCTCGTGGGGCTCGTACTTCAAGACGGGAATCATACTAACCATTCCCGTGCTGTTCGTTACGCTGTGCGGCCTCTTCCTGTGGCTGACCGTTATAGGCTAAGTTCAATTTAATCAGACAAGTAAAGGAGCAATCTGATATGGACCAATTGAACACATCGGGCACATCGGGGGCGTCGAGTACGTCGAGTATGGAGAACGCATCGAGCGCATCGAGCTCATCGAACGCACCGAATGCATCGAACGCATCGAGCGCATCGAGCGCTTCAAGTTGTATGGGCAGCAAACCGCTAGTCTACTTCTTGTGCACGGGGAACTCTTGCCGCAGCCAGATGGCGGACGGCTTCTTGAAGGCAATCGGCGGAGAGCAATACGAGGTGCTGAGCGCCGGCTTGGAAGCGCACGGACTGAATCCGCGCGCCGTCCAAGTGATGAAGGAAGCCGGCGTCGACATTAGCGGCCACACGTCGAACGTGATCGATCCGGAGATCTTGAACCGGGCTGCGTATGTCATCACGCTGTGCGGGCATGCGGATGAGCATTGCCCCGTCATCTCGAACCCGAATGTGATCAAGCGGCACTGGGGCTTCGGCGATCCGGCGAGAGCGACCGGGACGGAGGACGAGGTTATGGCGCAGTTCCGCAGCGTGCGGGATGACATTAGGTTGCGTGTCGAGGCGTTCGTTCAAACGGGAAAGTAAACAATGCCGACAGCAAGCTACCGCTTGGCAACATAGCAAATAGATAAGGCAATTAAACTCGCTCCAGGGATTAGGACAACTCATCTGCTGGATAAGGTCGTTTAATTGCCTTGCTTGCGTCTGTCCTCAGTCATTCTTGCCCAATAAGGCAGTTTAACTGCCTTATTCCGCGCCGTCTACGAATCTTACGCTTAACAAGGCAGTTTTAGTGCCTTATTTGAGGCCTGGCACAACACTCTTATCCAATAAGGCAGCAAAACTGCCTTATTCCGCGCCCGCTAACGAATCTCCCCGTCGCCTGCGGTCATCGCTGCCGAACGCGCGCTACGCTTCGGAACCTCTTCGGAACCGCTCGGCGAGGAAGACGCCGCTGCCGCGCGTTGCTGCAAGCCGGTTCGCAAGCTGTGCAGCGTCAACCCTGCGATGACGATGAACATGCCGACCCATGAGAGCGCCGGAGGGACCGGCACCGGAAGCAGCAGCAGCTCTCCGGTCGCAGCGAAGATAACTTCGCCCGACTGCGTCGCCTCGACCGCAGCCAGCTTGCCGGCCGAGCCGCGCGCCATGTCCGTCGCCGCGAAGAAGAGCACGGTGGCGATGACGCCCGAGCTGACGGCGACGATCAGCGCTTGGCCAGCCTGCGCCGGACTGGGCAAGCCGTCTTGGCTGTAGCCGGCGACAGCCAGCACGATCCACAGCGGCGTGCTGCCGATCGTCATGCCGAGTACGCGCTGGTAGGCGTCGAGCCGCCCTTCGCAGAGCGCCATCATCTTGCGGTTGCCTAGCGGATAAGCGAAAGCACCAATCAAGACGGGAACTACGCCGAGCAGCAGATCCCTCGCGGCGAAGCCGTTCGCATGGCTGAATTGCATAGTGGCCGCGCCGACTAGAACGAGAGAGGACACAGCCAAGCTTCTGCCTTGGATGCGCTCCCGCACCTTCACCGGACCATCCGGCGTCTGCGAGACGCGATAGAATAACGGTGCCAGCAGCAGTCCCGCCACTACCGTCACTTGCCAAGTACCCGCAATGAGCCAGCCCGGCTCGTATTGCGCGGCGATGCAGGTCGGCGTGTACATGACGCCGAAGCCGATGAAGCTCCAGCCGAACCAAGGCAAAGGCCGCCGCTTCATATCCGACAGCAACGGCCGCAAGCCCCTCCGCAGCAGCACGATCGCGAGCAGCAAAGGCAGCATGAACAAGAACCGCAAAGACGCGGAGTACATCCAATTGCCGCCGGACAGCTTCATGGCCTGATTAAGAATAAACGTTGATGAGAAGAAGAACGAAGCCAGAAGCCCCAGAACAATCGGACGCATATGAAGTGAAGTAAGCCTCCTTGATGGAACAACGATATGCAATGCTGATATTGCATGGTTCGACATGGCGGATCGTCGTTCCTTCTTCCGACGGCTAATATTTCCGTTTGTCGACTTCGCGTTTGGCCATCTGCTCGGTGAACACACTCTCCGCCGGCACGATTCGCTTGGGAAGCGTTCGCCCTTGCATGATCTCAGTGGCTGACAGAGATCATGAGATCAGGAAGGCTAGATTGCGGGTGAAAATGGAGCAGTTGGATTGGTTAATTACAAATACCTCGCCAGAAATCTCTGCCACGCCGCCCGCATCTCCGCCGTCTCGATATGGCCGCCCCCGGTCTCGACCGACTGCCAATGCTCGGGACTGCCGGCTGCGGCATAGGCTTCGCGCAGTCCCTTCGCCAGAAGCTCGACGCCTTCGATTGGACACAGCCGGTCATGCCGCCCGTTGAGGCTCATCCGAGGGCGGGGAACGATTCGCTTCTGAATGTCGAGCGTCGTGAAGTGCTTCAGCAGCCCGGGCACGTAAGAGTAGAAGCCGTGATGGTCCAGTCCTCGCTTGGCGATGAGCGTATGGGCATCCACTTGGCCGCAGATATCGACCACCACTCTCACCCGCTCGTCAATCGCTCCCAGCCACCACGCCATTAGACCTCCCATCGACATCCCGATCGTCGCGATGCGGCTCCCGTCGATATCCGAGCGCTCCAGCATATAATCGAGCAGACGCTGATTGTCGTACAGCATCATGCCCCACAGCACTTGACCTTGCCAGAGCATTTCCTTCACCAGCTCGCTCTCCGCCTTGCCCGATCGCTCATTGAAGCCGCGCATGTCCATGCAGCAGACGGCATATCCCATATCCGTCAACGCTTTGGCGAAGGAGGGCTGCAGCAGGTAACCCGCTCCGCGAACGAGCTCGTTGCGCCCTAGCGCGTAGTTGCCTCCATGAGAATGGTTGAACACTACGAGCGGATACGGAGCTTTGAGCTCCAATGGCAGCGCGACCGATATGGGGGCGCGTTCTTGGCCGTCCAATTCCAGCAGGATCGTCTGCAGGCGATATCCGTCGTATGGTTCCTCCCGCAGCAGATCGGAGCCGGTCACGCCTCTCTCCGGCCAGTCGCCGAGCAGCTGCAGCAACAGATCATCATCGTCCTTCAATCCATTCGAACCTCCTATGCCGGTGTGATGAACAACTTGCGAGTTCATTCCGTATTCCGCTCTCGGTTCATCGCTACGTCTTCATTCCGCATTCCGTTCTTGATTCTCCAAGACAGCCGTCAGCAGCGCAAGCGCAAGTCCCTGGCCCCAGCCTTGCGCCCACTTCTTGTCGATGCCAAGGTAGCCGTTGATATCGTTCATGACAGCCGTGCCGCCGGATACGTTCAACACCCGGCCGCGGTCCGTTATATTCGCCAGCACGCCGTCCAGCGCCTTCTGCACGTATTTGGCATGCAGCGGGTTGCCTTGCGTGACCATCGCCGCCGCGATGCCCGCCGTCGCCGATACCTCGCCGTAAGACGGCGGGTAGTCGAGCACGGTGCCCCATAGGCCATCGTCCTTCTGAAGCTTCTTGAGCGCAGCAAGCTGGTCGCGCAACGAACTCCAGATGTGCATCATGGGAGGATACAGATAGCCCTCCGGCAATCCCTTCGCCGCCCGTGACATCGTATAAGCCGCCCACGCGTTAGCGCGACCCCAATAGATGCCCGACATATGATCCTTCGTCAGGTTGTTGTAGCCGTGATACCAGAGACCGGTATCCTCATCCTGCAAGTAATTGATGTGCCAATAGAACTGGTGCAGCGCGTCCTCGATGAGCGGCTTCTCCCCCAGCATCACGCCGACGCGGAGCATGAAGTAGCCGGCCATGAACAGCGTATCCGCCCAGCACTGCTCCGGGAAGTCGTTCTTCGCCGACACCGTATGCTGCAGCACCCGATCCCCGAAGCGAAGCGCCTTATGCTGCAGGTAATCCACCTTGCTTAAGATGAGATCGAGGTACTTCTGCTCCTTCGTCTGCTCATAGAGCGTGAGCAGCATGTGGCCCATGGCGCACGCGTTCACCGTCCATACCGGCAAACCCGCTTCGATGTACTCGTCGCACCAGGCGGCCATCCGTTCCAGGCAGGCCTCCTCACCCGTCACTTCGAATGCGCGGCTGACGCCGTAATAGGCGACGCCGCATGGCCAATCCCACGTCAAATCCATGTCAAGCGTGTAGTCGACCACACTTCCGATGACACGCTTCAAATCGGCTGCGTTTGCGTTAATTCTCACAATCCATGCCTCCATATCCAAAGCCCCCGCCGGAGCAGGGGCTCTGTTAAGTGTGTTCTATCTCCTATTCGCAGTCGATATCCTTAGCTGAATTGGCCTGCGTCGATCGCCTTCTGCTTCTCGTCGAGAATCTCTTGATAGCCCGCATCGAGATAGGTCTGCTTGGCTTCCTCGTACACGGCATCGAACTGATCTTCAGGAGCGAGAACGCACTTCACGTACAGCTCTTGGAAGAGAGAGTTCAGATCCGCCTTGTACTCGTTCACCGTCTCGAGCACGACGCTGAACAGTGCGTCCGGCGTGCGATACTCCGCGGTCTGCTCATAATACTTCAGCATGTCTTCCGCTAGATTCTCGTAGCCCGGAGGCGCCCAGTTCTGAATGTAGGATTTGCGGGTCACAGCAGGGTCTGGATATTGCGCCATCTCGGTGACGAGAGCCCAGTAGTCCTTGTTGTTGTTATTGGACAGCTTGGATTCGCCGGCGAAGTCCGGCACCTTCACGGCAAGTCCCTCGGCATCCAGCGTGTAGTTCTGGCCTTCCACGCCGTTCTGCAGGAAGAACAGATTGTCCGGCTGGCTCATCCATTCGAGATACATCCAGACCGCGGCGCGTTCCTCGGCGGAGGACTCATAGTTGATGCCCATAATTAAGCCGAACGGCCAGTAGCCGCGCGATTGCGGTTGACGTCCCTCCGGAACGCCGGCTGTCGGAGGCAGCACCGCGAATTCCGCATCCGGGTTGTTCGTAAGCGTAGCGGAGAGCACATCGGTGTTGCTGGCGAGATAGAAGCCGTACGTGCCGGTCTTGCCCGCGACGAATTCGGATTTGATCTTGGCGTCGTCGGTGCGCAGATAAAATTCTTTGTCAATCAGTCCGTTGTTGTACTGGTAGTTCAGATTGCGAAGATAACGCTCGGTGTCAGCCGTCGTCAGATCCGCAACGCCGAGATCGGAATAGAGAGCGCGGTATTTAGGATCGACCGGCCAATCGCGGAAGGCGTAGTTGAAGGTATAGTTGTTCTGCAGCAAGCTTCCGCCGCCGACCCCAAGCCCGGCCTCCTTCCATTTCACCAGCATCTCGTTATACTTCTCCAGGGAAGTCAGATCCTCCACCTTCATGCCGACCTTCTCGACCCAGTCTTTGCGGATGAGCGTCGTGAAGTTGTCGGCCTCCGGACGGGCGGCGTAGAAGAACACCTTCTTGCCGTCGACGATGCCGTACTTCTCAATCGTCCCGCTCATATTCTTCCAATAAGTCGGAGCGTAGTAGGCGATCTCATCCCAATTCAGCTCTTGCATGACATCTTCTCCGTAGTAGGCTAGCGCTTGAGGCATATCATAGTGGAAAATGATGTCCGGAGCTTTGTGCGACGCGAGCAGCTGCTCGTAATCTGTCACTTCGCTGCTGCGCGTGATCGGCACGAACTTGACGTCGATGTTGTACTTGTCGCCGAAGTTCTGCTGAACCCAGCGCGTATAGTAGTTGTCGCTCACGTTCCAGCCTTCGAATGCGCGTTCATAGACCGGGATCTCAAGAGTCACCCGCTCAGGGAATCCGCTCGAATAATCGGCGAAGCTGCCGCTAGCGCTGTCGCTAGGAGAGCTGCTGGCGCTTGCCGTGCTGCTCGCAGGCGGTGTCGACTCGCTAGGGCTGCTGCTAGCGTTCGAATTGTTGTTGCTGTTCGAGCAGGCGGCCAGCAAACCGACTGCCATCATTAACGCTAATACTGTGGAACCCATTCTCTTCATGCTCATCGATTGTTCCCCCATTATGGAATTTTCCATTCTTAAATAAGGCGCTTCGACAAACTTGAGATTATTCTTTGATGGCTCCTAACATAACTCCTTGAACGAAGTACTTCTGAATGAACGGATAGACGCAGAGAATCGGCAGCGTCGCGAATACCACGCACGACGCCTTCAGCACCTCGGGGTTGCTGAGCTGCACCTGCGTCGCCTCCAGCTGGAAGCTCTCGGTTGCCTGAATAACCAAGTAATACAGCTTCAGCTGCAGCGGCCGAATATCCACATTCTGCTTAATGTAGAACAGAGCGTCTTGATACGTATTCCAGCGTCCGACCGCATAGAAGAGAGACAGCGTCGCGATGATCGGCTTCGAGAGCGGGAGGACGATGCTCCACAGAATGCGGAAGTGTCCCGCGCCGTCGATCCGCGCCGATTCTTCCAAGCTGTCCGGAATGCTGCTGGAGAGCGAGGTCTTCATAATGAGCAGGTTGAAGGCGCTGAACGCCGGCGGCAATATGATCGACCAGATCGTATCGAGCAAGCCCAGATTGTTCACCAGCATATATTCGGGAATGATACCGCCATGGAAGTACAAGGTGAACATGAAGATAAACGTCAGAACGGTGCGGCCCTTGAGCGATTTGCGCGACAGCGGATACGCCGCGCAAGTCGTTACGATCATCCCCAGAATGGTGAACAGCACCGTCACGAGGACCGACACGTACAGCGATCTTAAGATACTCGCGTCGGCAAAGATCTTGCCGTACGCATCAAGCGTGAATCCTTGGGGCCAGAGATACACCTTGTTCGCAATGACATAGGCGTCTTGGCTGAGCGACTTGGCAGCCACATGTACGAATGGCAGCAGGCAGGCCAGTGAGGCGATGATGAGGATGAGGCGAATGAGCACATCCCAAATATCGAAGCGCCTTCGGCGCTGCAGCGTTAGAGTGCCGCTAACGGCTTTCATGGTTCGCCTCCTTCACTAGAGCAATCCGTCTTCGCCGAGCCTCTTCGCGATCCGATCCGCGAGCAGCACCAGCACGAGGCCGATGACGGCCTGGAACAATCCGAGCGCGGTCGCGCGGCTGAAGTTCCCGCTCTCGATCCCCCACCGGTAGACGAGCACCGGGATGGTGGTGGTGTACTCCGTCGTCGCCTTGTTCTGCAAGGCGTACACACGCTCGAACGAGCCTTCCATCACTCGGCCCAGGTTCAAGATCAGGAGGGTCACGATCGTGACGCGGATCGAAGGAAGCGTAACGTTCCATACCTTCCGCCACCGGCCTGCGCCATCGACGATGGCCGCTTCGTACATCTCCGGGTTGATGCTGCTAATCGACGCCAGATAGATGATCGTCCCCCAGCCCATGCTCTGCCAGACGCCAATGGCTAAGTAGGTGATCAGCCAGTGGGTGTCTTCCTGCAGGAACGGAACCCGGTTGATGCCCATCTGCTCCAGAAGATTATTCACGAGCCCGTTGCCTTCGCTAAGCAGTTGGTAAGCAATCGCGCCAATAATGACCCAGGACAGGAAGTGAGGCAGATAGAGCAGCGTCTGGTTCACGCGTTTGAATCGGATCCCCTTGATCTCGTTCAGCAATAGCGCTAGGACGATAGGCATCGTGAAGCTGAAGACGAGGTCAAGGCTATTGAGCAGCAGCGTGTTGCGTACGGCGCGGAGGAAGTCGTGCCTGGCGAAGATCTCGTTAAACACTTCGAAGCCGGCCCATTCGCTCCCCCAGAACCCTCTGGCGATCTTGTAGTCCTTGAAAGCGAGCACAAGTCCGGATAGAGGCGCATACTTAAACACCAGCACAAAGGACAGCGGGATCAGAAGCAGCGTATAGAGCTGCCAGTCACGCCGGAAATAGAAGGATAGTCCCCGGCTGTTCGCTTTGAGTCCGGTTAAAGCGGCCTCGTTTTTATGAAGCGCTTTCAAATTACCTTTTCACCCCCCTCAGCTTGTATTCCCCCTGTCTTGTTGAGCGTCGGACTCGAAGCCAGGTCATGGCTGCATCATACCTTCCCAGCCGGCAGCCAGTAAATCGTGAGTATTGATTATGGATGTCATTTTTGATAAATAATCAATTCTGATGTGGAGGAACAAAAATGAACGGATCTGTCAGGATGTCCGTGACTTGGAGGCTTTGTAGCTGCTAGGGGGCATGCCCTCGTACTTGCGGAAGAATCGGTTAAAGCTCTGCACGTTATAGTATCCGACCTCCGAGGCAATCTGCGTCATGTTCAAGCTGGACTCCAGCAACAGCTGCTTCGCCTTCTCGATTCGCAGCGAATTCGTATAGTCGATTAGGCTCTTGCCGGTCAGCTCGTACACGATCTTGCGCATATACGAATAGCTGATTCCGATCTCCTTGGCCATATGCTCGAACACGATGTCTTCGCAATAATGCTCCTCCAGGTAACGAATAATCCGCTCGCCGTAGTTAAGCTCGCTCGGGTTGCGCGCCAGGTATTGAATGATCTCGCCGAAGAACTCGCGCAGATATTCTTCCAGTTCGTCCAACGTATCGATGGCCGCAATGGTGGAATAGATATTCCCGCGTCCCGCGAAGATATGGGCCGTGCTAATATTGCTCTCCCGCAGATGCTTGATGGTGACGCCCACCAATTGATTGTAGATAAACATAATATTATCGTAGGAGATATACTCGACCGATTGAATCTCCTGCCGAATCATCGCCAGTTCCTTGACAATGCTGCCCAGATCGCCGGCATCCAGAAAGTTCAGCATGCGCCTCTCGCTGTTCGCCGGATAGATGTATTTCTTGCTGCGATCGGCTTCCTGGCGCCAGAAGGTAATGCCTCCGCTTCCTTCGATCATGCGGTGCTTAATGACCTCCATCGCTTCCACCGCCCGCTCCGAGACCATGGAGCTCGCTTCGGCTTCTCGGCTGACACCGATCGTCACCGAATGCCCGAGCAATCCTGCAGCCTGATCCCGGATCAGGTCGAGCGCTTCCTTGATCCCCTCGAGACCGCGATCCGATTCTTCTTGTCCGTAATTGACGACGATGGCGAAGCAGCCGTCTCCCTGATAGATGGATCTGGCGTTCACCCCAACCGGGAACAATCTCTCGCATTGCGAGATGAGCAAGTATCGATGATAGCTCCGGGTCTCCGGATTCGTCTTGTTCACGTACCGCCGGTACCGATCAATGGAGACGATGGCGACAAGGTAATATCGCTCGGGGAACATCTCCGCGATCTGGCTTGTCACTTCGCCGCGCAGCAAATGATGAAGCGCGAGGCTGCGCGTATCCTGTTCGCGCTCCCGCAGCAGCTTATAGAGCCCTTCCTCCTCTTCCTGCATTCGCCGGAACGCAGCATTGAGGAAGGCCAGCTCGTTCTTCTTGTTCGATGCTCCCTGATGGCCGTGCGCGCGGACCGTCCTCACCAGCTCTCGAACCGGCTTGGACAGCCATGTCGCGAGGAAGACGGTCAGAATGGTCCCTGCCAGGAGAATAACGGCGGTAGTCAGAATGTTGCTTCGCTGCACCCTGTAGGTCTTGGTCATCAGCTCATCCATCGAATAGACGTTCACATTCCACCAGCCGAACAGCTCCGACCGTGACCACGTATACAGCAGATGCTCGCCTTCAAGCTCGCGGAACGCGTAGCCCTCCGCTGTTCCGTCTGCCAGAATGTCCTGCATGAACGGCTGCTCTTCGACGCTCGCGAGAAGCAAGGACTTATCGTTATGAGAGATAATCGTACCGTCCGAATCCAGGAGCGAGTAGCCGTGCTCTCCCGGCTCCGACGAGCGCAAGTATTCGCCGATCTGGCTCTCTCTCATATTAACGACAATCGTTCCCCGGGTTGTCGTGGATAGACGGCTTAAGGGCAGCACATACGATACCACGTTCACCCCCGAAGCCATCCTGCGCGGGTACCATACCCCGCTGATCCCTTGGCGATCGGCAAGCGCCTCCTCCATCCAATCGATCGGCTCATAGCGCTCCAGCGCCGTAATGCCCCTATCCGTGGAGATAACGTAGTCCGAATGATCGAGATAGAAGAAGGTCGAATAGACGCCATCCACCCGATGATTCAAATTCAGCAGCTCTTGCATAATACTTAACGCTCTGCTCACATTGCTGTAATTCGCGTTCAGTTCCTCGAAAGTCTCGAAGCTGCGTATCCGGTCGAAAATATTGGTCACGGCAAGGCGCACTGTATCCTGCGCTAAGTTGTTCAACGCATTCTCGTTGAGCTCTCGATTCGCGTTCAGCCCCGCAAGCGAGGATTCCGCGATCGCTTCCTCTGAATTGCGCAGCATCTGCGAGCCGCTATACCAAGACAGGATGCCCGTCGGGATGGCCATCACCAAGAACAGTATCAGTGCAAGCTGCAGCATCATCGGAATTCGTGTCATAGGAACCCTCCTTCACGAAACGGCAGGTTATATTATGAAAGCGCTTTAATATTTAAGTGAATTAAATAAATTGATACATCATTGGGTAAATTATACACTAAAACTCCATGATTTGGAGAACGAATGAAGCTGCCCTATCGCTAAGGCAGCTCCTTGTCAGTAGAATATCGTCACTATCGTTGAGTAGGTTATAAGGCCGAAGCCTCGAATCGTATCGTGCCGCTTGTTCTTCCTTCCGTCTCGAACATGATAATCCGATTAACGCCCGGCCTTAACAAAGGGGCGGGAACGTACAGCCTGCGCTGCGGCCCAATCTCCCAGAATCGGCCCAGATTAAAGCCGTTCACGAAAGCGGCTCCTTTCCCCCAGTCGGTAAAATCGAGAAAAGTATCGGCCGGTTCGTCCACTTCCAGCTCGAATAAGTAAAAAGCCGGCGTACCCTCGGCATACCCTCGGGAGAAATCCAATTGCTCCAGATTGTCGAGCGGCAGGGCATAATGCTTCCAACCGCTGTGGAACGCGCCGTTGACGATGACTCCGCCTTTGACGCCTTTGTGTTGATTGTTCATCTTGACCGAGTAATTGACCCGCCCCATATTCTCGACTAGGATCGCCAGCTCGTTCTCCGGTTCCGTTAGATCGAATGCTTCTTTGCCTTCCATCTCCAGATCGTATTTGGTGAACAAGTGCTTGCGATTCAGATACACGTTGGCCCGGTCGGCGCATTGAATGAGCCGGAAATCATCTATTCGCCTGCTCTTGCCTAGATCCGTCATATACACTATGTAACCCGAAGGCTGATCTAAATCTTCCATCGGAAGCGGATAGGGCGATTCCGTCGGTCTAGCCAGCTGATCAAGCACGGCGAAGAGGGACACCTGCTTCTTCACCGCTATCTCTCCATAGGCGCGCTTGCGGATCACCGTCGATAATTCGACTTGCGGAAGCTCGGCATATCGGGCGATGACTTCCTGGAAGGCCTTGTATTTGGGCGTAATGTCGCCGGATTCCGTCAGAAGCGCGTCGTAATCGTAGGAAGTGGTGTCCGGCGCAAGCCGCTCGTAATAATTGGCGCCGCTCGTAAAACCGAAGTTGGTTCCTCCGTGGAACATATAGATGTTGACGCTGCCTTCCTCCAGAATATCGGCCAGCTCCGCCGCCGAGCCGGCGGCATCGCGCGTATGGTGCTCCTTGTCTCCCCATGCATCGAACCATCCGATCCAGAACTCCATCACCATCAGCGGTTTGGCTTCTCCATGAAGGCTTCTCAGCTTCGCAAAATGTTCCTTGATGTTGGACCCGCAGTTAATGGTAGGCAACGCGGTATCCGGAATCGAACCATTATCCAGATAATCATGCCAAGGCCCATCGGAAGTAACCAGAGGTACGGTTACGCCGTGCGTCCTCATCATCTCGGCTATAGCATACAGGTAAGCCTTATCGTTGCTGTACGCTCCGTACTCATTCTCCACTTGCATCAATAGAATCGGTCCGCCGCAGGTGATCTGCAGATCGTTCACTTCTTGGAATAAGCGCGCGAAATATCGGTCCGCATAATCCAGGAAGGGATTGCCGCTAAAGCGGAGCTTCATGCCGGAATGCTTGAGAAGCCAATATGGAAGTCCGCCGAATTCCCATTCGGCGCAAATATAAGGGGAAGGCCTTAAGATCACATACAAGCCCAATTCCCCTGCGGTCCGAACGAACTTCCTCAAATCGAGCATACCGGTGAATTGGTACCGGCCTTCCCTCGGTTCGTGCAGATTCCATGGCACATATGTCTCTACGGCATTGCAGCCAAGAGCTTTGAGCTTCTCCAGACGGTCCCTCCAATATTCCGGCACGACCCGGAAATAATGAATGGCGCCCGAAATGATTTGAATCGGTTGATCATTTAAATAGAATCGGTCCGCAATTCGAAAGGATTGTCGTTGTTGCAATTATTCTCCACCTGCCACAGATAATCGTGAAGCCGGCACAGAAATCAGCTTCTGGTGCCGGCTTCGGTTATACCATTAATTATATATTAATCCATTAGTTAGACAACAAGAATTCAGCGTCCCGAAGCAAGTAATCGGCAGCCTGATCGGCAATGTGCTTGCCTCTTTGAGCTTCGACCTCATGGACGAAAGCAGCCAATTGATTCGCCTTCAATTTGCTTCGCAAGCTGTTGGCTATGCCGTTGTTGTCGATCCATCCCGCATTGCGGAAGCGATCGATCAACGCCTTCAGCGAGGGGATGCCGGTCTGCGTCTCGAACAGAATCGTCCGGCTGCTCGTATTCCCCGCCATATCGCTAGTTGTCACGATAAGCGTATGCGAACCGAGAGGCAGCGCATACAGCGGTATGGCCGCGCCGAGCTCCAGGCTGGTCCCATCCAGCGTGAGGATTGTTCGCGTATGATCGATACCGGAACCAACATCTTCCAATTGCACAATTGGCGTTAGATCCGAGGAATCCTCGAACGCGCCGTAAACTAGACCTGCCACCGATATTGTGGGCGCGGTCGTATCCAGCTTGAACGGGATGGATTGAATCGCCTCCGCATTGCCTGCATGGTCTGTCGATCGATAGTTCAGCGTATATCTCCCGTCTGCTGTCTGGTTG
This sequence comes from Cohnella lubricantis, assembly GCF_014212015.1. Taxonomy (GTDB): domain Bacteria; phylum Bacillota; class Bacilli; order Paenibacillales; family Paenibacillaceae; genus Cohnella; species Cohnella lubricantis. The sequence continues at coordinate 42,731 of NZ_JACJVN010000024.1, read as the reverse complement.
CGGATGCGGAAGTTAACCGGACCCGGGGCGGCGCCTGAGCCGCCGGGAGAACCATGCCCCCATGAGGACCAAGACCGCCAGGCAGATCAGAATGGCACTTAGAACGGTAAGATGCTGTGCCTCCATTTGCCCAATGTTCCGTTCGCCCCTTGTCGAGAGAGTCTGATATTTAATCATATCATGTCTGGGCGTGTCCGAACCGCTGCATTTTGCAGAGAGAGGTGCGGCATCTTTAAGCGTACACGCAAAAAAATCAGGCCGGATCACAGGCCTGATTCGCAGCTTTATAAATGAGAGAACTTCGCGTATCTCTTCTTGTACATCGCTTCGAGGCCATGGGCAATGAAGTGAAGCCCCATGATCAGCAGAATATAAGCGGCGAGCGGATAGTAGAAGATCCACGGATAGATGCCCTTAAGATCTCTCCATTGCGCGATCAGTCCGCCCCATTCGTTCGTGCGGCTGTGATACTCGAGCATATCGAAGTACATTGTCGTGCCGCCGACGAAGATATTGAAGATCCCGAGCTGCCCGAACAACGCCAGCACCAGAATGACTTCTTGGACGATCAGAACGAGCAGGTTCTCCTTCAGATGAGGGAACAGATGGGAGCGCACGATCTTCCAATGCCCCGCTCCAAGCGATTGGGCCGCTTGGACGAACTGCCTGTCACGAATGACCTGAGTCTTCCCCTTCACCGAAGAGACGACGGAGGGAATTCCGACAGCGGTAAGCACCACACCAGTGAGTAGCGATAGCGACAGCGGCGAGAGGCTTGAATTAGTGGTGATGCCTCGCAGCACGAACCAGGAGATGATGAATACCGGAATTCCGTTCAGCATATTCCACGAGGAGGATCCTGAAGCGGGCTTCACGGTTTGCTTCCCGTAATAACCCATGAACATGCCCAGTGAGCCGCCGATGAAGATTCGGGCCAAGGCAATGCCGATTGAGAGGAGGACGGTATACCTGGCTCCATTCAGAAGCTTGGTCAATAAGTCGTAGCCATCCTTGTCGGTACCTAGCGGATAATCGGATCCCGGCGGGCTAGGCGGCGCGATCAGATAACCTTTGCCCGAGTCATCCAGAATGTAGTCGATCTTCAATTGATGGTGCAGATCATAAGGGGCGAGCCATTGGCCGAACAGAGCCGCCGCGAACAGTATCGCCGTTATCGCAAGTCCAATCGCTAAAGTCTTGTTCATCGGCTGAACACCTTCTCCCATCCCCATAGATAGATTCTTAGCAGAACGTATACCACCGTGTAGACGATAACCAGCGCAAGCAGCCCGTTAACGGCAAGCGCGTACTGATACCCATTATTGGAGAAGGTGTCCGTGAACAGCAGCTTCGTGACGCCCCGCAAGTTATAGAGGAATTCCACGATGAACATATTGCCGATCAGAATGCCTAACAGCTTGTTGATATCCGTCTTGATAAACGGAAGAACATTGGGCAGCGCGTGGAAGAACACGATGTGCGGCTTGCTGAATCCGCGAGACTTCGCCACATTAATATAATCCTCCGTCATCGTCAGCTTCATCTGCAGCGCCACGCTTCGGATCATGTAGCTGGCTGGTATAATAATCGAGGAGATCAAGGGCAGCGCAATCGCGGGATCCTTGGAAGAGATGCTGGCGAACTTAAAGACGAACACGCCCGTACTCTTGCCCACGAAGATCACTAGCGATTGCAGCAAGATAATGAGGACGAAGTCGGGTATCGAAGCCGCCAGGTCAACTCCACGCTTAAGCCAGGCCGCGCGTGACAGCGAGAAGTAGATGCCGACCAAGATGCCGATGGTCGTCCCCGCAAGCGCTCCGATTGCAATGTAGAACAATGAGGTGCGGAAGTAACCGCCGATCTGCTCCCAGAAGGACAGCTCCTTCCTTCCCGAGATGAATCGGAACGACTCTCCCGTTCCGATGCCGGCGAAGTAATCCTTCACGCTGGACATGCTGCCGGACCAATCCAGATGGAGACCGCCGCCTCCGTTCAGCTGGAACAAGTGAGGGAGGATGGCTAAAGCGAATATGAAGAGTAATGTAAAGGGAACGGCTAAGATCGGTTTTAAGATTCTGGGCATTCTTCCATCCTGCTCCTTCTCTCTCGTTGTGAATTAGAGTTCCTTGACGATCGTGAGGTTCATTTGCTTCCGAAGATCGATCTCATAAGCGGCTGCCGGCGGCTCGCCATTGGATTCCTTAACAATCCGTACGAATGGCCTGTGCGATGCGTCTGGATTCACCGAGGATACGACGCCCACCTGCCCCGTGTTCAACAATACGGTGGCAGCCACTGGAAATACAGCGATATGGTTGCAGAAAATCTTGATCAGATTCACGTCGAACCACTGATTCCCATTGGCGAAGAGATAGGCCCTGGCAGACGTCAGCGCGCAGTATACATCAGCAATCGCTGCGATCTGGGCATATTCATGAATCTCCTTGCCGCGGAGACCCCGGGGATACCCGGAGCCGTCGAATCTCTCATGATGCTGCAGAGCGCAATGAGCGGATAGCAGCGAGATGTCGTGCTGCTTGCGCAAGATCTCGAAGCCTTCAATAGTATGCTTCTGGATAAGATCTTTCTGTTCCAGCGTTAACGAGCCTTCTCGCTTCCATAAATCATCTGCTACCGTCGTCATTTCGATGTCGCAGAGAAGAGCTCCAACGCCCAGTTCGGTTAATTGATTCCGGTTATAGCCTTTCGCGATCCCGACGATTCCCGAGAGGACCGCTACATCGACGGCATGCTGGAACAGATATTCATCCTTCACGTTCATGCTGGCTAGATTAAACATCAAATCTTTGGCTGGCGTCAAATCGGAGATAATATCCCCGAATACCTTCTGATATGCTCTTCCGAGGTCCGGAAGGACGACCTTGCGTTTAATTATAGGCTGACTCAATGTGCAGCTTTCTCAATTCTTCAACCCCCTATGACGGGTTCGAAATAATAGGACTATTGGGCTTGAAACTAGTCAATTATTAGGCAATATTTACTATGATAGCACATATACAGATATCGTAAATGGGTCTACGGAAAGAAAAAAACTCGCAGCCTGGTCGGTCGCGAGTGTCGCTCGAAGCGTTAGACGGGTAGGTGAAGGAAGGCGCGGATTCGAGCCTCCAATTCTGACGCCGCCTGCTCGTAGGAGCGGTTCATCCAATAGCCCGCAATCTTGCTCCCCGGAAGGCTCCACTTCATCGGCATGCCGAACCAGGACCGCCGACATTCCCAGATAATGACCCGATAGGTGCCAACCGCCGCAGCCTTATTGGCGATACACAGCGTCACCTCAGAGCGATAATAGGGTGAGAAAGTATCATAGGCTCCCCTCTATATGTATATTCGCGTTCCATTATCTCATATGGTAACGCGATCACCCACAGGTGAAATCTTCCAGTTCAGCTGCGGGCAAAAAAAGTAAAACCTGGGGCAGCAATAGCCCCAGGTCTTTATCGCAATTACACTATTTCTTCTCGAACACCCAGATCGTGTTTGAATCCGCAGATCCCGTATTCCACTTCACTTCATTGGCAGTGTTACCATACATATAGGCTCTCCCTGAATATTTATTCTTCACGCGGAAGCCGCCTGAGGCCGATTCAAGACTCCATAAGGAATCGTTGATAATCTCGCCCGAATTCCAGATGACCCTATTGTTCGTGCTATCGGTATCTAAATAATAACGTCCCGTTCTGGCATTCTTAATCGTCCAATAGCCAGATGAATCTTGGGTTACGATCCAATCTTGGTCGTCATAGATCGTGTTCGAAGCGAGTTCGACCAAACCATCGGAGCCGCTGTCCAAATACTTGCCGGTGGCCAAATTTTTAATTTTGTAAGTAGCGCCGTTTACAATGCCATTGTTTGCTGGAACAAGTTTAATATAATCGATCCCAAGCTGATAACCCGTGCTGCTCGAATTTTTGCCCGTAACTCGGTATCGGAATGTCTTGTTGCCGGCAGAACCGAAATTAACAGTCGTCGATGCTTCCTTGAATACGGCCGTGGAACCATACATATCGATTGGCGAGCCGTGATCTTGCCCGTTGATGGATAACTGGGCGGTGCCTCTGGTCGTTGCGCTTCGGTAACCGGTAATGACATTATACTCGCCTGAGGAAGGGACATTCGCCGTAAAGTCAACGTAGTCGCCCGTGGAATCGGAGAGAATCTTCACCCATCCCCCGCCGCTCGCTCCATCGTTCCACGTCTCCTTCGATACGCCAGAAGATAAAGTCGTCGGCAAATCTTCCGCTTGGTAGATAACCCCATCTGCCGACTCGGCTTTCTGATAGGCTCTGAAGTAATCGATGGCGAATTCAGCAGGATAAGTTGGCGAAGAGTCTCCTCCCCAGGTATTAACGTAAAGAGATAAATAGACGAACATCGGCTTGTCTACGACATTGGTTCCATCCAGTTGTTTAACCAGTTGATTATCTACATAATATCTTACGTATTCGGGGGACCACTCCATCGCATAGATATGGTAGTCCTCCGAGAAGTCGAACGCATAGGTTCCGCCATTAGTATTGCCAACTCCGGAATTGGCAGGGTTGTAGAGGTTGAATCGATACTGGTCTCGTCTAAAGTTCTCGAATATATCGATCTCCAGCTGTTCCGTAGTATTTCTGGAAGACTGTTGATAAATGCTGGGATCATCCGTATTCATCCAGAATGCGGCATGTCCCGACCGATCCGATTGGCCTTTGGCCCGGATCTCGAAATAGCCGTACTTCTGAGAGAAATGGCTAACATACGGCTCGTTATGATCTTTGACATAAGATGCTTGATGGAAATCTCCTTGTGCGGTTTGGATGCTGGAGACTTTCATTTGATCTCCGCTGGCGAAATAATTAGGCGTGTTGCTATTCACCTGCAGGACTAGGCTGCCATCGCGGAATGTGTATTCAGCATTGCCTCGATCGGTTGACGTTCGGAATCCCAGATATCGGGGCACCCATAAGTTGGTATCCAACGTAGAACCGTTAAACTCATCATTCTTCGTCAGTACCCATCCTGGCTTGTCAATTGGATTGGGCGGCGTATCCGCTGCCTGTGCAGATTGATCGCCTCCGAACAAGAGAACCGGTACTACGAATACGGATGCAAGTACGGCAATTCCCCATTTCTTGATCTCCATCATTCTCCTCCTCGCTCTAAATCAAGATTAGAAAGCGGTTACACCAGACGACATTAAGATTATGGCTTTATCTATAGAATCACCTCCTTGATAAGCAAAGCAGGCGACAAATCAGCATCTGATTGTCGCCTGCACTGGTGTTACTCTTTATGAGGTTTTACTGGGCTGCTGCCGCTTCGAATTCCGCGGCTTTCTTCATCAGCTTGTCGTACGCCTGCTCCGGCGTCGTCTGGCCGAACTGAATCTCTTCGACGATCGTCTTGTATTCGTTCTTGAAGTTGCCCCAGCCTTGCGGATCATTAATGAATTGCTGAGCGTCCGGAGCCACTTTGTTAATGAAGTCGATGCTCGTCTTATCCGCTTCGCTGAAGTTCGGTGTCAAAGCTTCAACAACCTTGCTCGATACCGGCGTACCGCGGGTCAACCCCAGCGTCTTGCCTGCATCCACGTCGTTGATGAACCAATCGATGAAGGCCTTAGCTTCTTCGGTATGCTTGGATTGAGCGTTGACGCTCCAGAACATGCCCGGCTTCAGCCAGCCGCCGGCTTCCGTGCCTTTCGGCAATGCCGCATAACCGTAGGTGTCTGGCTTAAGCGCATCGATAGCGCCTACTTGGTTGGAGAACAGATGTCGTGCAATCGCGTTGCCATTGACAACGTTATCAAGCTGCGGGTCGAGCTCCTTATCCGTCGCGGTGAGGTCGGCCGGCGTCAGAATGCCTTTGTCACGGAGCTCGCTCATCTTCGTCATGTATTGGAGCCAAGTGTCCTTGTCGATGGCCAGCTTGCCTTGATCGTTGTAGATATAACCTTTGCCCATGCTGTATTGGTAAGCCGTGTAGTCGACCAAGTCAGCCGATTGGTCTTCGAACACGTATTTATCCTTGCCAAGCTTGGCTTTAGCAGCTTCGCCGAAGGCGAAGTAATCGTCCCAAGTCCATTCGAAGCTCGGAGGCGTCAGGCCCAATTTGTCTACGACGGTCTTATCGTATACCATGCCGAGCGCGGCTACGCCGAGCGGCATCGCGTACAACGTTCCGTTCACCTTGCCGGATGCGATCAAGGACGGATCGACGTCGGCGGTATTGATGCTTCCGATGTCTGCCAGCAGGCCGCGGCCGACATAGTCGTTCACGTAAGCTGCGTCCATCTGGATGATATCGGGCGCGCTCCCTGCGGAGTATTGCACAGCCAGCTTGTCGAAGTAGCCGTCCCATCCAGAGAACTGTGTCTCGAAGGTAACGTTCGGATGAAGCGCTGTATACTGCTCAAGTGCCTTCTGTGTCGCGTCATGGCGCTCCTGCGAGCCCCACCAGGCGATTGTCAGCTTCACCGGTTCGGAAGATGAAGCGGCGGGCGATGCGGAAGACGATGCGGAAGAGGAAGCAGGAGACGAAGGAGAAGCGCTGGAGGCGCCATTACCATCGTTCGAATTGCTGCCGCATGCCGCCATTACGCCGGCGAGCATCGTTAATGCTAATGCCACAGACCACTTTCTAGCTACGAATGCCATTGCTGTATACCCCCTACTAGATTTTGCTTGCATGATCATACTAGCATCGGGCTCTATGACAGTATAGATGAGCACTGAACGCAAAACTTTCACAATCCACTACTGTTTGATCTGACGGCGGGTCAATTCGCTGGGAGTAACCCCGCAGTACTTCTTGAACAGGGTGGTGAAGTAAGGAACATTCTGATATCCGACCATCTCGGCGACCTCATAGATCAGATGGTTGCCCTCGAACAGCAGCGACTTCGCCTTCTCGATGCGTACCCGAATAATGTAGTTGGTGAGCGTCTCGCCAGTCACCTTTTTGAACAATTGGTTTAAATAGTTCTTCGAAATATACAGCTGCTTGGCGAATTCCTCCAGCGTCAGATCCTCTGCATAGTGCTCATGGATATATCGAATCATGAAGTCCACGGCCTTCTTATGCTTCGGATTGCCCGAATTGCCCATAGCGGAACCTGCCGAGGCGACAGCGGCCGGCTTGCCTGGCGTGCTGGCAGCGGGATTCTCCTCGGCTTCCGCCATGGCAAATAGCGATTGAAGCGCTTGATCGGCTGATAATTTGATATCCTGCCAGCTGGAGCGGACATCGCCAAGGCCATATCGCAGCTCCAAGCCAATGTATTTGCGAATGCTCTCCACTAACAATCTTCCCAATGCATCTGCTTGCGTTCTAGCAGTCTCATGAGGAATCTTCAGATCTTCGTGCATGATAATAGCCGCGTAATTCCCGAACAGCCACACGAAGTCCGCGTCGAACCCTTCCTGTCCCATAATCTCAATCGCAATATTGGCGATAGCGAACTGGAACAAGTTCCAATCGGCGATGGATACGCCCCGAAGCCGTTCGGTACGAACCGCTTCGAGCACAATGACCTGATGGCTCTTGTCGTTCCACGCCTTCTTCGAACCGGGAAGATCGGTTACCATCGGCTGTCCGGAGACGACAGCCGCCAGCCATTCCTCACTCGTCATCCCATCAAGCGACTCGTTGCGGCTGGCGAGCTCATTCTGTTCAATATTTTGCAGATAGGACGCTTCCAGCTTGGCAATCGTATTCGTCAGCACATCGCGGATCTGCTCAACCGTGCCTGGCTTCGTCAAATAATCCTCGACGCCAAGCCGAATGGCGGTACGGGCGAATTCGAAGTCGTTATAGCCGCTTAGAATGATGAACCGCCCAGGAAAGTGATTCCTCCTCAGTTGCTCGATCATCTCGATGCCGCTCATATGAGGCATGTAAATATCCGTGATGATGATATCCGGATTGGCGGCTTCAATTAACCGAATGCCCTCTTCTCCGTTGATCGCATCGCCGACGAACTCCGCCTCCAGCTCTTCCCACGGAATCGCCCTGCGAAGGCCGCGCAGCACTTGAAAATCATCGTCCACTATGGCAATTTTCCACATCAGCATGTCCTCCTTAGGTGTGCGGGCTTTCCAGGATGATCGGCAGACGAATGACGGCTTGCGTGCCCCCCATATTCGAATCGGACAATTCGAAGCCGTACGCCGGCCCGAACAGCGCATCGATCCGCTCTTGGACATTGCGAAGCCCGTAACCTCCGCCGCTCTTGGTATCCTTAGGCGCCATATGACTCAGCCCGATGCGGCGTCCATCGTCTGCAATAATTATCTCCAACTGGTTCCCGGCGGGGCGAATCGTCACGACGAGCCTCGCCGATCGTTTGCCATGGAAGCCGTGAACGAAAGCGTTCTCAATGAACGGCTGCAAAATAATCTTGGGCATGAGCAGCCTTCTGGCTTCTTCCGTCAAGTCAACCTGGTAGACAAGGTCATCTTCCCATCGAATCTGTTGGAACTGAAGATAGCATTCGATATGCGCAACCTCTTCGCTGACCGGTACGAGACTGTCTGTATTCGTGAGCGCAAGGCGGAACATCTGTCCGAGCAGAGACAGCATTCTACTGATGCGGGATTGGCCTTCTTCGATAGCGACCCAGTTGACCTGATCTAGCGAGTTGTATAGAAAATGAGGGTTTATCATCATCTGCAGACTTTTGAGCTCCGCATGTCGCCTGCGCTCGTATTGCACTTCCAGATTGGCGTACAGCTCTTCGATTCTTCCGGTCAGCTTGTGATAGCCTTGGAACAGACGGCCGAATTCATTCTTGTAATCATCCGGGAGCACGACGCCTTTATGATTAGGGAATTGATTCATCGCCTTCAGCAGCAGGCCGATCGGCTTTATAAATTGGCGAGCCAGGAACATGCCGAGCAGAATAATCATCAAGATCGCGAGCAGTCCCAGCAGAAGGAACAGCCGAGTCGTCTCCATGCTGCTTCTCGTCATGTCCTTCCAGGAGGAACGTTCGAGCAGCGTCCACTTCGAATCCATCGACTTAGACCAGACGAGGAACTCGTCCCCCCTGCGGTCCGAACCGCTCGGCTGCGCCGCGATCTTCGCCATCATGCTGTCCAGATAAGCCTGTGTGAACGAACTGTTAGACGTCTGGGTAATCAGCTTGCCCGTCTCATCCAGCAGGGCGACACTAGCATCTGTGTCATCCGCCTTGATCAGCGATTGGAAGACGGGAACTTTAATGTTGAGCACGATTAGGGCGTAATACTGGTTGAGATTGTTGTATACTTTGCGAGCGAAGCTGATGACCGGCGTATCTCCGCTGTTGGTCTTGATCGAATGCTCGCTTAGCCAAGCGTAATCCGTCTTCTCGATATCCGGGTACCAACTCTCCTTCGGAATCTGGTCCATGGATAGGAACTGCACGTATTCCTGAACGCTGTAGCTCGCCGGAAGATTGGAATAGACATGAATCGACTGCAAGATCGGCGTGCCGAATACGTAATTGTTCAGCTGGGAGCGAATCTCCGCCTGCGCGCGAACCCGGTCGTAGGAATCGTCTCCGGGCATTCGGGAGATGACGATATCGAAATTCTTGGATGCGGTGATCGAGCTCTGTTCGATGCTGACTAGATTCGTGTTCAGCTTCTTGTTCAGCTCGTTCAGCAGCTTCTGTTGATAGAAGGAGGTGCTTGAAGCAACCTCTCGGGAGCTGCTCGTGTAGCTGGTGTACACGAACAGACCGACTAGCAGGGCAACAATAAACGCAAAGCCGAAAAAGAAGACAAAGTCGATCCGCAGCGATTTGAATGGGTTGCGTAACATGTTGATCTCCCCCGTCATGCAAAGAAAGCTGCGAAAATATCCGCAGCTTAAAACACTAATTTCGATTTATTCTACCCTTTTAGCGCTCCGGCGGCAATTCCTTCGACAAAATGCCGCTGTGCCAGGAAGAAGATGACGACGGCTGGCACGATCGAGAGAAGCGACATGGCCAGCAGCTGCCCCCATGGAACAGAGCCTTGCGAATCAATGAAGAGCTTGAGCGCCAGGTTAATCGTATATTTGCCGACTGAGTTAATGTACAGCATCTGACCGAAGAAGTCGTCCCAGTTCCACAGGAAGCAGTAGATGCCTACCGTGACGAGCGCCGGCTTGATCAGAGGCAGCATGATCCGCCAGTAAATGCCGAACCACGAGCATCCGTCCATCTTGGCCGATTCGTCCAATTCCTTCGGCACCGAGCGGATGAATTGGACCATGAGATAGATGAAGAACGGCCCTCCGATCCCGCCTGCCAACAGGTGCGGAATATAGAACGGCAGATACGTGTTAACCCAATGCAGCTTGTTGAACATGACGTACTGCGGCACGATGGTCACCTGCGTCGGCAGCATGAGCGTCACCAGCATAATGCCGAACCAGACATTGCGCAGCGGAAAGTCTAGACGAGCGAAGGCGAAGGCGACCAAGCTGCAGGAGACAATACTTGTGAACAGCACGCCGATAATCAGTTCGAATGTGTTGGCATAGAAGTGCGTGAAGCTGTAATTAGGCACCGCGTTCCAGCCTTCAGAGAAGTTGCTCCAATGCAGCGTCTTGGAGAATAAGGCAGCCGAGCTCATATCGGCATTGCTCTTAAGCGATGCTCCAAGCCACCAGAATACCGGATACATCATGAGCAGGCTGATCAGCAGCAGAATCGTATGATTGACGAGGCGCTTCGCTGGCATTATCGTCTCCCTCCTTGCGATTCGTAGAAGACCCAGTAACGGGAAGACCAGAACAGCAGAGCCGTCACCAGTCCGATCATGACGAGAAGCACCCAAGCCAGCGCGGAGGCGTAGCCCATCTGATACTTCGTGAAGGCTGTCTCGTACAAGTACATGACGTAAACGTAGGTTGAATGAACAGGTCCGCCGTTCGTGACGACGAACGCCTGCGTGAACATCTGGAACGAGTTGATCGTAGTCTGCACGGTATTAAATAGAATGATCGGGGACAGCAGCGGCAGCGTGATGGTAATGAACTGCCTGACCTTGCCCGCTCCGTCAACGGAAGAAGCTTCGTACAGATCTCTGGAGATCTGCTTGAGTCCAGCCAAGAAGATGATCATCGAGGAACCGAATTGCCAGACCATCATCAAGATCAGCGTGTACAGCGCGTAATGCGGATCGGAGATCCACGATTTGCCTTCAATTCCGAAGAAGCCTAATACGTCGTTGATAAAGCCGTTGCGGCCGAAGATGTTCTTCCACAGAATCGACACTGCGATGCTCGTTCCGATCAGGGAAGGGAAGTAGACCATCGTCCGATAGAAGGACATTCCCTTGACGTTGCGGTTCAGCAGCATCGCGATCAATAGCGCGAAGACGAGCCGCAGCGGAACGGTTAGAAGCACGAATACGAACGTAATCTTTAACGTCTTGGGAAAGGTGTCATCTTCCATGAAGATTCGGTGATAGTTGGCCCAGCCAGTCCAATGGGGAGCTGCCAGGAGCGAATAATCAGTCAACGAATAGTAAAATGACATGCAGATCGGCCCCAACGTTAGAAGGAGGAATCCAATCAGCCACGGCGACAGGAACAAATAGCCCGCGACAGGCGAATCCCATCGTTTTCTACGGTACGCCGGTTTTGACATGTTGCCCACTCCTGTCTCTCTATTCCAATATCGATCTATTAACAGTATACAAGCGCGGGATACCGCCGATAAGATGAGCAATGAATGTATTTCTTTCAGTATCAAACAAACAAGCGAGGCGTCTCCCGCTCGAACAATTCACGCAGCATCGTTGCCAGCCGATCATCAGACAGCGGATTACGATGCGTATTCTCGAGATAAATGTGCTTCTCCGTCTCCGGCATGAGGTACTCCTTGTACCATAAGAACATATCCGGACTATCGCCGTGCATGCGCAGGAAGCGTCGCAGCGTGTCCATATGGTCGATCGTATTGGCGATATTGGTCAGCCAGTCGGCCCGGAAGAAGCGTTCCCACTTGCCATGCTCCGCCTCCCGCAGCGCCGCTTGTCCTTCCTGGTACCGCCAGACGGCTTCGGAGGCATGAACGAAGGCGAGCGCGAAGCGTCCCTCCGTGTAGGCTTCAAATGCTCGGCCCAGCGCCTTCAGTCCCCGGCTGCCGGACAAGTGAAGCCGTATAGGAAGCAGCAGTTGATCCGCCAGTCTCCTTCCAGCCCATTCGGGCAGACGCGCCATCACAGCTAAGGTGCTTCGTTCCAACTCCTCCCAAGGGGCAATCGCTTCCGCTCCTCTCTGCTCGAACCAACGCACTTGTTCAAGGAACGGGCGGTCTCCCGTTGCCCATAGCAGCCGCTCGTCCGTCTTGGCGATTCGGCCCTGCAGCCAGTGCCCGACGATCTGCCGAGCCGGGTGGTGGTAGAACTCTTCGCCTGCCCGGTCGTCCGGATTCGGGCCGTACTTGATCGTGCACTCGGCATAGCGCCGGAACAGGGCAGCGATCGCCCCGGCTTCCTGTTGCAGGAACATTCTGCCGGCGTAATCGGCCAGATGGAGCGCCGGATCCGCAGAGCCTCTCTGCCATAGCTCGGCCACGAGATCCAGCGTAGACAGGTGGGGGCGAATGTTGCCGCAATTAAGCAGCACATATTCCGATGCACCCGCCTCGAATGCCGCTCCGATCTCTTCAGCGATCAGCTCCGGAGGAGACGGGAATAATGTCAGGTGGTTGGACGCCTGCAGATCGTGGAACGTCACATGATAATAGATGCCGTTCCTGCCCGTGTCACCCTTCGGCGGCAGCGCCGGCGCGCGCAGATTCAGATTGCCGTGGCGGCGAGAGACCATCTTGCCGTAGCCGTTGTCGGCCCAAACTTTAATGACGCCGTCCGGCACTTCGATGTAGCCGTCCCTGTACAACTCGGCAATCTCGCCATACATGGCCATGCAGCAGACCGGGTTAGCTACCGATTCCCGGATCATGTTGTACTGCTTGCGGACGACCTTAGAGATCAGCGAGCCGCGGCGGGCTGGCGTATCGAACTCCGGATCGTTCTCCCAGAACGGTTTATCTCCCTGCCCGCGGAAGGAGAGCACCCATACGATGCGGTCGTTCTTCTGCTTCTCGATCGCCTCCCGCCACAGCCGTTCGAAGAGATCGGGATGCTCCTTGTAGCTGGCGTTCTTGCCCGGATATGCGCGCAGGAACATCTCGGCGCCGAGCGGCTCGGCATGGTGATGCGTAAGCCATAATCCCATCTCCGCGGCCAGCTTGGCATGAACGCCCGTCTTGGGCAGGTCGGTGCCCGGAATAACCATATTGCCCCCACAGCGCAGCAGCGCCTCAAACACCGGCAGCCACACCTCTCGGGTCGGCGGATATTCATCCTTCCAGCCGATCAAGCAGACTTCGTCATTGACGAACCAGCCTCGGTAGCGAACCTTCGGCTGAGTCGAATCGAAGTCTTCCGCCGGGAACTCGATGATGTCCCGCCGCTTGGGCGGCAGATCCGCCCAGAACCAGAACGGATCGACGCCCAGCATATATCGGCTGTAATGAAGCATGCCGTACATGAGACCCAGTTCGTCCCTGGCGACAATATGCAGACGAAGGCCGTCTTCAGCGCGATCATAGCGGAAGCAGAATGCCTCCGGCCAGGACGGGCAGTTGTCGCTCGGCTCCGCGTATCGGACAATAACCGACGTACGCCCCGCGGAAGGCGCTGAACTAGGAGCCTGCCCGAAGACCGACGCATGATCTCTCAGCAGCATGTCCCATACATGACGAATAGCCGATGTCTGATCGACTCGGCTAATGAAGGCGGTGTTTCCATTCACGACAAATGTCTGATTATCTATACTCATTGCTGCTTCACTCCCCCAGGCGCACTCTACTCTGAATTGTATTAGTAGAATCCTAGGGGGAGTATGGGGACAACGAACAACTTTCTTTCACTATTCATCGAAGATGCGCGGTTCTAGTAATCCCCAATAGAGCGGGAAGCTGTAATTATGAAGCCCATTGATTAATGTTCTGATCCCTTTGAGGCTATATCGATCAATCAGTCCATAATGGTTGAGTTGATGATCCAAAGGATTCATTCTCTCCCCGCCCCCCCTATCATTTTTTATGAACGCTCCCTTCAAATAGTTTAATTATACATAATTGTAAAAACCGACTACAATAGGTCTGTGCAAAAGAGAAATGAAGGGTGGATGAGAGATGGAACTTAAAAACAAAGTTGCGCTTGTTACGGGAGGCGGAACGGGAATTGGCAGGGCAACCAGCCTATTGCTGGCGAAGAGAGGAGCAACGGTAATCGTCAACTATTCTCGCTCTCGAACGGACGCGGAAGAGACCGTTCAACTGATCGTTAACGGTGGTGGGCAAGCCACTGCCATACGTGCGGATGTGTCGCAGGATGATGAAGTTCGCGCTATGGTTCAGGCTGCTGCGCAGCTGTATGGCACCGTAGATCTGCTTGTCAACAATGCCAGCATCACCAGCCATATACCGATGGACGACCTTGATCTGGCTGTGGAGGAAGTGTGGGATGAGCTATTCGCCGTTAATGTCAAAGGGATGTTCTTCTGCGCGCGAGCCGTCGCCCCCTTCATGAAGCAGAGCGGACAGGGAGCGATCGTGAACGTAGGCAGCATTGCCGGACAGACAGGCGTGGGCTCCTCGCTTCCATATGCCGTATCCAAAGCTGCCGTTCACGGCCTTACAAGATCCTTGGCCCACGCATTAGCGCCGGAGATTAGCGTTAATTGCGTGGTGCCCGGGGCCGTCGCAACCAGATGGTGGGCTGGACAAGAAGAGCGAATGAAGTTGCTCGCGCCCAGCCTGCTTCTGCAGAGAATAGCATCCCCTGACGACATTGCTCAATTGATCTGCGCGGCATTGGAACAAGAAGCAATGACAGGACAGATCATTACGGTAGATAGCGGGCAAACCTTGTAGACGATTAGCCGATGCTATCCTTCTAGCCTGAAGAGAGCGGCTCCATGCGGCTGAACCTCCGCGGAGAGTTCGCCTTCCAACAAGCCGGTCTCGCGGCCGCTCCACAGCTCCTTGCCTTGCGCAGCAGAGCCGTTCATCCCCAACTCAGCCAGCGATACGGATACGACAACAGGCTCTTCGCCGGTATTGAATAAGGCGGCGTACCGTTCCCCGTCCGGCCCTTCGGCCGTCCAGACGATGCGCGGGCCTTCGCGAAGCGCTTGACGGGCGCCGAAGCTCGAGCGGTGCATATGCAGCACCTCGCGGTTGGTGAGCAGCGACAGCGTCCACGCATCATTATCTCGCAGCTCTCCGCCGAACATCAGCGGCGAGCGGAAGATCGACCACAGCGTCATCATGGTCAGCTGTTCGTCCCGCGTGAACCGCGTCCATCTGTCGGAGCCGCCTCCATCAACGGAGCGAATGCCGATATGGCCGAGCGGGAGCATATCGCAATCCGGCCAGCAGCCAGGCCGTGGGCGGCCTTCCCATCTCTCGCAGCGGTCGAACATGTCGAGCAGCAGCGGCCACAGATCCCAGAAGTCGTCCGTCATTCGCCACATGTTGGCGTTCGCCTCGAAGCGTTCGGCAAGCTCGATCGGAGCCGGCCCCGGCGACAGACTTAGCACCATCGGCCGCCCGCAGCGGTCGATCGCCTTCCGGATCAGCTCGATCTCTTCCAGGTGCGTTCCATACAGCCTAGATGCCGCGATGTCGTCAACCTTGACGAAGTCGACTCCCCACTCGGCATATAGTTCGAATTGCGAATCATAGTACGCTTGCGCGCCGTCCTTGGAAGCGTCTACCCCGTACATGTCGGTGTTCCACGGGCAGATCGAATTCGAATGCGCGATCTCACGCGCCGTAACGTTCATGCCCTTGATCGCCGCATTGTCATGAACGGCCTGCCGGGGAATGCCGCGCATGATATGGATTCCGAACTTCAGCCCAAGCCCATGCACATAATCAGCCAGAGGCTTGAACCCTTGGCCGCCGGCCGCGGAAGGGAAGCGGTTCACCGCCGGCACAAGACGAGAATAAGAGTCGATCTCCAGCCGGACGAACGGCCGATATTGCGACGAGACCGCGCCCGGCTCATACCATTGGATGTCGACCACGACATATTCCCACCCATACTCCTTCAGATGCTCTGCCATATAAGCCGCGTTCCCGCGGACCTCGGACTCCGTCACGGCTGCGCCGTAACAATCCCAGCTGTTCCACCCCATCGGGGGAGTTGGCGGAAAGCTATGATGCTGCATATGGAGCCTCCATTCTCAATAGAAGATGGCTGGAATATAATCGACCGGCTCCGAGACGGGCTTCTCGATACCCCGCCGAAGCGAATAGAGCCGCTTGTTGGCTTCCGCCAAAGGTGCTGCGACCTCCGGATATTCCCGATTGCAGACATCAACCAGACCGATGTTATAATTCTCGCCGTCGAACCGGCCGAGGAAGGGCTGGTCGTTCAACTGGAAGTAATGAACGCCCAGGCAGTACGGCTGCGCGGCCGCTTCCTCGATGTAGCGGCGGATCGCCTTGCCCCGGTTCGCCTGATCCCTGGCGCCTCGGATACCGGTGGCCGGCAACCCTCGATCGATAGCGCCGAAGTGGAATTCTCCCACCATTACCGGCATTCGCACGTGGGAATACACCTCTTCCACCGCTTTATTGCACGTCTTCTCATAGCAGTTGATGGAGAAAATATCGAAATACTCGCTTCCGCTATATAAGTCCGGGCTTGAGATATAAGCGTAGCGAATACCCAAGTTGAGATGGTGAGGATCCGCCTGCTTCAGCGCCTGAGCTGGGACTCGAATGTATTCCTTGATCAGCGCTCGGGAGAACGCCTCCAGATCAGCCATGCCCGCATCGGATATCGCCGGGAAGTCCCCCAGCTTGAACAGATCCTCGTATTCGCCCGCTGTCGTCCCCCAACTGCGGTTTAGCTCCGCTAGATTGGGATACCGCGCCTGCAGGAATTCGGTCAGCTTCTTCTTGGAAGCCAGCTCTCCCGGATTCCTCAGCAGCTCATAGCCCAGATTCAAGCGATCCACGAAAGCCCAATTCGGCTCATTGGACATGAAGTAGCCGATCAGCCACGGGTCGTCCCGGTACTCCTCCAGTTGGCGGGCGTATTCACGAGAACGTTCCTCGTATTCCTGCGAGAATACATCCGGGAAGTCCCGGTAGATAGAAGCGGTTGTGGTTGGAAAATGGTTCAGCATCGCCACGTACGGGATCTTCGAGCTGCGGGCGAAGTCGTGATCGCTCCATGCGGCAACCGTATTGATCCCCCATTGGATCAGGCGGTACTTGGTGATCTCGCTCCAGGCTTCGTTCCATTCATCGCCGAAAGCTCGCTTTACATTTTCGACCGGAAAGTCCCGATCGTTCCCCTCATGGTCCCAAGGGCCAGGCGAATGGGGACGGACACAGTCCATCCCGCTGCTGAAGAAGCCGCGGCCGTCAGGCGTGACAAGCCAATGCCGCTCTCCCTCGCGCTCCAGACGGAAATAACCGGTAGCCTCGAACTGGATGTCCCGCGCTCCGAAGAAGCTGTCCTCATGACGGGTCAAAAACTGCCTGGCTTCCTCCCTCAGCGACAGGAGGTAGCGGATGCTGGCCTCCGGACTTGCCGTCTTCCCCGGCCAATCCTTCCCCGCGTACTGTCCTAAATTATCCACGAGCGCGGTCAAGTCCATATCCATCTCCGGCTCCTCCGTGGAGAGACGGACATTGCTCACGACTAGAGCTGTTTGGCTATGGGAGGGAGGCAGAGCGATGGCAACGGCCGTTAGGCGCTCAGGGTTGATGCGGTTGCCCTTCACAACGGTCTTCAGAATGCCGGGCCGGCGAGGACCGAACAGCGTTTGTCCATTCAAATAGGACAGGGGCACGCAGACGGTCGTCTTCAGCCGGGGCAGAACCCCTACCGCAATGAACAAGTCGCAGTTCTTGTCCTCCTGATCCTCCCAGAACCCGATATTCAGGCATACGGCATAGTCTTCCTTGTTCTCCACATCCGCCAGGAGATACGAATACCCTTCCAGCAGCTTGCCGTTCAAGCGATAGAATAGACCGCCGCCTTCCTCGTCGAATCGAACTGCCGCGCCTTCCTGCCTGCATCCCCGCAAGCGGGGATTCTCCAATCGTTCTTCCATGTCAAGTCCCTCCTCATCATTTGGCTTGTTGGTGAACTATTCTGACAGTTGCACCCGTTCCAAATATTGCTTCAGCACAATCGCATGGTTGCATTGCTCGTCCTTGGCTGCATACAGAAGCGTGACCCTTCCCTGCTCGGACCACTCCAGCAATTGCCGCACATACGGCTGAGCGGAACCGCCATCCAGCTCGGCCTGGTAATGCTGATTAAATGAGTCGAATCGCTCCGGAACGTGGCAGAACCATTGGCGCAATTCCGGACTCGGCGCGATCTCCTTCATCCAGAGCGTCAGCTTCGCTGCCTCCTTGGATACGCCTCTCGGCCACAGCCGATCGACTAGAATCCGCCGTCCGTCCGTCTCTTCGTATGGCTCATAGATTCGCTTCGTTCGAATATCGCCCATCGGCAACGCTCCTCTTATCAGTCCGGCGTCTTACTGCCCCATAATGTATGTGTCCATGAACGAGTTCCGGAACTTCCCCTCTGGATCGTAACGAAGCAGCAGCTGGCGGAAGTCCGGCAGCCGTTCACATTGCGCCTGCACCTTGCCCGGCTCCATCGTGAACAGCTTCGCCCAGTGCGGGCGCGCTCCGAACGGCTCCAGCTCCCGTTCGATCAGCGGAAGCAGCTCGCGCACGCGCTCCCACTCCGGCTTCCACGTGAAGTGCAGCCCTACGCTGTCCTGCCTATAGCATGGGCTCATCCAGAATTCGTCCGCGGCAATCGTGCGCACCTCCGAGATGAAGAGCAGCGGCGCGATTCGCTCTCGCATCGTATCAAGCGCGCGAAGCGCCTCGAGCGCATGCCGTCTCGGCACGAAATATTCGCTCTGCAGCTCATGTCCCGCACTTGGCGTGAAGTCCATGCGGAAGTGAGGCAGCCGCTCGTACCATGGACCGGGAACGCCCGACTGCTCGCTGCAGTTGACCGCGGACTGGCCGGGCACCGGATGCCGCTTCATTGAAGCCTGCGACGCCCCGAAGAAGTCGGACGATAATGGTGCGGGACCGTCCGCTCCATCGCCGCTCACCTTCCGCTTCACCCACGCTTGGTTGAACACGGAGCTCGTCCAATCCGTGAACAAACTGACGCTGTAGGCCGCCGAGAAGATCTCTTCAAAGTTGCCGTCCAGCGCCGACAGGGGAAGCTGGTCATAGACGGTCTGGCATATTGGGTATGATGGCACCACGTTCAGCTTCAGCTTCGTGACGACGCCCAGAGCGCCGAGTCCGACGACCGCTCCTTCGAACTCGATGTCCGTCCCGCGCGTGAGGACTACAACTTCTCCGTTCGCCTTCACCAACTCAATGGTATGAACGGCATCTGCCAACCCTGCGTTCCGATCGCCGGAGCCGTGCGTGGCGGTCGCGACGGCGCCGGCCACGCTGATGTGCGGCAGCGACGCCAGATTATGCAGCGCATAGCCTTGATCGTTGAGGTGCCGGCACAGCTCCCCGTACCGGATGCCGCCTTCGACGGTAACCGTTCCCTGTTCCCGGTCGAGCTCGATAACCTGATTGAGCTTGCGCAGCGATAGCTGGCTGCCGTCGGTATCGGCGATCCCGTTGAAGGAGTGGCGTGAGCCGAGTGCCCGTATTCGACTGCTGCGTGCGATCATGTCGCGAACCTCCTCCAGACTTGCCGGTTCGAGCAGCTCCGATGAATTGTAACGATAGTTCCCAGCCCAGTTCAGCTTGTTATCCATATGAACGGCACCTCTCCGATATGTGCAAGTTATGGTTCATGTTCGATTATATAGATACAGAGGACGATTGATTGGTCCACTCGAGGCTTCTCCCGTCGCGATCCTCTCCTATATGGAATTAACAATATTATATCACTCTCTAATATTGCTCAACAAAGATAGAACCTATTTCCCAATAATGTGAAAAGGCCAAGCAATCGACTATAATGAGAAGTCGCAGCTTGGCTTTTCGGATAAGAGCAACCGTTATATTATTTTTAGTCGTCGTTTAATAAAGGCAGGCAGACCGTCAGCGACAGTCTGCCCTCATCCATTGTCACCAAGTAAAGCTGTACGTCCCCGATCCGATCGTCAACCGAACGCCTTCCGGTGTCTGCTTATATTCGCCGATGCCTTGAACGGCGGTCAATTCGGCGCCATTCTCCCGTACGTCCTCCAGCGCGGCTCCGCGAAGAAGAACTTGTGCGGCCGCGTTCACGGGCACTTCTACGGCGAGCTTCGTCTTGCCGTTCTCAATCCGCCAGGACGATTCCGCTCTCCCGTAAGGAGTGATCAGCGACGCGCGGGCACTCATCAACTCCCCGTCCGCGAACCGGGGCTCGATGCGGATTCGCTTGAACGCTGGCCCCGACTCGTCCAGATCAAGCCCGGCGACGGTGCGGTATAACCACTCCCCGATGGCGCCATAGGCATAGTGATTATAGGAATTCATGTCGTCGCTCCAGAAGGACCCGTCCGGCTTGATGCCGTCCCAGTGTTCCCAGATCGTCGTCGCCCCTTGGGTAATGGAATAGAGCCACGAGGGATACGATTGCTGCAGCAGCAGCTTAACGGATGTGTCATGATAGCCGTGCTCCGACAATACATGGCACAGATAAGGCGTCCCGACGAAGCCCGTCGTCAGATGATACTCATTCTGCACGACCAGCTCATTCAGATCGCGGGCGGCCCGCTCCTTCGCCGCTCCTTCGACCAAGCCGAACATCAGCGCCAACGCATGCGCAGTTTGTGTCGGCGCCGCGACCCGGCCGGCCGGGGTGACGAACTCGTCCCGGAACGCCTGCTTGACCCGCTCCAGCAATTCACTGTACCGCCGCACTTCCTCCGCATACCCGAGCACGACGGCGGCATCCCGCAGAAGCCGCGTCGAATGCGCGTAGAAAGCGGTAGCGATCAACTCTCTCGGCGTCGCGCCGACGTAGCTGTTCTCCTTGGCGTCGAGTCCGAGCCAATCGCCGAAGTGGAAGCCCGTATTCCACAAGTATTCCTGATCGCCCTGGCTCCGGATATATTCCACCCAAGCCTTCATGCTGTCGTATTGCTCGGCTAGGAGCCTCTTATCCCCATAGGTCAGGTACATCGTCCACGGACAGATCACAGCGGCATCGCCCCATGCGGAGGAAGAGTACGCGTTCTCGTCCAATACGTGAGGGACGACGAACGGCACGCCTCCGTTCGGCAGCTGATCCGCCCGCAAGTCGCGCAGCCATTTGGTGAAGAACGGCGCCACCTGATAGTTGAACGCGGCCGTGCGCACGAATACCTGGGCGTCGCCCGTCCAGCCCAACCGCTCATCGCGCTGCGGGCAATCGGTCGGCACGTCGAGGAAATTACCGCGCTGCCCCCAGACGATGTTGCGCTGCAGCTGGTTGACCATCTCGTTCGAGCATTCGAACTCGCCCGTCGGCTCCATATCCGAGTGAATGACTTCGCCTTCGAACCGCTCCAGCGGCAATCCATGCTCCTGCCCCGGATAGCCTTCAACCTTCACATAGCGGAATCCTTGGAATGAGAAGTGCGGCGCGTACGTCTCCACTCCTTCGCCTCGGGCGATATACGTCACGGTTTGCTTGGCGGTACGCAGGTTGCCGATGTAGAAGTTGCCTTCCCGATCCAATACCTCCGCGTGCTGTAGCCGAATCTCCGTCCCGGCTGGCGCCTCGACCGAGAATCGAATTCGGCCGACCATATTCTGGCCCATATCGAGAACGGTCTCGCCTCTTGGCGTGCGAATCAAGGAGATCGGCTTCAGCACCTCCGTCACGCGCGACGGCCAGTTCTCTTGCGCGACGAGCGTCGAGAACGGCAAGTCGAGCGTCTCCGCGGCCGACCATGCCGAGTCGTCAAAGCCGGCTTGGCTCCACCCTTGCCGTTCAAGCCGGGCATCGTACGTCTCCCCGTGATAGATCTCGGCATAGCGGATCGGCCCTTGAGAGGCCGACCAAGTGCTGTCCGTCCCGATGACCTCTTCCGTGCCGTCTTCATAACGGATATGCAGCTGCAGCAATGCCGCCCGCCGATCTCCGAATAGATTCCGATGATTCTCCCATGCGAGATTCCCTTTGTACCACCCATCGGCTAGCGCGATTCCGATGCCGTTCGCTTCTTCGGTCAGAGCGGCGGTAACGTCATAGGTCTGGTATTGAGTCCGCTTCGTATAGCTGGTCCAACCCGGGGCCATAAAGTCGTCTCCGACCCTACTCCCATTCAACTCGATCTCATATACGCCCGCCGCGCTGGCATAGATACGGGCGGAACGGACAGGACCGCGGAGAACGAAGGTCTTGCGCAGCAGAAAGGCGGCCTCGTCTTGCGGGTCGATGATATCAGCCGACGGCGTGATCCACTTCGCGATCCATTCCTCGGCGGTCAGGAGAGCGGTCTCGTACCAATCCGTCTCGCTCCAGTCGGATTCGCGCCCGAAGTTATCCCGCACCTTCACGCGATACTCGTAGCGGGTGCGTGATTGAAGCGGAGCGCCCCCATATTCGACATGCATCGATTGCTCGGACCTCACTTCGCCGGAATCCCATACCAAGTCGCGGAATCCGGTCTCACCGACAGCGACCTGCAACCGGTAGGCGGTTTGCAGCGTCCCGCGACGGTCAGATTGGATATGCCAACTGAACCGGGGCTTGCGTACATCGGTGCCCAGCCAATGCTGGCGATATTCGCACGTCAACTTTTTCACTAGCAAATCAGCCATTGAATCAACCTCCTGCTTGAACTCGCTATGATCTCATCATAAGATGGAATAAAGTTCTAGAATGCGGGTGATTCGGACTTTTAGACATGGTATTTCGGACTTCGAAAAGGATAAAGGGGAGCGATGTCGATGGTCATTCAACGCTCAATCGAAGTATACAAAGGCGAATCACTCTTCCGTCCGGAGGTCCCGATATTCGTCAATCGGGCGGTCGAGACGTTCGATGTCATCGAACATAGGCACGATTTTCTCGAGATTACATACGTCGCCGAGGGAGCGGGCACTCATTATATAGGCGACAGCGCTTTGCATGTGCATCAAGGGGACATCTTCCTCATTCCCATCGGAGTCTCCCACGTTTTCCGCCCGGCTGCCGCATCGCCAGCTCGCCCGCTCATCGTCTATAACTGCGTCATGGCATTGGAGTCCGTCCTTCCCTTGCTGCAGCACTTCCCTGGAGGAGACGCGCTTGCTTCCCTACTGGAGCAGCCCGTGTGGCGCCAATACCGCGACGATCACGGCGATGTCCGCAGGCTCTTCCTGAAGCTGTATGACGAATACGCCACGATGCGTCCAGGCTGGATTACGGGACTGCACTTGGCTGTTCTGGAGCTTCTTCTACACCTTCATCGCGATCAGGAGGAACCGGCGAGCAGCTCGCGAAGCATCGCTTCGACGGATATGGAAGCGGCGCTCTATCTGATCCATACCCGCTTCGATTCTCCGATCACCTTAAGAGAAGCAGCCGATTTGGCTTCGCTTGGGGAGCGGCAATTCCACCGGAAATTCAAAGAGCGAACGGGCATGACCTTCATCGATTACGTTCAATCCGTCCGAATCGACGAAGCCTGCAGGCTGCTCCGCACGACCGAACGCAAGATCGCGGACATTGCTTCCGCCGTCGGCTATCAGGACATCGGCTATTTCAACAAGCTGTTCCGCACCAAGACGGGGTTGTCACCTAGGGAATACCGGCAACGGATCGAGTGACAACGCCAGACAGCACAGTACAGTGCGCCACGACTCCTAATTCGAAAAGGACATCGATCGCCCGATCGATGTCCTCGTCCTTTCGCGCCCCCCGCTCGACGCGGATCCGATAAGTCCGCAGCTAAGGCTGCGTCCCGCCATAACGGAAGCTGGTTCCGTTATCTCGCCGTACTCGCCTGCTCGCAGAAGCAATTAAGGAACGCCGTTCCGTTATTCGTGACATTTTTAAGAGTAACCGACTTAAAACGCGGAAATAACGGAACGGCGTTCCGTTATTTCCGCGTACAGCATGCTCCAGCCCACCAATAACGGAACGTCGTTCCGTTATTGGCGAGAGAGAGCCTCGACGGCGCTCTTCGCCGCCGCCGATCATGAACACTTGCTATAGCCGCAGTTCTGGCACGTCTTGCAGCCTTCGACGTTCAGCAGCGAAGCCGAGCCGCAGGACGGGCACAGATCCTTCGACGTATAAGCGAAGCTGCCTTGCGCCCCGTGGCTGTGGCCGTGGCTGTCATCCGCTCCGCCAACCGCCGCGGACGTCGCCGCGATCGGCGCTTCCGCCGTCGCCGTCACTTCGTCCTCCGCGATCAGATCCGCGTGCAGCTCAAGCGCCTTCGCCACCGCGTCTGCGATCGACTCGACGCGGTTCGGGCCGAAGCCGACGGCGCCGGAGCCGCCGATGCCCTTCAGGTGCTTGACGAGCAGCTGCACCTTGTTGCCGTGGTCGCCGTACCGCAGGAACAGTGAGCAGACGCGGCCGAGCGCTTCCGCCATCGCGAACACGTCGGAGCCGGCCTTGCCGACGTTCAGGAAGATCTCGCCCGGCGTGCCGTCGATGTCGTTGACGGTGATGTACGCCATGCCGAACGGCGTGTTGAACTTGTACGTCGCGCCGCGAAGCACCTTCGGACGGCTCTTGTACTGCTTGTCGAACACGCGCTTCTGCTCCGGCTCCACCTTCACCGGAAGCGTTGCTTCCAGCCCGCCGATCGCCGCCGTCTCGCCAGCCGTCGCCGGAGCCGCTGCCGAGGCTGATGCCGCCGCGACCGATTCCGCTGCCGACGCATCCGCATTCGTCCCCGCGCCGACCGCATCGCTCTTCTTCTCATCCTTCGACGTGCTCAGCACCTGCACGTCGCGGCTGCCGTCGCGGTAGATCGTGACGCCCTTGCAGCCAAGCTCGAACGCGAGCTCATACAGCTCGGCCGTCTCCTCGACCGTGAAGTCGGCCGGGCAGTTGGCCGTCTTCGAGATCGAGCTGTCGACCCAGCGCTGAATGGCGGCCTGCACGCGGATATGATCCTTCGCGGACAGGTCCATCGCCGTCACGAACCACTCCGGCAGCTCTTCGCCCGGATGCGCGTCCCTCCACTCCTGAGCGATCGGGACATACTGCTTGTCGAAGCCAAGACGGCTCTGGCGGAAGAATTCGAACGCGAAGTAAGGCTCAATGCCCGTCGACGTGCCCACCATCGTGCCGGTCGAACCGGTCGGCGCCTGCGTAATGACGGTCACGTTGCGCATGCCGTTCTTGCGAATCGCATCCCGGACTTCGGGGTAGACGGACACCATGTTTTTCATAAAGCCGCTCTGCAGGAACTTCTCCGTCTCGAACGCCTCGAACGTGCCCTTCTCCGCCGCGATCTCGCTCGACGCCAGATACGCTTCGCGAGCCATGAAGCCGTACAGCTTGTCGAGGAACGCCAGACTCTCCGGGCTGCCGTAGCGGATCTCCAGATGAATCATCAGCTCGGCGAGTCCCATCGTGCCAAGACCTACGCGGCGCTCCTTCTTCTGGTTCGCCTCGTTCTCCGGGAAGTGATACGGCGTCTTGTCGATGACGTTGTCCAGGAACCGCGTCGAATAACGGACGACCGTCGCCAGCTCCTCCCAAGCGACGTCGTGCTTCTCGGCATCATAGAACTTGGACAGGTTGATCGCCGACAGGTTGCAGACGCCCCACGCCGGAAGTCCTTGCTCGCCGCACGGATTCGTACAGATAATCGGGTTGAAATACCAGCTGTTGGACATCTGGTTGTAATATTCCATGAACACGACGCCGGGCTCCGCGGACTTCCAAGCCGATTCGATGATCGTCTTCCAGATCTCCCTCGCGCGCACCGTCTTATAATGGATAACTTCCTTGCCGGCCTTCTTCCACTTGTCGAGATCGCCGTCCCACATCGTGTCGTAGTCCGGGTCCTTCGTATCCGGGAAGACGAGCTCCCAATCGAGGTCTTCCTTCACCGCCTTCATGAAGCCGTTGCTGACGCAAACGGACAGGTTGGCGTTCGTCACTTGGCCCATCGTCTGCTTGACGGTGATGAAGTCCATGACGTCCGGATGCCAGTCGTTGATCATGAGCATGAGCGCGCCGCGGCGGCTGCCGCCCTGCTCGATCAGGCCGGTCGTATAGCTGAACAGGCCGCCCCAAGAGACCGCGCCGCTGGACGAGCCGTTCACGCCCTTCACGATGGAGCGGCGCGGACGCAGCGAAGACAGGTTGATCCCGACGCCGCCGCCGCGAGCCATAATCTCGGTCATCTCGCTGAGCGTCTCCATGATGCCGCCCCGGCTGTCCTTAGGCGAAGGGATCACGTAGCAGTTGAACAGCGTCAGTTCGTCGCTCGCTCCGGCGCCGGCGGCGATCCGTCCGCCCGGCACCAGCTTCCAATCGTCGAGCAGCCAGCGGAACTTCTTCGCCCACTCCTTCTGCTTGTCCTTCGTCGGCTCGACCGAAGCCATGGCGTTCGCGAGGCGAGTCCACATCTCCTCCGGCGTCTTCTCGATCGTCAGCGTCAGCTTCTCAACGTCCGATTCGACCAGCTCGCCGCTTCTCGTCTTCACGGTCGCCTTGCGCCCGTCGCGCGCGACGACCTCCCCGACTTCCTTCGCCGGGAACTTCGGGTCGTCCTTCGTCAATACGAGCACAACGTCTCCTACATCCGCTGCGCTGGAATCGGCGTTCTTCCACGCATAGCGATCCAAGAAAATCTTCTCGCTCAAGCCTTCCAGCCGTCTCGTTTGCTCCGTTGTCGTCTTCAAATCCGGCACTCCCTCTCCCAAATTACGTATGCTAAATCCCATATTGCTAGGTTCCCCAAACTGCCAATCACGACCAACTCATATGTAAATTGTACAATATATTGTGCGCGAATACCATTATACTGCACCACATATGGTGAGGCTATAACCCAGAGTACCATTTGCCAGAATCATGTCGCAAGCGTCAATCGGCGTCGATCGCAACAGCTCCCAATCAGCTTCTACTAGATGTAGAGAGACAACTTCCCAAGCGCTTTGGTTTGAAAAAGCGGTTGTTGCTCATACTAATGGTGAATTTCGCCTTTCTCACGCTGCGCGTCGCCGTCATATCCATTCTACGACTGTCAGGAGGCCAACCCGCTATGCGCAACGATCCGCTTCTCACAGACGCCGCCGAGCGGCCGGAAGAGCTGGCCGAAGCCGCTCTCCCGCTGGGCACGCCGCCGGGAACGCCTTCGCTGGGCGCACCGCTTCATGCGCTGCCGATTGGCGCTCTAGCGCCGGATGCTGCTCGGCCCTTGCCCGCCGCCGCCGGCAACGCGGCCGAATCTGCCGCGGGCACTCCCGCCGCCAGACCCGGCCAGTCCGTCCGCAAGCTCCATCCGCTCGTCGATCTCTATATCGACCGCGCTCCTCTCGAAGAATTGGAGCGCCGCCTCGAACGCGGCGGGCCTTGGGACGACTGGGGCTTGTACCAGATGGCGTGGGAAGCCCAGGACGCGCTTCGGATCGCCGACTTCGGCGAGCTTCAGTCGCTGCGGCTGCTCCCGCAGTTGACGCCGCTGCCCCATCAGCTGGAGACGGCGCGGCGCGTGCTCTATGAGATGAGAGGACGGGCCATTCTGGCCGACGAGGTCGGGCTCGGCAAGACGATCGAAGCCGGTCTTATTCTGAAGGAATATCTCGTTCGCGGCCTCGTGAAGAAGGCCCTCATTCTCGTGCCGGCCTCCCTCGTGCTCCAATGGGTGCGGGAGCTGAGCGGGAAGTTCGGCATCCCGGCCGTCGCGCAGAAGAAGGCCTACACATGGGAGAACGACATCGTCGTCGCCTCCATCGACACGGCCAAGCGCGAGCCTCACCGCTCCGCTCTGCTGGACAGCGAATACGACATGCTGATCATCGACGAAGCGCACAAGCTTAAGAATAAGAAGACCGGCAACTATCAATTCGTCGTCGACCTGCGCAAGAAGTATTGTCTGCTGCTCACCGCCACCCCGGTGCAGAACGACTTGTCCGAGCTGTACAACCTGATCACCCTGCTCAAGCCGGGCCAATTAGGCGGCGAAGGCGACTTCAACACGAACTTCGTGGCGACGCGCCGGATCGCCAAGAACGAGGACCGGCTGCAGGCCGCGCTCGGGCAGGTGATGATCCGCAACCGGCGCAGCGACGGCGGGCTCGAATTCACCGACCGCATGGTGACCAATGTACCGCTGCAGCTGTCGCCTGAAGAGATGAGCCTGTACGAAGGCGTCACGCAGTTCGTCCGCGAACATGCGCGGTCGGATCGAGGCGACATGGCCAGCATGCTGTCGCTCGTCACGCTGCAGCGGGAAGTGTGCTCGAGCCGCGACGCGGTGTTCCTGACGCTGATCAACCTGTCCAAGAAGGTCGCTCCCGAATCACCGCTTCATGCGAGAATCTGGGAGCTCGTCGAACGGATCCGCAGCGTCAAAGCCAACACCAAAGCCGAGAAGACGATGGAGCTCATCGAGAGCATCCAAGACAAGGCGATCGTGTTCACGGAATACCGGGCGACGCAGGATTACTTGATTCGATTTTTCCAACAGCATGGCCTAAGCGCCGTTCCCTATCGCGGAGGCATGAACCGGGGCAAGAAGGATTGGATGATGGACCTGTTCCGCCGCAGGGCGCAAGTGCTCGTCGCCACGGAAGCCGGAGGCGAGGGCATCAACCTGCAGTTCTGCCACCATATCATCAACTTCGACCTGCCTTGGAACCCGATGCGCGTCGAGCAGCGAATCGGACGAGTGCACCGGCTCGGCCAGACGGAGGACGTCAAGATCTTCAATCTGTGCACGACCGGGACCATAGAGGAACATATCGTACACCTGCTCCATGAGAAAATCAACATGTTTGAAATGGTAATCGGAGAGCTCGGCGAGATTCTGGAACAGCTGGAGAAGGAGGAGTCCTTGGAGCGCAAATTGGCGAAAATGGTGCTTGAATCTTCCGACGCCGGCGACCTGCGCAAGCGCATCGACGGGCTCGGCGATTCCTTGCTGGAAGCGCAGCGCCAACTGCAGAAGGAGAAGCGCCCATGAACGCGAAGCAGGTGCAGAAGTTCGTCCTCTCCTATCTCCAGGCTACGGACAGCCATATTGTCGAGAAGAGCCCTTCGCACGTAACCGTGAAGCTGTCGCCGACGGCCGACCGCGCGCTGACGAACCGCCCATATTATTGGAGCTTCGTCGACCGCACCGGGGCGGAGCCGGAGACGATGACGTTCCGCTGGCGCTTCGAGCCGCCGGAGGAGAACGCGGCGAATCCGCCCGCGAACGCATCGTTCATGGCCGGCGCGACACGCGTCATCCAAGAAGACGTCTACTTCGGCTCGAGACGGCTTGGGCAGATCTTCGACTCGGCGCAGCAGTTCGGCAAGTGCGTCCTGCTGTTCGAAGAGCCGCAGCGTTCGGCGATTCCGGGCCACCCGCTCGGCTCGCAGCCATACACGGCTTGGCTCGGCGTGAACTTCAAAGTCAGCTACGAATGCGACATGAAGCGCGAGGAGCTGTACGGCATGGGCATCTCGCTCGCGACCGGCGTTATCGACGAGAGGTTCCTGGCGCGCCTTCGGGACAAGCGGCTGACGCCACGCCTGCCGTCCAATGTGCATCTGCTGCGCAACGGCTTGTCGCTGCGCAAAGCGATGACCCAGCTGGAGCACGCGCTCGAGCGGAAGCTGCGCGGCGCGGACTACGGCTGGGCGGAGGAAGCCGAGGAGCGGCGTCTCGATGAACTGGCGAGAGTCGAGCAATACTACGAGCCGATGATCGAGCGTTCCGCGACAAATGAACAGCGAGAAGCGCTCAGCTCTCGCTTCCGGCAGCGCAAGGAAGAGATTGACTGGCAATATCGGCCGAGAGTGACGATGTCCGTCATGAACTGCGGACTTTTCCACCTTCCCGGCATCGATTGACAAGATTAGAAGCGAAGCGGCCCTCCGAGTTCAGACACTTTCCAACAGCTTCGGCGCCGCTTGTCCGCTATAATCCATAGCGAGGTGATAACCATGATCAGCCGACTAAGCGGCTCACACAGCCGCGAGACCGCTCGCCGCCCGCTGCGCATGCTCGGCTTAGCCGCCTTCTGCGCGCTGGCAGCCGCATGGGCTCCGGCATCGCAAGCCGCTCGCGCTGCCCCGCCGGATTCTTCAGGCTTCGTACTCTCGGCAGCCGTCCTGAATGCCGAATCCGCATCCGCCGCCTCTAAGCCCGTTGCCGCCCCGGCGCGAGAGCTGGAGAGCGCCGTCAACGGCTGGATCGCAGCCTTATCGGCCCAGAAGCCGTTCGCCGAATGGAAGCAGGCTTCTCCCACGATTGAAGCGCTCGGCCCCGGCACGCATGGCTGGCTCGTGACGCTTCGCCTTGCCGAAGGCCGCCCCGTCGGCTACTTGGTCGTGTATGCCGCTGAAGACGGCACATACCGGCTCGGCGAATACGGCGCCGGATCGCAGCCGCTGTTCGACGCGGCCGCGCTAGGCCGATCGCTCGTCGCCAATGGATTGATCTCTAGTTCCACGCCGGCATTCAAAGCGGAGAAGCTGTATTTGCACCCCTTCGCCGCAGTATGGAAGGTGCAGGCGAACGGGCAGACCTACTGGCTGGACGCCAAGACGGATGAAGTATTGCCGCTCGATGACGGGCAGTGGGATACACTCGTGCAGGCTGCCCAAGCGTCACCGCCGGATCCGCAGCAGTCTATATCCGCGAAGCAGGATCGCCAGACGAAGGCCAAGATAATCGCGGAGGCCTATCGGCTTAACCCGCCGTTCGACCCTTTCGAGCGGCTTCCGTGGCTGATGAACGAGAAGCCGTTCAGCGTCAAGAACGAGCAGTCGCTGCTTCGTTGGCTCGAGCAAGACAAGCAGCTGCGCTATGTCTCCGAGCCCTTCGGCGATCGCATGCTGTACGCGCTAGCCGTCATCGGATATGAGCGCTGGTCGAACGGCCGAATCGACGTGGCCCTCGACAATGAGGGCGTTCGGTTCGTGCCGTTGACCGCCCTGCGTGCAGCCGGACTTTTCTACAAATAAATGCGAAAGCCGCGGCTCCCTTCTCCAGACGGGAACTGCGGCTTTGTTCATTCGGATCATAAGTTCTCGTAAGTCGGCTCAGCTTCGGCACGGGCCGGCTTGCCTCGTTTATCCTCCCACCAGAGCTGCATCCCCATCGGTACCATGCCGAACCATTGCGTCGTCCACGGCAGCCGATTCGCCTTGCGTTCAGCCGGAGCCGGCGGCGTCGTCAAATAGGTAGCCGCCCGGTGCGTCATATACTTCAGCAGATCGGACCCTTCGCCCATCTTCCATGACCCCCTTCACCGTTTCTTGGCTTTAGGATGCCCCGGAAGCACGCGCTTCAAACCTTCGGAAATGCTGTTCCGCTTGCATGAGATGAAGGCATCGGTGCCACGATATGAAGGCTGGTTCTGCGGATGATTAACGGAGATAACGGATATTGGGGAAAAGGAGGGTATGGACGATGATCTGCCGCAAGCTTCGATCCATCGGCTGGGGAGCGGCGCTGCTGCCTGCCTTATGCCTGCTGACCGGCTTCGCGCCTGCAGCGGCGCTATCGCCCGGCTCTCTGGCCAGTCATACAATGCCCGCGGCGGATGTGCTGATCGATGCCGGACACGGAGGCATCGACTCGGGCACGCATTGGGGCGATGTGATGGAGAAGGATATTAATCTGGCCATCTCGCGCAAGCTGTACTTGATCCTCCGCAGCCGCGGCGTGAAGGCCGTGCTCAACCGGACCGGAGATTATGCGCTTAGCGACGAGAACCGCTGGCATAGGGCGTCGCGGCACAGCCGGGATTTGTCCCAGCGAGGCGGGCTGAGCGAAGAGATCGAGCCGCGTATGTTCGTCAGCATTCATGTCAATTGGGCCCCCAAGAGGAGGAAAAGAGGTCCTCTCGTCCTTCATCAACCGGAAGGCCGCAGTGCGCTGCTTGCCTCTTTCATCCAAGAGGGGCTGAACCGGCAGCAGAAGACGAGTAGGCATCCGATCGCGGAATCGAGCTTCTATGTACTCAATCGAATCCGCGTTCCGAGCGTCATCGTCGAGACCGCGTTCTTAAGCGACCCCGGCGACCGTGCGATGCTGACCTCCACTCGCGGGCAGACCCGCATCGCCGCTGCGATTGCCGAAGGGATTATCGCTTACCGCTGCATTTCCCCGTAATGCCTAAGC
This sequence comes from Cohnella lubricantis, assembly GCF_014212015.1. Taxonomy (GTDB): domain Bacteria; phylum Bacillota; class Bacilli; order Paenibacillales; family Paenibacillaceae; genus Cohnella; species Cohnella lubricantis. Next base: position 10,430 of record NZ_JACJVN010000024.1, on the reverse strand, counting down.
GTCCTATTGGCTAACCGCCCCTAGCCGCAAGGGCCTCCTCGAACGGCGAGCTGCGGACTCGCCGATCAAGGAGGCCCTTGCGCTTAGCTTGGGGTTGTTAGGCTTGCGGCGTTCATTGGCGATAATGGACCGACACGCCTGAAGGCAGAGGCAGCAGCTCCGTCAGGCCGACGAAGCTGGCGTCCTTGCGCAATTGCGGTATCGCGGACTTCAGCGCGCCGTACGTAATCAAGCCGGGAGGGCCAACGTGCCCGATGACGACACAGCTGTCCTGCTTAGCCAAGTGCTCCTTCAATACAGTCAATTGATGAGAGACGTGATGCGCCGTGTAGACGTCATCAAGGAAGACGTCATTGCGGATCAGCGGCACCTGCAGCTCCTTCGCGACCTTCGGAACGACCGAACGCCAGGCTGTTCGGCTGTCGAGGAAGAATAGCCCCTTCTCCTTGCATACCTGCAGCACTATCCGCATCACCCGCTCGTCGACCGTCGCTTTGGAGCCCATGTGGTTGTTCATGCCGATCGCATAAGGCACGTCCGCGATCGCCGCCTCCACCCGGCGCCGAATCTCGTCGTCCGGCAGCGACGTTAGAATGGCGTTCGGGCCGAGCCAGTTCGCGTTCCCCCGGACCGGCTCCATCGGCAAATGGACGATGACGTCGTGGCCTTTGGCATGGGCCGCTTCGGCGTCCTGCTTCGTCGTCGGCAGGAACGGCATGACGGCCGCGGTCAAATGCACGGGCAGTTCCAGCATCTGCTCCGTCCCCTTCATGCTGTTGCCGAAGTCATCGATGACGATAGCGATCTGCCGTGAAGGGACCGCCGAATGGTCCTCCGCCTTTGCATTCGCGTGCTCGCCCGCGAATGCTCGACCGCCGGCTGGCATCGTCAACGTCGCCGCACCGATGACGGCGGAAGCGGCCATGGCGGCGGCTAGCAGGCGCAAGCCTCCGCTCCTTGCGTCCGCTCTATCTCTTGCTCCAGCTCTTGCTCTGGGTTGAATTCCCGATTCTGCGCTTGCTCTGTCCTTGCGCGAACGCATTGTCACAGCTCCATCATCTCTCTTATCATCTCTCTTGCGCTGTCTGGATTAGCCTCGCATAGGCCGAGACAATCCTCTTCAGTGTGCGCTGAGTCCTGAGGAATTATTCGGTTAACCTCAGACATGCCGCTTATTGGACAGCTGAAGAACGATGTCTACACCGCGTCGTTCGTCCGTTCGGATCGGTACATTCGTCCGCGCGCCCGTGGGCAAGTGAACAGTCGGGATCCGCAGGCGTACCGTATACTGTACAACACCCCAGGAAAGGAGCTTGATCAGCATGTCCGACGAATACTGCCCGAACTGCCCTACGCAGACCGCCTACGATCCGCCGCAAGTCGTCTACGAGGACTACTACCATCCCCAAGTCGTCAACGTGGTCCACTCCGTCGAAGTGATCCGGCGCCACCATTGTGTGCCGGTCCCTCATCACATCTATACTTGCACAGCGAAGGACGTCTGGGTGAACGGCGCCGCCGAAGTTCGCGGCCGCCCGCAGGGCGCCCATCGCGGCGGATCAAGAGCTCGCGGCAGATAAGACGGCTTCATATTGTGAAGGACGACCGCAGGCGGCTATCCGCCTGCGGCTGTCACTTATTAAGGAATTCTTAATAATGGGTGCGAACAATTGTATGTGACCGCGAATGTGCTAGAATAAGTGGCGGTGGACAAGCCATGCTTGGATCGCCTTCTTGTCTCAACATAGCAACGCGATAGTGCTGAAAGGAAGTTCATTGATGAGCGATTGGTTAATCGGTTTAATTCAAGGCGCGGTGGAAGGGATTACCGAATTCGCCCCCGTGTCTTCGACCGGCCACTTGATCTTGGTCGGCCACCTATTAGGATTCGAAGGCGACCGCGCGAGCACGTTCGAGATCATCATTCAGCTGGGCTCGATTCTAGCGGTCGTCGTCGTCTTCTGGAAGCGCCTCTGGTCGATCCTCGGCGTCGGCAGGCCCAAAGGGCAGCGCTCGCTGAATTTGCTCCATGTCATTCTCGGGATGGCTCCCGCGGTCGTCCTCGGCCTCATCCTTCACGACCTGATTAAGGAGAAGCTGTTCGGACCGTACCCTGTCCTGATCAGCCTCGTCATCGGCGGCTTGCTGCTCCTGTACGCCGATCGGTTCGCCCGCCGCAGCCGATCCGAATCGCTGGACGAGCTGACATACAAGCAAGCGTTCATCATCGGCTTGTTCCAATGTCTGTCGCTGTGGCCCGGCTTCTCCCGCTCCGGCTCCACGATCAGCGGCGGCCTGCTGGTCGGAGCGTCGCGGAAGACCGCAGCCGAATTCTCCTTCATTCTGGCAGTGCCGATTATGATCGGAGCGAGCGGACTTGACTTCGTGCAGAGCTTGGACGTGCTTCAGAAGTCGGATATCCCGCTCTTCGCGGTCGGCTTCGTCACGGCATTCGTCGTCGCCATGCTGGTCATCGTCGGCTTCCTCAAGCTGATCAATCGTATCGGCTTGGCCCCGTTCGCCTACTACCGCTTCGCCTTGGCGATCTTGTTCTACTTCCTCGTCATGTTCTAATCCGGAAGGAAGCTTCCGATACCGCAAGAAGCCCCCGAACCCGCCGCTGGCGATTCGGGGGCTTCTTGCCTTGCGGTCTTTAAGCTCCGACGCGGGGCTTGGATGGATCGCAGTCCGGCGGCGGAACGGCTCCCGATTGCGCCAGCTTAAGCAGATAGTAGCATTCTTCACGCGCCATATGATCCGGCATCAAGGGACTGATAATATCCAGCACCGCGGCGTCGAATTCCATCTCGTCGAGCTCAAGCAGGAATTTACGGAACAACGCCATCTCCAGATGCACCTGATGGTGGAACCTCCGCATCGAAGGGAAGTCCCGCAGCTGCGTACGCAGATATCCCGCCATCTCGACCGATTTTAAGTATAACGCTTGAAAGTGCTTCTCGAATTCGGAGAAGCGGTGCAGCAGATCCGATTCAATCCGGTCGAGGCCCGACACGATCGATCCGGCGTGACCGTAGGCATCCTGCAGCCATAACAAGTCGTGGTGCAGCGGGTGATAGACCGGAACCGGCTGTCCGGCGAGCAGAGCGTCCAGAATGCGGACATACTCATCCAGCTCGTTCAGCATATGGCTGAAGAAGGTCGGGGGAAGCGATACCGTCACCCGGCCGGTCAAGGATCGCGCCAGCAGATCGAGCTTGAACTCGCGCAGCGCCGCCGTCTCCGTGCGCGCCGCTTGGTTCAACTCGCCTAGGTCCGTACTTGGCCCCGCCGACCGCGCCTGCTGCAACAGTTGATCGTATGCCTGGATGAACCGCTCCGCTCCAGCGATATCAGCCTTCTCCTTCGGCGCTAGCGCATCGCGGATAAACCGCGAGTGGTCGCCCAACACCTGCAGCCAGAACCGATGCTCGAACAGCGCCGATTCGCTGCCGACGTTCCGTTGTATGCTCACCATTGCCCCTCCTTGCCCGAAGGCGAGAATTTGCTTAATGGAGTTTATGAACCGGACAAGCATGAATAGACATCTTCGGGCGATATACGCGAATGTACATGCCGGTCACTGCCGCGGAACATATGTATAACAATGAATTACAATAGGGGAGATGGGAGTGAAGCGCGTGGAGACGGATCCAGCTGCGCCTAAGGAGAGCTTGCTGAATGCCGCCTCGGAGACAACGGCGCCTTCCGCGCCGTACGTTGACGAAGCATGGCTTCGGATTGATGCTGCGGCTGAAGCTTCAATATTGGAATCGGATGCCGATGCGACCGCCGCTGACATGGCCGGCACGGAGACGATTGCTCGGGATATGCCTGTTGAAGGAATGGGTGCCGCAGAGCATTCGGTTAGGGAATTGCCCCTTGCTAGTCCGCTTGCTTCCTCTGCTTCTAACGACCGCGCGCAAGCGTCAAGTTGGGACCCCGAATGGATCGCTCCGCTTCCGAAAGCCGCTTGGTTCCACGACTTCTCGAATCCGGAGGCCGGAGCTGAAGCATCACTAGCCGACGCCGCGGGGCCGCAAGCCGAAGAGGCACAGTCCATCCCGCCGGCAGACGCGGGCCACCCAGCATCATCGCCGAATGGCGTTCCGCCTATTGCAGTTCCGGCTGCCATCAGCGAGGGAATGAATGGCGTTCCGCCGGAAGGCCCGCCTATCCCAGCACCAGTAGAAGCTCCGGTTCGCTTGCCTGCCGCAAGGCGCAGAAGACGGGTTATCCGGCGAAGATCCCGCATAGCGAAGAGACGCTTAACCCGCAGAGGACAGCGTTCGGCCCGCAAGCGAAATAAGCTGGGCAGGCTCAGAAGGCTCAAAGCCCGTACGATCGCCGCCAAGAGAAGATCTGCCGTGTCCAGAAGGAGATCTGCAGCAGTTGACAACAAGCGCAAGCTCTCCGCCAGACGAAGGAACGCTTGAGCCCGAGAGAAGAGCCGTCACGCCGTCTCCGTCGCATCTCCATATCGGCACATTAAAAAAACCCTTCTTCTCAGAAGGGTTTCCATTGTTGTGGTTGGTGCGGTCGAGAGGACTCGAACCTCCACGGCTGTTACACCACTAGAACCTGAATCTAGCGCGTCTGCCAATTCCGCCACGACCGCACATCCTTGATGTTGGCCGCCGTTGTTACGGCGTCAACAGATAATAATTTATCACGAATGCACGGCCGGTGTCAATCTTATTTTTTGCACATCATTAGCCAAACTGCCGCGCCTCCGAACCCGATGCCAACAATTCGCTAACAGTGACAAGGGAATAGCCCTGCTCCGTCAGTTCGGATACCAGCCGGCGAACCGCCTCGACGGTCTGGGACCGGTCTCCGAAGCCGTCGTGGAACAATAGAATGGCGCCAGGGTTCGCTTCCGCTCTAGTGGCTTGCAGTATATGGTCGACGCCGGGCTGATCCCAATCCCTTGCCTCTGAATTCACCGCTCCAATCGCCGCGTAGCCGAGCTTCCGAGCGGCCAGCTCCACCTGCTCGTCGTACGCGAGGTACGGCGGCCGGAACGTCCGGGGCGCCGCGCCGGTCAGCGATTCGATCGATCGATGCGTCCGCAGCAGCTCCTCCTCGCGGTCGGCTTCGCTAAGATCGATTAATCTCGGATGCGTATAGGTATGATTGCCAATCTCATGCCCTTGCTCCTGCACCCGCCTCGCGACTTCGGGAGACTTGTCGATCTGGCTTCCCACCATGAAGAACGTCGCCCGGCCGCCCGCTTCCCGGAAAATATCGAGAATCTGCGGCGTGTAGATTGGATCAGGACCGTCGTCGAACGTAAAGGCAACCTGCTTGCGATTCGTCGGAACATTATTTATCAGCATCGTCATCCGGAGAGAGCCCCCTTCTCATTCCTTGCGTTCCCATTATATATCATAATGTGGAATCGGGAACGATTCCAAGAACGAATCCTATGCATGTTATCGTTCAGGTTCAAGTCGTCGGGTCTTCCCAGTACAGATTATCAAGCATGCAAAAGCAGCACGCTGTTTCGAAAGTTGAATCATACATTGTCTCATTGGAATATACCTTCCATACTTTCCATATCAGCCATACAAAAAGTTTTGTGTATAAAGGCTTCTCGATACTATTATTCTAAATGATTAACAATCTATACCTCTATCTTTTTCAATATTTATCAATAATACAAATTGGTACAAAGTACCTATTACGATAAAATATAATGTTTTGCGTCAGATATTGATAACGAACATCGTCTTAATAGTTAGACAACACGTTAGGATAAGTCTATTTGAACTATTCATGGGGGGGTACATTTGAAGAAAAGGCTCTAGTCTCCGGGATTAATAACCAAGTCTCCCTCAACAGGAAGCATTGCTTCACAATCGATCACCATAATTTCAAGTAATCCTAATTAAATATTCACATCGCGTAATATTTCAGAAATGAGGTATGTACTCAAATGTTAAAGAAGTTAATCGCACTTAGTACGATGACTCTATCTTTATTTGTTGTTAGTTCTTCCGTTCTAGCAGTCACTCCTACTGGCAAGACAATTTTGGAGAGGGCCAACAATGCATATAACTCAGAGAAAAGTTATACGGTACTTCACATCAATCAAGGAAAAGTTGAGAAGGAATTTAAATACAAAGAGGCATTCATTCCTATTAAAGATTTATTTAATTCTAGAGTGAGTGGGATTAAATGGGACAACAAAAACAAAATTGCTGAAGTGACTAACGCCGGTTCTGGCGTTCTAGCGATTCCGCTCATGGGTTCCTCCTGAGTGTTTAAAGAATAGAAGTACATGGATGATTGTACGCATACAACCCATTAAATGAAAACAAAAAAGTCCTTCTGATCAGAAGGACTTCCATTGGTATGGTTGGTGCGGTCGAGAGGACTCGAACCTCCACGGCTGTTACACCACTAGAACCTGAATCTAGCGCGTCTGCCAATTCCGCCACGACCGCATATAAGATGTGATGAAGGCTAATTCCTGCCGGCGTTATTGGCGTCTTCCGGCTAACCCGTCGCAATCACGAGACTTATCTTAGCACGGGCGCCGGGGAGAGTCAAGCCGATGCTTGGAAGTTCTAATTTTCAGTTAATACGTCCGGGCGCGGCTCGCTCGCCGGTACGATCGCGTAGCTCCGCTTCAGCTTCACGACTCGGCGGTTCGGCCGCCGGATGAGCACGTTCTCATCGTCCCAAGCGACGACGAAGCCGACCACATCGTTCAACTCCAGCGCGTCGCGCACGACACGCACCTTCGTACCGTCAAGCCGCAGCTTGTCCAATTGTTCTTCCGTCACTTTCGCCGACCTCCTAATTCAATCTACATGACCAACAAGAAGACCCGCCCAAGACGTTACCGTCCCGGCGGGCCTTGGGCAAGAACGCGAGGTTACCCCACATGCTCCCGCGTATCGTTCGTCTCGTACCAGCAATCGAGCACGGTGCCGGACATCACGCGATTGCGGACATACTCCGCTTGGCGTTCCGTGAACCGGTCCGTCCACGGGAAGTTCAGCTCCTCGCAGAGCTTGACGATCGTCAGCAGCTCCGACCATGCGACATAGCGTTTGTACCAGAAAAATTGCGGATGCTCGATCATGTAAGGATACAGATCGTCGAATTCGGTGTGCTTGCAGTCGAGCGCGCGCTCGAAATGGTTCTTGGCGTCATCCAGCTTGCTCACGAAGAAATCAACCGACAGGTTTGCGTTGTCTCCCATATTCTGCTCGCCTCCCCTCAGCGACATACTCCTATTATAGGGCAACAGCTCGCGATCGTGAAGAGACTCAAGCCAATATAGGCCTGGGAAAACGTTCCCATTAGCCGCTCTCGTCTTACTCGAACGTGATCGAATTGCCTTCTAGCGAGGAGATCCGCACCAGCGTCTCGACCTCGTAACCCAGCTCGCGCAGCGTCTTGCCGCCTGCCTGGAACGACTTCTCGAGCACGATCCCGATGCCGGCGACCTTCGCTCTCGCCTGCTCGATAATCTTGAGCAGCCCTTTGGCCGCATCTCCGTTGGCGATAATGTCGTCGATGAACAGAACCGAATCGTTCTCGTCCAGCAGATGCCGCGAGACGATCAGATCGGTCACGATGCCCTTCGTGAACGAGGGCACTCGCTCCATATAGTCGTCCGGATCCTGCAGCAGCGTCTTCTTGCGCCGGGCGAATACGAGCGGCACGCCAAGCGTCAGCGCCGTCGCGAACGCCACCGGTATGCCGGACGATTCCACCGTGATGACCTTCGTAATCGTCCGGCCCTGGAACCGGCGGGCGAATTCCTTGCCCATCTCCATCGTCAGTTCCGGGTCGACCCCATGATTGAGCAGCGAATCCAGCTTCAAGACGCCTGCGTTGACGACAGTTGCTTCCTGGAGAATTCTCTCCTTCAAAATATCCATTAGCTCCACTCCGCGCATAATATCAAGCGATTTCCGACATAGGTTTCGATAGCTTGCATTAGATTATAACCGCTTGAGATGAGTTTGCAACCTTTTTTTGCACAAATTGGCGACAACGAATCCAACGGTGCGATGGAATCCCAATTAAGTTAGAGAAAGTGTTGGATATACGAAACTTTTCACCGGCTAAAGCTGTCCTATTAAGTAAGACAAGGTGGAAAGGCGGGTTGCAGATGCGCCGATCATCCGTACCGTTCGTCCGGGCCACGTTCGCCCTCGCCGTTATGCTCGCATTGACCGCTTGCAGCAGCGCTGCAAGCTCAGAAGACAAGCTATCATCGCCGTCCGATACGCTATCGAACGCGCATTTGGTTACCTCCTCGGCCGTTGCTGCCCAATCCGATTCATCCGAAGACCACATCGACTCTTCAGACGATATGGATACCGCCAGTTCGGCATTCGATCCTGATCAGCCATCGCTCGGCGGCATCGCCTTGGGAATGAGCAAGCAAGATATCAAGCGGCTACTTGGCCAGCCGGCGGAGCGATACAACCTCGCGGACGGCAGTGCCGCCGTATCGATGAACGAATATGACCGCCTGACGGTCGGGTTCAATTCGCATGGAATGGTCGTATATATCGAGATCTCCGCGCCCGGCGCCGAGACGGGCATTGCGGGCGTAGAGATCGGCGCAGGAGGCCCGGAAGCCGCGGCCGCTCTCGGCCTGCCCTTCTACCCCGACTCGCAAGTGCTCTCCTGCCAAGTGACCGGCGGACTGCTGAAGGTTGACCTGACGCCGGATACGCACCGAGTGCTCTCGATTAAGCTCGTCGGTCAGCCGTAACATTCGCCGCTTCCGAGGCATGCCCGTCCGATTCTCTTCATACCTTTAAGGGAGAAGAATGCGGACAAACCGCTCGGGAGGGTCCGTCCTATGAGATCTTGGCTCCGGAGTATGCAGATTGCCTTCACGTTCATCGGCACCGTCGTCGGCGCCGGATTCGCGACGGGCCGGGAAGTGATGCAGTTCTTCACACGGTTCGGCCATTGGGGCGCGCTCTTGATCGCCACGGCGACGCTGCTGTTCGTCTGGCTGGGAGCGAAGATGATGCTGCTCGCCGCTGAACTGAAGGCGAAGTCTTATGAAGACCTGAACAAGCACCTGTTCGGGGAGCGGATCGGGACGTGGGTCAGCCATCTGATGCTTGTCCTGCTGCTCGGCGTTAACGCGGTGATGCTGGCGGGGGCAGGATCGATTTTCTCCGAACATCTGAATATCGCCTACCAGACCGGCCTCCTCATCACGATGGCAGCCTGCTTCGCCTTGCTCCGCAGGGGAATGAACGCCATCCTCGCGATCAACACCCTCGTCGTCCCCGTCATGTTCCTGTTCACAGCTGTGCTCGTTCTCCACACGCTTAACGGACCCGGCTCCGGACGTTGGCTGACGCTGACGTCGGAGCAATCGCCGTTCGCCGCCTGGATGTCCCCGTTCCTGTACGCCGCGTTTAACCTGTCCATGGCGCAGGCCGTGCTCGTGCCGGTCGGCTCCGCGATCGGGAACCCGACCGTGCTGAGGCGCGGCGCTTGGCTCGGCGGCATCGGCATCGGCGTCATGCTGCTCGCGGGCCATCTGACGCTCTCTTCGCGCATGCCCGGCATCCAGCAATTCGATATCCCGATGGGCGGCATCGCGCGCGAGACCGGGCCATGGGTGCATTACGCGTTCATCTTCCTCATCTTCATGGAGATCTTCACGACGCTCGTCGCCGATATTTACGGGCTGACGCTGCAGCTGCAGGAGCGGCTGCAGTTCAGCAGAAGCGCGCTTGTTCTAGCCGTGCTGTTCATCTGCTTCGTCGCCGGCCAGTTCGGCTTCGGCCCGCTGCTGTCCACGCTGTATCCGCTGTTCGGCATGCTCAGCCTCGGCTGGATGTTCCTGATGGGGCGAGACCGGAAGCTCCGGCCGCGTCCTCCCTCCTTGCCATCTTGATCACCTGGGCGGAGGGCAGCGAGCCCGCAACCGTCTGTGCGACATGCTCATGACACGTGAACAGCACGACTTGCCTCTCCTGCGACACGGCTCCGAGCACCTGCGCCGTCCGCTTCAGGCGTACGGCATCGAAGTGGACGAACAGGTCGTCCAGAAGCAGCGGCAGCGCCTGCGACGGCGAGGTGGCTCCCGCCAGCGCGAACCGCAGTGCCAGATACATCTGCTCCCGCGTCCCCCGGCTCAGCAGCTGCGCCTCGATCGCGCGCCGGTCGTTCGTCTCCGCGATCAGCGTCTCGGCGTCCGAAGGCACGACGATCCGCGCATAAGCGCCGTCCGTCATCCGCTCGAAGTAGCCCGATGCCTTCTGCAGCACTTCCGGCTGGCGTTCCTCTTCGAATATCAGCTTGGTCTTGCGGATCAGCTCCGCCGTAAGCGACAGCACCGCATAGCGGTCCGCCAGCCTCGCGAACTCGGCATTCAACTCTTCATAGGCAACGAGGCGATCCTCTGCCTCCGCCTCCTCGCGAAGCCGCTCCAGCCG
>NZ_JACJVN010000023.1 GCF_014212015.1 Cohnella lubricantis | reverse complement strand
GGCTGCGACCGGTTACAGCTACCGCACGCGTGCGGGGGCGCGCTGTAACCCGGCTGCGACCGGTTACAGCTCCTGCACGCGCGCGGGGGCGCGCTGTAACCCGGCTGCGACCGGTTACAGCAGCCGCACGCGTGCGGAGGCGCGCTGTAACCCGGCTGCGACCGGTTACAGCTGCCCCTCGCTACCACAAACCCGGAAGCCTCAGCATGAGCACGCCGGCGGCGGCGTAGGCGAGGGCGATCCAGCGCACGAGCGCAGGCGGCAGCTCGGCTTCGCCTGAGCGGTCGGCCAGGCCGAACGCACGCAGGCAGCGGCGGAAGACGCGCGGATGCATGGCGGCGAACCAAGCAGACCCGATCCAGAACACGAGGAACAACGAGACGAGCGAAGACCACGCGGACGGCCATTCCATGAACGGCGTTCCCTCCAGCCATCGTAATATGCTTTATCCCTGCTAGCATATTCCGGAATACCGCTACATGTTTCAGCTAACGCATGACGGCGTGCCGATTATCTCAACATGCATTGAGATAATCGCAACGGCAACGACGGCGCCCATTCTAGACTTGGTCCATCCCGCAGTCTGCCGAAGCCACCGCTTCCGTCACCGCCTGAATGCTGGGCTGGCGCATCGTGCCTCCTTCCGTCCATTCGAGGTAGTTCACCTTGACCACCAGCCTAGGCTCCACCCACACCGCGTCGCGATTCCGCGACGGCACATTCGCGAACGGGCTCGCCGCAGCACGCAGCCCCGCCACCGTCCGGGTCAGCTCGCCCCACTCGGCGTGAGACAGCTTGCCCGTACCGGCGTGTCCGATGTAGTGCAGCTGCCCAGAAGGTGCATAGAGGCCGAGCAGCAGCGCGTTCACCGTGCCGTCCCGGTACGTCACGCCTCCGACGACTGCGTAGAGGTCACGGGTGATTTTGCGCTTGCGCCATCGGCCGTCCTTCGCATCCGGCGTGTAGAGGCTGGTCAAGTCCTTGTAGACGACGCCCTCCATCCCCCGCTCCTTCATCGCCGCGAAGAGAGCATCTCCGTCCGGGAAGTTCGCGGTCAACTGCGCATGCGAGCCGGGGAGCACCGCCTGCTCCAGCAGCCGCTGTCGGTCCGTCAGCGGCCGATCCATCACCCACTGCCCATCGAGATACAGAATGTCGAAAATCATATAAACGACCGGAATCGTCCGCACCGCCGTCTCGATGCTGCCGCTTCTGCGCAGACCGTCGCGCCGCATCACCTCATGGAAGGACGGCTTGTTCGCATCGAACGCGATCATCTCCCCGTCGAGGATGAAGGAGGACGCCGAGCAGTAGTCCTGCGTCCGTTGGAATTCCGGGTACTGCATCGTGCGGTCATTGCGCTTGCGGTTGATGAGCCGCGTCTCCTTGCCGTCGTGATAAGCGAGCATCCGGACGCCGTCCCATTTGATCTGCGCGATCCAGTTGCCGCCGTCCGGCCCGCGATCGCACACAATAGGTTCGAACGGGACGAGGGGTGTCAGATTCACGGTTGCCTAGCCACCTTTTCCACCGAAGATTGGGGAAGCTTATGAAGAGAGGAATGCGGCATCTTAACGAGGAGGAACCCCCATGGTCACCGCGACGCAGACGATCATCCGGCTTGGCAGCGAAGAGCTGCGCATCACCCATCCCGATAAGCTGCTCTGGCCCGATATGGGCATTACGAAGCTCGACTACGTGCAGAAGCTGGCGGCGCTCTCGCCTTATATGCTGCCGCACTGCGAGGGGCGCTATCTCACGACGATTCGGTATCCGGAAGGAATCGAGGGCGGAACGTCCTTCTATCAGAAAAACTGCCCTCAGCCCAAGCCGGACTACGTCCGCACCGCCGAAGAGAACGGGATCAACTACGTCGTGCTCGACTCTCTGCCGACGCTTCTGTGGTTGGGCAGCCTGTACAGCCTCGAGTACCACGTCTCCTGCGAGCGTATCGGCGACCCGCTGCCCGACCGGTGGATTCTCGACATCGATCCGTCGCTCGAAGTGGAGCCTCGAATCATGGAGGCGGCCGCGATCGTCGGCGACTTGCTGACGTCGCTCGGGCTATCCGCCGTGCCGAAGACGTCCGGCGCCACCGGCGTTCAGATCGTCATGCCGATCGAACGGGGCCCGACCTACGACGAGCTGCGCGCCTTCGGCAAGTTCGTCAGCGAATATCTGGCCGCCAAGCACCCGAAGCTGTTCACGGTCGAGCGGCTGAAGAAGAATCGCGGTACGCTTATTTATTTGGATTATTTGCAGTTTTATCCGGGGCGTACGCTGGCTGCGCCTTATACAACGCGAGCGCGTCCGGGAGCGCCGGTGTCGACTCCGCTCTCCTGGGACGAAGTGCGCCGGGACCCGAAGCCGACGGACTTCAACCTGCTGAACATCGAAGAGCGGCTGCGTGCGAAGGGCGAGCTGATCAGCCAGCTGCCGAAGCAGCCGCTGCGCGGCGTGCTGGGGACGATTGCTCGGCTGTGATTCTGATTAACGGTGCTATAGTGGGCGCTTTGTAGTGGCAATCGTTCTTCCGGTCGCTGTTCGTCCCTGGATTCCTATGATTAGATAACCCCTGGCGAGGTTGGAATCCAGGGACAAAAGGCGAACACATTCGTTCCTCCTAGAACGATTCCACTCTTTGCGCCAGTTGCTCCAACACCAGCAAACTTCAAATGCCGGTTGCACTAGCCATTTACTGACCAACCGCAACTGCCGCTTACACCAGCACTCTCGCCAGTCGCCTAAACTATTCCGCCAGAGGCAGCACTTAAAAGCAGCCCCGCATCAGCTTGCCACCCTCCCAAGCCAAGCTCTTTCACCCGTCATTCCCCGCTTTCGCTCCCCCTACAGAAGCGGCGCCAGCATGCGGGCCAGCGATTCGCCTAGCTTGCGGGAGCGCGGACGGCTGCGGAAGATGGTGAGGTTCATCTCCCGGCTATACGCCATGTCCTGTAGGAAGTCTTGCTCGAGCCGCGCGATCGTCTCCGGATGGAACAGAAAGGCGTTCGTCTCGAAGTTGCTGAAGAAGCTGCGCAGGTCGAGATTGGCGGTGCCGACGCTGGCGAGCAGGTCGTCCACGATGAGCACCTTGGCATGGATGAAGCCGCGTTCGTATTGCCAGACGCGCACGCCGGCGCTCATCATGTCCTCCATATAAGAGAGCGTCGCGGCATGTACGAAATGGGTGTCGGGAATCATCGGGATGATAAGGCGCACGTCGAGTCCGGCTAGTGCGGCGGTTCTGAGCGCCATCGCCACGGCCGGGCTCGGAATGAAGTATGGCGTTGTCAGCCAAATTCGCCGCTTGCCGGCCGAGATCGCGGCGAACAGCGTCTCGTGAATGGTGTCCGCTTTGCGGTCCGGACCGCCGGCGACGATCTGCACCCGCTCGCAGCCCGTGCATTGGTGTTCGGGCAGCCAGTGGTCCAGTACTTGCGAGCACGGCCGCTTGCCTCCGGTGGCGAGCTCCCAATCTTTGAGGAATACCTCCTGCAGGCCGTATACGGCGTCCCCTTCAATCAGAAGGTGGGTGTCCCGCCAGAAGCCGAGACGCGGGTGCTTGCCGAGATATTCATCCCCGACGTTGATGCCGCCGACGAACCCTTTGAATCCGTCTGCCACGAGGATCTTCCGATGATTCCGATAGTTCATTCGCTTGTTCATGAAGGATGGGCGCAGCGGGAAGAAGCACGCCACCTGAACCCCTGCAGCCTGCAATGGCCGATAATACGAGCTGCGCAGCCTGTAGCTGCCGATTCCGTCGTAAATAAGGCGCACCTGCACGCCTTGGCGTGCTTTGGCGATGAGCGCCTCACTGAAAGCTTGGCCCGTCTCATCGTCACGAATAATATAGGAGGCAAAGTGAATATGGTGCCGCGCCCCGCGGATGGCTTCCATCATCTCCGCATACGCGGCATCCGCGTTCGTCAGCACCTTCGTGCGGTTGCAGCCCGTGACCGGAGCCGCCCCCGATTTGCGCAGCAGCCGGAACAGCTTCTCCTGCTCCGCAAACTCGGGATTGCCCATAGTATCCGGCCCCTCGATCAGCCGGCTGCGCCGGAGCAGCTCCGAGCGGATCCGCGCATCGGTGCTCCCGCCCCGCCTCGCCCGCCGTCTGCGGCGGTACTCGCGAGCGAGAAAATAATATAGCGCGAAGCCGACGATCGGCACCGCGAACAGTATGAGCAGCCACGCCACCGCGTGCGCCGGGCGGCGGTGCTCCAAGAGCAGGATGGTCGCCGCCTGGAAGACAAAGATAAGCAAGATTAGAGCGATCCACAGCATGTTGTCGCCCCCCATTCGGCTGGCCGGCCGGCGAGCGGCTCCGCGAACATCGCTCGCGAACGGGCGGCCGGCTTCCACTTCCAGTAGCTTGGACGTAAGAGGGGTGCATCATACGCGGCGCACCGGCGGGGGAGCGTTGTGCGGCGGATACGCGAGAAGACGCCCTCCACGGCCGGCGGCCGGAAGGGCGTCTAAGTTCCGCGCATAGCGGAGACTGCTGAAGGGAGTCGTGTTACGCGGCAACGTCACGTTTGCGGAATACGGTCCAGGAAACGGCGTTGAAGATGATGAAGTACACCGCCAGCATGATCAGCGAGAATCCTAGCGTCATGTCCATATTCGGCAACGGACTGCGGCCGTCCAAATATGACGTCAGGTCCAGGTTCGCGAACAGGATGTACTTGACCCATGCCTTGTCGGTCAGAGTGAGCAATCCCGTAATCGTGCCGCCCGCGAACAGCAGGAAGATGGACAAGCCAATGGCGAGCCCGGAGCTGCGGAAGGCGGATGAGAGCATGAAGGCGAAGGAGACGACCATGACCAATTGCAGCCACTCGTACAGATAGTGCACGCCCATATATGCCCAGATGGAATGCCCCTCCATCGGAGAACTCTCCGGAATGATGCCGCCAGGGTCGGACGTGTAGCCTAAGACGAGCGCATTGATCGCCCAAGTGACCGCGAAGCAAACGATCGATTGCAGAATAGAGAACAGAAGCAGCGCGACGTACTTAGACGCCAAGATCGACGAGCGGCTCCATGGACGGATAAGCAGCAGCTTGATCGTGCCGGCGGAGAATTCGCCCGCTACCGACTCAGCTGAGATGACAACAGTGAAAATCGTAATAAGCGAGAACACGATGATCGTCTCTGTCCCCATCAGTTCCCACATATTCCCGTCGCTATCGTCCGTCACAAGCGTTAAGCCGACCGTCAGCAAGATGGGAATCAACACGATGATGCCGAGCATGATCCACGTGCGCAATCGCAGATAGATCTTCATATTCTCGTTCTGCACGAGATTCCAGAAGTTAGTCAACGGACTCACCCCCCGTTACTTCGAGGAATTGGTCTTCGAGAGACTTCGTCTTCGTCCGGATGCCGTAAACGCGGATGCCCGCTTGAACAAGCCGCCGGTTCGTCTCCGCAATCTCTTCGCGGGCTGCCGTCAAGGCGAGCTGGCCATCCGCGATGCGGACGCCGCCTTGCCCTTGCAGAACGCCTAACGCCGCATCCGTATGGTCAACCTCGAACAGCACTTCCCGCGCTTCCGTCTGCTGATGCTCGCTTGCTGCGGCACCGCGAATGGAGCGGATGTCGATCAGCTTGCCGGTCTGGATGATCGCCACGCGGTCGCACATCAGCTCCATCTCCGACAGCAGATGGCTGGAGACGAACACGGATGTGCCTTCGGCCTGGGCCAGCTGGCGCAGATAGTCGCGCAGCTCGCGGATGCCGGCCGGGTCCAGGCCGTTCGTAGGCTCGTCCAGAATGAGCAGCTTCGGACGGTGCATAACGGCCTGTGCGACGCCGAGACGCTGCCGCATGCCGAGCGAATATTTCTTGACCTTGTCGTGAATCCGGCCCTCCAGCCCGACCAATTCGACCACTTCATCGATGCGCTTGCGGTCGACTCCCGGGTTCATCCGGGCGAAATGCACGAGGTTCTGATACCCGGTCAGATACTTGTACATCTCCGGGTTCTCGACAATGGCGCCAACCTGCGACGCGGCCAGCGGATATTCCTTGCGGACGCTGTGTCCGCCAATCTCGATATCTCCCGATGTCATGGCCATCAATCCGACCATCATGCGAATCGTCGTCGTCTTCCCCGACCCGTTCGGCCCCAGAAATCCGAATACTTCCCCCGGATTGACTTCCAGAGACAAGCGATCGATAATCGTGCGGCTGCCGATGCGTTTGGTTACTTCCTGCAGTCGCGCGACTGGTGCTTGAGACATGTGCTCCCCTCCGGTAACCTTATTGGATATCGGACCTATTATACCAGTCGATGGCAGCCAATCCGGCTTTTTTAACAAAATTTAAACCAGAGCATACCGAACAAATGCCCAACGGAATCTCCGATCGGTAGAATCCTGTCTTGAACAGCGCGTGCACGCGATCGGTCTCCAGCACCTCCGAGCAGGCCAGGCAGTAGAAGCGTCTGGGTGGTTCCAAATCAAGCCCTCCTTCGTCGAAAATACAGCTTGCCCTGCCCCGATCCTCCCTGCTCACAGCCACTTGGCCAGCCGCCTCCCGGTTCTGCCGTTCATTCTCCGCTCCTCCGGAAGAAGGAACCGCTGCCCGCAAGCATCGGTCACGATTCGCTGGCCGCCCGGCATCGCCGTGACGGCTTCGTACAGCGGTCCCGTCTGGAAAGCGAAGGGTCCGCGGTCTGTCGCGACCTCCCAATGGAATTGTCCGAGCTGGCGCCGCAGCGCCGTTATCCGCTTAATGCGAGGCAGATAGGGACTCAGCCTCAATTCGCCCTCCAGCACCGCCCGGCTGGCGGACTCCATCCCGTCCAGCGACAAGAGAACGCCCCATTCCTCGCCTGTCGGCTCGCCGATCCAGATCGCAGAATCCGTGTGTGTGATGGGAAAAAGCAGTCTGGCCGCAACGGTTCCGTTCCGTCCGTCCCAGCTGGCCGCCAGCAGCCCGCCTTCTTCTTGGCGGAACCGAATCCGCGCCGGATCGATCCAGATTCGCTCTCCCGTCCCGCTCATCCCGCTCATCGCACTCATGGAACGGCCTCCTCTAACTCTCTTGCTTCTTCGCGCGCTTCAAGCAGCTGCCGGTACAACCCGTTCCGCGCGCGCAATTCGTCATGCGTGCCGCTCTCGACGATCGTTCCGCGGTCCAGCACGATGATCCGGTCCGCGTTGCGCAGCGTCGACAGCCGATGCGCGATCGCGATTGTCGTTCGGCCTTCGCTTAGCGTCTCGAGCGCCGATTGTATGTCCCGCTCCGTCTCCATATCGACGGAGGAGGTCGCCTCGTCTAACAGCAGAATCGGCGGATTAAGCAGAAGCGCGCGGGCGATGGCGATCCGCTGCTTCTCGCCGCCGGACAGCCGCACGCCGCGTTCGCCGACCAGCGTATCGTAGCCGTACGGGAGCCGCTCGATGAACGTATGCGCGCGGGCCAAGCGGGCCGCTTCCATGATCTCCATCGGCGATGCGCCGGATCGGCCGTATGCGATATTCTGCGCGATCGTGCCGTCGAACAGGAATGTCTCCTGGAACACGATGCCGATATGCCGGCGCAGATCAGCGGTCGCCAAGGTGCGCAGATCGATCCCGTCGATCCGGATGCTGCCGCCGTCCGGATCGTAGAATCTGCCGAGCAGCTGCAGCAGCGTCGACTTGCCCGCTCCCGACCGCCCGGTAATGCCGATCTTCTCTCCCGGGCGAATGCGGAGCGAGAAGTCCTCGAGTACGCTTCGCCCCTTCTCGTAGCCGAACGAGACGCGATCGACCGCGATCTCGCCTCTCGCATCCGCGAGCGGCACCGGCTTCGCCGGCTCCGGCAGCTCCTCTTGGGTGTTCAGCAGCTCGAAGATCCGGTCCGCCGAAGCGATCGATGTGTTCGCCTGGCCGACCAAGCTTAAATTCCAGCGAAGCTGGCCGATAAACATCGACAGGTAAGTCGTGAACGCGACCAGTGTGCCTAAGCTGGCGGTGCCGCGAATGACCTGCCGGCCGATAACAAGCCAGACGAGTGCGATGCCGCCCGATACCGCCAGATTGAAGCCCGGCTGCAGCCATTGCGACCACCGCTGCTGCTCGATCACCCGAGCGACAGCGGATTCGTTCCAATAGCCGAACCGGGCCTTCTCTTCCTCCTCGCGATGGAACGCTTTGATCACTCGCACGCCTTGCAGCGCATCGCCTATGTACTTCTGCAGCAAGAACTGGACATTCCAGGTGCGATTCATCAAGGAACGCATCTTCGGCCATAGCAGAGCGGCGGCCAATCCGCACAGCGGAACGGCGCAGAGCACCCACAGCGTCAACCGCCAATCGATCAGCAGCAGGACGGCGAACACCGTCCCCGTCATGACGAGCTGGGCGAGCAGCTGCGGAAGTCCTTCGCTCAGGAACGACTGCACCGAAGAGGTGTCATATTGAATGCGCCCGATGAAGGGCGCCGACGCTCGATGCTCATAGTAGCGGACGGACAGCCGCATCAGCTTGTCGAACATATCCTCGCGTATACGGCTGATCATTCGGTTGCCGATGCGAATGCTGATCGAGCTGCGCAATACTTGGAAGGCCGCCTGAAGCACGTATACAGCCAGCAGCATGCCGATCAGGCCGGCGAACCGCGCCTGAGATGAACCCAAGACGCCGCCGTCGATCATCAGCTTCATAAGATAGGGAGGCAGCGCCTCTAAGCCGACGCCGATGAGCAGCGCGGCCCCGGAGAGCATAAGCGGCTTGCGATACGGAGCCGCGTAGCGCAGCAATCCGGACAGCACTCGAAGCCGCTTGGACATGGCTGTCCGCAGACTCCGCCCGGCAGGACGGGCTGCTCCCGCTTCCGCTTGACCCGCATCCGAGGCTGGCTCTGCGGAGCCATTCGCTGACTCTCCATCCGAATCCGAAGCCTCCTTCGCCCACTGGCCGATCCGTTCGGCGATAGCCGTCAACTCTCGGATGCCGGACAGCAGCGCCATCGCAAGCCGTATCTTGGTCCCGTCGGTCAGGCTCAGCTCTAGCCAAGCGCCGCCTCCGGTCTCCCGAACAGCCGCGCCGGACGACAAGCTGCGGGGAATGCTCCGCAGCAGCTCGCCATTCGGCCCTTGGACGTCCAGCGAATGCTTGCGCAGCACGAGCGTCCGCGGTTCGCTGACGCCGGTCTCGGATAGGGGGGTGCTCCACTGCGCCAGAACGTCGGTCAAGCCGGCCTTCTCTCGCAGCCGCGCCGCTGTGCCGTACGCCGTTAGCCGCGATTCCATCTTCGCAGCCATCACGCGCCGCTCCCTTCCGTGAAGCCGCTTCGCCCGCCGGACGAGATCCGCCGTGAGAGGTAGGCGAACAGCTTCAGTGCGCGCGGGATTCGCACGACGAGACGGGACCACAGGCGCCGTCCAGCCGCGCGCTCCTCGATCGTCTTGCCCCGGCGCTTCAATTCGGCCAGCACGCCGATAATATGGGCGCCAGTCACGGGAACGTCATAATGGGGGCTGCCGTCTCCGCGGAATTGGAACCAGTCCTCCCCGCCTTTGTACTCGACGGTATGAAGCCGGTGGGAGTAGAGCAAGCCTTCGCTGCTGACGACGAGCCCGATCTCTCCAATCGCCAATGGACGCTGAAGGGGGATGAACCGGCACTCATCTCCGGGAAGGATATAGGGATACATGCTGAATCCGGATGCCGGAAGAATAACCTCTCCCCGTCGTTCCATCAAGGCGCTGAACGTTCGAAGCAGCTCATCCCGCACGATGAATCAGCCCGATCTCTATCATCTGATCGAGGAAGAGGGCGACATCTTCTCGAATGCGGTGAGCTTCGGCGCCATCGAATTCGCCGCAGATCCTCTCCGCCACTTGCTCGAGCGTCCTATTCTCAGACAGCAGCTCCCAAATTCGGCCGCCGGTCTCGTTCAGCTTGGTAACGGCCAATGTCTCCTGATTCAGAAGGATCGTCTCTCCGTCTATCTCGAGCACCTCCACCGCCTGATGCCGCCGATAGGTCATGATATGGCCTCCCAGAACAAATCATTTTTCTGAAAATACAGCTCGTACGCCGGAACCCGCTCCACCAGCGTCTTGCAACGCTGAATAAGTCGCTGCGTCTCCAACGGATCCTTCTGCCAATGCACGATCTTGTTTAATAGGTTCAATAGAGCTTCACTTCGGCTGATCTGCCGGCTGCGAATATCTAGGGATTGCTTGATCAAGTAGATACCTCGAAGCGGATACGGCCCCGCCGCGGTATGCTCCCGGAAGTCGTTCCGGAACGGTGAATCGTGTACGAGTACGCCGCCATCGCGCGCAATCTCTACGATCGAGGTCTCATCCGCCAGCAGCGGGCGAGGCCTCGACATGCCGGCGATCGTCGTCTTCCCAGCGCCGGACAAGCCGGCGAATAGGTAAGCCATGTCGTCGTGTACGACGCAGGACGAATGGATGATGACGCCCCAGCCGTGCTGTTCAAGCACTCGGCTGTACCAATTCAAGAGCGCCGTGCGTAATCCGAAATAGTCATGGAACCGAATCGACGTCCGCCGGCCGTCCGCGCTTGACTCGATTCGATAATCCGTGCGGACCGTGACCGTTGCGCCGTCCGCGCTGGGCTCGAATCGCACCGGATCAACACCTTCATATGGCGCGCCGAATCCGCCGGCGACCGCGACTTCGTAATCCGGCTCTAATCCATGCTCTATAGATAGCCAATGATCGCCGATCGTAAGCTCGACCATCCGCTCGGCCTCTTCGCCATCGATCCGGAATCGTATGAGATGGCTGCCGATCCGCTGCCAATGCTCGAACACGGGAAGTCCTCCTTATAAAGAGAGAGGGAAAGAAAGATAAGCTCTTTCTCTCCCTCAGGCTAGCGAAGCTTGTACGCTTCAGGTCTATGGACAACCGGTTTATACCCGTCTGCCGTCCATTACTTCTTGCCCCAAGGCCACCAAGGCCACCAGGGCCAGCCCCAGTTGCCGCCTCCGCCGGGAGGCCACCCGCCGCCTCCTCCGCCTCCGCCTCCGCCGGGAGGCCATCCGCCGCCTCCATGGCCGCCGGACGGATTGGTGAAAGTCTCGAAGACAACCTTCTGATGAAGGATGATCTCGGGCTTAACATACGATCTCATATTCGATCACCTCGCTTTTATGATCTATTCTAGGATACGATATGTATCAAGTCAATACGGTTCGTATCTTGTTCGAGGTTTGCTTCATATTGCGTGTGGGCGGCTCTCCCAACCGAATAGGATTGATAGCCAGCCGATTCGAGCTGTTCCTGCGTGTAGACGTTCCGCCCGTCGATCATCACGCGGCTCTTCATCGCAGCCCCAGCCTGCCTAAGATCGAGTTCCTTGAACTCGGGCCACTCCGTCAGCAGGCAGATCGCGTCGGCGCCTTCAGCCGCCTCTATCGCACTGCCGCAATAGGCAACCGCATCGGTGCCGATCATCCGGCGGAAGTTATCGGCGGCGATCGGGTCATACGCTCTCACGATCGCACCGCGGACGATTAGCTCGCCGATAATATCGAGCGAGGGAGCCTCGCGAACATCGTCCGTATTCGGCTTGAAGCTCAGCCCCCACACGGCGATCGTCCGGCCTTGCAGTTCTCCTAGCAATTGTTCCAGCTTGATAATGACCTTCATTCGCTGCTCGCGATTGACCTCGACGACGGACTTGAGCAGCTTGAAATCATGCTGAACGTTACCGGCGAGCTGAATGAGCGCTTGGGTGTCCTTCGGGAAGCAGGAGCCGCCGTATCCGATCCCCGCCTGGAGGAAGGAGGACCCGATTCGCTTGTCATAGCCCATCCCTTCGGCTACCCGGGTGATGTCGGCGCCTACCTTCTCGCATATATTCGAGATTTCGTTAATGAAGGAGATCTTGGTGGCGAGGAAGGCGTTCGAGGCGTATTTGATCATCTCCGCGCTCCGAATATCCGTTATTAGAATATTGGCGGTCAGCGGCGCATGAAGCTCGGTGAGCGTCTGCCTGACGCGGTCGCTCAGCGTGCCGATCACGATTCGGTCCGGAGCCATCGTATCGCGAATCGCCGTGCCTTCCCGTAGAAATTCAGGAACGGATGCGATGTCGAACGAATAGCTGGCATGCTGGGCGATGATTCGGCTGACCGCCTCATTCGTTCCCACGGGGACGGTGCTCTTCGTCACGACGATCTTGTAGCCATTCAAGGCGCGACCGATCTCTTCCGCAGCCTTCTTGATGTAGCTTAGATTGGCTTCCCCGCTCGGAAGCGATGGGGTTCCTACTGCGAGAATGACGATGTCCGATCGCTGCACAGCTGCCGTTAGGTCCGTGGTGAACGTTAGCCTCTCTGCAGCCGAGTTGACTTCGATCAGCTCCTTGAGACCCGGCTCATAGAAGGGAACCTCCCTACGGCGCAGCTTGTCAATCTTCTCCGCGTCCAAGTCGACGCAGACGACTTCATGGCCGAGCTCGGCGAAGCACACGCCTGATACGAGGCCTACATACCCGGTACCGATAACCGCTAATCTCATCTATCCCAACTCCTGAATTTGTTTGGCTAGACTAATAATCTCGCTCCAATGGCGGTAGATTCGGACGACGTCCTCTTCTGCCAGCTCGCTGCCATGCTGAATCTCGATGAACTCGATGTCCGTCACCGCGCGAATCGAATGCCTCGTGCCGCCAGGGATAGAGATGACATCGCCGGCGCTCACCGTCCGATAGTCCGCATTGATCACCACTTCCCCTTCTCCCGCGATGATCGTCCAGACTTCCGTTCGCATCCGGTGATATTGGTAGCTTAAGTTCTTGCCGGCCTTCACGAGTATCCGCTTGGTCAACACCTCCGTGCCATTCGGATATTGGAGGAAATCGACGATCTTGTAGGAACCCCACCTTCGCTCCTCGAACATCGGCCGCTGCAGCCAATGGGCGGACAAGTCTTTGACGCGCGAACTAGCCGGCTTGTCGGAGACTAGAATGCCGTCCGGACTAGCCGCTACGACCGCATTGGCAAGCCCGATGACCGCGATCGGAATCTCCAGTTCATTAATGAGATGCGTGTTATGGCAATCGTCCGTAATGAAGCCTTTGCCCGACACTGCATTGTCCATCTCTTGGGTCAGCGACTCCCAAGTCCCCAGGTCTCTCCATTCACCTTCATAAGGAACGACGACGATCCGGTCCAGCTTCTCGACGATCGCATAATCGAAGCTAATCTTCGGAAGCCGCTTGTACTGCTTGCTCATCTCCTCGTACTGGATGGGCAGATTCATGTCGATTAATCTGTCGATGATCCGGCCCAGTTTAAATGCAAAAACCCCGCAATTCCAAAGCGCTCCTTGATCGATCAAGGCTGCCGCTTCTTCTGTGCGGGGCTTCTCTTTGAAGCACTTCACATCGTATTCATTCATCGGACTCGAGGGAGAGTCTGCGTCCGGAACGATGTATCCGAGATGCTCGGAGGGCTCGGTTGGAACGACCCCCATTAAAGCAAGTTCCGCATCCGTTCGGCGAAGCGCCTCTTCAAGCCTCTTCATCGTCTCGAAGAAGCCGGCGCTCACGTATGGGTCGACCGGCATGATCGTAATGACTTCATCGACGGATACCCCAACAACGGAATATAGATATACAGCCGCCAGCGCGATCGCCGGGAACGTGTCTCTTCGCTCGGGCTCTTCGATGATCGGAGCTTCCGTCCCAAGTTGGTGCAGGATCAGCTCCGTCTGGGGTTTGCCGGTCGCTATGTATCGCCCTTCGCCGAAGCCGGCTTCCTCAAGCTGTCTCCAGACACGCTGCACCATGGACTCCGTGATGCCTTCCGGGTTCTTGATCAGCGGCAGGAATTGTTTGGACCTTAGGTCGTTGGACAGCGGCCATAATCGTCTGCCCGAGCCGCCGGAGAGAAGCACGATTTGCACGGGATCGCCTCGACTTTCTGATGAGAATACGTCATTAATGAGGGCATGACTGATTCATCTCGGTTATCGCATCTAAATTGTCACATTGGATCCAATCCAACAGTGGATTTCCTAATAAGCGCCCTTCGGCCGAACAATCTGCCAGACTGTCCGCCAGATGATGCGACAATCCAGCCAGAGGCTTTGATGCCGGATATATTGCAAATCCAATTCGATCATCTCGTGGAACGACAGCCGGTTCCGGCCGCTTACTTGCCACAGGCCGGTACAACCCGGGGTAACCGTCAGGCGTTGGAAGTCTCGATCGCTGTATTGCAGCACTTCGCGAGGGAGCGAGGGCCGGGGACCGACCATGCTCATCTGGCCGCGGAAGACATTCCACAGCTGCGGGAGTTCGTCAATGCTTGTCTTGCGAATCCATCGTCCGATGCGGGTAACGCGAGGATCTTCCTTCATTTTGAACATAGCGCCTATCATCTCGTTCTTCTCGAGCAGCTGCTCAAGCCTCTCCTCTGCATCGGTAACCATAGAGCGGAATTTGAACATGCGGAACGGATAACCGTCCTTGCCGACCCGAACCTGGCCGAAGAAGACCGGCCCTCGCGGATCTTCTAACTTGATTAGAATAGCGACGATCAGCATGATTGGAGATGCGATAATCATCGCGAGGAGCGATACCAGCACGTCGAAGGCCCGTTTGCCTAAATCCGTGCGCTCTTGTCGCGACAGCTTCGACTGAACCAGCACTTGGGTATCTGTCTTCCAAGGCGTCTGCATCTCTAACTCTTTGACAGGCATATTCATCCCGAATTTCCCCTTATTCAAAGATAAAGCTTGTCGGGGCATTCAACCCCACCTCACGCCATACCAGCGACGATTGACGTCTAAGGCGCATGGTCGCGCCCACGGCATGGCCGAGTGCCTGCAGTGATAAAGGTGCGGCAGACATTACCTTCGGCACGAGCCGATCTTAAGAAGAGGAATGCCCGATCATACGCGGCAGCCATCCATCGAGTGATACATTCTGGACTTCGCGTCGCTCATGGACCGATACAGAATGTGAATTCTGGACTGGCCCGGCGTGAGCTTGAGAACCAGCTTGTTCAGTTCGCCATGCAGCCTGAGCCGTTGCGCTTCGGACAGCGGCAGGAATCGCATGCCGTATCGGTATGCGGCCTCTTCCGGCTTCCTCCACACGATCTGGCCGATCAATTGCAGGCGATCCTCTCCGGTATCCCATTCCATCTCGAGCCATATTCTCGAGGTGACGGGGAACAGCAACGGCGTGCGGAACCCGCATCCGCCAGGGCTGATATTGAGCAGCAGCAGCGCCCCTGCATGGGTTCGAATCGACATGCCGTTGATCCTGACGATCCGAATGAGCGCCCGAACACCGCCTACAAGCTGAAGCCGAACATGCTCCCGGCGATTACAGCCGGATGGCATCAATTCGCTAGTCATTAGCCTCCTCCGTTCAGTAAAGTTGGAGGTATACATGTGGGTCTTGGCGGCTATACTGTTGTTAAATGCTACGTATTGTAACCATCATGAACCTTACTTTAAGATACATTTAGTATCATGTCAAGCGTGTTTTTTCGAGTAAGCGTTTTATTGTGTGACATTTTGTCTCACTTGAAGAATTCCGAAACAAATCGTATTATGATGGAATTATAGTCAGGGGGGAGTTAATACGAATGAACATTGGGGATCGAATTGCGGAACTCCGGGACGCCAGATCACTCACGCAGGAGCAGCTGGCCTCCTCTCTCGGCATCTCTCGCGCGGCGCTGTCGCATTATGAGAAGAATCGGCGGCAGCCTGATTTTGACACCTTAATTAAGTTAGCGGATGTCTTCCATGTATCGATCGATTATTTATTCGGCAGAACGAATCGGCCCGAGATTACGCTCGACCCGAAGGTCCGGGACTTCGTCGACCAGTTGGAGCTGTCGGATCAAGAGATTCTGGAGCGATTCGACTTGTCGGTTGATGGACGCAAGCTGAGTCCGGATGAAGCCAAGCGCTTCATTGCATTCGTGAGGGCGGAGCGCTTGATGGATACCCCTCAAACATGACCGCGACCCCCTGTCGGTTGGCCGCCAGGGGGTCGTTTTTTGGGCATTTTCACATATGTATGCAGGCAAGTTCGCTTCCGTCTTCCGTTATTCTTCTACTGCAGCTTGGCTCGCAACTTCGTGCCACTTCTGGGAATCTAAACCGAGTTGTTCTAAGATGGCTCGAACATCAATGCAAACCTTCTCCGTTGCATCTCTACTATCCATTAACTCCATCTCCATCCCAATCCCTACTAACTCCTCGGCTTTCATCCCGGGCACACAAACTCCTTATTCTTGAATTTGAAATTGACATACTTTTCAAAACTTAACTTTTTCTATTATACATAGCTAGGTCCAAAGAACCTGTCGCAATATCGGGCTCATAACCTGACATGAGGTTCTATTTTTGTCGAGGGGGAGCGAAAGGTCGGTTTCATAGGATTTTCTTCGGATTAGGCCGGCTTGCGAGCGTTACCGATTCCTTGTGTCGATGTTCCGGGGGAGATGAACGGACTGCCATCACTATAAGAGCGAGCCTTCGACCTAGCGCCATGGAAGGCTTCTCGACGAGTGCCCATGAAGCATATGCGACGACTAGCGACAGGATGAGGGTTAGCAGCATTAGAATCGGCAACGGTACTTTTCCATGAAGAAGATTGATGAGAGTGAACATCACAACCAAATGATAGAGATACAGACTATAAGAGATGTTGCCTAAGAACACCGGTACTCTGGCCGTGAGCAGCTTGGCTGCACGCGTGGAGGCTAAGGCGACAATCATAAACCCCGCAACGCCGACAGCATAGATCTGTTTGCGCAGCAGCATGTCGAAAGGAACGTCGATGCCGAGTTTATTCAATACGGCGATGAACGCGAACGCACAATTGTAGAATAGATAAGACAGCGCTAGCAGACCATATTTGAGAGACTTTCGCAATCCGCGGAACCAATGGACAATCTCCCTCCGGTACTTGGCGAGCAGCATGCCATAGAGAAAATAGGCTAAGAAATGTACACTGTAGGTATAAGCCGACATTTGACCATTGGACTTTTCAAAATCAAACGTATTATTTAGAACCCCGAGGCTGAAGAGTACCAGACAAATCAGCAGAACGATCGGCCAGCGAACTCTCATGAGAAGGAGAACAACAAAAGGAAAAATAATCGAGATTCGCATCTCGTGTATGAGCGACCAGTATACGCCGTTTAATGTATACGTATGAACATCAACAATCGCATAGACATGTTCTAGTAAAATATCCGAACCAATCGTGCCCGACCACTCGCCGTTAAAGACATCCGTCAAAAGATCAGTGCCTAGCAATGGTGAACTCTTCATGCAAATTAGCGCTATGAATACAGACACGACGTATGGGACATAGATTCGGAAGAAACGCCGGATCAAGTACGGACCGTAAGGCTGTGCCTTGCCTTCCAATAGCGGAAGGGAGAGTACAAAGCCGCTCAGTACAAAAAATAGGACGACAGCAGCCGCACCATTGACGAGCATGCCGAACGGAGAATAGGTGTGAGAGAATAACTGTCCGGCAATCGGGCTAAGGAACGACGGCACGATCGCCATATGGTAGAATAAGACGGTCAACGCAGCCAATCCTCGCAGTGCATCTAGTTGGACGAATCTCTCCTTGTGAACCTTCATTCGGCACACTCCTCATTCTCGGTAATCAGGTAATATTCAGGATGCCGCCATACATCTCGTACTGCTTAATAATGCGATGCCATCTCATCATTTCCTGATACCACTTCAGCGTCACTGTCTGATCCTGCTTCGATATCGTACCCGTGACGAGCGCATCGTAGATTTCAAGAACCCCGTCGGCGACCGTGCGTGCCGGTTTCCAATTCAATGCACATCTCAGTTTGTCGAAGTTAACCCGATAGGAGCGATGATCAGGCTCTCCATACCATTCGATCTTCAGATCCGTTCCCAGGGCAGTGGCAATTGCCTTAGCCAATCCAAGCATTTGATAATTATTCTCATTCGACCCTACATTAAAGACTTGTCCGTTAATGAGCTCGGGGTCAGTCGTCAACAGCAGACACATTACATCCGCCGTATCCTGAACATGGACGAACGGTCTCCATTGCAGACCGTCGCGGTTGATCGTGAATACACCTTTCTCCCAGTAAGCAAGCGTCATGGAGTTTAACACCAGATCGAATCGCATTCTCGGGGAATATCCGAATACGGTCGCTTGCCTAAGTACGGTAACGGTAAACTCGGGGCTTGCAAGAGAAAGGATCTCCTGCTCGGCTTTCTCGTTCGCTCTCGCATATGTCGTGAGCGGATTCGTCGGCGATAATTCGTCAATAGCGATTGTCGGATCTTGAAAGCCATACACGCTGCATGAGGACGGTAGAATGTATTGAGCCACCCCTGCCTTGCGAGCCAACCTCGCGGTATTCACTCTGGATAAATAATTGATTTGATAGGTTGCCTCTTGGAACAATTCCCCGCTAGGGTCATTAGAGATCCCGACCAAATCGATTACAGCGTCCACGTCTTCGAATAGACGTTCGCCCATCCTGCGCGTATCCTCTTGCACGACCGTCAAGTTCTCGTGCTCGTGCAGCTTGTCTTGTCCGAAGAAATAACGATCTACCGCTACGACCTCATACCCCTTCCCCAGAAGCTTCGGGACAAGAACACTCCCAATGTACCCGCCTGCGCCCGTTACCAGCACTTTACTCACGATAACATCCCCTTGGATATTTTCGATTCAATTTTCAAGCGGAAGCTTCTCCCCAGAATGAACGGAAAATAATGATTGATGACATAGATAATCGGGAGCAGAAGCAGCAAAGTGACAAATACCTTCGTAAACTCATAAGCGTATGTGTTAGTTATTGGGCCGAATTTAACCAGCAGGCGGCTGACAATAGTGAATAAGGGCAAATGGCCCGCCATGATAATAAGAGCGTTCCGTCCGAGATAGGCAAGCGCCTTGGAACGAATAGCGCTCGACAGCAGCAGGCACAAGACAATACCGCAAATCGCCGCCATATAAAAGTCGATATAATGACCAAGCAGCTTCATGTTCAAATTGACCCTTTGGACGGTGAACGCGATGTTTAATCCTAGAAACAGCAGTCCCCCTATGATTTTCGCTGCTAGAGGCAGCGAGACAAGATAGTCAATCAGGCTCTTAAACAAATGGCCTAGACCGAAGAAGACGACAGCGGTCATCGCCACATCGAGGCTCCAAGGCAGCTTATACGGGTTCACGACGCTGTCCAGGTATCCGAGCAGCGAACAGGTCAGCAGCGTATACAATATGAGAACTCGGCTGCCTGCCAGTCGAGCAATCCAATAGTAAATCACCTCCACCGAGAACAGACAGGTCAAGAACCATAGCGGCAGGTTAAAGTCCATCCATTCTCGGATTCCCGCCGAGTAGAAGATACCGAAGAATTGCCGCATCACGCTTAAATCAGCGTAATAGGCGGAGTCGCCGAAATGGTAGCGAAGCAGGAAATACAGAAAGGAGACGGTCGCGAACGAGACGTAAGGTATGAGGAGCGTTCGCGCCTTCTTCGCCAGAAAGGCGGCAAACGATGGATGAGCGTCCGTTCGATAGAAGAAGCCTGATATGGCGAAGAACAGAGCCATATGGAACGAATTAATGAAGATGCCAATCGGGTCGTATTCCAGCGGCGTATGGGCCACGAGTACAAGGATGATGGCGATTCCTTTTGCGATATCTGCCCATTCCAGCCTCTTGCCGCTATCAATAGGCGACTTCCCGTCCAGGACGAACATCCCCTTTGCCCTTTGATTGGTGCCCTTCCTCTACTAAAATATCGCGAATGAACTCGGTCACGTTCTCGATCTGCGCTTCCTTGTCGAACACGGACAGCTGCTTCGGTACGACAGCGGATTTGCTTCGGACGTCTACCATTGAGACTCGGCTCAGGAAGCCGGCCATCGCCTGAATATAACCGCTCTCCCACGGCTTGCTGCCGGACAGCCGGTACAGCCAGCTTGAGCCGAAATCGTACGAGAGCGGGATTCTCCCCGTCACGATCGGCAGCGAAGCGGCCAAATATTCGCTCAGCTTCGTCGTGTAGCGGAAGCTGCCTACGCTGTCCACGCTCTGCGGCAAGCTTGCCAGATCCATCGCTGACAGTATTGCCGGAACCTCAGCGCGGTCCACACGTCCAGTGAATCGAATTCGGTCGTCTCCCGCAGCCAACTGCTCCAGCTTCGCCTTGCCGCTGCCGTCGCCGACGATGAGCACCGCCACATCGGAACGATTCACGAGCTTTAGAGCTTGAACGAGTTCGTAGCCGTAACAGTAGCCGGCTCGCGAATTCCAGTTCAGCGAACCGACGATGCCAATGACAAGCTGATCGTCGGGTATGCCAAACCGCCGTCTAACGCTGCTCCTGGCATCGCGCCGCTCCTGCTCCGATAGCGTGAACGGAGCCCAGCCCGCCGCCGTCATGGAATACTTCGTGCCGTAGGTGAGCGCGCGCCCGGCCAAATAGGGCGTCCAGCCAATAAATCCGGCAGCTCTCTTATATAGCGCCTTCTCGTACAGGTGGAACATCGGGCCAAGAAGCTTGTGCTTGCTGCCGATATAAGGGCCGACCGCATCCCCGCTGCCGATCACATAAGGCACTCCTGCTATCAGTCTCCCAAGAAGAACCGCCAGCCCTCCCATGAGGCCCGTTCCTTCCATGACGACGAGCGGTGGACGCTCCCTTCGAATGTAACGGAAGATACGCCACAGGTTGCGATGCTTGCTCTGCTTGGAGAACGGATAGAAGTCAGCGGGAACGCGGGATAGAAGCGCTCTTAGCCGGTTCTCGTCATCTCCATGGCTCCCTTGCGTGGCGAATGCCAACACGCGGGAAATGCGCTCACTCTTAAGCCGATACGTCTCTTCGCACAAGTCCATATAGCGACGGGCCATCGATTCCCAAGTCTGCTGAAGCGCCGTCTCTCTTGCCCGCGCGCTCCATTGCCGCCTCAGATCCTTGTCGTCGGCCAGTATTCTCATCGCACGCTTGAGGCCATCGACATCTTCAGCATCGTCCAAGACGATGCCAGCCTCGCCGCCTCCAACTACCATCTCTGACACGCCGGACTGATACGTCGTGATGACCGGCAGTCCCGAAGCCAGTGCTTCAATAACCGCCAATGTGCAAGCCTCGTACCGGGAAGGGAATACGAAGAAGTCCGCCTGTCTCATCACATTCGGTATGTCTTTGCGGAAGCCGAGAAAATGAACGCGCTCCCCTACGCCAAGTTGCTCTGCCAGGTGAAGGAACGGACTTCCCTCCGTCGCCCCCGCAACTGCCAGATGAAGTCCATCGACGTCTCTCAGTGCCTTCAACACCGTGTCTAGGTTCTTCCTCGTAGAGCGAATGTCTCCCGCGAACAACGCGACTGGCACATCTGCCGGCAATCCGAATCTGGAGCTTCCATCGCCACTCGATTCTCGGGGATAGAACTCGTCCGGATCCACTCCGTTCGAGATGACGCAGACGTTCTTGTCGAAGCCCCACCCAGCCAACTCGTCCTTCACCTTCACTGAGACGGCGATCAATCGCTTCGTTCTCCTGAAGGCGATCTTCTCCAGCGCCGCATTGACGGACGTGAACAGAAGCTGATACAAGCCGAAGCCGTTCTTCTTCTGCCGGTACGGGTGAGCCGCCGACTTCAGCCAGGAACCGTGTACGAAATGAACGGCGTTGATATCGCTACGCGCCCAAGTGATGAAGCCGTTGACAAGGATCAGATCGAATTGCCGCCGGGCACGGGCTAGATAGAAGGTGCTCTTTAACGCAAAAATCTGATTCTTAACGAACTGCGACGGCCATCCGTTGACCCCAATCGGTATCCACTTCGCCGACGCGTTATCGAGCAGCTCCGGTGCCACATCGCTCGCGACGAGCGTCAAGCGGTATCCTTGCTCTAGCATTACTTTGGCGATCTCGTAATTGACTCTCGCCTGCCCGTCTCCTTTGATGAATCGATGGTTCACGATACATATGTTCATAGCTTCACCTCGTAGGCTCGTTCCCGCTTCAATTCAGCATCCACGGCTTCCAACCCATCCTTCTTGCTCAGTGCCTGTCGAATGGACCGGAGCAGCGACTCGGCGAACACCGATCCGTCGTACTGCATCGCGTGCTCGCGGATCGCCTCCGGGTCCCAGCTGTAACCTTCGAACGCGCGAAGCGTATCCGCGAGAGACCCGGCATCCTGATGATCGAAGAAGACACCGTTTAATCCAGGAACGATCGTGTCCAAGGCACCGCCTCCGCGGTAAGCGATGACGGGTCTTCCGCAAGCATTCGCCTCGAGCGGCGTAATCCCGAAGTCCTCGAGACCGGGAAATAGCAGCGCCCGACAGCGCTGCATGTATTGAACGACCTGCTCATCCGGCAGACGCCCCAAGAACTTCACCGTGCCGCCGGCGAAGCTCTGCAGCCTGTCGCCGTCCGGCCCGTCCCCGACGACAAGCAGAGGAACACCGAGCTCGGAGCAAGCCTTCACGGCTAGGTCGATGCGCTTGTAAGACACCAGCCGCGAGACGACCAAATAATAATCTTCTGAGGGAAGCGAGCTCACGGAGAACCTTGACACATCGACCGGAGGATAGACGAGCTTCGATTCTCTGCCGTAACAAGCTTGAACACGCTCCCGGACGACGGACGAGTTGGCGATGAGCAGATCGACGTCTCTTGCAACAGTTCTGTCCCAGATCCGCAGCAGCAGCGTCAAGCCCTTTGCCAGCCCCTTCAACAGCGCCGGCAGCCGCATGCCCTCCATATACGCTGAGAAATCCCACGCGAAGCGCATCGGCGTATGGCAATAGCAAACGTGCACAGCTCCGGTCTTAACCGGCGCTCCAATCGCGTAGGCGCTGCTAGAGCTGATCACCAAGTCGTAATCACTCAGATTGATGGACCTGACGGCTAGCGGATATAGCCAGAAGAACTGTTTGAATCGCTTCAGGATACCTGGAATGCGCTGCATCCAAGTCGTGCGGATGTCCGCATCCTGCAGTTCGGCCAGCAGCCGCTCGCGGTCAACGATCGTCGTGTAGATCGGCGCCGATGGGAACAAGCGGTGAAGCACAGCCACGACTCGCTCCGCTCCGCCCATCTGGTTCAAGTAATCGTGCACGATGGCAACTCGCAAGTTAGGATTCATAAGAGTTCCTCTCCCGCAGCTCCGCGTTCCGCAATCGATCGGGGCGATAGATCGTTCCGTAGACGGCTTCGACTCGCTCCGCCGTCGATTGAATGGTGAACTGGCTTCCGACACGCCTCTTCGCCGTTGTGACCAATCGTTCTCGAAGCGGTTTGTCCGTCAGCAGCCTGGTCACGCAAGTCGCCAGCGCCTTCACGTCCCCAACCGGGTACAACAGTCCGCTAATGCCGTCCTCCACGATCTCGGGCACGCCGCCCGCATTCGTCGCCGCGACCGGCAGCGAATGCGACATCGCTTCGATCAGAACGCGGCCGAAAGGCTCATTGTCCGAGCATAGCAGGAGAGCGTCTGCCGCTCGGCAGATGGCTGAGACATCTTGGCGGAATCCCGCGAATCTGACTCTGCCGCTCAGGCCAAGCTCCTCCGCCAAACGAACGAGCGAATGGCCATATCGGACGTTCTCTTCACGGAATTTCGCTTCGCCTACAACCCACAGATAGACGTCATGCCCTTGCGCGACAAGCTCCCCGGCGGCTCGGATGGCGTCCTCTTGCCTCTTCCAAGGGGCAATCTGTCCGATAATCGCAATCGCCTTGGCGTCAGCAGGCGTATCAAGCTGCAGCCTAATATGTTCGCGGCTGCGCGATTCGGCGGCGGGCTCGTCGTCACGAGGGAGTTCCACTCCGTTAGGAACCAAATGAAGCTTACTCCCTAAGATTCGATGATCGAACTTGTCCATGACCGCCTTGGAAATATTGAGGATCGCCTCTACTCTTCGCGCAGCCAGCCGCTGGATTCCCCGCCCAATCACGCCCGCGGGAGGAATATCCCTCACGTGCCAGATGACCGGCCGCCGGTGAAGCCAGCGGAACAAAGCCGCGATGATGCCGGCTCTCAGCGAATTGGCATGGACCAGATCAACGCCGCTGTTGCGTATCGCCAGCGCGAACCGAAGCCCTGCCCCGAACATGCCGATGATGTCCTTCGCGATTCGCAGCGGATTACTCGACAGCTTCGCGCGGTAGCTTGCGATCGGCGAGACCTCTATGCCGAGCACCGCCGCGCGCTCAAGCAGTTCACCAGCTGGCGCGAACACGATGGGCGTTGCCTGCTTCAGGTGCTTCGCCGTCAGGAGCAGGCTGATCTCCGCTCCGCTGACAACGCTCGTATGGTTGTAGAAGGCGACCTTCATCCCGTTCTCCTTCCCTTCCGTTCCTGAATCGCCTGCTCGAAGATACCGGTTACCGTTCGCGCGACCCGCTCCCACGTATAATTCTCCATCACGAACCGGCGGCATTGCTCCCGGTCGGGCACTCGTAATGTTCCTTCAGCCGCTGCAGCGATCTTATCCGCCATCGCCTCCGGCTCTCCGCTCGAGAACAGCAGATCATCCGACAGCTTGGACAAGATCTCCACCGTTCCGCCGCCAGGCGTTCCCAACACTGGCGTTCCACACGCCAATGCCTCTACAGTGACAAGTCCAAAGCCCTCAAGCGTGATCGTCGGCACGACGGCGATGTCGGCGGATTGGTACCATTCGACCAACTCTTCGTTCGACACCCGCCCCAGCAAGCGTACGGACCCGCGGAGACCGAGCGCATCGGTCAAGCGCTGAAGCTCAGCCCGCATCGGACCGTCCCCGGCGATGTAGAGCGAGACATGTTCGGCACGGTCCGCCGCCAACGCCATCGACCGAATCAATCGGTCGATTCCCATCCTCGGCACGAGCCTTCTCGCGCAGAACAATACCAGCTTGTCTGCTGGGAGCCCCAGTTTGTGACGGACGAATGCCCGATCCTTCGCGGGATGGAAACTGTCTGTATCCACCGCGCCTGGAACGATATGAATGCGATCGCCTGCAACGCCGTAATCGTCCCGCAATATCGTCTTGAAGTATTCGCTGAGCACAATGAAGCGGTCTGAACGGCGGTAGGACAATGATTCGATCTCTCGCTTCACTCGGTATCTCATGCGTTGGCTCCAGTCGCTGCCGCCTTCCTGATAACGGGATTCCTGCGCCCATGGACCATGGAAATGCGTGACAATCGGCACGTCTACGGGAATCAAGCTTCG
This sequence comes from Cohnella lubricantis, assembly GCF_014212015.1. Classification (GTDB taxonomy): domain Bacteria; phylum Bacillota; class Bacilli; order Paenibacillales; family Paenibacillaceae; genus Cohnella; species Cohnella lubricantis. Next base: position 38,054 of record NZ_JACJVN010000023.1, on the reverse strand, counting down.
GCGCAGAAGCGAAGCATACAGGGCAAAATGAGGGTTCAACACATCGTAACGCCCCTCTGCCAGCTCCTTGCGCACTTGCGTGCGAAACGCCATCATCCTGCTGAGCGTGCCGCCGCCTATACCCTCTAGCACTTCTCTCACGTATGCCGGCGCGCCGGTCGGTTCGCCCGACGCGGTCATGAATCCCGTCATTCGATGTCCCGAAGCCGACATAGCGTGCAAATAATCCGCGAAATATCGGTTAAGCCCCCCAGGCGTATGATCGATCCAACCCATCCCTGTCGATAGTATGTTCATAGCGCTCCCTCTCGTGCCCCGTATCGTTTGCGATGGGCCCGTATATATCGAATAGAGCTTGCAACGCCGCGCAGCGATTCCCGAATTCCTCGCCCTCCGCCCGTCTTCGCTCCGTGAAGAATGGCGTGGAAGATGCCGATCGCAAAAAAAGAAACGGCCTTCAGCCATTTCTTCTCGGTGTAAAAGTATCGTTTGAACGTGACGTACAGCCTCGAGGAGACGATATGCGGCTTATAGTAATCGCGGTTGATCTCCGATGGATCGTGGTAATTGACAGCCTTGTCGAGCAGCGCGATTCGATAGCCCTTCGCGACGGCCCGGGTCGCAATGTCCACCTCTTCGTACCCATAGATGAGGAACTCATCGAAGCCGACCTCTCGAAATAACTCCACTGGGAAAACGGTGCTATTAATAACGATGGTCTTCATCGCATCGCCGCTGCCATATACCTTAGACTGGAACCCCAAGAAGGTTTGGTCATGCGGATATATTAAGCTGCCCCGCTTGTTCTCGATGCCCGTCACGACCCACTTGGCTCCGCCAAGGCTGTCATATGCCTCCAGCGCTTGAGTAGTTAGCCTCAGAAAGTCCCGGTCGACAACGACATCGTCGTCGATGAACAGCACATGCGTGCCCGTGACATGACTTAACGCGTGATTGCGATTAGCCGCCAGCCCTCTTCGAGGTCCTGCCGTATACTTCACGGACGGGAACCCTTCCTCGACCAGATGGCGCGAACGCATATCTGTACTGTCGTCGGAAACGATGATCTCGTAAGGCAGCGCCGCCGACCGCATCAGCGATTGCAGCGCTTGAATGAGATCATCCGGCCTGTTCCTCGTGCAGATGCAAACAGAGATTCTGCATTCGGCCATGGATACACTCCTCACATCGCCATAATTAATTTGCGCGATTGGCATCCAACCGCACCTTCTTCGGCTTTCCGGCGAATCGTAAGCCCAAGCCATACAGCTCCCGGACATCAGCTTGTTTCGGAATCAAGTCGGGTATCAAAATACGTTGGATACTTTTGGCATACCAGATGATTCGGACGATGAAGCCGGCAAGGAAGCCCATAACCGAAGAGAAAGCGGCGCCGTTGATGCCCCACGCCTGAATCGTGAACGCCATGCTGCCTAACGTTACACCGACTAGCACAGCAGAGGCGACCGTGTTGTGCAGCGTTCGCCCGACGCTATTCAAGGCGTTGCCCAGCATATCGGACAATCCTCCAAACAAAGCGTTAGGCAACAATATCAAAGCGGGAATAATCGCTGCACCATAAGGATTACCGAAGAGAACCGGGATAAGCATCGGTTCAGCCAAACCTAGAAGGACAGCGCCAATCACCGTGCTTAGCGCTGTCAGCCTAAACATTTTGCACACCTTCTCATGCAGCAGCGAGCGCTCCTCTTGCACCATGTTCGGGAAGCTCGTCATTCCGACAGCCCGCGGAATCGCCCACAACACACCCGTCGCGCTGGCGGCAGTCTGATAGAAGGCAAGTGCGGCAGGCGTTAAGGAGAACAGGAAGATCTGCGTCCCGCTTCCGCCAAGCACGTTCATGACCGCTCCTCCATATGCCTTGAAGCTATACCAGACGGACGCCTTGAACAAATCTTTACGGAACCGTCCGAGATTCCTCAGGTAAGCGCGGGATTGCCAAAGATATGGAAGCGTGGCCGAGAAAGCGACGATTGTCGCCGTAAGCAGGCACAGGTAAATACTGAGAGTGCCGAAGCTATAATAGAAAAGCCAGAGAACGGTAAGGGTGAGCGGCAGCCCAACCCGAATGACGTTAATCAGCGTAAATCGCTGCTGTGCGGCTAGTACGCCTGACAGCATGCTCGTAATAGGGCCCGTGAAGGTTGATGCGTAGAACAAATACGCAGCCCAACTCTCCCGATCCGTTAGGTGCCCTTTCACCGTCCATTCAGTTATTAAGGTGACCAAGACGGCAACAACGAGACCGGTTCCCCCGCTCCATGTCAGCAGGGTTGCGAATAGATCCTTCTTTTCCCCGTCCTGACTCTTCCCCCACATATACACTGTCGCAATATAGATGCCCACGTCGCATAGACCAAGCACGAAGCCGTTCCACATCGTAATTCCTAAATAAAGCCCTCGGTCATCGGGTGTGAGGCCTCGTGACAATATAATGGCAGAGAACACGCTGATCCCCATGACGCCGAACAAGCTCGCGAACGTCTGAGCCGTTCTCGCCAACAAGGAAGACTCGCGCAAACCGTTTAAGACACGCAATTCAAAGCATCCTCTCTGCTTTGGACGACAGATATCGTTCCCTCTCATATCGCCTCGCCCGTATTACGTTATCAGCCAACCTTCGACCAAGGAAAATGGCCGGGACTTCAATATAACGCCATCCCACGTAAGCTAACGCGATTGCTATTGCGACCGAAGCGATCAGCAGATAGGGAATAGGAACGATGCCATAAAAGAAAAATACGAGAGACAGCAGGACCGGTATGTGATACAAATAAAGACTGTACGAAATATGACCAAGGAACATCGGTATTCTAGTTTGCAATGCCGACCCAATCCGTCTAGAGGCAAGAGCGGTGGCGATAAATCCTCCTGCGCCCAACCCGACAATTTGATCTTTGGCAAACACATGAAGCGGCAAAAAAGTTGCATAAGTATAACAGATATAAGACATCAAAAGAATGGCGATTCTGGTTAAGCTTCGTCTGCTTCGAATCCAGGCTGCAGCTTCGGACCTATAGCGGGCGAGCAATAACCCATAAATGAAAAAAGAGAGATAATGTAACGAGTCAATCGATAAAGCTATCGCTAGCACAAAGCAGGCAAGTCCTGAAATGGCTGTAAAGAACCATTTGAAGCGGCATAAAATAATAACGATAAACGGGAAAATGATGGATATGCGCATCTCGTGAACGAGAGACCAGTAAACGATATTGACGGCTTTAGCATCAAAAAGAAAAATTCCAGAAATATGCTCCATAAACAGCCGCCAATTCAAGCTGTGAGACCACCAGGACTGAACCTCCCCACTTATGCCTTCCCCGGTCCGCATCGGAGAGAGAATGTGCAATAAGATTACTACAAAGAACGAAATGATATAGGGCACATAAATTCGAAAAAATCGTTTGATGAGGTATCCTGCATAGTTTGGCTGACTACCGCTTAGAAAAGGAAGAGAGAGTACAAAGCCGCTAAGCAAGAAGAAAAACATAACGGATTCATGCCCTCTGACTATTATGCCTAGCGGCGATTCAACCAGTGTCTGCATTGTTGGAGATAGAAAAGACGGAACCATGATCAAGTGACTGAATAGAACCACCATTGCCGCCAATCCACGAAGAGAGTCGAGTTGAACATATCTCTCTTTCATATCTCTCCCCCTTTCTCGATCCGCTTAGAGCTCTTGTCCAAATAGCCGATCGCGATCCACAAAATGGCGACCACGGAATAATGTCCACCCGTTAGCCATTGGAAGGTTTCGGCGAGCAACAAGCCTAATATCGTAAGATGTATGGAGCTTCCACCAACCGCCGATCTGAATGCTTTATATAGAATCATTAGGAGAATCAATAGATATAAGAAACCGCCGATTACGCCCGTCGCCAGAAACATATTACTTAAATCCGCCTCTGACGCCACGAGATTCCCACCGAATTTACCCGCTGCAATCGTAGTGCTCCCGAGACCGTGCCCGAGCGGATTTTTAAACCCCTCTATAAAACCGTTAAATAACAAGTCCTGATGTCCCTTCAAAGTCGAGTGTTCGCCGTAGGGATCTGTTAATCCGATGACGGAATGATAGATCAGATCGTTACTCGTATCCAATTTGGTCATTCCAAAAAAAAGGCCAGCCGCGCAGAACGAAGCGGCGACAGTCAACAAAACCCGATGGGACATCTTCTTCGCAGATAGAATCGTGAGGATAAATACAGCGACTAAAGCGGTTACTATAGGTCCACGCGCGGATTCAACGAACAGAGACGCAAAGAGAAATATGACCCCTGCTAATACCGGAAGCTTATAAATTAAGGCACCTCGCATGAAATAGACCCAGCCGACGACGATGGAAATAGCCAAGAAATGTGCATATTCCGCCGAATTTGTGAATGTTGAGATTGGCCTTGTCAAACTGTACACTTGAAGCGCGGTATACCCCGTAATATCAATCCAGTCTTGCTCAAAAGGGAAGAATCCGAGAAAATATTGTTTAAAGCCGTAGGCGGCCGTCATGAGACCGATCACGAATACCGAAGCGAATATTTTGCGCAGCCAAGCTTCGTCGAACAGTTCCCGGGATAAGATCATAAAAAAAACAGGCACCATGTAGAACATGACTCCCGCGATCCCGGTCAATAGGCTTCCTTGCTCCGGATTGAATATTTGCAAGAATTCTACTGCCAATAACCATCGGAGCAGCTTGAAGGTCAGGGTGTCGTCCGCAATGGCTTCCCGGATAATGTACTTCTTGTAGAACCACCCAGCCGTCAGGAACAGGATAAATATCGGACCAAGCATGACCAAAGGATCCATCGTGTTCCACCCGACGACCGGAATCAAGATCCGCCGAATGAGGCCGAGAAACGGCAGGAACAGGAGAAGCAAGTAAATTGCATTCTGCGGACTTCTCTTCTGAATGGTGAAGAGAATAAGAAACAGCCCCGCCGTCAGCAGAAGCCGGACAAAGCCCGGCTCCATGACTAACCATCCGATCATGAGGCCCATTCCGGCGTAAAGCATGAACACAATAGCTGTATTTAGCAGCTTATGCTGCCAGATGCGATTAACGATCGTATCCAATGGCCGATTCCTTTCTTCCGCCCAAGATCGAGATCAGGTTCGAGACGATCGTCTCTCCCGAGTACAGGCGTTTTGCCTCCGAGCGTGCGATCGCAGCCAGTTCTTCCCGCTTCGGCGTCGCGAGTTCCTCCGCTAGTTGCCGGGTCAGCCGCTCCAAGGCATCGATATCGCCCGCCCGAAAGATCCGGCAGACCGTCTTGTCGACGCCTTCGGCAGCTCCAATCTTATCGCTGGCGATGACGGGAATGCCCGTAGCGAGCGCCTCCGCAACCGTCAGGCCGAACGGCTCATAATGAGCCGGTTGAATCAACGCGTCGACGGAAGCGTACAAGGCGTCCATCTCCTTGCCCGACACCCGTCCCAAATAGGTTGCAATCTCCGGATTGATATTCTTCAGCAATCCTCGATAATCCGACCAAAGCGAGTGGTTGCCAACGATCAAGATTCGGACTTGGCCGGCCAGATCTTGGAGACGGTGAGACAACTCGACGATCATCTCTGTTCCCTTGCGGACGGAGATCCGTGACGCGAACAGGAACGTGATTCTGCTGTCTCTCCTCTTCCCCTCCTGGCCTTGCTTCGGCACGAACTTCTCGAGGTCGATCGGATTCGGAACGATGTGGCGGACTTTCGCGGAATCGAGCTTGTAATCTTCGATCATCTCATCCGCGAAGCTTCTGCTCAGGCTCAGGATATGATCGGCCGACCTCGCATGGCGCTTCTGGACGCTAGCCCGCATCATCAGCAGCAGACGGACGCCCGCTCGTGTCAGTATGCCTTCCGAATGCCTCGCCAGACGACTCTCCAGGCGATGCCACCTAAGCTCTCCTGCCGCATGCACACTGGGATGCAGCACGATTGGCGGCAAGCTCGCCTTGTGCTTGAGCAATGCATGCATCTCGATATGCGAGAATTGATAGACATAATCGTAGGGCTTCTTCCGGTGCTCCTCGACGATGCGTTCGGCGAGCTTCATCTCGCAGCGCAAATTCGCGATTTGACCTGTCACGAATGCCATATAGTTGTTCCGGCTGTACCACTTGTTCCACTTCCACGAAGAAGGCTGGCAGATGACTCGCAAATTCTGCCTCTCGATAAGCTCCGGCGGCACGTTGTCAGGCTTACCGAAGAAGAAGCAGTCAACCTCCACGCCTTGGTTGGATAGCTCCAGCAGCAGATGCCTGCCAACACCCGTCGCTCCTCCGTCGTTGTTCGGCATCGGGCCGATCCAAGCGATTCTCATTGCAGCGATCCCCTCCCTATGAACAAACCAACGACCTCCTTGGCCAACCGTTCGGAGCCGAATGATTTGACTCTCTCCAGTCCTGCCTTGGAGACGGAATCGTAAAGTGCCGTGTCCGTCATGAGCCGCCGCATGGCGTCGGCTAGCTTGCAGGCATCCTGAGGGGGAACGAGCAATCCGCTCTTGCCGTCTTGGATCGATTCCCGCGGTCCCCCTTCCCGGGAGGCGATCACGGCTTTGCCCAGTGCCATTCCTTCGATGATGACCATCCCGAACGGCTCCTTGTCTGAAGCATGAACGAGAATATCGAAGGATTGCACCCATAGCGGTACATTCGATTGATGCCCCGCGAAGATTACCTGATCGGCAATGCCCGCCTTTTCCGCCTGCGCCCTTAACTCCCCTGGATAATCCGGCTCCGACTCATGCGGGCCGCCGACCACGACGAAGCGGATGCCTGGACTGCTCTTCGAGACGATCGAAGCCGCCTCAAGGAACGTATGAATTCCTTTCCACCTCTGCAGTCTCGCTACAATGCCGATGACCGTGGCGTCCGCTGGCAGTCCCAACTCGTCTCTCGCTGCCGACTTTGACGGCAGCTTCGTCGTATCATACTCCTCCAGATCGACCGAAGGATAGATGACAATCGCCGGCACCTTATCGTTGTGGCTGGCTTGAACGGTTCTCGTCGCTTCGGAAGGACACGCGATCGCCTTCGCCGGAATCCGATTGATCCATCTCTCCATGGCATCCATAGAAGAGAAGCCGTGCTGATACCAGGCCGACTCGACTCTGGACAGGTAAGCGACGGGACCCGCATATAGATGGGCCTTGCTCATCCACGAGAGAACATAATGGATTCTCTCTCTCTTAAGCCAGACGAAGATCGCCCACTCCGTGCGCAGGAATCGGCCGATTTGTCTTAACTTCCCGGCGGAACAGACTGTGACAGAATAGCCTAACGCCTTGGCTTCGTGCGCCAGCGGTCCATCCTCCAAGAACAGAATCGAGAAATCCGCGTTACCCGTTCGCTTGTTTGCTTTGAGCAGGTGAAGCAGCATGATCTCAGCTCCGCCTCTCAAGCCCGCGAGCGGCATGACGATGCCGACCTTCATGACGGGACACTCCCCATGTTTGAATTCCTAATTTTCTGCCTTTTAATGAAGCAGCAAGAAGCGGGAAGGCATGTCCCCCCCCGCCTGCTAATCTTCTAATGAATTGAAGCAGCCCCGGCGACGTTCTCGATCCGACCAATACCGCCCATAGAATAAATGCGATTCTCTTGGTCCAGGACAAGTACCCCCATAAGATAAGCGTCTCATTATGTACAGCGTTCATGGCGGCAAGCGGCTTGAATTCCCCCCGCTTATCCTCATCATGGCGAGTCGAAGGATAATGGTAGACGCCGATGAATGGATCGTAGATTAGCTTCCATCCCATCCGCTTCAGAGCAAGTCCGATAGCGAGTTCCCAATGCACCTGCGCTCCCGTTCCCCGCAAGCGAAGCTCGAAGCCAAGTTGCCTTAGAAGTTCCGTTCGATAGGCGCAATTGACTCCCTTGAGAAAATCAACTTCTCGCGCCTTGCCTGTCCCGAGATGATGATTGCCGATCATTCGGCCGAACCATTGAAGTCTCCCTACCTTACTCGCAGCCCCATCCAATATCGCTCCATCCTGATAGATCAAATCCCGCCCGCCGGCGCCGGCCACACTCGAGTCCTTCTCGAACGCTTCTGCGAGCAGCTCCAGCCAGTCGGCGAACGGTTCAGAGTCGTCGTCGGTAATCGCGACGATGTCCCCCGTCACCGCCGTTAAACCATGGCTCATCGCCTGTACGACTCCGGGCAAATCGACGTACATGATCTTGAGCAGCGTCTCGGCAGCGGCAAGCGATTCTGCGTAATGAATTGTCTCGGTATCTTCCCTTCTGACGACGACGATTATCTCGTGGGGAATTCTCGTCTGCCGAAGCAGTGCGCTAACGCACCGCCGCAGATCGTTCACCCTGCGATAAGTCGGTACCAGTACGCTGATCTTCAATCCTTCGTTCACCCTTACATTGGGATAGTTGCCGTCAGGCGGTTCGCTTCGCCGGCAGGCGTATCGAACGACTCGTAGACGCGCAAGGACAAGGAACCCGCACTAAGCATGGAAGGGGGCAGCTCGAATCTTACTGTGCGTTTGCCGCTGATTAGACGATCCGCCCCCGTAAAGGCGAGATAGGCGGAATCGACGACGCCCTCGGACGGGCTATATAATTCAAGCTTCATGCTGGAGAAGCCGCGGTTCACGACCATTTGCTCCTCGGCGCTCACATCGACTGCAAGCGTAACGGACAGCGATGACTCGGAATTTGAGCCGTTCAGCTGCATCGAGGAGGACTTGGAGAGATGAACCGTGTAGGGATAGAAGGCCGATCCGTCGTACTGCTTCACCTCTGTAGTAATACTGGCGATTGGCAGCACGTAAGGCGCCGCGCTGCCTGCGTCGAGCAAGTTCAGCGTCAAGCCATCCTGATTCTCCGATTCGGGCACCACGAAGAAATAACTGATGACGGTACCCAAGTTCGGGTTAAGCGCCGAAGGAGCTTCGGCTTGACGAACGCCATCGTAGCTTACCCCATCCTCGCTCACGATCTCCGCCACGAAATCAGGCAGCGGAACGGATAAGCTGCCGCGATTGTTGATCTTGAATTTAGCTACGGCGATCTTGTAGCCATTGCCTTCGCCCTTATACAGTTGCAGATCGGCGAGTGAGACATCGATCTCTTCCCGTATGCGCTTGTTCTCATTATCGAATTGAATCGGCGTATCGAACGTATAAGCGGCTGCCGGATTACGCAAGGCTGCACTCTGCGGGAGCTGAATGCTTAGGCGGCCGATCGAATACGAAGTTGATCTCCCGGCCTCATCAATGAAACGCTCGGGAATCAACACGTTTAGCCTCATAAGGTTCGCTCCGCTGTCCGTTGGAATCGCGTAATAGATGTTCTGCTCTTCTCCCGGTTCGAGAATGACGCTCTCCTCCCCGACTCTTGAGCCCAGGTATGCCTTGTTCGATGCGACCCCCGAGACGAGAAACTCCGGCAGCTTCTCTTGCCATTTGCCATTGTTCTTGACTCGCAGTGTCAGGATCGTAACGGCGCCAGACGGCGTGCTGCGGGTATAGGCCCTGGTCGGCGCGTATTCCAAAGACGACGTCAACGAAGGTATCTTGAAGGCTTTGCCCCAAGCGACCGACAAGCTCTTGTCCGCTAATACGGAGCCGTCCCCGCTCCAGACGAGACTGGATACCGCGAGCTCCTTGACCAGCGTCTCCTTCTTGGGATAGACATAGGCGTCAACCTTGATCCAGGCTAGCTTGGATACGGTAATGGCGTCCTTGCGGGTGATGACGGTCATATAGTTCAAGTCGACGGACTCCTTCGGCTGTATCGTTGCCTTGTTAGCCGAACTCGACTTTAAGGCATAGGTGATTCCCGCCGTCGTCTTAGCTCTTAATTCGTAGTCGGGCACCTTGACCAGCTTCGAGCTCGAATTCGTTAGTCGGACAACGGCAGCGATCCTTGTACCGTTCGCTACGCGTTCGTTCAAGACCCCGATGACTTCGGCTTTCAATGTGCCCGTCAGTTGGACCGTGGCGGTGACGGCAGCGTTCGCTTGGCCGAGCGGAGAGACGCCGAGCGAGACGAAGAGCATTAGCATCAGGACGGTTGCAAGAGCACCCTTCTTCATAGGCAACATGTCAGTTAGACCCTCCCTGCGGTACAGATCGTACCTTCTCTTTATCCTTCAACTGCTGAATTCCGGTCAAGGCGACCCATTCACCCTCAGCGACTCCCTCGACGATCTCTTGAACGAAGCCGTTGGAGAGGCCAAGATTCACCTTACGCTTCTCGGCTACGCCGTTCGAGATGACGAAGACGTAACTGTCCGCCCCTTCCGTGAGGATGCTCGCAACAGGAACCGCAAGCACATTCAGTTCCGCTTCGTCTGTCAGCCTGACTTTGACCTTCATGCCCGGCTGCAGCGCGATATCCGGGTTGGGCACCTCGAGGTCAAGCTCGTAGGCATTGGTGTTCGGATCCCTGAGCGTCGCGAGATAACGAATCTGTCCTTGGAACGTTTGAGAGGTTGTCGGAACGATAACCGGGAGACTCTCCTTCCCGCTGACGACGGGCAGCGATTTCTCTGTCAGCATCGCCTGCAGAATAACAGGATCTAACTTCGTAATGTTTCCGATAGCTTCGTCCGAACGAATCGTTATGCCTTCAGATAGAGACAATTGCGTCAGAACCCCGTTGATGGGCGCCTTAATAACTAGCTGCTCTTCTTGCTGCTTCAGTTGCTCCACAGTCTCCTTGGCGTTCTCGAGTTGCTCCTCCAGAGACTTCAATTGCTCTTCCGGCTTCGAAGCATTCATTCGCTGGATCGTAATACTAAGATCCAGCTTTAGATTGTCGTAAGCCGCCCGGGCTTCATTCAGATCGTCCTGTGTCGCCATGCCCACGTCATAATCATTGCGAACCTTGTTGTACACTTTGAGTGCTTCTTTGATCTGGTTATTCAGCTTCTGAATGGACGTCTCATTCTCAACGTTAGCAAGAGAGATCTGCTTCTTCGCTTCCTCGATCTGCTGCTGAGCCTCGAGCACAGCTTCCTCCGCGCTCTGGCGCAGCTCCTTGTCTTCCTCGAGCAAGCTAAGGCGGGCGATCACGCCGCCCTCCTTCACCATATCCCCTTGCCTCTTCTCCACCTTCTCGACTTTGCCGCCGATCGAAGCGATGAGATTCAGCTCTTCGGACGGCAGCACGCTGGCGGTTACTTCCTCGGGTTCTCCAATGATTTGTCTCCTAAGCTCCTCCGTCTTCACGGTTAATGGAGCGGTCTCCACCGCTTGTCCATTGTCGGCTGGCGCGCTGTTCAAGCTCGAACAGCCCGTCAACAGAACCGCGCATAGGAGCATCGTTCTCAAAGCCTTGGATTGGGCCTGTCTACGATACGACTTCCTTGGATCAAATCTTGTGCTTCTCACGGCTCTCCCCCCAAAATCGCATCGGTCAGCTGGATCTCGCCGCCGGCTCCGACTTGCTGCTTGTCGAGATAAAGGAATATTTCAGGGGTCATAATATAGCGCCCCATTATAGCCAAATTTAAAGGTGCGTAGCCAGGAGTTGGATTCTCCATGAGTAGCTTCACTTGATATAGCCTGTCGTCGCAGCTGAACGGGTCAACGATCCCGTAACGTTGCGTCTCCTTGTCGGATATCGGCAGAACGCTGATGACCGGACTTCCGGTCGCTTCATGCTGGTTCATTTGCTACTAGTTATCCTCGATTGCTCTCTTTCCTTTGACCGTGACGATCAGAATGTCTTCAATGCCCGATTCAAAGGCCTTACGTATCTTGCTCATCGTCTCTCCGTCCTCCCGCCATTGACAGCAGCTCATGCTATATATCGAAATAGGGCATTTAACCCGTCCTCACGCTACACCCTCGACGATTCACGTCTAAGGCAGACAAGCCCACAGCATAGCCGAGTGCCTACAATGATAAAGGTGTAGTAGACATTACCTAAGATTGAACAGCATCGGTCTTATTTGACTAGAACGGCGCCGAGTAATTTGGCATTCGCGCCGGCCAGAACTTCCTGTGCCTTCTTGGCCAAGTCGCGCTTCACTTTGCCAATCTTCATTACCATAAGAGCGCCGCCGCATTTGGCAGCCAAATATTTGGATTCAATACAATCGATTAAGGGCGGAGTGTCGAGGATAACGATATCGTAAGAGGAGCCGCTCCATTCGAGAAGATCTAGCATACGCTCAGAGGTCAGGAGCTCGGACGGGCTTGCGGTAGCTGAACCAGAGGTCATGACGGACAGCCGGCTGATGTTTGTGGCCTGGATGGCGTCCTCGAGCCGGCATTCTCGGGTTAAGTAAGGAACGAGTCCTTGACCGGAATCCCCCGTCATGTATCGGTGCAGAGCTGGCTTCCTCGCATCGGCATCTATCAATAGCGTCCTTCTGCCGGATTGAGCATATGCGATAGCAAGACTTAAAGCCGATCTGGATTTCTCTTCGCCGCCGCGGGTTGACGAGGTCACGACAATCGTCTTCAAGTCGTCCTCGGCTAATTGAAAACCAATATTCACTCTAAGCGTTTGATAAGCATCGAGCTCGTGCGATGCAACATCGTCTTTAATGGCGATTGGCAACGATCTCACCTGCCTCTCTTCGGAACGGCTTTCGGCTGAAGGATTGCGGCTTCTTCGGTTTAGGCGGTTCGACAATCGCAAGCACCGGTCTGCCGAATACTTGCTGAACATCGTTCTCCGTCTTGACCGAATCGTCCAGGAATTCCAGCAGGAACGCGATTCCGACCCCGAAGATCAAGGAGATCGCGACAGCTAGAACGATAGCTTGATTGCTCTTGAAATTGATGGGCTGCGGGTTCGGATCCGTCTCGTCTGCCGTGTTCAGGATCATGATGTTATCGACCTTCATGATGTTTGGAATCTCCGACTTGAACACCTCGGAGACCGCGTTGACGATTCTCGCCGCCTGCTCGTAAGAATAGTCCTGAACATAGATTGCCATGACTTGCGTATTGTTCAACGCGAAGATCTGAACTCGGTCGATGAGAGATTCCGAGCTGACATCCAACTCGGGATAGCGTTGGATCACCTTGTCCATGATGGCAGGTGTCCTGATAATCTCCCTGTATGTATTGATCAATTCGATATTAACGTTGAGCGCTCCGTAATCCATCTGCTCGATACCGACTACGCTGTCATCCAGCGTCTTGTTGACGATCAGCTTCGTTGCCGCCTCGTAGATTGGCTGATATTGTTGATTCGTGTATACAAAGGTGACGATGGTCGAGACAACGACTAACAAGAGGATCAACCACAAGCGCTTGCGAATGACCGCTACATAATCCTTCAATTCCATCGGGGACCCCCTAATTATGTGAGAAATTCGCTCCATTGATACGTTACGTAACAAATAATACGATACAGAACGTAACATGTCAACATCGTTTTATGATTTTCCCGGTTTTACGTTCCGATTTGTATCCCGATGGATTCCTTACCTATTACTATGACTACGGTCCTGCATAGGATAGGAGACAAGGCTCTATCCACCAGGATAGAACAGCCTTCGAAAGGAGACTTGCTGATGGCTGACATCTTCAAAGAGATCAACGTCAAAGATTTCGGCGCCACAGGCGACGGACAGACGAATGATGCGCCTGCCATTCTGTCCGCAATCACAAGCCCCAATAATACCATTCTCTTCCCGGAGGGTATCTATCGACTAACTGCGAACGTCTACTTTCCAAGCTCCAAGACGATTGTTTTCGAGAGGGGAGCAGCTTTAGATACCGCCTCGGGCGTTGTTGTTACCGTCAACGCCGACATTAGAGCCGGCTTGTTCCCCATCTTCACGGGAGCGGGAACTTACAATACGAACAGCAAAGACCATACGATCTATCCTCAATGGTTCGGCGGCTCCGCCGAAGGAGACGAACAAACGGGAATCGTAACGGCATCCGCTTCAATCGCGGCCGGATCACGGCAGCTTGCCGTTCCTGCCGTCGACAAGAACAAATTCGCGAACGGCCATACGGTCATGGTCCTCCATGCGGGAACGAGCATTCCTTCTACATTCCCGAATCCCGCGCCTGCGCCGACCTTGACTTATTATGGAACGCCCGGCACGACGACTTACCGTTACCGGATTGCCATCTTGGACAAGAACGGCGGGATTACGGCAGCAAGCGAGGCAGTTGCGATCACGAGCGCCGCCTCCCAATTAAGCTTCCGAGAGGGCAACAAGATCCGGATCACGATGCCGGCGCTTAGCGGCAGCCAGCGACACGGCTTTGTGGTATACGGGGAGCCGACGAATCCGGAAGGATCTCGGGGAATATTGGCTCTGCTTCGCGATGTCACCGCCTACTGGGAGGACGGCGGGCTTGGCAGCATCGAAGCTTCGACGCCTCCTTGGATTCCAATTGAACCGCCATCAGCCAAATTGAACAATACGCTCTTGGCTACGATCGACTCCGGAGGCGGAACAGCAACGTTGACTTTATCAGCCGCTGCTGGTGCAACCGTGAATGGCAATGCCGTTATCCTGATGGACAATGCCGGCGCCTTCAACCGAGCTTACAGCTTCCTTGGCTCCGGTGGAGGAGGAACGCTCAAGCTGCCATACGGCGTCTACAACTTGCGACTCGACCCCAATACGGCGCGATCCGTATTCTTCGTATCGAATGTCAGAACCATTGGGGTCAACAAACCAATTTGTCTCATGCACGTGAATCCAAGCAACGATTTGATTCGATACTTCACAGCTAGAGATAACTCCGCATCCGACTGGTCGTTCGAAGGAATCGTCTTCGACGGCGGCAACCGAACCTATACAACAGAGTATTATCAGGTTATGTTCGAAACGTTAGGTACGATCGGTCATTCCCGCTTCCTGTTCAAGGACAACGAGTTCCGGTATTCCCGCGGTAAATTCATTCAAACGTATTCCGGCAATTGTACCGACTACCAGATAACCGGCAACTACTTCCACCACGGCTGTTCGAACGCGCTCGGGATCGGCGGGCACCGATTCCGTGTCGATAACAACCTGTTCCAAGACATCTTCTTCGGCTACGGAGGCACCAAAGTAGGGGGTGCCGAATGCATTATTATCCGCAATACGACGAATGGATCTTCCGATCTGACGTCGTACGGCGATATCATTCACAATACCATCTCAAATTATGGCACCATCAACTTTGGCGGCGGCACCGCTCGTTATTTGAACATCAATATCTCCTACAATCAGATCCTCGGATACGACAATGCAATCGGCCTAGGCGGCAACATGGACAATATCAGCGTGGTCGGCAATCAGATCAGCATTCAGAATCTCGGCTATTTGCACGGTCAAGCCATCAAATTTGAGCTGTCTACTAACGGCTTGTCCGCGACGGATATTCTGATCAGTGGCAATCATATTAACGTGAATGCGGACCCCGAGACGGGCCTTAGTTCGAATGGAATCAGCGCATCCGTTAATCCCAGCAACCTGAATAACGTTCGAAATATTCGGATAGTCCATAATACGATCCAACTGGCCGGCAAATCCGGCAAGTATCCGGTCGAGATCTACCACATGAAGAACGTCCTGTTCTCCGGCAATTATCTTGAGACTGACAACGCCGCTCTGGACTCTTCATTGTATACCTTCATGAATAACGCCGAGTACTGCGGATGGATCGTCTCGGATAACGTCTCACCGGGCAAGAACCTCCACATTCCAGCCGGTTCCATCGTACAAGGGAATCAGGTTGGCGGCCTGCGCATTCAGAACAATACAGTCGTCAGCGGCAATAGCCTAACCGGCATTCCAACCACTGGACCTACTGCATGGGGCGGCATTATTAACTTGGCAGGATCGGATAATGTCGTCTTGGGCAACCGAATCGATTTGTCGGGCCATTACGCGAACGCAGCTGCGGTCAATCAGATGGCATCTGCTGCTAACAACATGATTGCGAATAATCTGATCAAGCCCCGTTAATTCAATACGACTTCCTCAGCGAGTACAGCGCGTACTTCCAAGAGTCGAAGATCAGATGCTTGAAGTGCAGCTTGTAGCGATAATATTCAAGGTCCTTCCTGCCTAGCTTGGCATTCCGGATCGTGTCATAGTTCCAGCGGCAGTTCAATGGCCGGAAGGGGAGGGGCTTCATCCGGCGCAAGTGGGGAAATTGCTCATAGACGATCGACAGCACGGTTCGAAGCCGCCTTGACGTCTTGTCCTTCTCTGCCTGGCGCAGCAACGAGACGAAGTCGATCCGTTCGCCGAAGCGGTGCAGCATTTGAACGATGTCCAGCAGATACTTCACGGAATCCATCTGATGTCTCGCTCCATGCAAGGCGATAAAATAAAACGTGTGCTGCACGGACAATTGCCGGATCGACCGATAAGGCTCCAAGCTCTCGGACGCATCCTGGAACGGCCCCGGATCGATCTCCGACCAATACGGCTTATCGAACGCCAAATGCAATTCGACCATCAGCTCACCTTGAGACAGGCGGGCATGATGGTCTTTTAATATCTCGAACGTATAGCCAAGACATTCCAAGCATTCGACCGCTTCCGGATAATAAGCCCTCGGGATATACAGATCGAGGTCGCCTGTCGTCCTCGCGGCATAATGGCCGAAGCAGCGTTCGGCGAACTGGACGCCCTTCAGCGGAATCGCCGGCAGCCGAAGCGCCTCGAAGGCGCGCAGCAGCTCTGCTTCCTTCGTCTTCATATAGCAGCTATGCTGCAACCCGGCCAAGTAGCTCTCCTCTAACGCCCGCCGGAGCTTATAAGCCGCCCGCGCCGCTTGATCAGCTTGATCAGTCGAATCAACGCGATTGAGCCGTTCATTCAGCAGATGATAGACCTGCGGGGCGATCGCGAACAGCTTAATCTCCGCAAGCAGCATATCGACATTCAGATCCAATGGCATTGGCTGCTCCGGATCGTATAGGGATCTCAGCAGATGGATCAGCATGCTAGCCTCCTGCAGCTAATAGAATAGATTTGGACTGGCGGACAACTCTTCCTTGTTCGACAGCGACGATCTGATCCGCGTTCCGGATCGTGGAGAGCCGATGCGCGATCACGATGATCGTCATCGTCCCTTTCAGCCGGTCGATCGCCTCCTGAATCTTCGCCTCGTTGTCCGCATCCAATGCGCTCGTCGCCTCATCCAGAACGAGAATGGCCGGCTTGCGCAGAATGGCCCGTGCCAGCACGAGCCTCTGGCGCTCTCCCCCCGACAGCCGAATCCCTCGGTCGCCAATTGGCGTATCCAGCCCCTGGGGAAGCTTACGAACGAATTCCGCGGATGCCGAGAAATCCAATGCTGCCCAAATCTCCTCATCGCTTGCCTTCGGATTCACCAGAAGCAGGTTCTCCCGGATCGTGTCGTTGAACAAGTAAGGATCCTGCGGCACGTAACCGATCGAACGCCTGAAGGATTGCAGCCGCTTGCCCTCGAGCTGAACGCCGTCGACCAGAATCTGTCCGCGTTCCGGCCGCACCAAGCCCATGACGAGATCCGCCAAGGTGCTCTTACCCGCACCGGAGCTGCCGATGATGGCGGTCATCTGACGCGCTGGGAAAAGCAGATCGACATTCTGCAGCACATAGCGCTCATCGTCCTGCCGGTAGCGGAAGCAGACGCCGCGGCATTCCACCCCCTGCTCAAGCCGCCACGCTTCGGTCGCTGCCGAGTCAGTCTCCGCCGGCTCGCCTCCCCTGAGATCCCGCGCATCTAGGCACTCCTGTCGGAGAACAAGAATTCGCTCGAGCGACGGGACCGCTGAGGCGATATGCTCCAGGCTGGACTGAATGCCGCTGAACCGCGGCCATAGCCTGGAGAAGATAAGGACGATGACCACCAGCTGCTCCAGCCCGGAATGGAGAAGCTTGGTGGACAGCAGCAGGAAGGCGGCGATCAGAACGGCGGATGCTGCTTGGTAGCTGAACTGCGAAGCCGATCTCAGCTTGGCGTATGCGATCTGCTCATCGTAAATATCGGAGCTAATCCGCTTCAGCCATCCGACACGGGACGGCTCGAGCATGTTCGTCTTGATATCCTTGATGCCGTTCATCTGGTCGGTCAATCCCGCCATGAATTGCCTCGACAGCTCCACCGTGCGGGAGCCGAGCTTCCTCGACCTGGCCACGAAGCCGCGGGACATGAGCACGAGCAGAATGCCGGAGAAGATCACGAACAGCGTCAGCGGCGCCGACAGCCAGAATGCCAATCCGATCTGGATAGCCGTGAACAGGAGGGAAGCGAGCAGCTGCAGCGAATGCGTCACCCCGCCGCTCACCTTGCCGATCTCCGTCGTCAGGGAGTGGACCAGGTCCGACTTCCGGCTGCGAACGAAGAAGCTCCAGTTCGAGCCGAGCAGGTCGCGGTGCGTATCTTCCCTGAGGCGATTAACGAAGGAGTGATGTAGCTTGACGCCCACGATGCTATTGCTTCTTTTCAACAACCCTTGCCCCACCGACAGCGCGAGAAAGATCCCCAATACGGCCGGCAGAGCCCAATTCTGCGGAATATCGCGGAGCGGCGCGAACAGCCCGGCCAACGGAATCCGCCCGGCATCGATATCGGCCATTCCGGTCATGCCGATCATCGGCACGAGCAGGAAGATCCCGATGCCCTCCAGGAACCCGGAGAGCACCGTCCCGATCAAATGGAAGTACAAGAGGCCGCCGGCGAACTTGCGCAGCCGCTTCGTGAAGTACAGCACCGCTCTCATCGGCGAATTCCTCCTAGGATAGCGCGGCTTTTCTCGCTTTACGCCAGACCCATAGAATCGGCCGCAGCAGGATGTATATGAATTGGATATATTTAGGCAGCGGCAGGAGCACGGCATCTTCCGGGTATGGATAGAGGAGATCTAATAGATGCCAGAGCTTTTGCCGTTTTGTTTTCGTTGCGAAAAGGTATCGTTTGTAGGCGCGCTCGTTCGCGCTGCCGCCATGGAGGTCCGTCGGAGCGCGCAATAGCGGCGGCACCCTCGCCGCCAACGACGCGGCGGTTCGGCTGCGGGCCAGCGCCTGCAATTCGGCGGTCAGCGGGGTCTTCAGCAGCTTCGATGCCAGCAGAAGCCCCTGCCCGGCGACCCCAAGCGCCTGGTTCTTCCTTAGGAACGTTCGCAGCCGCCCCCCTTCCGCTGCTCTTCTCGCGAGAATGTCGAGATCCGCGAGCCAGCGCAGCCGGAACCAGCCGTGTCTAGCGCCATGAACGGCCAAATAATAAAATAAATCCTCTTCCGATAAATAATAAACGGGTCGTTGCGATAACGCTGAGACCCTTCTGCGCTCCCACAGCTCCTCGAAGCTCGGCTCCCGGGAAGGGCCCGGTCCCAGCCTCCAATGAATCTCGATGCATACTTGTCTGCCGGTATGATAATAAGCCGAATGATGCTGACGCCATCTTCTGCCGTTAATCGCGTTCAGGTGGATATCTTCCGTGACGTATCCATGCTCCAGAAGCACGGCATTCACCCGGTTCAGGTCGCCGGCCGGGACTAGAATGTCCAAGTCCCGCGAGCTTCTAAGCGAGACGTCACCGTACAGGTCTGCCGCGAGAGCCGGGCCTTTCAACTGCAGCGAACGAATGCCGCGTGCTTCGAGCAGGCGGCAGATGCGATCCATCTCGCCGCTTAAGTGCAGCATCCGATAAGTATTGGCAGCGTAATCCCGCCCCAACGTCCGGACGACTTCCGGAGGGACGAACGAATACGCCCCGCTCTGCAGCCTCTTGTACGCCAACGCCGATAAGCGGTGATGGCGAACGAACCGGATGAACGCATCCCAGTTAATCTCGGCCGCGAGCGACCTTTGATAGCTCAGGGATCGATCGTCCTGCTCTCTTGTCGTAAGGCTGAGGAGCAATTGCAGCTCCTTCGGCAGCGATTCCATGGCGCCAGGGATTAGATTATTTCGCATCCGCTTCCTCAACTCCAGTCCGTTCCAACCGATTCGCAAATTTCCCGACAACCGCATAATGCTCCATTTCCTTCGCGCCGGTTACATACCAAGTCCCGCTCCTCAGCCACGCATGGGCAATCATTCGGCCGCCTGCATCCTTAGCCGTGCCCAAATAGAGCGTACTGTCCATGCGGCGCCTCTCCAGCATCTTCATCGCCGCGACGGCCCGGACTAGGCACGTGCTCTTCCATGGCGTATGCCGGCTCGCCCGGTTGACGGCGGCGGATACCCGTTCGATAACGATGCTGCGCTCGCGGCTGCGCGAGAAGGGAGTCTCCGACATCGGCTCGCCTAATCCTGCGGTCACCCGCGCGAACGAGCGGGCAACGATAGCTTTGGACCAAGCCAAATAGAAGAATGCCTCGACCAGCAGGCAAGACTTGGCGATGATGCTTCCGAATCTCCTTCTCATGCTCAGCCCGCTTCATCTACCGTACGGATCAGGCCTTCCTCCAGCAGCTTCTCCAGGAATTCGAGCACCTGCTCCTCGCACTCTGTAGGATCGACCTTGTATACCGCCAGCAAGCTCCCGACGAGCTGATCGATCGCGATCGGTTCGCGGATGCGGTCCCAGATCGCGCCGCCGACGGGGCCGAGATTATAATATTTGCCTCTCTGAACATTCAACATCACTTTATCTTCGCCCATGCCGCTCGCAATATTGCCTTCAGCCTGAACGACCTGCCGGGCGATGGTCAGCTTCCGGTCTCTCATCTTCCTTAACATCCTCTTCTTGAATAGTCGATAATACGAGGGACGCCAGATCATTCCCCGTGAAGCCTGACAGCGGCCTCACGATTCGGTGCATGTCCATACATGAGACGATGGCGGCCGTCGTTGAGAAGTGCCATTCCAACAGCCCTGAACGATACAGCAAATTTCTCCGGAACGTATGCAAGAACGCGGTCGCCAGCTTCTCCAGCCTCGGGATCCGCTCCAGCCGAACGTCGCCCCGCTCTTCCTTCCTTAGCTCGTACAACCCCGCCAGCGGAAGCGGCTCCGAACAGTAACCGGACACCGGAATTGCGAATTTGGTCTCTCTGCCGATTAACGGCCGGTATCGCTCCGCGTCCATGCCGAGATGATCCAGGCTCTCTTGCCACAGCTTCTGCTGCGGATAAGAGGGAACCACATACGGCAAGCCCTCGCGCGGATCAAGCGTCACCGCAATCACATCGTCGCTTAGCAGCGAACAGCCCCGGCTCACGAAGATGGAGGCGAGCGTCGACTTCCCGGCGCCCGAATCGCCTACGAATGCGTAAGCCTTGCCGCCAATGACGATGGCGCTGCCGTGCAGGGGAAGAATATTGCGTTGAAGCAAGGCGGCCCCCATGCAGGTTCCGAGCAGATACTGCCGGATCTCGCCCCTATCGGCGCCGGCATCCGGCGCTACCAAGATGCGCGTTCCCCGTTCGACGCAGAAGGCCGCGGCGTTCGGAACGCGGAATCGAACGCGGTCTCGTTCCGCCTCGTATTTGCCTTCGCGAATCTCCCCTTGAACATCGGCCAGCTCGATCGTCAGATCCGGATCGCCGCCGCCGGTATAAGGAAGCAGCTCCGGCAAGGGAATGTCGCTGGCGATCGCCAGCCCAAAGGCGATGTACATTCGCCTCCGCGCAACTTCTGACACATCGCTCACTCCAGTAACCAAATTGAAAACCGGCCCTCATACGGATCGTATAAGGGCCATGTTCTGCCTCGCGACTGAAGGCTAGCTTCAGCTCGGACCATTCAGCTCTTCATGTCCGTCGGTATCGAGGAAGTCTCTAACCGTATCCGGCGAACCTGCGAGCGTCATCTTGATATCCAGCGCTTCGAGCACCGGCTTCGTCCATTCTTTGTTCATACGATCACCTCCTTTCATGCATAGCGCTTCACGAATCGGTATAAGATCAAGCTTCGCATCAGGACATTTAAGCTTGTGTCGAACGGGTTGTCCGGCAGTCCATTATTCCAGCGCTCGACGTTCTCGAGGAGCACCGGAACGTTCACATATTCAGCCATCGCGGAATCACTCGAGAGCTCCTTCAGCTCCTTCAGGAACAGACGCCAGTCGCCGCTCATCCTTCGAACGCCGTCGGCCCCCTGTATGCCGCGAACGGTCTGGTTCAGCCGGATGGGGTCGGGCAGCAGGCTTCGGGTCGCTCTTCGGATCAGGGCGCGGTCCATTCCGTTGCGCACATATTGCTCCTCGGGAACGGACAGGCAGAACCGGACGACTCGCTGGTCGTTCGTCGGATCGCGATGCCACACCTTGTAGTTCAAAGATAATTTCGTAGCCATTAAGCCGCTCGTATGCCAACTGCTCGGCTGCTCGAAATGCCGCCTCCTCGCTTCATACATGCTAAGCGGCTGATGGAATCCGCCCGGATCGATGCCGAGCGATCGCAGCTTGGCGTCTATGCCCGTCTTCGCAGCCAGTTGAGGATGGATTATCCTCGGAACCGGATGCGCGAAGTCGTTCTTCGAGAGCCGCAGCTGGCCTAGCGCCCTGCGTCTCACGTCCTGGAACACGCGGGATTCACGGGTCCCGACATTGCGGCTGTAAGACCGGATCTCCTTGTACAGGCGAATCCATCGCATTCGCTTCAGGAGCATAGCGTAATAGGACAGGGCAGGACCCCAGGAGATCGTGAAGTTGCCTCTCCCTCCGCTTAGCAGAACGCCTACGCCCTGCTCGCTAGCCCTCTCGAATATGCCTCTGATCCAGTAGGAGTTCTCGATGACCTTGTACGGGATCTCCGCCATGTCGAGCCAGCGGTCGATCTCCGACAGCGGGCTGCTGCCGTCGAAGTCCAGATACATAGCCTCGATGTTGCCGACGTGCTGGACGGTCGTACGGATGAAGGGCGTCTCGTCCGCGATCCGATTGCGGGGCAGCTTCGCGTTCGCTTCGGAGATCGGGACGAAGCTGAACGTGTACAGCTTCTTGTGCTGCTCCCTAAGCGCCTTTGCCGCGAAGCTGACGACCGAGCCCGAATCCAGCCCGCCGCTCAACTGCGCACCGACCTGACGGTACGTTCGGAGCCTGGCGTCCACCGCCGTTTGGAATACGTCGCGGAACGCCTCCTCATACTCCCGATCGTCCTTCAGTCGAAGCGGCTTCACCTCTTCTAGCAGCCTGCAGTAGCGGGTCAGCCGGACGCCGTTCTCCGAGATTGTCACCGTATGGGCAGGCGGCAGCTGCTCAATGCCTCGATGGACCGTCGCGCCATCCGCAATCTCGGAGACTCCTGGATTAGCCAGATATTCAGCGATCCATTCCTCGTTCAGCCGATTGCCCGTTCCGGCGCTGGCGCTCGAGAAGCCCAGCAGCGGGTTTAACGCCGTGCAGAAGGCCGCGCGCTGATTCCGCCGGCTGTAGTAGAGCGTGCGGCTTCCCGAGAAGTCGCGTGCCCCGAATAACTGCCGTCTTCTCTCGTCCCAGATCACGAATGCAAAGTCGCCAATCAGCTGCTTAGGCGCATCTTCCTCCCAGCGTTCATAAGCCAGCAGGATCAGCTCGCTGTCCGCCGCTTGTCCCGCGCCGCCGCGATCGCGAATGCCCAGTCGCTCGATCAGCTCCGCACGGTTGTCCAGGATCGCATCCGCCGCGACAGCCAGCCGCCTGTCCCGATCGAAGTATGGCTGCGCCTCTCCAACGGACTCCGGCGTGATCCATTGCGCCCGGCAGCCCAGCAGCAGGGACGACGTCCGCCATGTACGATGATCGTCGCAAGGGTATTGCTCCAGAGCCTGCTCCATGACGGCTTGCGCTTCCGCGGATATCGGTTCGTTGTCGAAATGGATCATGCCATAGATGGCGCTCACCTTATCACAGCCTTGTGAAGCAGCTCTTCGATCTTGTCCAGCAAGGGCTTGCGCAGCGCCTCATGTCTTAAAGAGAATTCTAGTATGGTCGTAATAAACCCCAACTTCTCGCCTACGTCATAACGCGTCCCTTCGAATTCATAGGCGAATACGCCTTCGGCCTCATTCAGCTTCTGAATGGCGTCCGTCAGTTGGATCTCCCCGCCGGCGCCGATCTCCTGCTCAGCCAGAATATCGAAGATGTCGGGCGTGAGGACATAACGGCCCATAATCGCGAGATTCGAAGGGGCCTGTCCGACCGGCGGCTTCTCCACGAAGTGGTCCACCGCGTACAAGCGGCCGAAGCCGTGGGATGGACCCACGATCCCGTACCGATTCGTCTCGTTGGCCTCAACCGTCTGGACTCCGATGACGGAGCGATGGTGCTGCTCATATTGCTGCATGAGCTGCAGGAGGCAAGGTGTCTGGGATACGACGATATCGTCTCCGAGAAGCACGGCGAACGGCTCGTCGCCGATGAACTTGCGCGCGCACCATACGGCATGTCCCAAGCCCTTGGGTTCCTTCTGCCGAATGTAGTGAATCTCGACGCGGGAGGGCTTCTGGACCTCGCTCAGAAGCTCGAGCTTCCCCTTCTCCCTTAAGTTCTGCTCCAGCTCGAACGCGGAGTCGAAATGATCCTCGATCGCCCGCTTGCCTTTGCCCGTCACGATAATGATGTCTTCGATGCCCGATTCGACAGCCTCTTCCACGATGTACTGAATCGTCGGCTTGTCGACGATTGGCAGCATCTCCTTAGGCATCGCTTTAGTCGCAGGCAGGAACCTCGTACCTAGGCCTGCAGCCGGAATAATCGCCTTGCGTACTCTGCTCATTCGATCACCCTATCGTTAGTTATCTATAAATCGACTTCTGCCGCGCTAAAAAATGATACGTTATGTATCTTTTATACCCCTCACTCTACGATACAAATCGTAACGTGTCAAGCTGAATTTCCGCGGCAACGCATTACAAAACCTCTGAACGTCCAGGACCGGGCCGCAGTCCATGCCGTATCAGAGGCTTGAGGTATCGCTTCTATCGCGGAGACGGAATACATAGGCAACAAAAAAATCCCCCGGAGCCGACCTCAATCGGCTTTCCGGGGGATAGACGCACACACTTCAGTTTAGTTCCCGCCCGCCCGCGCCATGTCGCGCAGATTGGCTTCGAATGCGGCCAGCAGCGCCTTCTCGCCGGTGAGGCCTTGCGCCTCGACCTTGGCGATCTGCTCGAGCATCCGCTTGTAGTCCTTCGGAATGACCTTCACGACCTTCGGCAGCAGCTCATCCCACTGCGCCAGCACGCGGCCGCCCAGCTCGCTGCCGGTGTAGCCGACATGCTTCTCGATCAGACCGCGCACTTCGGCGATCTCGGCGGCATCCTCGAGGTTCTCGAGCGCCACCATCTCGAAGTTGCAGCGGCGGACGAAGTCGCCGTCCCAATCGATCACGTACGCGATGCCGCCCGACATGCCGGCCGCGAAGTTGCGTCCGGTGCGGCCGAGGATGACGACGCGTCCGCCCGTCATGTACTCGCAGCCGTGATCGCCCACGCCTTCCACGACGATGCTCGCGCCGCTATTGCGGACCGCGAAGCGCTCGCCCGCGATGCCGCGAATGTAGGCTTCGCCGCTCGTTGCACCGTAGAACGCCGTGTTGCCGGCGATGATGTTCTCCTCCGCCTTGAACGTCGCCTTCGGCGAAGGCTGGACGATGATCTTGCCGCCCGACAAGCCCTTGCCGATGTAGTCGTTCGCATCGCCCTCGAGCCGAAGCGTCATGCCCTTCGGCACGAAAGCGCCGAAGCTCATGCCGGACGTGCCGACGAAGCGGAAGTCGATCGTGTCTTCCGGCAAGCCGTCCTTGCCGTAGCGCTTCGTCACTTCGTGGCCGAGAATCGTGCCCACGACGCGGTTCGTGTTCTTGATCGGGAACGTGCCTTCCACGCGCGACCCGTTCTCCAGCGCAGGAGCCGCTGCATCCAGCAGCGTCCGCAGATCGAGGGACTCCTCGATCAGGTGGTCTTGCTTCTTCGCATTATAACGATAAGAGCCTTCCGGCAGCTCCGGCATGTGCAGCAGATCGGTCAGGTCGACGCCCTGCGCCTTGAAGTGGCTGATCGCCTTCTTCGTATCGAGGCGGTCGGTCCGTCCGACCATCTCCTCGATTGTGCGGAAGCCGAGCTGTGCCATAATCTCGCGCAGCTCTTGCGCCAGGAAGTGCATGTAGTTGACGACATATTCCGGGTCGCCCATGAACTTCTTGCGCAGCTCCGGATTCTGCGTCGCGACGCCGACCGGGCACGTATCGAGCTGGCAGACGCGCATCATGATGCAGCCTAGCACGACGAGCGGCGCGGTGGAGAAGCCGTATTCCTCGGCGCCAAGCAACGCGGCGATCGCGATATCGCGGCCCGTCATCATCTTGCCGTCGGTCTCGACGATAACGCGGTCGCGCAGGTTGTTCAGGATCAGCGTCTGATGCGTCTCGGCAAGGCCGAGCTCCCACGGCAGACCCGCGTGGCGGATCGAGCCGATTGGGGACGCGCCGGTGCCGCCGTCGTAGCCGCTGACGAGGATGACGTCCGCGCGGGCCTTCGCCACGCCGGCCGCAACCGTGCCGACGCCGACTTCGGAGACGAGCTTGACGTTGATCCGCGCATGGCGGTTCGCGTTCTTCAGATCGTGGATCAGCTCCGCCAAGTCCTCGATCGAGTAGATGTCATGGTGCGGCGGAGGCGAGATGAGGCCGACGCCCGGCGTCGTGCCGCGGACTTCGGCAACCCACGGATATACTTTGCGTCCCATAAGCTGTCCGCCTTCGCCCGGCTTCGCGCCCTGCGCCATCTTGATCTGGATCTCTTCCGCGTTCGCCAAGTAGTAGCTCGTGACGCCGAAGCGTCCCGACGCGACCTGCTTGATCGCGCTGCGGCGCAGATCGCCGTTCGCATCCGGCTTGAAGCGCGCCGGATCCTCGCCGCCTTCGCCGGAGTTCGACTTGCCGCCGATCCGGTTCATCGCGATCGCGAGCGACTCGTGCGCTTCCTTGCTGATCGAGCCGAACGACATCGCGCCCGTCTTGAACCGCTTGAAGATCGACTCGACCGGCTCGACTTCCTCTAGAGGCACCGGCGGCTGATCGAACTTGAAGTCGAGCAGCGAGCGCAGCGTGCGAATCTCTTCGTATTCGCCCTGCACGAGCGCCGAGAACTTCTTGTAGGTCTCGTAATTGTTCGAACGGGTCGCCATCTGCAGCGTATGGATCGTCTTCGGGTTAAACAGATGGTCTTCCCCGTCCTTGCGCCATTGGTAGTCGCCGCCGGAATCCAACTCGCGCACAGCGCCTTCCTGCTTCTCGTACGCGCGGTTGTGCGGCTTCAGCGCTTCTTCCGCGACGACATCCAGTCCAACGCCGCCAATGCGCGAAGGCGTCCACGTGAAGTACTCGTCGATCACGTCGCTCTTCAGGCCGATCGCCTCGAAGATCTGCGCGCCGCGGTACGACTGGATCGTCGAGATGCCCATCTTCGACAGCACCTTGACAACGCCCTTGTTGGCTGCCTTCAGGTAATTCTTGACCGCCTTCTCATGCGAGATATTCCGCAGCCGGCCTTGGCGGATCAGATCGTCCAGCGTCTCGAACGCCAGGTACGGGTTCACCGCGCTGACGCCGTAGCCGAGCAGCAGCGCGAAGTGATGCACCTCGCGCGGCTCGCCGGACTCGAGCAGAATGCTCACCTTCGTCCGCGTACCTTGGCGAATCAGATGGTGATGCAGCGCCGATACGGCCAGCAGCGACGGTATCGCCGCGTTGTCCGCATCGATATCACGGTCGGACAGAATCAGGATGTTATGCCCGCGAGCGATGACACGGTCAGCCGCCTCACACAATGTTTTCACAGCATCGCGCAGTCCTTGTTCCCCTTGATCCGCTGGGAAGAAGATCGGCAGCGTGATCGACTTGAAGCCCGGACGGTGCACATGGCGCAGCTTCGCGAAGTCTTCGTTCGAGACGATCGGCGATTGCAAGCGGATATGCCGGCAGCTCTCCGGCTCCGGACTCAGCAAGTTCCGCTCCGGTCCGATCGTCGTATACGTCGACGTGATGATCTCCTCGCGGATCGCGTCGATCGGCGGGTTCGTCACTTGCGCGAACAATTGCTTGAAGTAGTTGAACAGGCGCTGCGGACGTTCCGACAGCACAGCCAACGGCGCGTCGTAGCCCATCGAGGCGAGAGGTTCCGCGCCGCTCGCCGCCATCGGCTCGATGATCTTGCGAATATCCTCGAACGAATAGCCGAACGCCTGCTGGCGCTGCTGCACGTTGTCGTGATTCGCCTCCGGCAGCTCCGGCGCTTCCGGCAGCTCGTCGAGATCGATCAGATGATCGCTGAGCCATTCGCGGTACGGATGCTCAGTCACGATCTTCTTCTTGACCTCTTCATCGGAGATGATGCGGCCTTCCTTCGTGTCCACGAGCAGCATGCGGCCCGGACGCAGACGGTCCTTGAGCACGATGTCCTCCGGCGGCAGCTCAATAACGCCAGCTTCGGACGCCATGATGATGAGGTCGTCCTTCGTCACATAATAACGCGCCGGACGCAAGCCGTTGCGGTCGAGAATCGCGCCGATCTGAACGCCGTCGGTGAAGCCCATGGCGGCAGGTCCGTCCCATGGTTCCATCAGCGTGCTGTGATATTCATAGAATGCCTTTTTATCATCGTCCATATGCTCGTCGTTCTGCCATGGTTCCGGTACCATCATCATGGCAACGTGGGCGAGCGGGCGTCCGGCCAGATACATGAACTCGAACGTGTTGTCGAACTTGCCGGTGTCGGAGCCGTCATGGTTGATGATCGGCTTGACCTTCTCCAGATCGTCCGCGAACAGCTCCGATTCGAACAGCGTCTGGCGGGCATGCATCCAGTTCTCATTGCCGCGCAGCGTGTTAATCTCGCCGTTGTGGATCATATAATGGAACGGATGCGCGCGCTCCCAGCTCGGGAACGTGTTCGTCGAGAAGCGGGAGTGAACGAGCGCGATCGCCGTGACGACCTTCGGATCGTGCAGCTCGAGGTAGAACTCGCCGACCTGCTCGGTCGTGAGCATACCTTTA
This sequence comes from Cohnella lubricantis, assembly GCF_014212015.1. Classification (GTDB taxonomy): domain Bacteria; phylum Bacillota; class Bacilli; order Paenibacillales; family Paenibacillaceae; genus Cohnella; species Cohnella lubricantis. Next base: position 9,180 of record NZ_JACJVN010000023.1, on the reverse strand, counting down.
TAAATAATCTTCTTGCTCGACAGGCTGCTGAAGTAGAACATGTCGCCGCCCGGCACGTTCTCCGCATACCGGATCGCCTTCTCGGCGCGCTTGCGGACGACGTACAGCTTCCGCTCGAACGCCAGATCGTCCTTCAGCCCTTCCGGACGAGCGAGGAACACTTGGCGCACGAACGGCTTCACGCGCTTGGCCGAGATGCCGAGCATGTCGTCGCGAGTCGGCACGGTTCTCCAGCCGATGACCTCTAAGCCTTCTTCGGCCGCTACCTTCGCCAGGGCCTCCTCATGCTTCATCCGCTGCGATTCCTCTTGGGTCAGGAACAGCATGCCGACAGCGTAACCGCCCTCTTCCGGCAGCTTGAAGCCAAGCTTGATGGCCTCGTCGGAGAAAAAATCATGCGGGATCTGCAGCAGAATGCCCGCGCCGTCGCCGGAGTTCGGTTCGCTGCCCTGACCGCCGCGGTGCTCCATGTTGATCAGCAGGGAGAGCGCTTGTTCGACGATCTCATGCGACTTGCGGCCTTTGATGTGGGCGACGAAGCCCATGCCGCAGGCGTCTTTCTCGTATTGCGGATCGTACAGGCCCTGCTTCGGGGGCAAGCCGTTAACTAGCTCTTTCATATAAACGCAACCTTTCTGTAGGAAGAGTTTGGATGGAAGCATCGCGACGACACGGTAAAGTGCAAAAGCCCCAAATTGCTGTAAACGATCCGCGAACGGCAGCCCCGCAGGACACGCCGTCAACGAATCGTCCGACATTACGGATGTGATCAACAAGCCTGACTGAGATATCTGTTAATATTGACAAATAATATCGCGATTGTCACCAGATAGAACGTTCGGAATCAGGGATGTTTTATAATTATTCATTTTGTATTTATAGTATTTTAACACCAGCGTGTGAGGTATGGCAATTTAATATTTTTATGAAGGCGATAACAATTGTTGCTCTTTGCGAACAAGCACAGGATCAGAAGCGGCGAATGTTCGGAAAATGGTAGATTCTGAGCGCCATGTCAGCAACCGGCGCACGGACGCGCGACTTGGACAGCTTGCGCGTGATGGATGCATGCAGGCGATCTGGCCGCCATCATTGGCGGTTCCTGGCGATTGTTGCGCATGTAGTCGATCTATTCGCCTTCTTTGGCCGTTTTCTGGCGATTGTTGCGCATGTAGTCGATCTATTCGCCTTCTTTGGCCGTTTTCTGGCGATTGTTGCGCATGTAGTCGATCTATTCGCCTTCATAGACGGTTACTCCTGCGATTGATGCGCATGTAGTCGATCTGGTGACCCTCTTCAGCGGATAATCGTCAGCTCCCCTACATTCAAATGCATAAATATACAATCCGCCATCGAATCCTGCCAGGTCGCCGCGCCAAATTGAATGCGGTATTCATATCCTCTCCATGTACGATTCCCCAAAGAGCTCTCGAGCCCGCTAACAGACTCATGTTTTGACGCGAATGCTTCTTCCGCAGAAAAAAAAGCCGCTCCGCAGGGGCAAGCCCCCGGGGTCGGCTACTCTGATTCTTTGCATGCCGCTGCTCTGATTCATTGCTTCCTTGCGCATCGCTGATCTGCTTTTTTGCTTCTTTGCTTCTTGCTTCTTTACGCATCGCTGCTCTGATTCTTTGCTTCTTTGCGCATCGCTGATCTGCTTCTTTGCTATTCGTACGATTAGACCGCCGCCGACGCTTCATCACTATACATGTGCGTGTTCGTGTTCGCGATGCGCCGCGCGCGCAGCAGGAACAGCGCAAGAATCAGCGCGACGAACACTACGGCGTAGTACGCCAGGACGAGCAGCTCGCCGCCGATTTGCGAAGCCGTTCCGCCCCCGAGCACGTAGCGGACCGCCTTGATGGCGTATGTCATCGGCATCCAGTCGCCGATGCGTTGAAGCCAGCCTGGCAGCAACTCGCTCGGATAGGTGCCGGCGCTCGACGCCAGCTGCAGCGTTAGCAGAATAATCGCGATGAACCGTCCGACGTTGTCGGCCAGCGTAACGAAGAAATGCACGATCGTCATGAACGTCAGTCCGATCACGGCGCTTACCGCGTAGAAGAGCGGGACGTTCGGCACGTCGAGTCCGAGCCCGGCAATGAGCAGCGTATCGGCCAGGATGACTTGAATCAGCACCAGCGGCCCGAACAGCATAAGCTTCGACAGATACCAGCGCCAGCCGCTTCTCACCGTGCCGGCTGCATCGCGCAGCGGAATGATAATCGTGGACAGCATGACGCCGACGTATAAGCCCAGCGCCAGGAAGTACGGCGTCATGCCGGTGCCGTAGTTCGGAATGTCGGCCAGCTTATGCTCTTCGACCTGGATCGGATCGGCGAACATGTCGGCTTGCTGTTCGGTGCCTGCCAATTCGGAGGCTTGCCCGGATGCGTCGCCGAGCTTGCTCGACAGCTCCTGAGAGCCGTCCTGCAGCTCCATCAGCCCGCTTGCCAGCGACTGCGTGCCGCCCTGCAGCTGCGCCGAGCCGTCCGTCACCTGCAGCAAGCCCTTGTCCGCCGCGCTAAGGCCCGAGCTTAGCTCCGCTGCCCCGCTCGCAAGCTCCTTGGCGCCCGCGGCCAGCTTGCCCGCGCCAGCGCTTGCTTCGCCGAGCTTGCCGCCGAACGTACCCGCGCCGGCCTTCACCTGGCCGACGCCCGCTTGCAGCTCGGATGCGCCTGCAGCCAGAGACTGCTGCCCGGCCGCCAGCTGAGCTGCGCCGTCCGCTAGAGCGGCCGTGCCTTGCTGCAGTTGATCGGCGCCGCCGGCGACGGACTGTGCGGCTGCCAGCAGCTGCTGGAACGCCGCGTCGTCCGCCATGCCGCCATGCGCTTCGGCGTACTGCTGCAGCCCCGCGGCCAGCTTGCCCGCGCCGTCCGCTACGCCGGCGCTGCCTTCCTTCGCGCTTGCCGCGCCTGCGGCCAGCGTCTGCCCGCTCGCGGCGAGCTGCTCCGCCCCCGCCGCCAGCTTGCCTGCCGCCGCGGCTGCCTGATCGGCCCCGCTCGCCAGATCGCTGCCTCCGGCTGCCAATTGCTGCAGCCCGTCGGCCAACGCCTCGCTGCCGCTGGACAGCGTCGTCGCTCCGGCAGCCAATTCCCCGGCTCCGCCGGCCAGCTTGCTCACGCCTTCCTGCACCTGCGTCGCGCCGCTAGCCAGCTTCGCCAGATTATCGCGGAGGCGCTGTGCGCCCTCCTCCGCCTCCTTCGCTCCGTCCGCCAGCTTGGACGCTCCGCCGGAAGCTTCCTTGAAGCCGTCCGCCGCTTCGCCCACGGAATCAAACACTGCATCGGCATAAGCCTTGGTCACAGCTTGGCCAACCTTCGTCCGCAGCGCTTCCGACGCTTCGGAACCGATCTTGGAGGTTAAATAGTTATACCCGTCATCGACGTAATATTGGATTTGCGCCGGCTGCGGCGTCTCGTCCTTCAGCGTCGCCGCCTTCTGCGAGAAGTCTTCCGGAATGACGAACGCCATCGAGTAGCGATGAGACTGAAGGCCGGACATCGCCTCCTCTTCGTCCGTGAATTCCCACTTGAAGTCATGCGTGCTCTTCAGCTCATCTGCCAGATCCTGGCCGACATGCAGCGCCGTACCGTCCATCTCGGCTCCCTTATCTTCGTTAACGACCGCTACAGGCAGCTTATCCAGCTTGCCGTAAGGATCCCAGAAAGCCCCGATCAGCATGCCGCTGTACAGCAGCGGAATGACCATCAGGCCGACCATGGAGACCATCGTCATCTTGTTGCTCGTCAGCCGCTTCCATTCGCCTCGGATCGGTCCGTATGGCGGACTCTTCTTCTTACCTGCCATCTCTCTTCACTCCCTAGTTGCTCATTATATTGTACGGTACGAATTGACCGTTTTCCCCATTCGGTCACTTCGATGCATAAAAAAGGGCCGCAGCGTATCTCAGTGCTGCGCCAGGCTGCAATATGCCCTCCGCCGCTCCAACCGGATCAGCGAATCGCCAGCCCCTCGATACAGTAAAATCGAAAATGCGCTAGCACTTCCTCTTTCCCGAGCGGCGGATGCGAATGATGGTTATCGTCCGTCAGCGCCAAATACATTTTCAACATCATATAGGCTGTCAGCTCGGGGTCGCACGCCCGAATCTCGCCCTTCTCCGATGCTTCCTTCACGTGTCGCGCGATATAACCGACAAGCGCTCGCTCGACCGCCTCCAAGCCTTGCTTGGCATGCGGCGTCCCGATATCGCGTACCTCCTGCGACAGCTTCGCTGCCAGTGCGTGCCGGTCCCTGTAATCCAGCACCCGATGCAGCACGTTCATCAGATTGTCGGCGAATGGGAGCGAAGGATTCAGCGTCTCGTCGGCCACGACCCGCAGATCGCAGATCAGCCCGTTCATAATCTCGTCGAAAAGCTCCTCCTTGTTGGCATAGAACGTGTAGATCGTTCCCTTGCCTACGCGCGCCAGCTTCGCAACCTGATCCATCGTCGTCCCCTTGTAGCCGAATCTCGCGAACGAGAGAGCGGCCGCTTCCGTCACCTGCTTGCGCCGGTCCGGCGTTCTGCGTTCCTGCATGGTCCCATCCCCTCCTTCCATCCGCGCCCTAACGGGGACTCTCGTCGTTGCGCATTTATTTAGCATATCCCCATAGCTCAGAGCCTGTATTTATCGGCCGCACAAGTGACTGACCAAAATAACAATTCGGTCATTTCGTTCTAGAGTAAAATATCACAGCTGCTATCAATTTTCAAGTCGGCATTGTCACCAATTTGCCATTTTCCGTCCAATCGCTGACGGGATTTTTACAAAAAGTGAATAGGCTGAGCCCGTCGTTCTGTCGTATACTGGGGGTTGCAGGACAAATTTGTCGATTTTTGATCGGACTCACTTTAATGGAGGTTGACCGCGATTGAATCTATCGAGACGCAACGAACCGTTTCGCTATTTGTTCGAACCGGGCATCCCCTGTCTAATTCGCCCTTACGAGATGAACCTTCAAACGATCTTCCACACGAAGCAAGCGCAAGCCGAACTGCTCGATCTGAGTCCGCGGGGCTGCAAGCTCGACTGCGCGCTGAACTTCCGGGCGACGGACAACGAATGCAAGCTGGTGCTGAACCTTCAATTGGCGAGCAGCCTGGAGCTGCGGGGCACGATTCTCTGGCAGGAGGTGCGCGCGCACGGCTTCCGTTACGGAATTCGGTTCGTGGATGGAGTCCAGCAGTCAATCACCAATGAACTCAAGCAATATACGCGTCGCAAAAATCATTCGAAGACCGAGCCGTCTTCATGAAGCCAGGCTCGGGCAGAGCGCTGGTGCGGGTGAGCGCTGGCGCGGCACCGCGCGGGCACGGGCAGAGCGCGGGCGCAAACGCGGGCTCGCACTCTCCCTTTGGCTCAGGTGCAAGCTTAGCTCTTGTAGCCGCTGGCTACTCCTGCTGTTCCCGCTCGCGCAGCTTGTCCAGCGCCGCGCTGAAGTCGTCCGGCAGCGGCGCCCTCGCGGACAGTAGCTCGTTCGTCCACGGATGGTGCCAGAGCAGCTGCTCCCCGTGCAGCGCCTGCCGGGAGATGAGCCCCCTCTTGCCACCGTACAGCCCGTCGCCTGCGAGCGGATGGCCGATCGCCGACAGATGCACTCGAATCTGGTGCGTCCGCCCCGTCTCGAGCCGCAGCCGAACGAGCGTATGATCGGCGAATCGCTCCACCACCTCGTAATGCGTGACGGCCGAATCCCCGGTCTCGCTGACCCGGCGCTTCGTCGAGTGATGGCGGTCCTGCCCGATCGGCTTGTTGATGGTCCCCCGGTCTTGGGACAGCATGCCTTCCGCCAGCGCTAAGTAGATGCGTTCGATCTTCTTCTCGCGCATCTCCTTGTCATACTGATAGTGCGCGAACTCGTTCTTCGCATACAGCACCGGGCCGGTCGTCTCCTTGTCGATCCGGTGTATGTGGCGCACTCGGACATCCTGGTTCGACATCTCGTAATAAGCCGCGACCGCATGCGCCAGCGTCCGGCGCTGCCCCTTCTCGCTCGGATGCACCTCGATGCCCGAAGGCTTGTTCACCACCAGCGTGAAGTCATCCTCGTACAGCACGTTCAGCTCCATCCAGTCGGAAGGGAAGTCCCGCTCCTCCGCAGGGAACAGCTGAAGCCGCAGCTTGGAGCCTTGCAGAACAAGCCCCTTATTGTGCATAAGCTTCGTGACGAGCTTCGGCGCAAGCGGCGTATGCTCCAGGACCCTCTGCACCGGCTCGCCCATGAGCGTCTCGGGCACGCGGATCTCCAGCCACTCGCCTTTGCGATGGCCGGGCTTTAACATCTCCTCCGGAACCGGCGGCCACCCTTGCCGCTCCGCCGACCTATGCGCCGCTGGCCTATGCCCCGCCGCCGTTCCATGAGACGCCTTCGCCGGACCGCCGCTCCGGCCGGGCCGCTCGCCTCCATGGCCGCGGTCCGCCCGCACGCCGGTCGCTTCGGCGCGGTTCGATCGTCCGCCGTTAGCCCTGCCGCGCCGATCGCCATGTCCCGCGTTCGCCCCGGCCTGGCGCACGCCCTGCTTCGGCGGCTTGCCTCCGAGGCGGTCCGTCCGGCCGCCTCTATCCTCTCCGCGGCCGCGGCCGCTCCGTCCCTTCGGTTCCTGGCGCTGCTGACGGCTGCGTCCGGCTCCTCTCATCGTCGATCCACTCCGTTCTCAAGGTTCGCCCCACAATATACGCCGCCGGCATCCTTCTTGTCAAATAGGCCCGCAATTGGGGCAATATTGCCGGGTTCAGGCACTCCCGCTGGCCTCGCGCGACTGTCGAAACGTCGCCGAATTATTACGTTTTGTTTACAAGCCGCCATTTCGTTGAAACTCTACAAAATAACCTAAATTAACACCGTTTCCACATTCTGCAACTCATGATAATTTGAGTGTAGGGGCTTGTCCCCGCTATCTAATCGCCAATATAGGAGGATGGGACAATGGACACGAACGAAGAACTCATCGTAGAACAACCGGAAGCGGAAGCGGCTGCAGAAGCATCCGAAGCGGCGGAAGTTGTTGAAGCAACGGAAGCTGCCGAAGCGGTTGAAGCAGAGGTTGCAGCCGAAGCTGCCGAAGAAGCAGAAGCGGTTGCCGAAGCGGCAGAGACGGTCGACGAGGCCGAAGCGGAAGCGGCTGCCGTAACGGAAGCGGCCCCCGAGGAAGTTGCCGAAGCAGCGGAAGAAGCCTCCGCAGCGGCTGAAGAACCGGTTGCCGAAGCAGCCAATGAAGAAGCCGAAGCTGCTGAGGAAGCTCCGGCTGAATAATGTTATTCTCTTGAAGGGGAGCCTAGCGGCAGGCTCTCCTTTCACATTTTCGGACCGTTACTGCGCCTTAAACCTGCTTCGCAGCGCCCACTTGCGCTCACGTCTCTTCATATAACGCGGCAGCGACCGATAGATCGTTAAGCATTCGCGATAAGACTCGCGCGCCTCCTCCGTCCGCCCCATCGACTCGTAAATCTCCCCCAGCCGGAAATAGGACTCGCAGGACGAAGATTGAATCTCCTGGAACTGCTTCAAATACGCCAGTGAGCGGTCGGGATCCGACTTCGCGAACGCATCTCCCAGGCGAAGGTACGGCAGGCCGTATTTGACCCGCGGGCTGATCTCCAGCGCCTTCAGCATCGCCCGTTCGCCTTCCTCGATATGCCCCAGCGCCAATTCGCAAAGCCCCAGGTCGCTCCAATATTCCGCCGAATGCTCCATCTGGCGCTCGATGCCGAGCAGAATATCGCGGGCTGCCTTGTAATTCTTCCCCTCGATCTCCAGACGGGCCAGCTCCTGCTTCGCCGACACGTCATGCGGATTGATCGCCAGCTGCCTGCGCATGCGGGAAGCCGCGCTTCTTCTACGGAACGGACGCAGCAGGTTTGGCGACAAGCCGATGTACCTTCTCTCCAGCACATACGCGATAATAAGCAGCACGATAATGGCCAGGAACGGATTGCCGAGCAGCCACCACAGCAGGCCGAACAGAAATATAGATTTCACAAGGAGCCCTCCTTCCGGGCATCGGAACGTTCTAGCAAGTTGCCTTCATCATACCACATTCAGGAAGACTTGGGGCGAGAGCATCCGGTTCGTCGAGAAAGGTGTTTGGCTCAAGGCGCAGGCGGGCGCACCCTCCGGGTGGCCGTGGCCTCGAGCGGATCGTCGGGCCAGAAGTGCTTCGGATACCGGCCCTTCAAGTCCTTGCGCACTTCGAAGTAGCCGCTTCGCCAGAAGCTGGCCAGGTCGCGCGTCACCTGCACCGGCCGCTGGGCCGGCGACAGCAGATGCAGCGTCAGCGGAACGCGGCCCCCTGCGATGCGCGGCGTATCGGACAGGCCGAACATCTCCTGCAGCCGAACCGCCAATGCGGGCGCATCCGGGTCTGAATAGTCGATCGGAATACGAGAGCCGCTCGGCACCGTCACATGCGTCGGCGCCTCCCGTTCGAGCTCGTTCCGCTTCTCCCACGGCAGCGCAGCCTCCAATAGATTCGTCAGATTCAGCCGCTGCAGATCGGCCCGGCTGCGCATCCCTTGAGCGTAAGGCGCAAGCCACTCTTCCAACGTATTCAGCAGCCCTTCGTCCGACCAATCCGGCCAGCCGCCGGCGTGGCGGCCGAGGAACAGCACGCGCTCCTGCAGCTGGCGTGCCGATCGGCTCCAAGGCAGCGCGGACAGCCCGAGCTCGCGGATGCCTTGAAGGAGCGCTTCGGCGACGAGCTCCGGATCGGGCTTCGCCAGCGGCCGCTCCTGCAGCGTGATCGCACCCAGCCGAGTCACGGCGCGCGCCCGTACAGCTTCCGCTTCGGAGTCCCAGCGGACCGCTTCTTCCGTGCGGATCAAGTCCGCGAAGTGCCGTCGCAGATCCTCTTCGGCGAGAGCCGCAGCCAGCTGTATGCGGCCCTCCAGCCCTTGATCGTCGAGCTCGGCGATGACGATGTACTCGGATGCGGCGAGCGGATCGCTCTCCGCCAAGGCCGCGCCCCGGCCGCCGCTAAGCGTATAGCGGCCCGGACCGCGCCGCCGGGCGATGCGGTCCGGGTACGCGAAGCCGAGCAGGACGCCGCAAGCGGCGGCTTCGCCGGCGAGATGCGCGGCGAGCGGCGCGCCGACTGGCGGCGAGGCGGCAAGCGAGCGCGGCGTGGCTGCAGGCAACGGCTCGGCTGTTGGCGAGACGGCGGGCGTCGGTGCCGCT
>NZ_JACJVN010000022.1 GCF_014212015.1 Cohnella lubricantis | reverse complement strand
GCGCTGATCAGCGCCACGGACAGAATGATGCCGATGATTGTTAGAATCGACCGCTTGCGCTGCTGCTTCAGATAACGCCCGGCGAGCGCGCCATAGCTGCGAATGCCGCCGCCGTTCATACGCCGTTCCCCCCGCGCGTGTCGCTCATGAGCTTGCCGTCTTGCAGGCGCAGGACGCGATCGGCTTCCGCCGCCACGTTCATATCATGGGAGATCACGATGACGGTCTGGTGGTATTGCCGCACGGCGAGCTTCAGCAGCTCCAGCACCTCGCGGCCGTTCGCGCTGTCGAGATTGCCCGTCGGTTCGTCCGCGAGCACGATAGCGGGACGGTAGGCGAGCGCGCGCCCGATGGCGACACGCTGCTGCTGCCCGCCGGACAGCTCCGAAGGCAGATGCTTGCGGCGATCGCTCAGTCCAAGCGTACCGATCAGGTCGCGAATGTATTCCTTGTCCGGCTGGCGATGGTCGAGGAGCAGGGGCAACGTCATATTTTCCTCCACATTCAGCACGGGGATCAAGTTAAATGATTGGAAGATAAACCCGATCTTCCGCCGCCGGAACACCGCGCGCTCCTGCTCCTTCAGCGCGTACAAGTTCTCGCCGTCGATGTGGACGGTGCCGGATGTCGGACGATCGAGCCCTCCGAGCAGATGGAGCAGCGTGCTCTTGCCGGAGCCGCTCGAGCCGACGATCGCGACGAACTCGCCTTGCGGCACGCCGAAGCTGACGCTCCGGAGCGCTTCGACCGTCGTGCTGCCTTGGCCGTATGTCTTGGTTAATTCGTTTGCTTCAATAACGTTCATGAATCACGCATCCTTTCCCCCGTATCATGGATTCAGTATAGAACCGCAATCTTACAGGGGCGGGCATGCAAGCTTACGGATTTGTAAGGCGGCGATGGGGCAGCGTGAATCGGAAGGTGGTTCCCCCGCGGTCATTGCGAGAGGCGGAGAGCACGCCTTCATGACGCTCCACGATCGATTTGGCCAGCGGCAGCCCGAGACCGACGCCGCTTCCGCCCCGAGAGGCGCTATAGAATTTCTTGAAAATATGGGGGAGATGACGTTCCTCGATTCCGAGTCCTTCATCGCTGATGGATAGCCGCACGAACACCGGCGTCTCCTCCGCCTCCACGCGCACGGCGCTGCCTGCGGGGCTGTGCTCGACAGCGTTCTTGACGACGTTGCCGATCGCTTCCGCCAGCCAGTGCGGATCGTGATAGCAGAGCAGGTCTGCCGGCGCCGCGATCTCGAGCCGGACATCCCTCTGCTCGGCGAGTTTTCGCATCGGCAAGACAGCCTGCTCGATCGTCTCCGCAATCGGCAGATCTCGCGGCATCAGCTCAAGCGCCTCCGCCTCCAGCCGCGCGATCTTCAGCAGCGTCAGCGTGAGCCATTCCATCCGCTCCAGCTCGCGGCGGCATGTCTCCAGGAATTCCTGCGCATCTTCCGGCTTCGTGCGGGGGTCTTGAAGCAGCTCAATGTAGATCGTGAGAGACGCGAGAGGCGTCTTGAGCTGGTGGGAGATGTCGGCGATCGTATCCTTGAGGAACTTCTTGTCCCGGTGGAGCTGCGCAATCGTCTCTTGGAGCCGCAGCGCCAGCTCCTGCACGCCATGCGCGAGGAGCCCGAGGTCGCCTTCGCCGTAGATCCGGTTCTGCAGCGGCTCGTTGCGCTTGACCGCTTCTTCTAAGGAGGCGGCTAGCGCGCGAATCGCCCGGTAAGGCTTGTTATATTCGTAGATGAGAACAGCGAATAATAGCAGCAGTAGAGCCGCTGCAGCCCCGGTCGATAGCAGCCGCGCATGCGAACGGAAGGAAGAGACGATAGGCAGCAGGGAGTTCTCCATCTCGGCGCTAAGTCCATACTGCTCCGCCAGCTGCCTGCCGGCGGCAGCGGCGTCTGGACCTGTATCGCTGCTTCCCTCGGCGAACAGCTTCGGCAGCTCCGGCGCCCATTCGGGATGCGCGGCGGCGAGCGTCCCGATGAGCGCGTCGCCCCTGGCGATCCACTCGCGCTTGAGCCGATGCGCCTCGTATTGGGTTAACGCCCAGACGAGGAGGAGGGAGGCCAGCAGCGCGAGCAGTCCGATCGCCGCGAGCCGGCGAATGCCGGGATTGCGCCACAGCCGCGCGGTGCGGAAGCGAAGCGGGAGCATGGGCATTCGCTCATGCCGAGGCAAACCGTGAAGCAGCGGTTGTAGCTGCGCATGAGACTCGTCCGGCTTCGAGGCGGGACGTTCAGGCGCGGGCGTCTGTTCCTTCAGGCGTTCCATCGGTAACCGGCTCCTCTGACGGTCGTGATCCGCTGCGGCTCGTTCGGTTCATCCTCGATCTTCTCCCGCAGGCGGCGAATGTTGACCGCGACCGTGTTGTCGTCCAGATAATCGCCGCCGTCCTGCCACAGATGCTGCGCGATCTGTTCCTTGGACAGCACGGCTCGGGGGTGGCTCATGAGCAGAGCCAGCAGCCGGAATTCCGTGACGCTGAGCGGAATGTCGCGTCCCTGCTTCGTCAGCCGCATCTCGGACATCTGCAGCGTCAGATCGCCGGATTGCATGACGTTCGAAGCGGCTGGGGCGGAGCGCGCGGAAGCGCGGCGGCGAAGCACTGCCTGGATTCGGGACAGGAATTCCCGCAGCCGGAAAGGCTTCGTAATATAATCGTCGCCGCCGAGATCAAGACCGCGCACAATATCGATCTCGCTATCGCTCGCCGTTAGGAACACGATCGGCGTATCCGCCGTTAATCGCAGCCGTGAACAGAAGTCAAACCCGCTGCCGTCCGGCAGCTGAACGTCCAGCACGATCAGATCGAACGACTCGGCGGCGACGGCTGCTTCGGCTTCGGCCAGCGTGTGCGCTCCGCTGACGCGGAAGCCTTCTTGCTTCAGGGTGAATTCGATGCCCCGATGCAGGGCTTCGTCGTCTTCGACAAGCAGCAGGTGCGGTGGCATATTCCCAACTCCTTTTTCACCGGACGTTATCGACCTTTAATGGGGGAACGTACTAAGGTAGTGGTTCCAAGGCACCAATATTGTCGTAAAATGATGGAAATTTAACCGAAAATATCGACACTGTTCTACATCATGTCAAATCTATTTCAATTATAATAGGTTAAGTTCACGGAATTTCGATGTACTGTGGCGCAAATCAACGTTGGATAGGAGCAGTAGAGAGAAGCGATGGACACCAACCTGCTGATATACCGCCTCAAGTTGCTGCAGAAGCAATTGTGCGAAATGGCGAAAGACTTAGGTAATTTGACCGATCCCGAGATCGTTGCTGTCAGCGAAGAAGCGGATCGATTAATCGTACAGCTTCAGAAGATACGGATGAACGAGTACGTTGGGAAGAAGCTCTGTTCGGGCAAATCGGCATCCGCCCTATTTGCGGACCCGCAGTCGGCGGAAGAAATCGGTCAAGAGAGAAGCGCACTGCTCCTTAAGCACTCCTGAAGTCCACTCAGCCGCATGGTTGAACCGATTGTCTTGAAGCAGATCCATTAAGGTACCCACGCAGCCGGCCTTCGGATCTTGGGCGCCATAGACCACACGTTCCACTCGGGATTGCAGAATCGCTCCCGCGCACATCGGACAAGGCTCCAACGTTACATACAAAGTGCAGCCCAGAAGCCTCCAAGCGCCTAGCTTCTCGCTGGCTTGCCGAATCGCGATCATCTCCGCATGTCCGGTCGGGTCATGCGTCGTCTCCCGAACGTTGTAGCCGGCGCCGACGATGACGCCGTCCTTCACAATAACCGCCCCAATGGGAACCTCGCCAATTTGCTCCGCAAGCTGCGCTTGGCGAATTGCTTCTTGCATCCACAATTCATCTTCAGACAAGAGGGAGTCTCCTTTCTCTTTTTCCCGCGAACGTGTATTCGTTGTTAACATGCTGTGCACAATTCTGTGGATAAGCTATTTGTTGTCCACAATTTTGTGCACATTTTATTCTCGCCTGTGGGTATAAGTGGCGCGGCAAACCAAGAATAAGGTCGAATTAGGCAATAAATGCTTATTCAATTAAGTTATCCATGGATTGTCCACAGATCACGCCGCATTCGAACGATGCTTGCCGCGGTTATCCCCAGCACGCTAATGGACTTATCGGATTCGTTCCCATTGTATCAGAGTGGAAATAAAGGTCAAAGAATCCCGGAATCTGAATATACATAGGTAATGAAGAAAGGTGGACAACCGATAAGCGCGTGAGCAGGGGGTTGGTTGAATGGAGCAGGTATGGGAACGATTCCGCGAGCCGACCGGGACGGAGCCGTCGGGCAAGACGACGATTCTCGGCGAATCGCTGTGCTCGGCAGACGAGATGGCTGCATTCGCGGCGCGCCGCGGGCAGCGAGTCGACGCGGATACGGCGGCGCTGTATTTGCGGCTGGGCTGGCGATACGGCATTCGCGGCGACGCGGCCTTCTGCCAGGCGCTGTATGAGACGAGGTCGCTGGCGGCGGGCCGAGTTCGGCCGATCGGAGAGACGCGCATAACGGATCTGTGGGGATTGCAGGGGCGAGAAGGGTTGTTCGATGAGCCGTTCGTGGAGCAGCAGATGCAGCTGCTGTTCGGCTTCGCCGTAGCCGAGCCGCCGCTATCCAATCTGGATATGTCGCTGTGGACACCGAGGCTGCAGATGATCAGACGCAAGCAGTGGAGAGGAATCGCTCCGCATTGGGAAGACCTGAACGGCAAGTGGTCGGTTCCCGGCACGAATTATGGGCAAGATATTACCGCGATCTGGCGCAATATGGTGGAATGGGCGCTTGTTCGCCGACGCCGCGCCGCGCGGACGAATGCCGCGGACGACGCATCTGGGCCGGCCGCCGAAGCGGTCAGCGTCTAACCGGATTTCTCTGCATTCTGAGCAAGAGGGCCCGCCGGAACTCGGCGGACCCTCTTGTCTTTATGGATTGCTGCCGTCGCTCTTGCCTTCTGCCGCGATGGCGTTAAGCACAGTGTTCTCCGCTCCCGAATCCGTATACTTGCGGAGAATGGATACTTCGACGCGGCGGTTGTTGGCGCGTCCGGCGGCGGTGGCGTTCGTGTCCACCGGACGATATTCGCCATAGCCGATGGCGCTGAACAGCTTCGGATCGAACGCCGGGTTCTGAAGCAATATTTTCATAAAGTTAATCGCCCGTTTGGAGCTCAGCTCCCAGTTCGAAGCATACTGTGCCGTGCTGATCGGCTCGTTGTCCGTGTGGCCCGATACGATAATCTCGTAGTCCGGATAGCCCTGCAGCATCTGTCCGATCGCGACGGCCAGCTTCTGGGCGTCCGGCTTCACGTCAGCGCTTCCGGAGGCGAACAAGGCCGTGTCGCTGATCGTGATCATGAGCTGCGACTGGTTCAGCTGCGTCTCCAGCTGGCTGCTCAGGCCGTTCTTATCGATATATTGATCGAGCGACTTCTTGAGCTTCTCCAGATTCTCCTGCTCTTGCTGCATGAGCTTCTCCTTCTGATGCTCATCCGTCTCCGTCTTGATGCCGGCTTCGCCGGGATTGTCCTTCGCGTGCTTGCTAAGCTCGCTCTTGCTCTGCATTGAGGCCGACTGGTCCAGAATACCGATGCCGGACGTGAAGGCGCTCGTGAAGGCGTCCTGGAGCGCTTCGAGCTTGGAGGTGTTAACGGCGCTGGCTGCGAACAACACAATGAACAGAGCCAGCAGCAAGGTCATCAAGTCGGAATAAGGAAGCAGCCAAGACTCGTCCGCATGCTCTTCGTGTTCCTCATGCCGATGCTTTCTGCTCACGATCGCTCTCCTCCTTCTCTGCCAAGGCGAGACGTTCCGTAGGTGTGAGGAACACGGCCAGCTTCTGTTCGATCGCCGTCGTGGAGACGCCGGACTGGATCGACAGCAGGCCTTCGACCATCATGAGCCGAAGCTCGATCTCGCGCTTGGACAACCGCTTCAGCTTGTTGGCGATCGGATGCCAGAGCACATAACCGGTGAAAATACCCATTAGCGTCGCCACGAAGGCCGCGGCTACCGCGTGCGCCAGCTTCTCCATCTCCTCGAGGTTGCCGAGTGCGGCGATCAGGCCGATAACCGCGCCGAGTACGCCAAGCGTCGGCGCATACATGCCCGCTTGGGCGAAGATCTGCGCGCCGCCCTTATGCCGGTCTTCCGTCGCCGAGATGTCTTCGAGCAGCACGTCTCGCACGAATTCCTGATCGTTGCCGTCGATGATCATACGCATGCCGTTCTTAAGGAACGAATCCTCAATCTCTTCCACGCGCGCTTCCAGAGCGAGCAGGCCCTCGCGGCGGGTAATGGATGCCCATTCCATGAACATGCGGATCACGTCCATCTTCGGGAGCAGCTTCGGCTCGACGAAGACGATCTTGAACAGCTTCGGAATCTTGGCCAGATCCTTCGATGGGAAGGCTACCGCGACGGATGCGGCAGTGCCTACCAGAATAATGACGTATGCGGCGGGGTTGCTGATGAGCGAGCCGAGCGGGGCCCCCTTCAGAATCATCCCTACAATTAGGGCGACAAAACCCAGTACAAGTCCGATAATCGTTGAATTCTTCATTCGTACACCCCAGCTTGTCGAGTAATGAATGCGTGGCTGAAGAGTCCCTCACAACCCTACACTTTAATAGGATTATCGACATGTTGACGCCAAAGATTTAGAGATAACAGCCGTATTTTCACAAAAAGCCTGGTTGCGCATGGAGGGATCGCAGATCGCGGCAGAAGCCATCAATCTTCTGGCAACCGAAAGGGAGGCAGACCGTATATAACCTTAAATAGGGTGAAGGAGGCTGAATTCGATATGAATTGTCCAGTGTGCCGCGATACGCGTATGAGGGAAGTGGAGAAGAACGGGGTGCTCATCGACATCTGCCCGAGCTGCAAGGGGGTCTGGCTCGACCGCGGGGAGCTGGAGAAGCTGATGACCGAGGTGCGCGAGGTTCGAGAGGATTACAATCGTTGGTATTACGACGACGATGACGATGACGACCGCCGGAAGCGCCAAGCGCCATACCCGCCGCGCCAGGATTCGTATCAGGATTCGCAACGTGATGCGCGCTATGATCACAAGTCCGACGGTTCGCATTACGGCGGGCATAAGCGCAAGAAGAAGCGCAGCGTGATGGACATGTTCGGGGATCTGTTCGACTGAAAATAGGGGTATTATCGCGGCATATATACCATGCACAGGATCGAGACGATGCCGTGCGCCGACTGGCGGTCGTAACGGTCGGTCGCGGCGAAGCCGGCCTTCTCGTAGGCACGGATCGCGCGCCGGTTCCACGACTCGACCTCCAGGTCGATCTCCGCTCCGGGCGCGCGGCGCGCGGCTTCCGCCGCTGTCGCGGATGCGAAGGCGGGGCCCCAGCCAAGGCCGCAGCAGTCCGGCCGCAGCCCGAGGCCGAGGCGCACGACGCCTGCCATCGGGAAGAACTGCACATAGCCGATCAACTCTCCGCCTCCGTCTCGTACGGAGGCGTATTGGCGTTCCCGGATATCGGGATCGCCGAACTCGCGCTCTTCAAACTTCATGCGCTCCCATGAAGGCCAGCGGTATTTGTCGTACGGCGGCGGATACCGCCAGTCGCAGATCCGGGCCGCATCCTCTTCGGTCATGGGGCCGATGCGGAATTCCGGCAGAGCCTTCTGCGCCCGGGGCTTCTCCTGTATCTGCTTCTGTTCCATCTGGAATGAATGCCTCCTCTCCTCTAAGCAGCCGATGCACAATCGCTTCTTGATCAAACGATATCACAAAACAGGGTTCGTGGTATAATAAACCGGATTGCAAAAAATAGGCAGCAGGTGTACTTAGAGAGGGGACTATACGCACTTTGTCTCGATTGATATTGCTTGGATGTATGGCTTATCTGACGATCGGATTGGGCGAGCTCGCCGTGGGCGCAGTGCTCGAGCCGATGATTCATGCATACGGCGTTCGATATAGCGACGGCGGTCAGCTGGTGATGAACCAATTCCTTGGCGGGCTGGTCGGCACGTTGTCCGCGCCTTGGCTTATTCGTCGTGTCGGTCGAAAAAAGCTGCTTCTCTTCGCGATCGGCCTGATGGCCGCCGCGGAGCTGGCTTACACGGCTCTGCCGCCGTGGGGCGTGATGCTGGCGATCGGGCCGCTCACAGGCTTCGGCTTCGGCACGATCGAGACGCTCGTCGGCTCGCTCGTCATCGCGGGCGCAGGAGAGCGGGCCAACACGGCTATGGGCCGCGTGGAGACGTGCTTCGGCATCGGCGCGCTGATCATCCCGTTCGCGGGCGCCGCATTAATTGGCGCCGGGCAGTGGCGGCTGGCGTTCGCCGTCGTCGGGCTGCTCGCCGTTATCACGCTGGCGCTGTGGGTACGGTATTGGCCGGCCAGGATTGGCAGCGGCATGGCGGACAGCGGGGCTGCGCCTCATGGCGCGGGACCTGGGTCTGGGCCTGGGGCAATGTCCGGCGGCCACGGTTCGGCTGGCGCGTCCTCGGCTTCGCTGAAGAAGGGCGGGGCTTGGGGCGTGCTGATCATCTGCGCGTTCTTCTTCTTCGTCTATGTGGGGATGGAGATGAGCTTCGTTCATTATCTGCCGTCGCTGCTCGTGCAGTCGGATGGCATCTCCGATGCGACGGCGACGCTTGCGGCCGGCTTGTTCTGGGGCGCGATGACGATTGGCCGTCTCGTGGCTGGCAACGTGGCTGACCGCATCGGCGGCGCCAGCTATTTGCTTAGCACTTGTGCGATAGGAGCCGTCATCTTCTTGCTAATGAGCCTGACAGGGGGAACGACGGCGATGTTCGTGCTGACGTTCTTCTTGGGGCTGTTCCTGTCGGGCATGTTCGCTGTCGCGCTCGTCTTCGCCAACCGCGCCGTTCCCGGCGTGACGGAGCGGACGACCAGCATTCTGATCGCGAGCGGACTGCTCGGCGGGGCGATTCTGCCGAAGATGACCGGCTGGTGCCTCGATCAATATGATGCGGCTGCGACTCGGTGGTTTTTCACCCTTGTTGCGGTGCTGTTGTTCGTCGCGATGGCGGTTGCTGCGGCTTTGACCCGGCGTCAGAGCAGGACGGACGCGCGCGTGGTGACGGAATAGGCGCTGTTGTGACGGAAGTGTGTATAGCTGCGATCTGAGCATTGGGATTGAACGCTGGGTGATGAACTAATCTTGTATCGATAGAGGAGATGGGGATTGTGAAGCACGTCGTATCCATGAAGTGGCTGCTGGCCCGCATGTACGAGCCTGATCTGGTCATCGTCGACTGCCGATTCGTTCTGGGCGGCGGCAACCAAGAGGCGGGCAGGCTTGCTTACGAGGAGTCGCACATTCCAGGAGCGGTTTATCTCGATCTGGAGCGGGACTTGTCCGCACCGGTCGGCGAGCACGGCGGCCGCCATCCGCTGCCGGACGCGGCGGAGCTGGCGGCTCGCTTCAGCCGCGCAGGCATCGGCAACGGCTCGCGCGTCGTCTGCTACGATGACCAAGGCGGAGCGATGGCCTCGCGCCTGTGGTGGCTGCTGCGCTATCTCGGCCATGAGCAGGTGTTCGTCATGGACGAGGGCTTCTCCGCGTGGCAGCAGGCGGGCTTCCCGGTCAGCGCCGAGCAGCGCGTAATCGTGCCCGCGCCGTTCGTCGCGACCGTGCAGCACAACCTGCTCGTCGAGGTCGACGAGGTGCGCGAATCGCTCGGCACGGACCGCTGGGTGCTCGTTGATTCGCGCGAAGCCCCGCGCTATCGCGGCGAGGCGGAGCCGCTCGACAAGAAGGCGGGCCATATCCCCGGCGCGCGGAACAAGTTCTGGAAGGGCGTGCTGGACGAGCAGGGCCGCTTCAAGGACGAGGACGCGCTGGCGTCGCATTTCGGCGATCTGCCGAAGGACCGCGAGATCGTCGTCTACTGCGGATCCGGCGTCACCGCCACGCCGAACGTGCTCGCGCTGAGCGAGGCCGGCTTCGAGAACGTGAAGCTGTATGCGGGCAGCTGGAGCGATTGGATCTCGTACGACGAGAATCCGGTGGCGACGGGAGAAGAGTAAGAGCTGAGAGGTCGCGTCGGACGCGGGTTGGAGGGCTGTGACAGGTTATAAGCTTGTGACCTGTTGCAGCCCTCTTTGCGCGTTCCGTTCAACAGCTTGCAAACAAGAAGTTGGCAGAAGTATTTACTCCGATAATGGTTGTCGTACCAAATGACTGCATCAAATCACTTGTTTATGCAATTGGCTCAAACCATATTGTTACACCAGCCCCGTCGTCCGCGAGTCTCTTGGATGCTGAACGTACGTTCACGGCTCATCGACAGGAGTCCCTTTATGGGGGTGCGGGGCAAGGCTCAACCGCTTTGGCATTTGAAGACGGTGGAAGGAGGATAGCCTTTGACCGATTTGAAGACGTTGCTGAAATACGAAATGTCGCGGAAGCCGCATCTTTCGGCCACCTGGGAGACGGAGAACCCCCCGGTGGACAGCAGCATTTCCGCATGGTTGACGCGAATCATGTTCAAATATTCCTTAAACGAATAGCCCATGTATTGTTTGAACAATTTCCCCAGGTAGACCGGATGAAGATTGACGATTTGCGCCATGCGGGATAAATCCAGTTCCTCGGGATAATGCTCCGCGACGAACGAGATCACTTGATTGACCCGGTGGTCGGCCTTGATGAGGGCGGAATTGCGGCTTGTGATCGTTATCAGCCGATGGATGATGAGCATGAACAAGGCTCTGGCTTGCATGACATAGCCCGGCTGTTTGCTCATCCAGATGTGCGAGTACTGCTTGAGATACCCGATCAGTTCGCTGGTGATGACGTTCTTCGTCACGGTCTGCAGCGGGAGCGGGTCCGTGCGGCTGTTCGGCAGCCATTTGAAATTGAATGCGTAGGAATGCGCGGGGCTCTGCTTAAACGTATGCGCCTGGCGCACGCTGCCTACGGGAATGTAAATGACGTCGCCGGCTTCGATCGTGTATTGGACGCCGTCCACGAAGTAATTGGTTTTCCCGCCGACGACGAATGTCAGATCGTGAAAATCGATCGTCTGCTCGATGATTTCCCAATTGGGAAAACACCTTCTGTCCACGAAAAATACGATATCGGGGAACAGGTCCTGCAACTGGTCGAAATCCGTCTCCATGGGGTTCACCGCCTTGAATCGTTTAAACTGGTTTCATCTTATCACCGGAGCCCTGATAAATAAATGTGAATATTTAATAATTACAAAAAATATCTAGTTGGTCTATTGATAATGAAAACGCTTAAATTTTATAATTCAAACAGATAGATCGTATAATTTTCGGCAAGATGCCTTATACCGCGCAACAAAACGCAAGGAACCGAAACGATTGGCTTCGCCAAAGTGATTAAGTAGTTGCAAGTCCTAATTGGAGGAATACGAATTGGAAAATGACAACAAGATCGTCCGTGAGCCGACTCGCCAAAAAGGGGAGGAAGTGGAAGAAGCGTACAAAGCATGGCTGCGATATGCGCCGATGGATCCCGAAATAGCGGAAAAGTATGCCTCTTGGTGTCGATCGATAGTCGTAGAAGCTTCCGCACCGTCCCCTCTGCTGGCGAAAGCTTGCGAGGAACTTGTCGGCGGCATCGGATCGATGCTGGGTCGAATGCCTCTGGCAGGCGGGACCGCCGATCACGGTCGATGCGTGCTGCTCTGCGCCGGCAATTCCTCCAAACTTCATGGTGTAGTCGAAGCGGCTGAACTGGAGGCTTTAGGAGAGGAAGGCTATGTGCTGAGAACTGCCGGGGAACCGGGGCGGCCATTCGTCGCGATTGCCGGCCATACGGACCGGGGCGCGCTGTACGGGGCGTTCCACTTCCTTCGGTTGCTGCAGACTGGACAGAACCTAAACGAGCTAAACATCATCGAGAAGCCGGCCGCCAAACTCCGGATGATTAACCACTGGGACAATATGGACGGCAGCGTTGAACGGGGATACGCGGGGCGCTCGATTTTTTACCGCGATGGGAAAATCGTCACAGATCGTAAGCGCATTCATGATTATGCGCGAATGATGGCGGCCGTCGGACTGAACGCGATCGCCATTAATAACGTGAACGTGCACGAGACGGAAACGAACCTCATTACCTCCGAGCTGCTGCCTTCGGTGGCGGCCGTGGCTGATATATTCAGAGCTTATGGCGTCCGGCTTTACTTGAGCGTGAACTTCGCCAGCCCGATCCAGTACGGCGGGCTGACGACGGCCGATCCGCTAGACCCGGAGGTGAGACGATTCTGGGCGGAACGGGCAGCCGACGTATACCGGCATATTCCCGACTTCGGCGGCTTCCTGGTCAAAGCCGATTCGGAATTCCGGCCGGGGCCGTTCACCTACGGACGCGACCACGCGGACGGAGCGAATATGCTCGCCGAGGCGCTGCGTCCGTACGGCGGCATCGTGGTCTGGCGCTGCTTCGTGTATGACTGCCTGCAAGACTGGCGCGACCGGAAGACGGACCGGGCCCGGGCGGCTTTCGACCATTTCCGCCCGCTCGACGGCAAGTTCGCAGACAATGTCATACTTCAAATCAAGAACGGTCCGATGGACTTCCAAGTCCGGGAACCCGCTTCCCCGCTGTTCGGGGGATTGCGGCATACGAACCAGGTGCTGGAGCTTCAAATTACCCAGGAGTATACAGGGCAGCAGAAGCATCTATGCTTCCTGATTCCGCAATGGAAGGAAATCCTCGATTTCGACACCTATGCGCGAGGCGAAGGCTCGACGGTGTCGAAAGCGGCGACGGGAGAACTGTTCGGCCGGCCGCTTGGCGGAATCGCCGCCGTATCCAATATCGGGGACGACGCCAATTGGACCGGACACTTGCTGGCGCAAGCCAATTACTACGGATATGGCCGGTTGGTATGGCGTCCGGAGCTGACGGCGGAGCAGATTGCCGACGAATGGACGCGGATCACGTTCGGACACGACCCGGCCGTCGTCTCAACGATTCGCCGCATGCTGCTCGATTCCTGGACCATTTACGAGAATTACACGTCGCCGCTCGGAGTCGGCTGGATGGTCAACCCGGGCCATCATTACGGCCCGAACGTCGACGGATATGAATATTCGAAGTGGGGGACTTACCATTATGCCGACTGTCACGGTATCGGAGTAGATCGGACCGTCAAGTCGGGTACCGGTTATACGGGACAGTATCACGATAAGGTTGCCTCGCGCTTCGAGTCGATCGAGAGCTGTCCGGACGAACTGCTGCTTTTCTTCCACCACGTTCCCTATACGCATGTATTGAAGTCCGGCAAGACCGTCATACAGCACATATACGACACGCATTTCGAAGGCGCCGAGCAGGTGGACAAACTGGTGGACGTCTGGCGCGGCTTGGAAGGCAGAATAGACGGCGATCGTTATGCGAGCGTGCTGAGTCGTCTGCAAGAGCAATCGAAGCATGCCAAGGAATGGCGGGACGTTATAAACAGCTATTTCTTGCGCAAGTCGGGTATCGCGGACGAGCAAGGCAGAACAATCTACTAGGCGAGGTGATGTTATGTCGGCATCTGCTGCAGTGAGAAGAAGAACGCTCGGATATATGAAACGTTACTGGGTCCTCTATGCTATGTTGCTCCTGCCGTTATCCTTTTTTATCATTTTCCGTTACATCCCGATGAATTACATTCAAATCGCTTTCAAAGATTACAGCATCGTCAAGAGCCCGATGGAGATGGAATGGGCAGCGAATCACGGGTTTGAATATTTTATCCAGGCCTTTTCCAATCGCGATTTCCTTTACGCCCTGAGAAACACCCTTCTTCTTAACTTTCTAGATTTGTTATTCGGCTTCCCTGCACCGATTATATTGGCCATCATCTTTAACGAACTCGCCTTCAAACGGTTTAAGAAGTTCACCCAGACGGTTGCCTATATGCCGCACTTTTTGTCATGGATCATCGTGGCAGGCATGGCGCTTCAGCTTTTTGCGCCTAGCTCGGGTCTCGTCAATATCATGCTGAACAGCTTGGGGTTTGAATCCATTCCGTTCCTGAACGACTCCACGAATTGGGTGATTACCTATATCGTGCTGGGCATCTGGAAGAGCGTCGGTTGGGGCACCATTCTCTATTTGGCAGCGATTGCAGGGATTAATCCGGAGCTTTACGAGGCTGCTTCCGTGGACGGAGCGGGACGCATGCGCAATATTTGGCACATTACGCTGCCGGGATTGCGTTCCACCATTATCGTATTGCTCATTCTAAACCTGGGTCATATTCTGGGCAGCGAATTCGACAGACCTTATGCGCTTGGCAACAAGCTGGTGACGGATGTATCTAACGTAATCTCTGTATTCGTCTACAACTACGGCATTCGCGGTTTGCAATTCTCACTATCCACTGCTGTTGGTTTGTTCCAATCCGTCGTTGGCGTCATTTTCTTGTTCGGGGCAAACGCCCTGGCCAAAAAATTCGGCGATCGCGGCATCTGGTAGGGGGTTGTAAAATCTATGGTTAAATCAAAAAGCACGAAATTAGGGGATTGGATCATCGTTTTCATTTGCGTGTTGGTGATTCTGGCTTGTCTCCTGCCGTTGCTGAACATTCTGGCACGATCCTTAAGTTCTGCGGAAGCCTTGGTGAAGAATCAAGTTTTGCTTTTGCCGGTGGATTTGAATTTCAAAGCTTATACAGCCGTACTCGGAGATTCCAAAGTCACATGGTCGTTAGCATGGACAGCGATCCTGACGGTCATCACGACGATTTGGTGTATGTTCATGACAATTCTGTGCGCATACCCGCTTATCTATGACAACCTGAAGGGCAAGAAACTTATTTTGGCGCTCATTCTCTTTACGATGTACTTCAACGCAGGCATCATCCCGACCTATTTGCTCCTGAAAGGGTTGCATTTGCTGAATAATCCTTTGGTTCTGATCTTGCCGGGCAGCATCAGCGTATTCAATGTCATCATCATGCGCAGCTTCTTCTTCGGCATACCAGAGAGCCTCAAAGAATCCGCCGAACTGGACGGAGCGGGGCCTCTCAGAGTCCTGGTTAATGTCTATTTGCCGCTTTCCATGCCCGTGCTGGCAACGCTGGCGCTATTCTATGCGGTTGGCCGCTGGAACGGGTTCTCGGATGCGTTGATGTTCATGAGCGATAGAACCTACTATCCCATCCAATTGCTGCTCTTTAATATTCTCAATAGCATTACCGCCGTCGAGGTGGCCACGCAGGAGGGCTTTACCAGCCCGGGCTTGTCCGAATCCATTAAGTCTGCAACTGTCGTGTTTGCAACCGTACCGATTTTGCTCATTTACCCTTGGTTGCAGCGGTACTTTATTTCCGGCGTCACGATCGGAGCCGTAAAAGGTTAATGGCTTACCCGCGGTAAAAGTCGACAAAGTCGATTTTTATAAATCGAGAAACAGGCTTAAACAAAAAAAAGGAGGATCTACATGCGTTTAACCAGGTTTTTGACCATCGTGTCGCTATGTTCCGTCTTCGCTTTGGCGTTTGCGGGATGTACAAACAGCAACAACAATGAGTCTGCAAGCCCGTCCAACTCATCGGCTCCACCGGCATCCGAACAATCGTCCGCATCTCCTTCTGCCAACGCAGCCGATGCCAAACTCGAAGAGCTGGGCCTTGATTCCAATCTCAGATTCAAGGAGACTCGTAAAATCACGGTAGAGATTTACGATCGAGGCAATACCGGGGGAACCAAACCCGAAGACAACGTCTATACGCAGTTCATCAAAGACGGAATGCTGCGCGATCATAACGTAGAAGTGACTTTCGTTCCGGTTCCGCGCTGGACGGAAGGCGATGTCATTAACAACCTTCTGGCCGCGGGTCAAGCGCCGGATGTCGCTGTCACCTATTCGTATCCGACCATCCAAACCTACGCCAACATGGGCGGCGTCACGGATCTGGCACCGTTGGTCGACGATTACAAAGATCTTCTGCCGAACCTGTGGGGGTATCTCACCGAAGATAACATCAATTGGGACAGAGATCCCAACACCGGAACGCTGTGGGCTTTGGAAGCTCGCTTGAACACGCTGAACCGCATCAATACTTTCGTGCGCGAGGATTGGTTGAAGAAGCTCAATCTCCAGGCGCCGACGAACCTGCAAGAATTCGAAGACATGCTCATCGCGTTTAGGGACAACGCCTCCACGCTCTTGGGCGATGACGCGGACAAGATGATTCCATTCTCCACGAGCTATGACGTAGGTTGGCGTACGGATCATTTGACAACGTCCTTTATACCCGACAATATTACGGACAAGGACCTTTTCGTTTACGGCTTTGACGATCGTCATCTTCTTTACCCGAATTACAAAGAAGGCATCAGAACGTTGAACAAATGGTATAACGAAGGTCTGGTTTGGAAAGACTTCCCGCTCTATCCTGCCGGGGATGCAACGGAAGATAATCTGATGAAAGCAGGTTTTGTCGGCGCCTTTATCCACAACTGGGATTATCCGTACCGCAACGGTGCTGACGGCATTACGGCAAACCTTCATAACCTTGTCGGTCCGGATGCAAATTACATTGCGGTTGAGCCGTTCCCGAACGATGCCGGGGTTTACCGGAAGTTCTTGTCGGCGCCTGTTGACCGCAAAATATTCTTCCCGGCTACCAACAAAGAACCACTAGCTTCGATGTTCTATCTGGATTGGATCTCCAAGATTGATAACCGGGTTTACCTGCAATTCGGCGAAGAAGGCAAAACGTACGAAAAGATGCCGGACGGTTCCTACAAGACGATTGCCGCTACTGACGAATATATTATGAACTCACCGGCAAATATCGACTACACGATCACAAGCAATGGTCTTGACACCGGAGATCCGGATTTGACCGTCAAGTCTCTTGCCAACGGGTATGACGGGGTTGACGCTAGACTCATTGAGGTTGCAAACCAGATTACGACTCATGATGGACGCGTAGGCAAAAATGCCAAAGCGGGTGAGATCAAGGCTGAAGAAGGTCAAGGTCAAGCGCTTTCCGCGAAACGCGATGCCTTCTTGGATCAAGCAGTTGTAGCGCCGGTTGACAAGTTTGACGCTGTATATGATGCGGGTATGAAGGATTACCTCAACTCGGGCGGTCAAGCGATTATCGACGAGCGCAAAGCGGCATGGGAAACGCTTTATGGCAGCGAGACAATGTTGAAATAACCATTTGTGAGTAGAAGAAGATTAATAAAACCTGGGAGCTTGCGAATGCAAGCTCTCAGGTTTTTTACATCCAAATTGACACTTTTTCCGAAGTGTCTGGTTCTTTGGGGGCCAGCAAGTTAGTATACAATGATGCGATCGAACCAGTTCTCATTCTCTCCGTGCGGACAAATGATTTCAATATTGTCATTACCTCCATTGCTTCGGACTGTTAATTAAAAATCGAATCCCAAATTTCCTCAACGATTGCCCAATAAACTCTTCGAGCAGGTTGTCCATATTCTTGGGAGGATAGTTGTTGTAGCAGTTGTTAATCTATCCTCACATTTGTTCATCCGTGAAGGGACATATGAAGCTGTTGATCGTTGAAGATGCGGAATTGCTCATTCATGGAGATGAGGATCGACTCAGGCAGTTGTTCATGATGCGTTAGGAGGGATATCAGAACACGATTTCCGCTTGAAAGTAGGGATTCACTATCCCAGGATACTATAAATGAGTTGCTGAGGTATTGTACGGGAAGGTATCAAGCTAATGACGCAGAGATAACGGAATTTTGGAGTAATCTAGGGCGATCAACTTCCTCTGCTTCGTAAATAGAAACTTCTTGCTTTCCGTCGCTGCCCTCTCTGGCGTTCTTGAGCAAAAGGGGTCGTTAAACAAATAAGCCGGCATCATCCCCTAGAAGGGGATTGCCGGCTTATTCATTTATTTCACCTGCACAGGCAAAACGCCTTGAGGCGTTAATTTGCCCAACAATACGTTCAAGCCTGCCGCCAGATTAGGCTCCTGCTTGCCATATACCGCAAGAGCCGATTTGGCATGCTGCAGATAGAGCAATTCATACGGGTTGCCGAGAGATAGCAGCGAATAGCGCTTCTGCTTCGCGTTCAAGCGGTCGATGATGTCTTGGAATGCCGCCCAGCCGAATTGACTCGCGACGTTGCGGAATTGATAGGAGGCAAGGATGACATAGTCCGCTTTGTCCATCGCTTGCGTGGTCTTCGCTTGGCCGATTACCGCGACCTCCGTCGTTAGATGCTGCGAAGCGCTTGCCACGGCGAGCTGCTTCTCGAGCTGCTTGCCCGTGTCTTCGTCGGCAGCGGCGATCACGACATGATCGCCTTGGCGAATCGATTCGATCGGTCCGGCGAGCGTCGTTGCCGCGCGTTCTGCGATCTCCCGTTCGATCTGGCGATGGGCGGCCGAACCGATGACGGTCGGCAGAGAGGACAGCCGGGCCGGGAAGTCGTCGTTGCCTTGATCGAACAAGCCGTACTTGAACTTGAGCTCCAGAATGCGCCTCACCGACTCCTGGATTCGGTCCTCCGAGATCGTCCCGTTCTTGACCGCCTTCACCAGCGTCTCGTGCGCGGCCGCCGAATCTTTGGGCGTCAGGATGATATCCACGCCGGCGGAGACGGCGCGAACAACGGCATCCTCTTCCCCGAAGTGCTCGGCGATCCCTTGCATCGTGAAGGCATCGGATATAATAACGCCTTGGAATCCAAGTTCTTCTCTCAGCAGCCCGGTGAGCACCTTCTTGGACAGCGTTGCCGGAATCGGAACGCTGCTGCCGTCCTTGCGGGAGACGGCATGCTCGTCGTCCACGGCAGGAAGCGCGATATGAGCGGTCATGATCATGTCCACTCCGGCGTCGATCGCGGCGCGGAACGGCTTCAGCTCCACCGCATCCAACCGTGCGCGGTCATCGTTCAACACCGGCAAGCCCAGGTGGGAATCGACGGAGGTGTCCCCGTGCCCGGGAAAATGCTTCACAGCCGCAATCACGCCGGATTGCTGCAGCCCCTGCATGGTCGCCAAGCCAAGACGCGACACCAGGTCCGGATCCGAGCCGAACGAGCGTATGCCGATGATCGGGTTGTCCGGATTGCTGTTCACGTCCAACGAAGGCGCGAAGTTCAATTGCAGCCCGAGCGCCTGCATCTCCTCCCCCGTAAGCTGGCCGGCGGCCCGCGCCAGATCGGCATCATCCACAGCGCCTAGCGCCATCTGCCCCGGCAGATTCGTGCCTCCGGGCAGCCGCTTGATGACGCCGCCTTCTTGATCGGTCCCGAGGAACAACGGAATGTCTCCCGCCCGCGTCTGCAAATCGTGCGTGAACGTCGCAACCTGCTTCGCGTCGATTATATTGTTCTCGAACAAGATAAATCCGCCGGGATGCTGATCGTTCAGAGTCTCCTGGAGTCCCGCGTTCATCGCGGTGGTCGACTTGCCGTTCCATTGCTGGAACTTGGGCATGAGCATCTGTCCGACTTCCTCGCTCACCGTCATGTAAGACATCAGCTTATCCCAATCCTGCGTCTCAATGGCGGCGTTGCGTTCATAATGGATCACCCGGGCGAGGAATACCGCGAATTCCGCCCGCGTAACCGTCTGATCGGGTCGATAGGTGCCGTCCGAATAACCTCCGATTAGCCCGTTGGTGCTCATCGTCCGAATCGGATCAGAGGCCCAGCTGCCTTCGATATCCGATAGACGCACCGGCTGCGTTCCGTTCGTCAACTCATAGGCGCGGGTCAGGAACGCGGCCGTCTCCGCGCGCGAGATCGGTTCGTCGGGACGGAAAGTGCCGTCCGTGAAGCCGCGGGCAAGACCCGACTGCGAAGCGACGGAGATGACATCGTAGAAGGGGTGCGCCGGCGACACGTCCGTGAAGCTTGGGCTTGCGCCAGTCTGTGCCTGCGGCTGCAGCTCGCGTACGAGAAATGCGATGGCCTGCGCTCGCGTCACGGCATCGGAGGGACCGAATAATCCGTTGCCGTAGCCGGATACCGTGCCGCGATCGGCCATATATTCAATGCTGTCCGCGGCCCATTGCGAATACTTGAGATCGGTGAACCGCTCTTGAGCGGCGACGGACCCGGTCCAGATGCCCAATGCGCCTACTATGCCTACAGTTAGTCCAATCGATAGCTTGAGCTTCATGTTGTCCGCCTTTGTGGAATATTGAATATGTCTAAGTACAGACGCGATAAATTCGCTAATGTTGCTTCGTAATCGCGACTTCCGCATTCCAATAATTTCCGCGTTGATGAGGCGGCCTTGGCATGGTAAGCCGCTTCATCTCAATCGACTTTGGATAACGCCTTGATGAATGCCTTCATAGCCGGGTATTCCGAATCGGCTGTCCAGTCTTCTAACCGCTTCTGATCTCCGCCGAAGCAAACGCGCAGCGCTTCTCGCAGCTTCGTGAAGTATGAATCTTCGCTCGAGCCTTGGCTTTCTTCTATCAAACCGTGAACAAGCTCGCTCCAGTCCGGGTTGTCTTCGCCGTAATAGGAGCGTTCCGGATACTGGCGAGCGAGCTCCTCAGCCCTATCCAAGTTGCCGGCCGAATAAATGACGCTCGCGATGTAACTGCCGATGAATCGATTCGAGGGATCGTTCTCCTGCGCTTGCCGGAGCTCCGCTTCGCCCTCTTGCACTCTTCCTTGCTTCAGCAGCAGTATGCCGTATTGGGCTTGAGAGTAACTCTCTACCCTTCCTTGCCGCGCTTCCTTCAGCATGCCGTAATACCGGTCGACTTCAGGCCAATTCCCGATGCTGCCATAGTAGTTAACCAAGGAGAACAAGGTATTTCCGGTCTCATCGATGCTCGCCAGCTTCTCAAGATACGGTACTGAGGCCGCATCGAGCGGCCGTTTGTCATCCGCAGCCTTCACCTCCAGAAGCTTAACGATCATCCGAAGGCTATGCGAATCTTGCTCATCGCGTTCATAATCCGCTTGGTACTCCAGCAAGGCTTCGTCCATGCGTCCAGCCAGCAGCAGCTGATCGGCTTCGGTAAGCGTGCGCTCCTTCAAATAGAAGAAAGGAAGACGCCCCATCGTCTGCTCGTTCAATCGGTAACCGTTGCTTCGCGTCAACAGTCTCCCGTCCGCATCGTAGGCTTCCACGCTCCAGGAGAACCGGCTGGATGGATCGGCGAACCCGAGCAGATTCGAGGGATCCGGAATGTCCTTGTCGCCGAATTTTTTATACGAATAGCCGCTTTCAACGCTGTAGAGCGTATCGAGAGGCAGTTCGATGGCATTGCTCTCGATATGATCCTTGATTTGGAATCCTATAGTACCGTTCTCGATTGGGAAAGTCCCGTTCAAGGCGTAGTAGGCGGCTCCTTCGACGGGCTCCCATTCGAAATGGACCGTCTTGCCGGTAATGACTTGCTGGTCCACTGGGGAGCGCAGCTGGATTAACCTTTGGAGGGTAATGTTGCGCGTCAGATTCTCTCCTCCCCGAAGGTCGATCCACTCCTCGTTATACTTTACAGGCCGCGTCCACCCGTCGATCTGCCCGAAGGTAAGGCCGATGTAGATCACATAGCTGCCGGGGGCAACGCCTTTGAAGCTGAAGCTGCCGGCCGAGTCGGTTAATGTCTGGTAAGGTTCGCTGTCCACAAGGCTATGATAGGTATCCTTGCTGCTTCGCAAGAACACCCCGATACCCGCCATCGGCTGGCCGTCGCTTCGTTTAATGGTTCCGGATACGCTTGAAGCCGCAGCCGAATTGTCGCGCTGTTCCATGATCCGGGTCTTGAGCTTCGCGATACTGTCCTTCAGATACGTATTCTGCCAGTTCGGCTCTTCACTCAATTCGGTCAACAAGCGCTCCGCCGTCTCGAATTGTCCGGCATCCGCGTAGATTTTCGCGCGGGCCAGCATGAGCTCTCTTTTCTGACTATTGTAATTGCTTGTTAGCCTATGTTCCGTCTGCTCCAGCGCGCGAGCCGCATCTTCGGGACGGCTTAGAATTTGATATTCTAAGGCCAATTGCTTCGCCGCGCGAACTAAATAGCCATCGATTGGACCGCTTGCTGCATAGGCTTCCAAGTACTTGACTTTCTCTTCTCCTGTCCAGCTCGGCGCATCCGGAGACGACGTTACCTCTGAGGTATAAGTCGTACCATCTCCTACGATGACGTTGAATCTCGTCGAGATCGATTCCGAGCCGTTCTCAATCATATACTGCCGGATAAGCGCCCACTTATCGTCACCGGACGAAGTATCTATTGCGTGCAGCAGTTCATTCTTACCGCCCGCCGCCCCTTGCTCGAAGTGCTTCTTGGC
Source organism: Cohnella lubricantis (assembly GCF_014212015.1). Classification (GTDB taxonomy): domain Bacteria; phylum Bacillota; class Bacilli; order Paenibacillales; family Paenibacillaceae; genus Cohnella; species Cohnella lubricantis. The sequence goes on along the minus strand of NZ_JACJVN010000022.1, from coordinate 19,472 downwards.
CATCGCAACCTCTAGCCTAGGCAGCACGATTAGCTGAAGACAGATAAACAAGGCGCACAGGGCGATGACGAGCGAGAAGAGATGCTTAACTTTGATCTTGAGCTTCAACGCCTCTCACCGCCTTCTCGTATTCGTCCTTCCAATAGGTGTTGCCTCCGGCTTCCACGAGCTGTCTCTCGGCGCGGGGCATCACCGCTGCCCGTTGCCGGTTGTCCGTATTCTCTTGTAATTGAGCGACGAACAGAATCGCCAGCAGCACGGCGAAGCTGGCGCCTATCGGAAGAAGCGGCAGCTCGAACTCGTAATTCCACAAGGCGCGCAGCTTGGCCGGTAATGAACGGGGATGGGTGCGGTCCAACACTTCCGCGCTTCTAAGAAAACGCAGATCCCCGAGTTCTTCATCCAACCTATCTCTAATGAACTGTTGCTCTTCCTCCGGTCTCATTCGCTTCCTCCTGTCTCTCCAGCATGAGTTTGAGTTGAGCCCTGCCTCTCGCCAGCCTAGCCTTCACCGTATTCTCGTTGCTGCTTGTCTGAGCTGCGATCTCGGCTACGTTCAATCCGTTGTAATAAAATAGTACGATCGCCTCGCGATATTTGTAATCCAGCTCGAGCAGCGCTTCGCTTAACTTCTCGTTGCGCCAGGTGCCGATCAGAAGCTCCTCCGGGCCAGGTTCTTCTTCCTCGACCATTCGTTCCACGTGAGCTAGAGGCAATATTCGGCTCCAGCTCCAGGTTCGCGTTCGCATCCGGCATTGGTTCACGGCAATGCGCAGGAGCCAGCTTTCAAGCCGGTCGGGATGTTGGAGCTGGCCGATCTTGCGATAGGCCTGTATGAACGTGTCCATGACGGCTTCTTCCGCGGTTTGCTTGTCTTTGACTAATAAGTAAGCCGTACGCATCAATACATTGCCGTATCGCTCCATTAACGCTCGAAGCGCGGCTTCGTCTTTATCCCTCAAGCCCTGCACGATATCCAGAGAGCATCCTCCTTCCCCTATGTAAGATGCTTCTCGAACGAGTTCGGTTGCGCAATGCCGAGAAATACTGTGCGCCCCCGTATCTTTTGATGGATTTTTATCGTTATTAGATTGAAAATGAGGTCAAAGGGGAGTGCTAATCTATGGGAAAAAATATCGCGTTCGTATCCAGCATCTTCATTCCGGTAACCGATATTGCACGTTCGGAGGAGTGGTACGTTCGAATGTTCGATCTGGAGACGATTGAGAGGACCGATTATCGAGTCGCGCTCGCGTTCCCTAACGCTCAAACATTGGTTCTCTTGTGGAAAGTGGAGAAGCCGCAGCCTGTCGAATTCCACACCGGTGAACATCCGATGCCTTACTTCAATTTCACTTCGTACGATATTAACCAATCGTATCAACAGCTTAAAGCAAAGGGTGCGAAATTAAGCGAAATCTACGTAGAGGAAAATCACAGGTTTTTCAAAGCATTCGATCTAGACGGGAATGCCGTTGATATTGTAGAAGAGACGGGGCAAACGCCGTATTTTGCACACAAGGATAAATGGAGGAATTCAAAATAGTGCCGCAGAGGGGCTGTTCGGATGCAGGCTATGAGACGTTCGCGGAGATGACGCTTCCGCTGCAAAGCGATCTAAGACGGTACTGTCTGGCTAAGGCCGGCTCGTCTTGGGATGCGGACGATTTGCTGCAGGAGTCGCTGATTAAAGCTTATCGTTGGCATACCCGGTTCCCAAACCGGGAGATTACGAAGCCATTCTTGTTCCGAATTGCCGCCAATGCATGGGTTGATATATGCCGCAGCCGCAAATTGCAACCCCAGGTCGGACAGCTCGAAGCGTCCCTCAACGGTTCCTATGAGGAGTGGAGCGGGTGGGATGTGCGCGAGGCGCTCGAACTGCTGTCCGATCGTCTCGAACCTAAGCAGGTTGTGCTTATCCTGCTGATCGATGTGTTTCACTTTACCGCCAAGGAGACGGGGGTGCTGTTCGGACAATCCGAGGGTTCGGTGAAGGCGGCATTGAAGCGGGCGAGGACGAGGCTGAAGACGGCCGTTGAACGCCATCCCGAATATTGGGACGATGCGGTGATGACAGCTCCGCGCCGCGGACTTAGCCTTGAGGTGTTCGAAGCATTGGTCGACGGATTTCGCCGCGCGGACCCCTATGCGATATTCCGTTCGTATCAGTCTATGATCGACGATGGGGCTGTGGTGGATCGGATCGAATGGCACGGCAACACGCTCTATTTCACCATCATCGACCCCGACGGCAATGTGTTGACCATTACAGAGAAGTTGAGGCGGCAAGATGGACAGAATCCTTCGAGAATCGAGGAGTGATGGCGTTGCTCGAAATATTGAAGCAGCAATACGACTATATCAGATCCGCTAGACAGAACATGTTCGCGTTCTTGGAGGAGCTGCCTCCTCAAGTGTTGCATCAACCGGTGCCCGAATTTGGACGCGGAACGATCCTTCAAACCTATCTGCATGTCGTGGACTGCTACCGGTTCTGGCTGGAATCGTTCGCGTTCAAGAAGATCGCTGAGCATTGGGATGTTACCGTACACGAACGCGCCGATGTGAAGTATGCCCGTGAGCGATTCGCGGAAGCGGATGAACTCGTACAACGGTTCTTGGACGAGTATCGCGATCGTTGGGATGGACCGATCGAGCTGGACGAGAGCTGGCAAGGTTACCCGAAGGCGCCGACTCCATTGCTGCTGTTAACGCATGCGCAGACACATGAATTCCATCACAAAGGCCAGATCGTATCGATGGCAAGACAGTTGGGTTACCCGCCGCCGGCCGATGATCGTCTTGGCGGACTCTTCACCTGATTCGAACAGGATAGTTAACTCAATCTTGTTGTCTATTAATCACTCACCTAAAGTATTCAGATTACTCGGCTTGAAACATCGCAATAATTGGGAAGACTGGAGCAATATGTTTGAAGAGTGCTGTTAATCATTTACAATAATAAACATGAAAGCGTATTCTTATATATGTAATAGCCAACAAGACAAGGGAGAAAACCTTTAATGAAAGGGAGGAACTCGGAATATGACTTAATTCTCGTGAAAGAGCAGGCCTTACTCCATTTATATCATTAGAAAAGGAGGCTCTATCCATTATGCGCAATTTGAAGCGGACTCTTTCTCTCGCATTCGCCGTCTCTTTGGTTATCCCAACCGTTATCCCTGCAACGGCCGCCGCGGAAGATCCCGTCTCCGGATCGCAGGCTACTCCCGCCGGGCTGAATTATGATCAATATCCGGCGTTGAAGGACGTCTACAAGGATTACTTCACCTTGGGAATCTTCGGCAGGGGCGAGACGAATGCCTTGATTCACAACTTCGCCGAGTATGCGCCAGGCAACGAGATGAAACCCGAGAGCACGCAAAATGTCAAGGGCACCTTCACCTATGATAGCGCTGACACGGCATTCGATAACCTTGCCAGCCTGAACCCGGACATGGTGTTCTACGGGCATACGCTGGCATGGCATTCACAGTCGCCAACTTGGATGTGGGACGCGCCGCCGGCCAGATACGATCAGCCGGGCACGTTCGACAGAGCCACCGCTCTGACCAATCTCGATAATCATATCGAGAATGTACTCGGACACTTCGGCGGACGCCTGAAAGGCGTTGACGTGGTCAATGAAGCCATCGGCACTTCAAAACCGGGAGACTGGAAAGCCTCGTTGGCCAAAGGGGAAGGCTGGTACAATGCACTCGGCTGGGAGTGGGTTGAGCTTGCCTTCTTGAAAGCGGCCGAAGTAGTTGACAGTCACCCTGACTGGGATGTCAAGCTGATCTACAACGATTTTGGTCTCGACTCGCCAGACAAAGCGCAAGTGGTATACGAGATGGTCAAGGACATCAACGAGCGGTATCAAGATGTCCGCCCGAACGGCAAACCGCTGATTGAAGTTATCGGCATGCAGGCGCACTACAATTTGGACACGAACGTCGAGAACGTCGAGAACAACATCAAGCTGTTCGCGACGCTCCCCGGTGTCCACGTTAATATTACCGAGATGGACATTGGCACTCCGCCTATCGGCACTCTCACCCCGGAGAACGAGAACAACCAGGCCATGAAATATGCCGAGTTGTTCCGGATTTACAAGAAGTATGCCGTGGGTTCATCCAACACGACGAACAACCCGAAGGTCATCGATCGCGTGAGCATCAGCGGCGTGAGAGACGCGACTACCGGCTGGCGTGCCGGTGAATTCGCGCTGCTGTTCAACTCGGACGGATTGGCCAAGGAAGCGTTGGTGGCGGTACTGGATCCCGACACGTATCTGTCGACGCATCATTATATTGAGCCAGAGACAGGTCCGGAGCAAGAGCCTGTAGACGGTGTTCATGTCTATGATGCGGGCAATGGAGACGGTTGGACCGGCGCGAATATCATTCTGGGCAATGATGCCGGCCAGTGGCCTTGGTCGACGGCGGGCGCCGACGGCAAAGCAGCTCTCATTCCGGAGAAGGACGCAACCTACCGTCTCACCTTCAATTACACCGCGAAAGGGACGACCGCCATTCGCGTGCGTTGGATCAAAGATGACACCAACGGCGGCTATACAGATGCGGATGGGGCGGTTGTCAACAATTATCCATATTCAGCCGATCAAGTAGCCGCCACGATACCTGCTTACTTCAACAGCGGCATGGTGAACATGGGAAGCTACACCTTAACCACTGAGATTAAATTGGACGGTTCCCAGCCCGCCAACGGCCTGATTGGCAACATCGCCATCCGCGGCGGCGGCGGCGGCAACGCCTACTCGATCAATTGGATCACAGTGGAGAAGATCGGTACCGGCGGCGAGCCCGATCACTTGCTGGTCCAATGGCCGAAAGTGAGCGACGAACCTGCCGCCGAGCCTGCCGCACCGGCCAATGTCACTGCGCAAGCGAGAAGCACCAGCGTCATTGAGATCAACTGGGCAGCTTCGGACAATGTGATCGGATACAACGTTTATCGCTCAACTTCTGCTGACGGCAATTACAGCCAGGTGAATACGCAACTAGTTACCGACACGAAGTTCCAAGACAGCGGTTTGAAGGCATCGACCACCTATTACTACAAGGTAACAGCTGTCAACGATGCCGTTGAATCAGAACGATCTGTCGCAGCGCAAGCAACAACGAAAGGTAAGAGCACCAATCCGGGTACTCCAATACCACCGGCGAACCAGACTCCTGCCCAGCCGGGCGAGGTGAAGGCAGAGATTGATTCAAGCGGTAACGCTAAAGCTGCGGTCTCAGCTGAGGACATGCAGAAGGCTGTGTCCGAAGCCAAAGCCGGCACCTTGAAATTGCAGGTGCAGGATATTGAGAATGCCAAGCAGCTTACGGTCTCCATACCGGTTGATCAAGTGAATGCAGCCGCAGAGGCTGGCATTCAACGCATCGAGATTGCCTCTGGACTCGCGTCTGTACAGGTGCCCGTATCGATATTCGAAGGTGGCGCTGGCAATGCCAATGTGGAATTGAACATAGCCAAGGTGGACAGCAGCATGCTGTCCGAAGAAGTACGCGGAATCGTAGGTTCGAACACGGTATACGACTTCAACCTGAGCGTTGGCGATCAGAAGATCACCGACTTCGGTCAGGGTCAACCGGTTAAAGCGGCAGTGCCGTATACGTTGAAGCCTGGCGAGAGCCCGGGTCAGATCGTGATCTACTACTTATCGGAAGATGGTAAGCTCGAAGTGATTAAGAATGGCCGTTACAACAAGGATACGGGCATGGCGGAATTCAACGCGAAGCACTTCAGCAAATATGCCGCCATCGCCAATCCAGTAACGTTCAACGATGTCGAAGAAGTCGCATGGGCGAGAGAAAGTATTGATGGATTGGCTGCGCGCGGAATTGTTAACGGCGTGACGAAGGAATCGTTCGCGCCAGGCAATTCGGTGACAAGAGCCGAATTCATCCAGATGTTAATGCAAGCACTTGACCTAAACCAAGCGGGCGCAACAAGCACCTTCTCGGATGTCAAGCAAGGCGCGTGGCATTACGAATCGATCGCTTCGGCTCAGCAGCGCGGAATCGTATCCGGTCTGGCTGACGGATCGTTTGGCATCAACAACAAGATTACTCGTCAAGAGATGGCGGTAATGGCATACCGGGCGATTCAGAAAGCAGGAACTAAGCTGAACCAAGAGAGTGCGGCAGCAGGCTTCCAGGATGCGCAAGAGATTGCAAGCTACGCCAACGAAGCGGTGACGGCCATGCAGCAAGCAGGCATCATCAATGGCGTCGGCAACGGCAAGTTCGATCCTAAGGGAACGGCAACACGCGCTCAAGCGGCAGTCATTGTGTATCAATTGTTGATGTCTATGGACTGAACGGATCCCATAATGTGAGACGAATCCAGAACACCTTCAAGAGTAGGCTCCCATCTCGTTAGATGTGGAAGCCATCTTGGAGGTGTTTCTGGTTTTTCGCTTATTTATCAATAAAAACATCCTCCACAAAGACATATATTTATTGTAAAACGATAAATTACGTGTTAAAGTAAAAATGAATTAACAAGAGCGATTCGTTGATTGGGGAGGTATATCGATGGGGATTAACAACCTCATTCTCGCAAATCTGGATAACCCGCCTGAACTGGAGAGGGTGTACAGGAGAGATCCCGATGCGTTTAAGCAGGCATTCTCCTATGCGTGGGAACGAATGCCCGATTCGCGGGTGCTTGCCGTTTGGCACGCCAGATTGCATTTCAAGGAGACAGCTCATACAGAGAAGACCTCTTCGCTACAGATGGACTTCATCGTCATGGGCCTATTAGCTATTCTCGCAGGGATCTGCACCAGGACCCTTATGTATTTTGTCGAGCAGGAGGCTGTGGCGCCGATCAATCTTATTTTCGGAATCATGCCCTTCATGGCTGCCTTCTTCGCATACAAGAATGCCCCGAACAAGAGAGTGATCTACACCATCGCTTCGTTATTCGCTATCTCCATCGTTTACGTGAATATTCTGCCGCTGGAGCAGACTGACGGCATTCTGCTGGCGTATCTGCATCTGCCCGTGTTCCTATGGATGCTAGTGGGGCTTGCCTTTGCAGGCGATGAATATAAAGCAGGCGCTGCCAGATTAGCTTATCTGAAGTTTAATGGGGAATTTGGCGTTCTATACGCCATCATGGCCATATGCGGCATGATCCTTACCGTCTTAACGATGCAGTTGTTTAGATTTGCCGGTGTTGATATATCGGAATTCTATTTCGAGAATGTGGTGTTATTGGGCGCTGTTGCCCTCGCTATTGTGGCCGCCTACCTGGTAACCAGGAATCTGAAGCTCGCGAAGAATATAGCGCCTTATATAGCCAGAGTGTTTAGTCCGCTTGTCCTTGTCACGTTGGCGGTCTACCTTGTCACGGTTATCGGGGTCGGGCAGAATCCGTTCTTGGACCGCGACTTCCTCTTGGTCTTCAACGGAGTTCTGCTGAGTGTGCTGGCTGTCACCATATTCTCCATCACCGAGCGCGGCACGAACGAGCAGAAGAACGTATCGGACTATATCAATTGCGCCTTGATTGCGCTTGCTCTTATTATCGACAGCGTGGCTCTGTCGGCCATCGTGTTCAGGCTATCCTCCTATGGGATTACGCCTAACAGACTTGCTGTTCTAGGCATTAACTTGCTGATCTGGGCCAATCTCATTTGGGTTATGCTGTCCTATCTGCGTTTTCTGCGGAACAGAGCCGGAGCTTCAACCATTCAAGACGCGGTTACGAAGTATCTGCCGGTCTATGGCCTTTGGGCGGCGGTCGTCGCTTTTATGTTCCCGCTCATTTTCTAATGTTCGGCAGCCAGCATCAGTTCGAATAGCTTGCGAGCCGTGTTCACGTTCCGGACGGTGACTTGGCGGTAGAGCTTCGTGCCGATGATCTTGTTCATGCCGCTCTTGTTCGCGTGCTGCCGTTCGTATGACCAGAGAATGGCGCCTGGCACGCGGATGACATGGTCGATTCCCGGCTTGATGGTCAATTGCTCAAGCATGGACTCTTCGCTAATGTCGTCCCAGAGATAGAGCACGTCGCTTCTCATGTCCTGATTGTTCGCCCAGTGTTCGGGCAAGGAGGCCATGATCGTCCGGATCTCGTCCAATGTGCGGACTAAGACTTTGATGGACAAGCCGAAGTCGGCGGCGATAGCCTCTTCCAGTTCTGCGGACAATTGCAGCGCGGAACGACGATCATCTGTGAAAATAATGTTTCCCGTATTAATGTAGGTGACGACATTACGCAACCCGATTCTCTCGAAGGTCATCTTCAGCAGCTTCATGTCGACCTTATTGTGGCCGCCAACGTTAATGCCTCGCAGTAAGGCTGCGAAAACCATGATTACCCGCCCCCAACGTGGAAGAATCTCAAAGTCTATGTTCTAAATTATACCAGGGAATGCAGCGGATAGTCAGAGTGATCAGATTAATCTTGGACGAACCGGGATACAATACCATTGTCCAAGGGAGGCAAGGTCGCATGGAATTGACGAAGGAACAGCGCATAACGCTGCACGGCTTCAACAATCTGACGAAGACGCTCAGCTTCAATATGTACGACATCTGCTACACGAAGACCAAGGAAGAGCGGGAAGCCTACTTGTCCTACATCGACGAGCAATACAACGCGGATCGGCTGACGCATATCTTGAACCATGTAGCGGAGATCATTGGCGCGCATGTGCTCAATGTGGCTAAGCAGGATTATGTGCCCCAAGGTGCCAGCGTCACGATGCTTGTATCGGAAGGGCCGGTTGTAGAGGTGCCGGGAGAACATTATGAGGAATCGCCCGGTCCGCTTCCGAGCTCCGTTGTCGTCCAGATGGACAAGAGCCACATTACCGTTCATACATACCCGGAGTTCCATCCGGATGAAGGCATCAGCACCTTCCGGGCCGATATCGACGTCTCTACCTGCGGGGAGATCTCGCCGCTGAAGGCGCTGAATTACTTGATCAACTCGTTCGATACGGACATCATGACGATGGATTACCGGGTACGCGGCTTCACCAGAGATGTGACCGGCCATAAGCTGTTCATCGACCACGAGATCAGCTCGATTCAGAATTATATCCCGGACGACATCAAGAGCCAGTACGACATGATTGACGTCAACGTGTATCAAGAGCACATTTTCCATACCAAGTGCAGGCTTAAGAAATTTGATCTGAACAATTATTTGTTCGGATATACACGCGATGCGTTGAGTTCAGAAGAAGAGGCGACCATCATCGAGAACCTGAAGTGGGAGATGGATGAGATCTTCTATGGGAAGAATCTGGAGTGAGCAAGCGGGTTCTTCGCCCTGCTGAACGAGATCCTGACGGGAACTTCCCCGCCGGGATTTTTTTGTATTGTTGGTCAAGGAATGGGGCCGTCACCTTGCCGGGAGCGGGTTGGAACAGGGAATGCAAATAATCGGCGCTATTCTTCATTCATACGATAGGGGCGGGCTGATAGGATGTGGGAAGAAGGAGAGATGTTCATGCATATCAATCCGAATCTGACGCTTGAGAATCACAGAGCGGTGCTCGTCCCTTTGCAATCCGAGCACATCAATGAGCTAGCTAAGCTGTTGAGCGATCCTAGGATTTGGGAACTCACTTGGAGGAAGAACACCACGCGAGAATCGGTTAAGCAGGCCCTTGAATTAGCTCTGCTGAATAAGGAAGCGGGAACGCAGCTGCCCTTCGTGATTCGAGACGCTGCTTCGGGCCGTATCGCGGGGACGACTCGGCTTGGCGACCTGGATATGCACAATCGCAGTGTCGAGATCGGCTGGACGTGGCTCTCTCCGGAGTTCTGGGGAACGGGACTTAATTCGGCCTGCAAGCACCTTCTGTTGAAGTATTGCTTCGAAGAGCTTGGCGTGATCCGCGTTCAATTCTCCGCCAGCGGCCGCAACGCAAGGTCCCAGAGGGCGTTGGAGAAGATCGGGGCCGTTCGGGAGGGCGTGCTTCGCCGGCACCGCCTTGACGCGACGAACGGCGGCGCCGTTCACGATAATGTCATCTATAGCATCCTGGACAGCGAATGGTCCCTTGTTCAATCGCGAATTCCATTCATATAATAAGATAGACTGACACATATGACTGGACTGATTCTCGATGTCGATGTTTAAACTGCTGGGCAGAAGTATTCGAGACTTTCGCAGGTTCTCCGCTAAGCTGCTGCTGTTTGAATTGATGTATATGCTCGTTACGAGCGCCGTGGTGCTTCCGATCAACACGTTCTTGTTCAACCGCATTCTTCGGGTGGTCGGATCCGGCTCGCTGCTTAACGGGGAAGTGTACCGGATCGGACTGAGCTACAGCGGTATGGCCGGCCTTCTTCTGATCGGACTTGTCGCCTGCTTCACCCTGCTGATCGAATTGTTCGTGCTTATCGTTCTTGTCCAACAGCATTACTTCGGCAAGTCGATCACGATTACGGACGCGGTGCTGACTGCGCTGCGCCAGACGCCCAAGCTGCTCGGCTACGGCATGTTCCAGCTCATGCTGCTGCTTCTTCTGTTAATTCCGTTCGTGGACTCGCCGCTGTCAGCCTCCTTCTATGCGCTGTTTAATGTGCCGATCTTCCTGAACAATCAAGTGCTGCACGCCTCCCATTTGATGATTGCCGCTTACATTCTGCTTCTAGTTGGCGCGTTGTATACGCTGCTTCGGTGGATCTTCGTGCTGCACTTTATTGTGCTTGAAGGGCTAAAGCTTCGGGAGGCGATTCGAGGCAGCCTGATCTTGACGCAGGGCCGGCGCTGGCGCCTGTTCGCCGTGCTGCTCCTGTTCAATGCGGCTATGCTCACAGCCATCTCTGCTGTGGTGTCCGCGCTTGGCCGAATCCCTTCGTGGCTGGATATGGACGTACTGGCGCTCGTGTCCTCGCATTATTCCCTGACGCTCTCTACCCTGCTGACGTATTTGCTGGCGCTTCTGCTTCTGCCGATTAATATTCTCCTGCTGACAAGACTCTACTATACTCTGAGCCGGTCCATGGGGATGAGAGCGAGAGACCGGCTGAACGTGAGGCCCAGCCGCATCGGCCGATTCGAGAGCCGCATCGCCGCCTGGTGGAGGGGGCTTCGACGCAAGCGCGTGCTGTTCGCCTCGGTCGCCGCTGCTTACATTGCCTTGTCAGCGTTCATCGGCTTGCGTGCGAATGATAGCCTGGTGTATGCGGAATGGAGCGTTCTCATTGCCGCGCACCGCGCCGACACGGCGAACGCGCCGGAGAACTCGCTTCCCTCTATCATCTCGGCGATCAACAAAGGCATGCAGGTAGCGGAGATAGATGTCCAACTGACCAAGGATGGAGTCGCGGTGTTAAATCACGACCCCGATCTCAGACGCGTAACCGGCTCACGGGCGACCGTCTCCGAACTAACCTTCGCGGAGGTGAGGCGGCTGTCCATCGGCGAGGATGAGAACGGCAGCCCGATTCGCATCCCGTCGCTGGCCGAGGCGCTCTCGCAGGCGCAGGGCCAGATCAAGCTGCTGCTTGATCTGAAGCCATACGGCTCCGGCGAAGCGCTGGCGGACGAGGTCGTCCGTCAGCTCAGGGTCGCCGGACTCGAAGAAGAGGTGCGCATCCAGTCGTTCGATCCCGCATCGCTGCAGCGGATTCGGGAGCTGGCTCCAGAGATCAAGATCGGGAGAATTCTGTACTTCGCGCTTGGCGACTTATCGGAGCTGGACGTCGACTTCTATACGATCGAACAAATTATGCTGACCGACCAGCTGGTGAATCAAGCCCATGCCGACGGCCGCGAGGTGTGGGTCTGGACGGTCAACACCCGGCGGGACATGAAGGAGGTGCTGAAGTTCCAGATCGACGGCATGATTACCGATTATCCGGAGACGGCTCAGTCGATGGTAGAGGTTGCCTTCTAGCTCACGCACCATTATAGAGCCCGGGCTCCGCCTTGAAGCCGTGCAACAATCTCGTCCTGCATCTCGTTAGAGATGAAGCAAGTATCATCAGGGATTGCGGAGGACATGGTCATGACGAAATATAAGCTCTTAGCCGGACTTCTTGGAACCGCCGTGCTGGTCAGTCCGCTCGCCGCGCATGCGGAAGACGAGGCTGCTCCGCAATATACCGTTCTGGATGGCAAGTATTTGGACGACCGCGTCTACATGCCGCTCCGGGCAGCGGCGGATGGGATTGGCGCTGTGACAACATGGAATCAGAAGACCAAGACGGCGACGGTCGAGCTGAACGGCAAGAGATTCGAAGCGACAGTCGGCCCATACGTCAAGCTGTTCGATAACCGCATATACGTTCAGTTCAGGCAGTTCGACAGCACCTTTTTCGACCCGAATCACATCATCTGGCAGCGAGAGCATCTTCAAGCGTCTTCGGATCGCTTCATTATTCAAGTGGCTCCCTTGAAGGACGCGGAAGCGGTGAAGTTCGCTACGAATGCAATCGCCAAGAAGCCGCAAAGGAAGCAGTTCCTGAAGGATACCGATGGATTCTTCGCCCAGGAGTATGTGTACTGGGAAGGCTTCGACAAATACAAGGTGATTTATAACTCGGAGTGGAACGCCGACGGCGAGTACTACTCTTCTACCATCGAAGCCAAGATGAAGAAGTCCAACCATCAATGGGTCATTTATTCGTTTAACTACGGCGTGAATGGGATGCTGCCGCCGCATTGACCGACACCCGAGACAAGCGGGGGGATCCCCTATATAATGGATTGCAGAGTATGGCGGCCAGCCGCCCTTGCCCTGCATTTTTTTTATCCATCGAGAGTAGGAGCGACACCGCATGAATCAGCGCAAATCTTGGATATCCAATCTCTTGCTCTTGCTCACGGCCTGCATCTGGGGGTTCGCCTTCGTCGCCCAGCGGCAGGGCATGTCTTCGACCGGGCCGTTCACCTATAATGCGGTTCGCTTCGCGCTTGCCGCGTTGTCGCTCATACCGCTCATTGTATGGCTGGATCGCAGGTCCGGCCGCACCGCCGTCCAGAAGAAGGCGGCTAATCGATCGGCTGCCGCGAATGGATTATGGGTCGGCTTGTTCCTCTTCGCGGGGGCGTCCTTGCAGCAGATCGGACTGTTGTATACGACAGCCGGCAAGGCGGCCTTCGTCACCGGATTGTACATGGTCATCGTGCCGTTCCTCGGCTTATTCCTAAAGCAGCGGCTCGGCTTGAATGGATGGGCAGGCGCCGTGCTGGCGCTGATCGGCCTCTATCTGCTCTGCGTCACGGACGGTCTTCGGCTCGGCAAGGGAGACTGGTTCGAGCTCATCGGCGCGTTCTTCTGGGCTGGTCATATTCTAATCATCGACAAGCTGTCCCGGAACACGGATCCGCTGAGGCTGTCCTTCGTCCAGATCGCCGTCTGTTCGGTGCTCAGCTTTATCGTCGCGGCGGCGGCGGAGACCATCGAGCTCTCAGGATTGCTGGAGGCGGCGGTTCCCATCCTGTATGGAGGGATCTGCTCTGTCGGGATTGCCTATACGCTGCAGATCATCGGCCAGAAGAACGCGCAGCCAACGCAGGCGGCTATTATACTCAGCATGGAGACGGTGTTCGCCGCGATCGGCGGCTACTTGATTCTGAACGAGCTGCTTGGCACGCGGGGCGTTCTCGGCTGCCTATTGATGTTCGGCGGCATGCTCATTCCGCAGCTTCCATCTATCCGGCTGGGTAAGCGCCGCAGTATAATGGATGGCGCGGGAACGATGCATGAGACGAGAGGACTTGAATGATGAAGCAGGGAATTGGTTATGCCGTATTGTCGTATTTGGCATGGGGACTGCTGCCGCTCTATTGGCGGCTGTTCCAAGACATGCCGGCGTGGGAGGTGCTCGCGCACCGGATCGTCTGGGCCTTCGTCTTTGTAGCGGTACTGGTCACGGCCGCCAAGCGGTGGAAGCAGCTCAAGCAGGTGGTCTCCGGCAAGCGCAATCTCATTGCTGTCGGGCTGTCCTCGCTGTTCATCAGCGCGAACTGGCTGGTCTTCATCTGGGCCGTCAATAACGATCACGTGGTGGAGACGAGCCTCGGCTATTATATGAATCCGCTCATCAGCATTCTGATGGCGGTGATCTTCCTGAAGGAGCGGCTGTCGGCCGGGCAGTGGATCGCTATTGCGCTGGCCGGCGCCGGCGTGGCGGTCATGGCGGTCGAATTCGGCAGTCTCCCGTGGGTATCGCTGGTGCTGGCCGGTTCGTTCGCGCTGTATGGCCTGGCGAAGAAGGCGGTGAAGGTCGACGCGCTGCTCGGGCTGACGTGGGAGACGATGATCGTATTGCCTCTGTCGCTGGCATATTTGCTGTTCCTGCAGACGCGGGGAGAGAGCACGTTCACAGAGCTTCCTATTGTGCAAATGCTGTTCTTGCTCCTCGCCGGACCTGCGACCGCGCTGCCGCTGTTCTGGTTCGGGAAGGCCGCGAGCCTGCTGCCCTTGTCTGTCGTTGGCTTCATCCAATATATCTCGCCAACGACCAGCCTGCTGCTCGCCGTCTTCGTCTTCCATGAGCCGTTCGAGGCATCCGAGCTGGTTGGCTTCGGGTTCATCTGGCTGGCGCTGATCGTCTATAGCGCGGCTTCGTTGATGAGGTCCAAGCCGGCGAATCGGCTGACGACGGGATGATATGACAAAGAGAGATCCTCTTCGGATGAGAGGATCTCTCTTTATTCATGATAGGGTTCAGCTTCTATGCCCGCAGAACCGGAAGCCGCACGTGGCTCGGGTATGCCTCCGAATGATGGATCGTCTGTGTCGCCAGAATCGGCGCCGGGTCGTCGTACGGATTCAGCCCCGTATTCGAGTTCGGGAACGCGACGAACTTGCTGGACGACGTCACCGAGAAGCGAATCCGGTGTCCGGCAGGGAAGCGATGGGCAATATTCGGCATGAAAATATCGAATCGCTCGACCTGGCCCGGCGTCAGCAGTTCGGGCTTGTCATAGCCGCGGCGATACTTCGCGCGGACGATGTAGCTGGACAGCAGGATCGAGTTGTTCGCTTCGTCCACGTCGCTTAGCGCCACGACCCAGTCCGTATCGACGGCGGAGCTTGCCGCATAGAGGATGGCGGACAGCTCGCCTGCGATCGTCAAGTCCTCGACCAGCTTGCCGCTGGTGTAGCACAGCACGTCTTGGCGCAGCTCGATCGTGCGGCGGTTCTCCGGCTCCCGCTCGCCGGCGTCTGCGACTGGATCTTCCGGATTGTAGATGTACTGGTCGGGCGCGCTGCCGGGGGCCGGCGCGCTTGTTCCCAGCGTGCCGTCGCCGAACGCCGAGTTCGCCCGCCCGTTGCTGCCCAAGTAGAACGGGGTGACGGCCGATTCGGCAGGCGTCCAGTCGGCGGACGTACGCCACTTGTTCTCGCCGACAACGTAATAGCGGGCTCTCGGCTCCTCGTCGATGCCGTTGGCGACGCCCTTGAGGAAGCGGTCGAACCAGCGCAGGACGTTTGCGTCGTAGTCGTAGACGACCGCGTCTTCGCCGAAGGCGGCGCCCTTCAAGTCGCGGGCCCGGTTCGGTCCGTGCTCCCACGGGCCGAGCCAGATCTTGCGGTTCGGCACGTCGTGCTCCGTGAGCAGCCGCCACGTCTCCGAGACGCCGGCGCTGTCGCCGTCGTACCAGCCGGAGATGACGAACATCGGCGCCTGAATTTGATCCGCGCGCTCGGAATGGGTGCAGCCCCGCCAGTAATCGTCGTACTCCGGATGTTCGCTCCACAAGTCCCAGGGCCCCGACGCCTTGCCGATCATCTGGCGCGGGATATCGCGGATCGGCCTTGCGTCGACGGCCTGGGCCGGATCGACGGTAATGCCGGCGAAGACTTGGAAGTCGGTGCGCGTGCCGACCGACTGCGCCAGCGTCCAGCACAGCAGCGGCCAAGAGCAGACAGTGCCGCCTCTGCGGACGGTGTCAACGAACGGGGAGCCGACGTTCACTTCGTTGACGACGGCCTTCAAGTTCGGATGGCCGCTCGTCGCGGCCGCCATGACGACGTAGCCGAGGTAGGACGCGCCCCACATGCCGACGTCCCCGTTCGACCAATCTTGGGATACGATCCAATCGATCGTGTCGCTGCCGTCCTCCCGCTCATAGTAGAATGGCACGAGCTCGCCTTCGGAGTCCGCGCGGCCGCGCACGTCCTGGTTGACGACGGCGTACCCCTTGTTCGCCCAGCGCATGAAGCTCTCCTTGCGGCCGTTGCGGTCATAGCACGTCCGAACGAGAATCGTCGGCAGACGGGTGCCCGGCTCGATGCCCTCCGGCAGATAGACGTCGGTCGCTAGCCTCACGCCGTCCCGCATCGGAACGAGATAGGTGCCGAGATCGTTCACGCCATACGCCGGCTTGGAGAGCAGCGGATCGTCGTAGACGGCGAGCGGCGTCAGCTTCTCCAGCCCTTCGCGGACGATGATCTCCATCCCGTATCGGTTCGGGCATAGCCAAGCGATGATCTCGCCGTCCAGCGTGACGATGTCGACGGCCGTATCCTCGCGCTTCGCCCACACCTGGGAGGTGCGCCCGCTGTCATCGGAGTAGGTAATGTGGCGGTGGTAAATCTCGCCGTTCTCCGTCTCGACGCGATCCCCGTTCCACTGCGCCTTGCGGTAATGCGGCAGCGCTTCGCGGATCTTCTGGAGCGGAAGGACGTACTTCGCGCGGTCGTCCAGCACATCCTCTTGCAGCTGCGTCCGCCGTCTGGCATTCACTTTGGCGTGCATCACCTTGTCGTCCGTGAACCGGATTTTCCCCTCATAGACACCTGCGCAGTAGAAGTTGAAAATGCTGTTGTTGGCGGTAGTCATCGCCTCATCGCCCCCAGACCTGTTCGAATACGCGCAGCCAGTTGCCGCCGATGATCTTCTCGATCTCTTCATCGTCATAGCCGCGGGCGACGAGCCCTCGGGTGAAATTGATGAACAGGCCGTATCGCTCCAACCCTTGAATGAGCTCCGTCGAGGGGCCGTCGCCTTGGGCGAAGCCGAGCTTCGGCGCGATGTGCTCCTTGAAGTAGACGAGCGACCAGTCGACGTCGCTCATCGGCCAGTCGGTGCCGATGCCGACGTGGTCGACGCCGACGAGCCGGACGATATAGTCGATATGGTCCAGCACATGGTCGATCGTCGTCGCGTTCGGATCTTCGTGAATGAACCAAGGCATCGCGAATACGCCGATCACGCCGCCGGTCGCGGCGATCGCGCGAAGCTCATCGTCGCTCTTGCAGCGGCGATGGGGATAGACGGCTTCCGCGCCGGTGTGGGACGCGATCACCGGCTGCGTCGACAGCCGGCAGGCGTCGAGCGTCGTCCGGGCGCCGCAGTGGCTCGTGTCGACGACGATGCGGAGCTCATTCAGCCTGCAGATGAACTTCATGCCGAAGGCGGACACGCCGCCGTTCGCCGGTTCCATGCAGCCGGACGCGATCAGGTTCTGGTTGTTGTACGTCAGTTGAAGCACGCGAAGGCCGAAGCCGTGAAGCGCTTCGAGAAGGTCGAGGTTTCGTCCGAGACCGGCCGGGTCTTGCGCCGTCAAGATGCCGGCCTTCAGGTTGTTGCGCTTGGCTTCCCGTATATCGGCGGCGGTCAGCGCTTTGACGAGCCAGGGGAAGCGGTCGAACTGCTCCTGCGCTTCGCCCATGCTCGTCATGATGGCTTCCGGACTCGATAGATCCAGCTCGCGGTTGCCCGCCGTGATGCCGGAGCGGTACCATTCGTCCTTGAATTCGGGAAGCTCGCCGCGGACCGACAGCTGGCGGAGCCGCTTCGCGGGCAGCGCGCTGTACGCCATCGGGTCTTCTCTTAGCGGCTCGCATTCTTCCTTGATTCGGTCGGATAGATTAGTAGGAATGACGCTAGGGGATAGAGGGCCTTGGAAGAGCAGGTCAATGACGATGCTGCGGTCGTGCAGCTCCTGCGCTCTCTCTTCTTGTTCTGTTGTTAGGTGAAAATCGTACCGTTCTTGACGATCGCTCACGATGTCACGCTCCTCTTAGATGGCGATAGATGTGCCTTTGCCTAGCTGTTTGGCTTGTTCGTACACGTAGGTTGCCGCCGCGAGATCTTCGACGGCGAGGCCGAGCGATTTGAACAGCGTTAGCTGCTCGTCCGACGTTCTTCCTTCGACTTGGCCGAGCAGCGCTTCGCCGATCTCGCCGACGATGTGCCCGCTGCCGATCACTCCCTCTTGGAGCGGGATCAAGTAATCGCCAGCTTCGTGAACGGCGGATTGGCGCCGGTCGACGTAGAGCCTCGCCCTTCGGACGATGGCGGAGCTGAGCTCCCGGTCTGGGGCCCGGCAGGCGCCGACCGCGTTGATATGCGCGCCGTCGGGGATCCATTCGTCCTGCAGGACTGGCGTCGTCGACGACGTGACGGTGCAGATGACGTCGGCGTCCGCGACCGCCTGCTCGGCGGAGTCGCACAGCTGCGCGGCGAGGCTGTCGCCATACTTGGCGGCGATCTCGCTCTGGAAGCGGAGCGCGTGGGCCCGGCTCGGGCTCCAGATGCGCACGCGCTCGATCGGCTTCACGAGCAGCATCGCCTCGAGATGGCTTCGCGCTTGCTCGCCGCTGCCGATCAGCGCCAGCGTGCGCGAGTCGGGCTTCGCCAGCAGCTTCGTCGCGGCGGCGCTGACGGCGGCCGTACGGATGGCGGTCAGCCGGCGGCCGTCGACGATCGCGTTCAGCGCGCCCGTGCCGGCGTCGAACAGCGCGACGACGCCTTGATGCGAGGGCAGTCCGCGGTCATGATTGCGCGGGAAGACGCTGATCAGCTTCGCGCCGACCACTTCTTGGCGGGCGAGGTACGCGGGCATCAGTCCCATCAAGCCGCCTTGGCGGACGGGGACGACGGATCTCAGCTGCTGCTCGGCCTGTCCGGCGGACAGGTCTTTTAGCGCATTTTCCATAATCCCGATGCATGCCTCCAGGGATAGTAACTCAGACACTTCGTTGCGATCGATCACTAACACGCTGCGCTCACCTGCTTCCGCTTCCGAATGGTAGAGTAGATAGGACTGAGAGTTGGTCGAGTAGATAGAGTAGATCGAGCTGATAAGGCTTGTAAGGCTGTTAGAGCTGAGTAGAGCTGGTAGAGCCGGTAGAGCCGGTAGAGCCGGTAGGGCTGATAGAGCTGAGTAGAGCCAGTAGAGCTAAGCGGGACTGGTATATATAGGTATATATGGAAGTTCTGGTATAACTAATTAGATCTGGTAGGGCTGGCAGAACTAAGTGGATCTGAGTAGATCCAGTAGAGCTAAGTAGGGCTGAGTAGAGCCAGTAGAGTTTTAACTCATTCTATGCCTAAGAGGATGTGCGCCACAACCCTAAATGCTGCAAACGTCCCACGGCAGCGCGCACCAAGGCACCAAAAGTGCCTTGTTCGCGGCCAGCCCACGCGGCAGCGCGCACCAAGGCACAATAAGTGCCTTGTTCGCGGCCCAGCCCGCGCAGCAGCACGCAACAAGGCACAATAAGT
>NZ_JACJVN010000021.1:554-94426 GCF_014212015.1 Cohnella lubricantis | reverse complement strand
TGGCTGCCTCGCGCGCCTCCAGCGCCGCCTTGCGCCGGGCGGCCTTCTCCTCGTCCGTCTCCTGGCGGCGGACGGAGGGCTTCTCGGCGGCGGGGGCCTCCGCAGCCAGCGATGTTGGAGCCTGCACAGCAGGCGTCGGCGCAGCCGGAGTCGCCGGCTCCAGCGCGGCTGGGGACTCTGCGGGCCGAGCAGCCTCCGCAGGCGGGGCAGACGGAGCCGGCTCCGGCGCGGCCGAAGCGTCCGCAAGCTGCTGCCCTTGCGAGTCCGGTGCGCTGCGCTCCGGTTCGCCGGTCACCTTTTCCCCCGTTGGCTTCTCCTCCTCGCTCATGCATTCGTCACCCGCTTCCCGGTTCTGGCCTCATAGCGGATCTTCTCCTGCAGCTTGTTAATGCCGTAGATAAGCGCCGCCGGATTCGGCGGACAGCCCGGAATATAGACATCGACGGGGACGATCTGATCGACGCCCTTAATTACGGAGTACGACTTGACATACGGCCCTCCCGCCGTCGCGCAAGACCCCATCGCGATGACCCACTTCGGCTCCGGCATCTGGTCGTAGAGCCTGCGGAGCAGCGGGCCCATCTTCTTCGTCACCGTGCCGGATACGATCATGACGTCCGCTTGGCGCGGGGACGTCCGGAACATAACGCCGAACCGGTCGAGATCGTAATGCGGCGCGCCGGCCGCCATCATCTCGATGGCGCAGCACGCCAGCCCGAAGGTGAGCGGCCACAGCGAGTTGCTGCGCACCCAGCCTTTGAGCGCTTCGATGCTTCCGACGAATACGTTGCGTTCCAGTTCCTTAACGTCTTCCGGCGACACTCCCGCTAGATTGAATTCCACTGCAGCACCTTCTTCCTCCAGGCGTAGACGAGGCCGACGAGCAGCAATCCGACGAAGATGAACATCTCCGCAAGCGCAAATAGGCCGAGTTGCTTATACGCCACGGCCCACGGATACAGGAATACGGTCTCCACATCGAAAATAACGAACATTAACGCATACAGATAATACCTGACGTTAAACCGAATCTGGCTGTCTCCCACCGGATCGTTGCCGCTCTCGTAGGTGGTCTCTTTCTCCGGGGTCGGGCTGCTCGGTCTCAACTGGCGGCCAAGCCAAAGCACGACGATCGGAAACGCGATGCCTAGTAACAAGAATACGGTTACAATGACATATTGATTCGCGTAATTCTCCACCTCATCGCCTCCAGAGCAAACTGGCATAAGAGACTGCGGATAAACTGGGAAAATGCTCCCACAATTATAACAAATGCTGCCAGTTGCGTCCATGATAAAAGCGTTTACATCGTTCGACGCGCTTCGTGTCTAACGAGGGCAAAGCGGCCCCGGACTTCTCGTCCGGGGCCGCCGTATTCTTCCATGCCATTAATCCCGCAGCAGCACCGTTGCCGTCTCGGCGTGCCAGCCGACCGCGATGCCCATCTGTTCCGCGATGAAGCGAATCGGCACATAAGTCCGGCCGCCGTTCACATACGGCGCGACATCCATCTTCGCCGTCGTCGCCGCTTCGCCAGCGATCTGAGTAACCTCCTGAGAGCCGACCGTCAGCGAGATCGTACTGTCCGCCCCCTTCAGGATCACGTTCGCGCCCTCGAAGGACACCGTATACCCGAGCGCCTCCGCGACCGCGCGTACCGGAAGCATCGTCCGGCCGTTCCGCAGCTCCGGCTGCGTATCGAGCTTGATCTCCTGCTCATTGTGCAGGACGCGGATCTCGCCGTTCGCCTTCCACCCGTTCGGCAGCTCGTAGAACTCCACCTTGCGAACCTTGTTGTTGAACGTATCCGCGACGTACAGATCGCCATCCTGATCTATCGCGACGTCCGATGGCAGGTACAGCCCAGCCTGCTCATCGACGCCGTTGGCGCTCCCGTATTCGCTGGCATTGCCGACGACCGTCGTCACTTGTCCGTCCTTCAAATAGCGGACGCTATGATTTAAGCTGTCGGCGATATAGAGGCCGCCTTCGGCATCAATGGCGAGCCCGTGCGGGCTGTTGAAGCGCGCGGCGGCGGCAGGGCCGTCGGCATACGCCCCTTCAGCGTACAGCTTGCCATCTGCAAGGTCTCCGCCGCCTGCCGCCGTCGTCACGGTGCCGGCTTCGAAGTCGATGTAGCGAATACGCTGATTCCCGGTATCGCTGACATACAGGTTACCCTTCGCATCGAGCGCCAGTCCGGACGGTTCATTGAACAGCGCCTCGGCGATCGGGCCGTCCCGGTAATCGCCGGTCGGCTCCACAATGCCGCCGAGCAATTCGGCGACCCGCTCCGACGGCGCATTCAGCGTCGTCACGTTACCGGCGGCATCGATCTTGCGGATCGCATGGTTCAGCGTATCCGCCACATAGATGTTGCCCGACGCATCGACGGCGACGTCGGACGGGGCATAGAGGGAGGCGCCTTTGCCTTGCCCGTCCTCATTCCCCAAGACGCCGTTGCCTGCGACGGTCGAGACGATGCCATCCGCCGAGATTCGGCGAATCGCGTGATTGCCCCGGTCGGCGACGTAGACGTTCCCTTCAGCGTCGGCAGCCATGCCCATGGGGCTGGAGAAGAAGCTCGCCTCGGCTTGGCCGTCTGCATACGCGCCTGTCGGAAGTCCGTCGTCTCCGAACAGAACCGCATACTCTGTCCCGGCATACACCTGAACGCTGCCGTTCTCAAGGATGCGAATCCGTTGATTGTCCGTATCCGAGACCAGCACCGAGCCGTCCGCGAGCGGAAGCACCGCGCCGGGATGGCGGAACGCCGCTTCCGCGGCCGCTCCGTTCCATTCCTCGTATTCGCCGCTGCCAGCTGCGTCGAACGCCTCGATCAACGGCCTTCCCTCCGGCGAATAGACCGCCGCGCTGGCGGAGACGGCTCCTCCAAGAAGGAGGGCTGCCGCCAATCCGCATATGCCGAATGTACGAATGATAGTCATAAGGTCTCCTTCTGATTAAATAGTAGGGTGAAATTCATCACCTTTGAAATAAATATGAGCCTCGATCGGATTGCCATCATAATCGAAGAACTCCGCGGATATCAGACTAAACGAATCGATAGACTGTCCATCGCCGTTGAACGAAATATAGGCCAGCCAATCGGTAGATTCGAACGTTACTCCCGTTCCCGAATAGAAATCGTACGTTGTTATGCCTTCGTCGGAGTTAACGCCTTCTTCAACCGTACTCGGGTCGATTTTATCGCTGTTATAGCACCCATACAGGCAAGTAGCTGTATCTCCGCCCGTGTCGAATTTAAGCTGCGCGTGGTATACCGCCGAATTGACGCTGAACCGGTCAAGCGAGATGGTCACATCGTACGACGAGTCGGGATAGAAGTCGACATCCACATATACCGATGGAGGAATCTCCGATTCATCCATCACCGTCAGCCTCGCCGCGCCTTCGCTTGCCGCCTGCTTATCCGTTCCGGTGAAGAATGCGCGATAAGTCCGTTCGTCTTCCGATGCGGTCTCCGGGATCTGCACGTCAAAGGTTACGATGCCTTCATCTTGTACGGTAAGTTCGTGTTGATCAAGCAATTCCCCGTTCTCATACAGTTCGACCTTCCCGACCGGCAAAGCGGCTCCTTCTACGACCGGGGATATCCTCACTTCAAACGGTACGGTCTCTCCCGGCGCAGCGAATCGACTCGGCGTCGACACTCTCGTCATCGTCTCGACTTGAGTTACGGTTACCTTAACAGGTTCAGAGACGCTCGGTTCCGTCGTGTCCGTCTCGGACGTGCTCGCCTCAATCCAATTGTCATCTATTGCGAGCAACTCCAAACTATCGTTCGGTGATAGGTACAAAGCGGTGACACCATTATCTGTGAATGCAGTACCAATCACCCGCTTCGTCTCATGATCGCGGAAGGTGACTTCCGTTCCATCCGGAACCGGCCGACCATCTTCCATGATGCTCACATTCGCGGTCAATTCGACCGATTCGCCCGCATAGATCGCATCCTTATGAACCGTTATACTCGTCTTTGTCGCTAATCCGGGCGCCTCCGGCGGCACCACCGTCAGCTCCGCACTGCCTTCGCTGCCTGCCTGCTTCTCCGTGCCGACATAGACGGCTCTGTACATGCGAGCAATATCCGAAGCCGGCTCATCGATCTGTACGTCGAAAGTCGCTGTGCCTTCCGCGTCCAGCGGCTTCGAGCCGATCTCCGTATCGCCCGCATACAGCTTGACGGTACCGACTGCTGCAGCTTGGCCGTGCTGCGGCGACACAGTGACGGTGAACGGCACCGTATCGCCGACCGAAGCGACTGGCTCCGGCGATGTCACTTCCGTCACGGTCTCGTTCTTATTCACCTTCAACATGACCGGCAAAGACGTGTTCGATTGGGTCGTCGATGTGCCTGCCGTGAACGCATTGATATAGTTATCTCCGACGTCGAACAGGGCAAGGCTGTCTTCTGGCGATAAGCTCGCCATGGCGACGCCGTCATGCGTCTCGGCCGTCGCGATCTGCTGCTTCGAGATTCGGTGTTGGAACGTTACCGTCGTACCGTCTGGAACCGGCTGACCGGTCCCGGAGAGACTCGCACGAGCGGTCAATTGGACGGACTCGCCTGCGTAGATCTCACTCTTGTTGAACGAGATCGTCGTTGTCGTCCCTGCCTTGGCCGGTTCGGACGAACCGCCGCCCGGGCTTTTGCCGGTCGTCGGTGTTGTCGGCGCCGTTGGCCTCATGGCGTCCGACTGTTGCTGCTTCTCGTCTTGCTTCTGCTGAACGCGCTGGTCCAACGCATCCCTCTGAGCATCTGTTAACTGGGACTTCAGCTTCTCAATCGCTTCTTGCTGCTTGCTCTCAGCCATCTTTTGATTCTGTTCCTTCAGCGCTGCCGCTTGCTGCTGGATCTGCTCGATCAGATTCTGATTGTTAGTCTCGAGCTTTTGCTTAATGTCTTCCTTCTGGTTCTGCTTCTGGTCTTGCTTCTGCTGCTGCAGTTCTCTCGCTTGTTCCAGCTGTCGCTGCTTCTCCAGAGATTCCTGGTTGCCTACATTCGGAATCTCCGGAATCTCGACTTCTCGATTCGGGCTATATTGAGCGGAATCCTCCAGCAGCTGTTGGATCTCTTCTTCCGGCAGCTTGCTCTGAGATGAGTTGATGATCTGCTGCAGAACACTCTGGAAGTAATCGAGGGAGGGAGGTGTCGAAGGGCTCGACGGCAATCCGTCACCGGATGAACCCGCCCCATTCGCAGCTTCGCCTGACTTCGCTTCCTCTCGGTTCTCCTGGTCGATCTTGTCAACCGCTTGGATGATGCTTGAGATGACCGAAGGCGGGACATTGTCGATCAGCGTCCCTGGATCGATCGAATTAGAGAACGGAATCGAATTCCCGATTACCTCCACTTGCTGTGCCGGACTCACGATCACTCCGCTTCCTCCAGCTGGCGTGCCTCTGCTCGGAGCGCTCGGCGGCGTGACGCCTACATGCCCCGACAGAACGGCCATGCTGGTCAAGCCGGTCACCGGGTCGGTCGTAACGACGTAATTCGTCCCCCGCGCGCTCATGATAGACGTCGGCGTCTCAACCTGATAGGAGCTGTTCGACCCGGTCAGCTTCTGGACGCTGTTCAACATGGTCCCCGTCCATGTATGGATGGCTGTCTCCGTGCTGCCGTCAGCGTTCCCTCTCAGCTTGGACAACGCTCCGTTCCAATTCTCGCCCAGCACGATCTCATCGTCGCGATCAGCGGCCTTCAGCGTCAAGCTGCCGCCCTTCCCGACTTTGATTCGGTCGCCTTCGTGGAACTCCATGCCTTGATACACACGAAGTTCCTTTGCTCCTCCGGCTTGCATCACGGTCACGGTGCCGACGACTTCGATAGCCGTCGCATAACGCGCCGAAGCCCCGAACGCCGTACCCGAGAATACGCTTAATATGATGGCAATGATTAGTGAAGATAAAGCCAATCGCTTTGCTTTCCTCAACCTCTCGTCCTCCTATTGGGCCAACTCTGATTTTTCCTCCGTTTACCATTCTAAAGGCAGAAGGAAGCGTTTTACAACGAAAATCTGAAAATAATAAAAACCGCCTATTCCGTAGGAACAGGCGGCTTAGGTCGTCGATATATCCTAATCGATGCCGTTATTGGCGCAGACTGCTGCTAGACACCGACAGGAAGCCCTTTGGCCGTAGCCGACAGGATCCAGATCTGCTTCTGAAGCTTCTCTACAAGACCGTTCAGGAAGTCCGATGTGACCGCGTCACCCGACTCATCCGCCTGCTTCGCCGTCTGCCTCATGCTGTCGGCCAGCTTCCGGAAGTCGTTAATGACCGCCTGCAGCATCTGCGTGTCCGTCGTCTCGTTGCCGGCTTCGGCGAGCGTCCCCTGCGACAGATACTGCTTCAACGAGGAGATCGGCTTGCCCCCGATCGCCAGAATGCGCTCAGCCACATCGTCCAGCGACTCCGCCGCGAAGTCGTACAGCTCCTCAAACTTCGCATGCAGCGCGAGGAAGTGGGGACCCGTCACGTACCAATGATAATGGTGCAGCTTCGTATAGAGGATGTTCCAATCCGCCAGATGAACGTTCAGCTTGTCCGCTATGTTCGCCATGTTCTTCGTACCTCCCGGGTGCTAGGTTCCCAAATATTGTACCCAGTTAAGGGAGGAAGCAATCCCTTGGACGTCAATTAGCTCTCTTGGCGGCGAGATGCTCGGCGATCATCCGCCCATGGAACCTTCCCGATTCGATGAAAATCTCGTTCGCATCGCGTCCCGTGGACACGACGCCAGCCAGATAGATGCCGGGGACGTTCGTCTCCATCGTCTCCGGATTGTGAGCCGGCGGAATCACGCCGTCCGGCGCGTCCACGCCCATCGCGCGAAGGAACGCGCGATCGGGCCGGAAGCCGGTCAGCGCCAGCACGAAGTCGGCTGGCAGCGTGGACTGCTCGCCTTCGGCAGCAGCCGCGGAGCTATCCGCCTTTTCGACCCGAATCCAGTCTAGCCCGATCTCCGCCACTCGCGACTGCAGCAAGAGCTGAATGGCGCCCTTCGCCACCTTGCCCTCGAAGAGAGGCCGTACCCAAGGCTTGATGTTGTCCGATACCGACTCGCCCCGGTAGACGACTGTTACGTTCGCGCCGACGCGCTCCAGCTCGAGCGCTGCGTCTACTGCCGAGTTGCTGCCGCCGATGATGGTGACTCGCGTGCCTGCATAGGGATGTGATTCGCGGAAGAAGTGGCTCACGTGAGGCAGGTCCTCGCCCGGGATGCCGATCCAGTTCGGATGATCGAAGTACCCTGTCGCCACCACGACGGCTCCTGTCCTCGTCGCCAGCTTCACGCCCGCTCGTGTCTCCGACTCCACCCGGAAGCCGTTCTCCTCTCTCACAACCGCAGTTACCCTCTCATAACGCCGAATTCGCAGCTCTCTGCGCTCCGATACGATGCGGTAATAGTGCAGCGCCTCCAAGCGGGAGGGCTTATCGTTCGGCGTCACGAACGGCACGCCGGCGATCTCCAGATTCGGGGCTGTGCTGAAGAATTGCATGTTCGTCGGGTAACAGCTGATCGAATAGGCGATGTTCTCCTTCTCGATAATAAGAGGGTTGAAGCCCTTGTCCTGCAGCTCGGCCGCGGCCGACAGACCGCATGGGCCGGCTCCGATAATGATGACGTCTTCCATGCCGATCGCCGCCTTCCTTGAACTCATATGTAACACTTATACCATAACGCCGAGGGTATCCCCAAATGGCAAAATCGCCGGGAAGCGCATCCTCACGGAATTAGCGCTTCTCGGCGATTCGGGTGAAGCTTATTGTTGACCGGACGTTTGAATGCGTGTCACGGCGCGTTGCAGAGCCAGTTCGGCGCGCTTGTGGTCGACTTCGTCGGCCTTAGCGGCTAGCCGCTGTTCAGCGCGTTCCTTAGCTTGCTGAGCGCGAGAGACGTCGATGTCGGAACCCAGTTCCGCCGCTTCCGCCAGGATGACCACTTTGTCCTTGCGCACTTCCATGAAGCCGCCGTGTACGGCGATGAACTCTTCCGAGTTCCCCTTCTTGGCCTTGATCGGCGCAATCTTAAGCGGAGTCACGAGCGGAATGTGATGCGGCAGAATACCGAGCTCTCCGGCGACGCCTTTGACGACGACCATGCTCACGTCTTCCTCGTAAACTTTGCGTTCCGGGGTCACGACCTCGAGCCGTAAGGTGCTCATCGGTATTCCTCCTTAGCGGCGGATTAGAGCCCTTGTGCGAGCTTTTTCGCCTTCTCGACGGCTTCCTCGATGGTACCAACGTTGTGGAACGCCGGTTCCGGAAGGTCGTCGTGCTTGCCTTCAAGAATTTCTTTGAAGCTGCGTACGGTCTCTTTGACCGGCACGTAAAGTCCCGGGATACCGTTGAACGCTTCGGCAACGTGCAGCGGCTGCGACAGGAACAGCTGTACGCGGCGGGCACGGTAGACGACCTGCTTGTCTTCTTCGGACAATTCGTCCATACCGAGGATAGCGATGATGTCTTGAAGCTCCTTGTAACGTTGCAGCAGCTTCTTAACGCCTTGAGCTACTTCGTAATGCTCTTGTCCTACAACTTCCGGCGCCAGAATCCGGGAAGAGGAAGCGAGCGGGTCAACGGCCGGGAAGATACCCATAGCCGCGATGTTACGCTCCAAGTTCGTCGTCGAGTCCAAGTGCGCGAACGCCGTCGCCGGTGCCGGGTCGGTGTAGTCGTCGGCCGGAACGTAGATCGCCTGAATGGACGTAACGGAACCCTTCTTCGTGGAAGTGATCCGCTCTTGCAATTGGCCCATCTCCGTTGCCAGCGTCGGCTGGTAACCAACGGCGGACGGCATGCGGCCGAGCAGCGCGGATACTTCGGAGCCCGCTTGCGTGAAGCGGAAGATGTTGTCGATCATGAGAAGAACGTCGCGTCCTTCTTGATCGCGGAAGTACTCGGCCATCGTCAAGCCCGTCAGAGCGACGCGCAGACGCGCGCCCGGAGGCTCGTTCATCTGGCCGAATACCATTGCCGTATTGTTGATAACGCCGGAATCGCGCATCTCGTGGTACAGGTCGTTACCTTCGCGGGTACGTTCGCCTACGCCGGCGAATACGGAGATACCGCCGTGCTCAGCCGCGAGGTTGTGAATCAATTCCTGCAGGGTAACGGTCTTGCCTACGCCGGCGCCGCCGAACAGGCCGACTTTACCGCCCTTGGCGTACGGGGCGATCAGGTCGATAACCTTGATGCCCGTCTCCAGCATCTCTTGCTGCGTGGACAGCTCGTCGAATGCCGGAGCCTTGCGGTGAATCGGGTTCTCAATCGAACGGTCGACATCGCCGTTTCCGTCGATCGGATCACCCAGAACGTTAAATACCCGGCCCAGCGTAGCCGGACCTACCGGTACCGTGATCGGTTTGCCCGTATCCACTGCTTCCATGCCTCTTACCAAGCCGTCCGTGGACGACATGGCGACGGCGCGGACCAGGTTGTCACCAAGGTGCTGCGCCACTTCAACCGTCAGGTTGATCTCGCGTTCACCGGTTTGCTGAATCTTGATCGCGTTGTAGATGTCCGGCAGGTAGCCGTGGTCGAACTCGATGTCGACGACCGGGCCTGTGATCTGGACAATGCGCCCCTTGCTCATGCGTGTCCCTCCTGTAACTTCTTAATCAATCCGCGCTTCGATTAGCTAAGCGCATTGGCGCCGCCGACGATCTCGGCAATCTCTTGCGTGATCGCAGCCTGACGCGCGCGGTTGTAGTGCAGCGTATATTGTTCGATCATCTTCGTAGCGTTCTTCGTCGCGTTGCCCATCGCCGTCATCCGGGCGCCGAATTCGCTTGCCTTGTTCTCCAGCAGAGAGCTGAAGACCAATGTCTCCGCGTACTTCGGCAGCAAGACGTTCAGCACTTCTTCTGGGGAAGGCTCGTACTCGTAATCCGCAGCAGGACCTTCCTTCTTGCTGAACTCCGCAGCATCCATCGGAAGCATCTGCTTGATCGTCGGGATCTGAGAGATCGCGTTGATGAAGCGGTTGTATACGACGAAGAGCTCATCGTATTCGCCGTTCTCGAAGCCCTTCACCGCAGCGGACGCGATCGATTTGATATCGGCGAAAGCCGGAGAATCGGGTACGCCGATAACTTCCTGCTGAATCGGGAGGCCGCGGCGCTTCAGATAATCATAGCCCTTCCGACCGATCACGAACAGAGTGAACTCGTCGTTCGACTTGTGCTTCGACTTGATCGTCTCCACCAGCTTCTTCAGCAGGTTCGAGTTCAGACCGCCCGCTTGTCCGCGGTCGGAGGAGATGACCAAATACGCGCTGCGCTTAATCTCGCGGCTCTGAAGCATCGGGTGCTTCACGCTGCCGCCGCCCGTCGCGATGCTCGCGACCACTTCCTTGAGCTTGTCGGAGTAGGGCCGGCTGGCGAGCGCCGCGTTCTGAGCGCGACGCAGCTTCGAAGCCGCGACCATCTCCATCGCTTTGGTGATCTGCTTCGTGTTCTGCGTGCTCTTGATCCTACGCTTAATCTCGCGCATTCCTTTAGCCATTCATGTCACCACCTTATTACCGGGCTGGTCCGATCGTTCGGCTGACAGCCCGGCGCAAGCTTATTCGGAACGTTAGCAGCCCGCCTTAAGCCGTCGGGGCAAAGCTCTTCTTGAAGGAGCCGATCGCTTCGATAAGAGCCTTCTCGTTATCGGACGTCAGGTCCTTCGTATCGCGGATGGAAGCGAAGATCGCCGGAGCGTTCGCATCCAGATAGGACAGGAATTCGGATTCGAAGCGGCGTACGTCTTGAACCGGAATGTCGTCCGTGTGGCCTCTCGTTACGAGGAACAGAGAGACGACTTGGCGTTCTACCGGCATCGGAACGTTGATGCCTTGCTTCAGAATCTCGAGCGTGCGCAGGCCGCGGTCGAGGCGGGATTGCGTCACTTTGTCGAGGTCGGAGCCGAACGCGGCGAACGCCGCAAGCTCGCGATATTGGGCCAGGTCGGTCTTGAGCGTGCCCGCAACCTTCTTCATGGCCTTGATCTGAGCGGAGCTGCCGACACGGGAGACCGAGATACCGACGTTAACCGCCGGGCGCTGGCCGGAGTAGAACAGGTCCGACTCCAGGAAGATCTGGCCGTCCGTGATGGAGATCACGTTCGTAGGAATGTAGGCCGATACGTCGCCCGCTTGCGTCTCGATGAACGGAAGCGCGGTAAGGGAACCGCCGCCCAGTTCGTCGTTCAGCTTCGCAGCGCGCTCCAGCAGACGGGAGTGCAAGTAGAATACGTCGCCCGGATAAGCCTCGCGGCCCGGAGGACGGCGGAGCAGCAAGGACAGCTCGCGGTAAGCGGCAGCCTGCTTCGAGAGATCGTCATAGATAATCAGAACGTGCTTGCCGTTGTACATGAATTCTTCGCCCATCGCGCACCCGGTGTACGGAGCGATGTAGAGGAGCGGAGAAGGCTCGGACGCGCTCGCCGATACGACGATCGTGTAGTCCAGCGCGCCTTGGCGGCGAAGCGACTCAACGACGGTACGAACCGTCGACTGCTTCTGGCCGATCGCGACATAGATACAGATAACGCCGTTGCCCTTCTGGTTCACGATCGTGTCAATCGCGATCGTGGTCTTGCCCGTCTGGCGGTCGCCGATGATGAGCTCCCGCTGGCCGCGGCCGATCGGGATCATCGAGTCGATCGCCTTGATGCCGGTCTGCATCGGTTCGAAGACCGACTTACGAGCCATAACGCCCGGAGCCGGAGCTTCGATCGGACGGAACTTCGTCGTGTTGATCGGACCGTTGCCGTCGATCGGCTGGCCCAGCGCGTTCACGACGCGGCCCAGCATCTCTTCGCCAACCGGTACTTCCATGATACGGCCGGTACGCTTCACTTGGTCGCCTTCGCGAATGCCAAGGAACGGACCCAAGATGACAACGCCGACGTTGTCTTCTTCAAGGTTGAGGGCCATGCCCACAGTGCCGTCAGCGAATTCAAGCAATTCGCCCGCCATACATTTCTCCAAACCGTGCACGCGCGCAATACCGTCACCGACTTGGATGACCGTACCGACGTCCACGACTTGAATATCGGATTGATAGTTCTGAATCTGCTGTTTGATCAGCGTGCTGATCTCTTCAGGCCGGATACTCAATTCGTTCACCCCTGTCTAATTTGCCGACGATTGCAGCGCTTTGTCCAGACGTTCCAGCTTGCTCCGGAGACTTCCGTCATACAGCGTGTCCCCGATGCGAACCGTCAGTCCGCCGAGCAGCGAAGCGTCCGTCTCGTTGTGCACGCGGACCGTCTTGCTCAGCAAAGCGCCGAATTTATTGGCCAATTTATCTTTGTCGCCTAGCGTCATCGGCTGGGCGGACTTTACATACGCGTCAACGCGTCCGAGCGCGTCGCCCGCGATCGTAAGGTATGCGCTCAGAACGCCGGACAGATCGTTATGACGTCCGCGCTCGACCAGAAGGCCGACCGTGTTCAGAACAATGGGCAACATCTGACCTGCGAAGGACGCCTTCACAGCTTCGATCTTGCTCGCCGCCGGAATGGCCGGAGCGGCGAGGAAGGCGCGATAATCCGCGTCTTGCTCGATCGCTCTTGTAAGAAGACTCAGCTGCGTCTCGACCTCGGCGACGACATTCTGTTCGCGAGCGAGCTCGAAGAGCGCCTTGGCGTAACGTTTAGCTACAACCGTGCCGCGGCTCATGACTTAGTCCCTACCTCTTGGAGGTACTGATCAACCAATTCCGACTGCGTCTTCTCGTCGATCTGCTTCTCGATGATCTTCGAGGCGATCAGGACGGACAAGCCGCTCACCTGTGCCTTCAAGGAAGCGATCGCTTTGTTCTTCTCGCTCTCGATATCGCGGAGCGCTTCTTCCTTCAGACGGTTCGCCTCGTTGCGGGCAGCCAGAACGATGTCGTCCGCTTGCTTCGAACCTGTCATTCTAGCTTGTTCGATAATATCGTGAGCTTCTTTGCGCGCTTGCTGCAGCGCTTGCTTCTGCTCTTCCAAGTAACGCTCCGCATCCGCGCGGCCCTTCTCGGCGCTGTCGATCTGCTCCTTCACCATCTGGCGGCGTTTCTCCATAATGCCGAACAGCGGTTTGAACGCAAACTTCGAGAGCAGAAGGTACAGGATACCGAAGGCTATGATCTGGATCAGGAAATTGGTCCAGTTAAAAAGGTTACCCACCGAGAGTCACTCCTTTCGCCTACTGCTGTCAAGAATTCCAAACTCTTAATTCATAAGGAAGGCGTGGAGGCCATTCGACACTCCGCGCCTAACGTGTGCGATGCAATTCTTAGCTCGCCATGAAGATGAAGGCAAGGACGAGGGAGATGATCGGCAGTGCCTCGACCAGACCGACGCCGATGAACGCCGTCGTTTGGAGAGCGCCGCGCAGCTCTGGCTGACGGGAGATGCCTTCTACGGTTTTGCTGAAGATCAGACCGTTACCAATACCGGCGCCCAGTGCGCCCAGACCGAATACGATAGCTGCTGCAAGCAGTGCATAAATTTCCATTGTGTAAATCCTCCTCAAATTTTGGGTGTGAAGCAGATCATTAAAAATTAATGTCCTTCTTCGTGGATGCTAGCTTGGCCGATATAGACCATCGTCAGCATCGTGAAGACGAACGCTTGAATCGCGCCTACGAAAATACTGAAGCCTTGCCAAACGAGCAGCGCCGGAATGCCGACCCAGCCCATCCCCAGAATAACGCTGATCATAACCTCGCCGGCATAGATATTGCCGAAGAGACGCAAACCAAGCGTCAGCGGCTTCGCCACCGTCTCGATCAGGTTGATCGGAAGGAAGAAAGGCCACGGCTCAAAGTAGTGCTTCAGGTAATGCTTGCGGTTGTGACGGAACCCTTGAATGTGGGACAGAACAATGACCGTCAGGGCAAGCGCCATCGTCATCGAGGCGTCGGCTGTAGGCGATTTCCACCAGGCGAATTCCGCTTCTTCCTGGCCGTTCATATACAGATCCATGCCGAGGAAGGTCGCGTGCCCGTGCGCCTCCGTGATGAAGTTGAACGGAAGGCCGAGCATATTGCCGATGAAGATGTAGAGAATCAGAGCCAGTCCGAGGCTGAGATAGACGCGTCCCCGTTTGAAATCGGTAGCCGTTCCGATAATGTTGCTGACGAACTCGACGACCCATTCCATGAAGTTCTGCAGCTTGCCGGGATTCTCTACCGAGAGGTTGCGAACGGCCAAGCGAGCGAGTACGAACGCCACGATGCTCGTTACGAGAATCATGATGATAGCCGCGAGATCGAGGTCGCCCCAGCTGAACTTAACGATTGGCGATAAGTGTTCCATAGTTAGTGCTTCTCACCCCTTTCATCTGTGGGATGGCCGTCCGATAGACGGCGTCTGGCGATAATACCCAACAGAAGTGTTGCCATCGACGGCACGATTAATCCCGCGGCCGTAGCCGCCAGATCGAATTCGAGCGTGCGCACCGAGACAACGCCGGCCAGAAGACCGATGCACGCCCGGGTCAGAAATCCGAGCCCGGAGCGAGGCTTGCGTCCCGCGGCGGCGGCATCGCCAAGCCTGACAAGCTTCCAAGCCAAATGCCAGGAAATCGCCAAGCCTCCGATTACGCCGATTAAGAACCCTCCAAAAACAGGCTTGTAACCGGGCAGAATCACCCAGCCAAGACAACCCATGGACAAAAAAAAGAAAGCGATTCTGGAAACTCTCTTGAGCAGAGCAGGCAATTCGTCCATTACTTCCGCCTTTCCCCTGCAAACTTCCGAATCAGGCCAATAGCGGAACCGATTCCGGCAACCAATCCGACGACAAGTCCGGCCAGATACCACTTCTCTGTTCCGTTATGGCGATCCGCTACCGCGCCGATCCACCAGCCCAAGCCAACGCAAACGGCCAGTTCAACGCCGATTGCCGTGACCAGTCCAGCAGCCCGCCAAGGATTCTCATCCGGCGGAGGCGGCGGCGGACGTCGGGATTCAGGCATAATATCCGCTCCTTCGACGCCCTTCGGACTTGAGAAAGGAGTAAAAGAAAGCCCTTTCCCTCCAAGGTTCCCGTTATATTGTATCTTTGCGGAAGGGCAATGTCAATTCAGCCATTTTCAAAATTTCTGTGAACTAGATCACAGAAATCCCTGTCGTGACGCGATTTGCAGGGATTAATAACCATACAGTTGCACTGTATGCTGTATGTTGGTTCCGTATGCGGGAATGCCAACATCTCCCGGCGTCTCTTCCCGGACCGTATGACATACCCATCTTCTGCCAAAAAAGAAGGGCCAAACCCCGACGATCCTTGCAATTTCGTCAGAATTTGGCCTTAATCCCCATCTCGCCATTATGCGGCGTTATTGTCTCCGGAACGGCTCCGGCCGCTCCCCGCGCCCGAAATGATGCAGAATCGCTTCGGCGATCCGTCTGGAGGCTTGCCCGTCGCCGTACGGATTGGCCGCATGGCTCATCCGCTCGTACAGGGCGGTATCCGTCAGCAGCGCGCGCGTCCTCTCGTAGACGGCCTGCTCCTCCGTGCCGACAAGCTCCAGCGTTCCCGCTTCGATGCCCTCCGGCCGCTCGGTCGTCTCTCGCAGCACGAGCACCGGAACGCCGTAGGACGGCGCTTCTTCCTGCAGACCGCCGGAATCCGTCAGGATGAGGTGCGCATGCGGGTAGAAATTATGCAGATCGACGACATCCAGCGGGTCGATCAGCTTGATGCGCGGATGGCCGCCGAGGATCGCTTCGGCCGGTCCCTTCACGGCCGGGCTCAGATGGACCGGGTAGA
The DNA here is from genome assembly GCF_014212015.1 of Cohnella lubricantis. Taxonomy (GTDB): domain Bacteria; phylum Bacillota; class Bacilli; order Paenibacillales; family Paenibacillaceae; genus Cohnella; species Cohnella lubricantis. Next base: position 78,646 of record NZ_JACJVN010000021.1, on the reverse strand, counting down.
CGATCGCGATATCGTCGAACTCGTCCGCGATTCGCCGCACGGCCTGGAAGATCCGGCGGTGCGGTTCGCCTTGGGCTTCGCGGCGATGGGCCGTCATGAGCACGAGCCGCTTGCCCTTCGCCCAGTCGAGCACTGGATGAGCGAAGTCGCTTCTCACCGTATATTGGAACACATCCGTCACGGTATTGCCCGTCACGTAGATGCTCTCCTCCGGCTTGTTCTCCTTGCGCAGATTGCCCGCGGACCAGTCCGTCGGCGCGAAGTGAAGATCGGCCAGGACGCCTGTCAACTGACGGTTCATCTCTTCGGGGAACGGAGACAGCTTGTTCCACGTCCGCAGTCCCGCCTCCACGTGGCCTACCTTGATCTGCTGCATGAAGGATGCGTAGCTCGCCAGGAAGGTCGTCAGCGTGTCCCCGTGCACGAGCACGAGATCCGGCTTGGCTTCCATGAGCACCGGCTCCAGCCCTTGCAGCACGCGAATGGAGATATCATTCAGCGTCTGGCCGGCTTGCATGATATCCAGATCGTAATTCGGCTTGATCTTGAACACGTCCAGCACTTGATCCAGCATCTGCCGATGCTGCGCGGTGACGCAGACGATCGGTTCGATCTGGCCGGGATACTTCTGCAGCTCCAGAATGAGCGGCGCCATCTTGATCGCTTCCGGACGGACGCCGAATATGGTCATGACTTTAATTGCGCTCACGTGCGTTCCCTCTTCTCGAACGGATGCTAGTCCCGCTTATTTGGTGCCGTACAGCCGATCCCCCGCATCGCCAAGTCCCGGCACGATGTAGCCGTGGTCGTTCAGGCACTTGTCCAGCGCGGCGACGAAGATATCGACTTCCGGATGCGCATCCTGCACGGCCTTGACGCCTTCAGGCGCCGCGATCAGGCAGACGAGCTTCGATGGACGGCAGCCCTTCTCCTTCAGCGACTGGATCGCCGCGTTGGCGGAACCGCCCGTCGCGAGCATCGGGTCGAGGACGATCAATTCTCTCTCGGTCACGTCGGAAGGCAGGCTGAAATAGTATTCAACCGGCTTCAGCGTCTCGGGATCGCGGTACAAGCCGATATGGCCGACCTTGGCCGACGGCAGCAGCTTCAGCATCCCGTCCACCATGCCGAGTCCGGCGCGCAGAATCGGGATCAAGCCGAGCATACGGCCCGCGACGACGCGGCCTTCCGCTTCCGTCACCGGCGTCTCGATCTTGACGGTCTCAAGCGGGATGTCCCGCGTGACCTCATATGCTAATAATGTCGACAATTCGTCCACCAATTCGCGGAATTGCTTGGTGTCCGTATTCTTGTCGCGTAAGAAAGTCATTTTATGCTGGATCAATGGATGATCGCAGACGACGAAACGACCCAAAACGTTCCTCCCCTTCCTCCGTACAGCTTGCCCGTACATTATATCATTGTCTCCCCGCCCGCGCACTCCATCCGTCTGCATGAGATTGAACGAATATCAACCGTTTGCCGGCGATCGACAATGGCGTATATGGCAGTCGGATTATGCGGATTTGAATTTGGAGATTAACCGGTGTTCGGGGTAAAATAAGATCCGATATCAGGCCATTCTAATTAGAGCCTGAATTTGGAGGAGGAGAGCCGTTATGAGCCGCTTAGGTTCGCCCTATACGTTGAAGTCGCTGTCTCTGCGCAATCGCATCGTTATGAGCCCGATGTGCCAATATTCCGTGGACGCGGAGGACGGGAAGCCGAATGACTGGCACTTCGTCCATTACGCCTCCCGCGCGATTGGCGGCACCGGCCTCATCATCATGGAGATGACGGATGTCGAGCCGGACGGCCGGATTACGAATCGAGATCTCGGACTATGGTCGGACGAGCACGTACCCGCCTTTAAGCGGGTGATCGGCGAGATGCATAAATACGGCGCCAAGGTCGGGATTCAGATCGCCCACGCCGGACGCAAGGCGCTGGACGCCGAACCGCCCGTCGGGCCGTGGAACGAGCCGTTCGATAAAGGGGAGAAGACGCCGCGCGCCTTAACGACCGAAGAGGCGTGGACGATGGTCGGCAAGTTCGCCGACGCTGCCCGCAGAGCCGTGGAAGCCGGCGTCGACACGATTGAGCTGCATGGCGCGCACGGGTATCTGATTCACCAGTTCCATTCGCCGGGCATCAACAAGCGCGACGATGAGTTCGGGCGCGATTATGCGAAGTTCGGCGTGGAGGTGATCCGCGCGGTCAAGAAGGTGCTGCCGCCGGAGATGCCGCTCATCATGCGCGTATCGGCGATCGAGTACGCGGAATACGGCTACGACGCGGAGCACATTCTGGAGATGTGCAAGGCATATCGCGACGCAGGCGTCGACATGTTCGACGTCTCCACCGGCGGCGAAGGCGGCCCTGCCGTGAAGCGCAAGCCCGGCAACTATCCGGGCTACCAGCTGCCATTCGCGCGGGCGGTGAAGGAAGCGCTGAACGTGCCGGTCATGGCGGTCGGCCTGCTGGACGATCCGAAGCTGGCCGAGAGCGCTCTTGGCAATGGCGACGCCGACCTGATCGCCGTCGGCCGAGGCATGCTGCGCAACCCGTATTGGGCGGTTGACGCCCTGCGCGAGCTGGGAGACACGGCGCCCGTCGTCGAAGCGTACAAGCGCGGCTATTGATGGAACCCAAGTTAAGAGCATCACAATAACAAGACCCGCTGCCGATTCGCAGTTCGCTGCGCCCGGCGCGGGTCTTCTTGCGTGCGGATCATCATCATCGTCATCGTCGCCTCGACACTCGGCCGAAGCCGCCGACCTTCGTTCGCGGAACCGTCGACTTGCGCGGCGTCAGCCATCCCGACGACTTGGAGCTTCCCGAGCTGCCGCTCCCGTCCCGCGTGATCGAACCCGTCGTGCCGGGCGACGTCGTGCTCTTCTTCTTGTTGAACAAGCCGCCGGAGCCGACGCCGCCGTCATCTCCGGACGTCGTTCGCTTGAAGATCGAGCCCTTCTTCTGCACCGTCATCGGCGGCGCCGCTTGGGTGTCCGCCGCCGTCGGCACCCGGTACGCGCCTTTGGCCGGCGGATTCGTGTTCAGGCTTCCATAGCCCTTGTAGCTGCCATAGCCGCCGGACGGGATCGAATCGAACAAGCTTCCGACCAAGGCGGCCACCAGGTAGCCCTCCAGGAACGAAGGGCTGTAATTCTGCCGCACGTACTCCTCGCTGTCGACCTCGATCAGCGAGTCGGCGGGGTTCTGCTCGTCCTTCTGCACATGAATGATCTGGTCCGAGTAGACCAAGAACATGTGATCCGGGTCTTCCTTCGACATCTGCTGGGGCTTCTGCTGCTCCGCAAGCTCCTTCGCCGCTTCGGGAACGGCCACTCCCGCCGCCCGGTAGACATAGGAGGTCTGGCCGCCGTCCTTGCTGACCGATTCCAGCGGATACGTCGCTTCGACGTTAACGGTGCCGCAAGCGGACAACAGCGTGACGACTAACGCCAGGATCACCGTTAGATGCAGCCGGGCCGCCTGCTTGCGCCAGCGGGGACTCATCTGTCCGTCCCCCGCAGCCACTCGACATCCGCCGGCAGAATCGACTCTCCCTCATACAGCATGAACCGGCCGTCCTGCCACTCGATACGAAGCAGCTTGCGCCCGTCCGATTGATACTGCCAGACATACAGCTCGCCGCCCGCCGAAGTGAACGGGGCGTTCCCCGCCTCTATAATCCGGGTGGAATACCGCTCTTCGAGAAAATAGTGGATGCCGTCGAGCTCGACTTCCGTCGGCACCTCGTCCACCGAATCCAATCGGCCGTCAATGACCTGGTACAGCCCGTAAGTCGTCTCTGCCCTCTCCTCCACGGATAGATAGCGGATATCGGCGCCGTCCCGAAGCGTCAGCCAGACGGCATTGCGCGACAGCGGCTTCGTGCGGCCGACGACCTGATACGTCACCAGCGAGACCTCGCACACGTCGCCTGGCCCAAGCGTCAAGACGCTTCTCTCTTCTTGGAGCGCTTCCGGCGCCTTGAAAATATTTCTGACTCGTTTGAACAAACTCATATCCGGTCCTCCCCCAGCCTAAGGCTTCACAAGCATGCGCCGATAATGAGCGCGCCTACGGCGTGAAGCGATCCGGCGATCAAGCCGTAGCCGACCATCCCGCCGCGCACCCCTTCTTCCAGCCGAAGATCGGCCAGCTTCCGAAGGATGACTTCGACAAGCCACTCCAGCAGGAACAGTATCACGAATGAGATGAACGAGACGAGCAGCGCTTCGGCCAAATTCTCGGAGGTGGCGATCGAGCGCGAGAGGATATAGCCCTGCGCCGCCAGCTTCAGCACGAAGCGGACGGTCACCGCCATATTGCCGTTCTTCATCTCCACCAGATCGCGATATTTCGTAAACAGCGCATCGATGCTCATCAGAATGAACAGCAGCACCGCACCGGACGCCGTCCACAATAAGGTTCCCAAAATCTCGTTCCACGTCAACTTGAACGCCTCTCCTTAAAAAGAAGGAACCCCCTAAGGGGTTATCCTTCTCGCGCTATATTCGCACTTCTTGATTCGCGCTCCCTTACTCTTACTCGTACTTCTTCATCAGCGCGGCCAGTTCGTCTTCGACCGCCTTATCCTTGCCCAGCGCGGCGATCTCTTCGTCGAGCGACTTGCCCTTCGCTCCGCTCAGCTCTTCGGTCGCTTCCGCGTGAGCTTCCATCTGCATGACCTTCTCTTCCATCCGCTTCAGCCCGGACATCGCGGTGTCGGAGCTGAAGCCCGTCATCGCCTTGTTGATCTCGGCTTGCGCTTTGGCGGCGTTGGCGCGCGCGACCAGCGTCTCGCGCTTGTTCTTCATCTCGGTGAATTGCTTGCGCATCTCATCGAGCTTCTCGCGCAGGCGCTCGGCAGCCGCTTTGTTCTGATCGTAGCTGGCCTTGTACTCGGCCGCCTTCTGCTCGGACGCCTTCTTCTCTTCCAGCGCGCGGCGCGCCAGTTCGATGTTCTTCGCTTGCGCGGCAATGTTGGCCTGCTCTTCGCGCTTCTGAACGAGGGCGGCTTGCTCCTCGTACAGCTGCTTGAACTTCTTCTCCAGCGCGATCTGGGCGGCGACCGCCTTCTCGGCGTCCTCCAGGTCTTCCTGCATGTCGCGCAGGTATTGATCGGTCATCTTGATCGGATCTTCCGCCTTCTCGATCAGAGCGTATACATTGGACAGAGTCAAATCACGCAATCTCTTGAAAATAGACATCGTTCATATCCTCCCTCGGGGTCAGCCCCGTTCTTTATGTAACTGTATACGCGCGAGGCATATTCGGGGTTTCACCCTATAGACAATGAGTCCCAGAAATCAGTCTCCGGTCTAGGCCGCGATGGCCCATCCATGGCTGCCGGGGCTCTACGAACATTATAATTTGCCAGCGTCGGAAATACCAGTATTTAGAAGTTCACATTGCGTCGGATGAGCAAAAAAGGCGACGGCAGGAGATTCTCCCCCCCGTCACCCTATTCGACGATCGCTCTATCAGTCCGGAATCTCATACGGAACCTTCAAGTAAGTCGTATCGCTCGGCGACTTGCCCGTTCGCTCGGAAGGCTCGTAGCCCTTCAATTCCTCGAAGGAGGACGCCTCGGCAGGACAGTCCAGAATCATGAACCGGCCATTCGCATCGCGATTGGACAGATGGCCCTTCACATAGGCTTTGCCGTTCTCGATCGCCAGTATCTCCACATAGCCGGACGAATGCTTCATCGTCAGCCTTGCTCTCCGGGCAGGTCCGGAGATACGGGACTTCACCGTCTCAGCCAGCCGGTAAGCCTCTTCGAGCGTCAACCGCGGCTGCCCGCTGCCTTCCGCCGGCTGATGCAGAACGAATTGATAAGGGATGACGTTCGCCCTCGTCAACCGTTCCAGCAGATCGACGATCGCATCCGGATCGGCATCCGATCCCGGCAGGAACGGAACCTCGCCCACAAGTCCGACTCCGGCAGCGCTAAGTGCACGGAACGCTTCGGCCGCACGGTTGTTCACTTCCTCCGGACGATGGAATTGCATCATCAGATGGAGGCTGCGGTTCGGGTTGGATTGGGCCGAGAGCAGATCGAGCAGCTCCCCGTTGCCGATAATACGCTCCGGCTGAAGAGCGGGAATTCTCGAGCACAGCCGAATCATCCGGATATGCTCAACCGCTGCGAGCAGTTCCATGACCTCGCGCAGGCGGCCGATCGGCAGATCCAAGCTGTCCGAGCCGGCTAACAGCACGTGGCTGATCTCTTCATGGCCGGCCAGATAGCGCATCGCTTCGGAATCATCGGCGATGAGACGGTCGGGCAGAATCAGCGTGGAACGATTGACGTGCAAATGCTTTATAGAGGCTTCAGCTCGGGGAGCAGTGTTGGCGTCGGATTCGGATTCGGCCATCGACAGCGGGCCAATCATTCCCATCACAGGGCCTAAAGCGTCGGCTTCGGCGTTATTGTCTAAATAGTCATGGGGCAGCGACATCTTACATCCTCCTTGTCCGGTTGATCGTTCTAGAGCCGGCGGGCTCGCTATTCATCTACACACGCGGCTTAGAAGAACGGGCACGCTTGCCAGCAAGGGGTCAAGAAAACAGAAAATGACCCTGGTTAACAGGGTCAATGTTCGCGGATAATCTATGGATTGACCCATCCTACTGCTGACGAGGTTAGCTGTCGGGCTCGGGTCAGATGGTACCCTATGCGCCAAGCTCGAGACTCGCGCAATTCGCCCCTATTGATTGGTTCCCCCGCTTTCCGGCGAGAACAGCCGGAAATTAAGCGTATTCCAAGTATAACCCTTATCTCTTGGCCGCGTCAAACGCAAAGGGCTGATTTTGCTTATTTTTAACCGATCGGCGCCGCTCTAATAGTTAATGCAGCTGGGCCTGATTGTGTGCGTCAAGCGAGGATTGCGGAGGGAAAGGAGGAGAAGGGAGGCAGCGTGTATGAAATATCGACCACATTCGGGCTTACGCCCCCTGTTCGGAACGATAAAAAAAAAGCGGGACGCCGCGGCAGCTGCCGTGCGTCCCGTCCATTCTGGCCCAGTCTTGCGCGAATTCGAGCGAGGCGATCGATTAATAGGCCAGTCCCGGATAGAGCGGGTATTGCGAGGAGAGGCCGCGCACGATGCCGCGGGCTTGCTCCAGCTTCGCTTCGTCGCTTGGGTTCTTCAGCGTGAGCGCGATCACTTGGCCGATCGTCTTCATTGCGTCCGCGTCCATGCCGCGGGAAGTGACGGCCGGCGTGCCGACCCGGATGCCGCTCGTGACGAAAGGGCTCGTCGGGTCGAACGGAATTGCGTTCTTGTTCACCGTGATGCCGACGGAGTCGAGCACGTGCTCGGCGTCCTTGCCGCTGATGTTCAGGTTGCGGGTATCGATCAGCATCAGGTGGTTGTCCGTGCCGCCGGAGACGAGGTTCAGCCCTTCGGCCAGCAGCGTGTCAGCCAGCACCTTCGCGTTCGTCACCACGTTCTGCGCATACTCCTTGAACGACGGCTGCAGCGCTTCGCCCAGCGCGACCGCCTTGGCCGCGACGATGTGCATGAGCGGACCGCCCTGCGTGCCCGGGAAGACGGCCTTGTCGATGGCTGCTGCCCAAGGCTTACGGCACAGGATCATGCCGCCGCGCGGTCCGCGCAGCGTCTTGTGCGTCGTCGTCGTGACGAAGTGCGCGTGCGGCACCGGGCTCGGGTGCTGGCCGCCGGCGACGAGGCCCGCAATGTGGGCCATGTCGACCATGAACAGCGCGCCGACATCTTGGGCGATCTTGCCGAGCGCTTCGAAGTCGATGATGCGCGGATAAGCGCTGGCGCCGGCGACGATGAGGCGCGGACGGTGCTTAAACGCCAGTTTGCGGACTTCGTCGTAATCGATCGTGAACGTCTTCTCGTCCACGCCGTAAGCGACGAAGTTGTAGAACAAGCCGGAGGCGTTGACCGGGCTGCCGTGCGTCAAGTGGCCGCCGTGCGCGAGGTTCATGCCGAGCACGGTGTCGCCGGGCTTCAAAGCCGCGAGGTAGACGGCCAGGTTCGCTTGCGCGCCGGAGTGCGGCTGGACGTTCGCATGATCGGCGCCGAACAGCTCCTTCGCGCGGTTGCGGGCGATCTCCTCCGGAATGTCCACGTATTCGCAGCCGCCGTAGTAGCGTTTGCCCGGATAGCCTTCCGCGTACTTGTTCGTCAGCACCGTGCCCATCGCTTGCAGAACGGCCTCGCTGACGATATTCTCCGAAGCGATCAGCTCCAGATTGTCGCGCTGGCGCGTCAATTCCAGATTCATCGCTTTGACGATCTCGGGGTCTTGCTTGCGCAGTTGTTCCATGCCGATACATCCTCCCTGGGATTCAAGAATGGTAAGTTCGATCGAATATTCCGATAAAAATCTATTGAAGCCCGCGCCGCCTAGTCGCAGCTTCCCGAAGCCGGCGTCTCGCCGTCACGCTCCGGCAGCGCGTAGACCGCGCGCTCCCCGCCGATCAGCTTCGGCCGCGTATACGCCATCGTCAGCCTCGCCGCGCCGATCCATGGCACGGACGGCCGGACCGGCACCGCGACCGGCCGCAGATGCATGCCGATCAGCGTCTCGCCGATGTCGATGCCGGCGTCCGCCTGCAGCGACTCCACCAAGCACGGATCGGCCAGCCTGCGATACGCATAGGCGGCCATCGACCCGCCGGCCTTGCGCACCGGCACGGCCGAGACGATCGTCCAGCCCTTCGCCTCGGCCAGCCCGCGAGGGACGACGAGCGCGCGATTGAGATGCTCGCAGCATTGCCAGACCGGCTGGAAGCCGATCTCCGCGCGAACCCGCTCGACGCCTTCGTAGACGAGCGCCGCAATCTCTTCGGCGCCGGAAGTGCCGATGCGCTCGCCGCGCACCTCGCTGGTGCTGCAGCCGATGACGAGGATGCGGCCTGCGCGCAGCCCGCCGGCAGACGCCAGCTCGCGGAGCGACCGCTCTACTTCGTCCGCTATCTTCGGGAGCTCACGGGAAGGTACATTTTCGAACATGGTCATGCCTATATTCCTCCCCTGTCAGCCGGGGTGATGTTAGGGATGAAGCGAATATTGCGACTCAATCGCCGCTACCTTGCCGAGACGGCCCTTGTGGCGCTCGCCTTGCGAGAACGGCGTATCGAGCCAGATCTTGATGATCTCTTCGGCCACGCCCGGTCCGATCACCCGCTCGCCCATCGCCAGCACGTTCGTATCGTTATGCTCGCGCGTCGCCTTCGCGGAGAACAGGTCGTGCACAAGCGCGCAGCGGATGCCGGGCGTCTTGTTGGCGGCGATCGACATGCCGATGCCGGTGCCGCAGATCAGGATGCCGCGCTCCGCCTCGCCTTGGACGACTTTGTCGCAGACCGGAACGGCGTAGTCCGGGTAGTCGACGGAATCGGCGCAATTGCAGCCTACGTCGATGATCTCATGGCCTTGAGCCTTCAGAAAAGGCACAATAACGTCCTTCAGGCGATAGCCGGCGTGGTCGGCCCCTATTGCGATAATCATGCTTGTCATAACCTCCCTTATAGTCAACTTGTATTATACCTAAAAGCGCGAAAAAAGACGAAAAAAGAGCAAACGCGCGAAAAGACGCACGCTGCTCTCTGCCCAGGCGACCGGCCGTTATTCCGATGCTCCACCGTGGTTAGGCCCACCTTGTGTCGCCAGTTACATCGGAACCGCAACTTGTATTCTCATCATAACGGAGGCTTGGGGAAAAATCAATCGGATTCCGCCATCTTGCTCGCGGCGATCTCCAGCGCTTCCGCAATCTCCTCCGCGCAGCTCTCGTACACTTCCAGCGGCCCGCCGAACGGGTCGGCGACATCGAAGCTCGGGAGTCTCCGCTGCAGCTCCAATAGCCGCTCCCGATCCTCCGCGGACAAGCTCTCGCCAAGCGCCTGCTTCAGCTGCCAGTCGGCGTAGATTCGCTCCGCTTCGGCCAGATCGGCCATGGCGGCTTCTCCGCTAAGCGCGTACTCTTTGAGCGTGTAGATCTTGCCGGCCGCGGATGGGTAGCGCTCCAGAACGGCTCTCTTGTGGCCGGATGTCATGGTGAGAATCAGGTCCGCCCATTCGGCCGTCTCGGCCGTCAGCGCCGAGGAGCCTTCCGGAACCGGCAGGTCGCGCTTGCGCAACGCTTCTGCGGCATGGCTGGAGACCGGCAGCCCGTTCACCGCGGATACGCCGGCGGACTTGACTTCGATGGGGAGAGACTTCTGTTCCGCCAGCTTACGCAGCATCGACTCCGCCATCGGGCTCCGGCACGTGTTGCCTGTGCAGACGATGAGAATTCTCGACGGTTGGGACATGCCATCTTCCTCCTTCCCGCAGCGCGAACGCTGATTGGGTGTTGCTAGCAGATCGGTATATGGTGAATCTAGTTATAGCAGAAATAGGATTCCGAATGCAAACAGAATCGCGCCGCCGAGCGCTTCTCCGTAGCCGCCTAGCGTGCCGCTGATCCGCCTTCCGAGCATCAGTCCCATCACGCTCATCACGCCGCCGAAGAAGCCGAACGTCAGCACCGTAACCATAATATGCGACGCGAACATTCCTAACGATACGCCGACGGAGAAGGAGTCGACGCTGACGCTCATCGCGAAGACGAGCACGCCCCAGAATGTGCGGTGGTTGAACGATTGGACCGATTCGCCGCGCAGCGAGCTGTAGATCATATGCCCGCCCAGCAGCAGAAGCAGCGCTCCGCCCGCGGAGGTGGCGACGCCGCCCAGCAGGCCGCTCACGTAGTAGCCCATTATCATGCCGGCGAGCGGCATTAGGACGTGGAACAGCGCGATGACCGTGCTTAACTTGAGAACGTCCAGCTTGCGCACGCCTTTGAGCCCGATGCCGACGCCGAGCGAGAAGGCGTCCATGCCTAGAGCGACGGCCATAATGATGATGGTGAGCATGTGCCCCGCGGACGCGGACATTGTATCCATCCTTCTGGTTCCCCCTTGCCGCATGCACGTGACGCGCGGTACTGTCGGCGGCGAGCGCGACACGAACAAGCCTCGCGCGCCGATACCTCAACATATGCGGACAAGGAGAGGAACATGTCCCTTGGGTTGCTTGGAGGCGGCGGGGCGGGGCGGCGGCGGGGGCTCGGAGTTAGTTCGATTTGAGATTAAATCCTGCTTTTGATCAAACGCTAATAACGCGTCCTCCGGCGGCTTTGCGCATCCGGTTCATGAGCGCGGCGCCGATGCCGTCCTCGGGGTAGCCTTCCGCGAGGATGAAGCCGATGCCGCGCTCGTCGCATTCGCGGAGCGCGGCGTAGAGCGCCTGCGCCGCCTGCTCGGGCTCGGCGCGTGAGCCGAGCCCGAGCACCGCGTCCGCGCGATAGCCAGGCGCGTGCTCGGCGCACGCGAGCACGGCGACGCGGCGGCCGCCGGCGCGTTCGCGGTCGGCGGCTTGCTGCACGGCCTCGCGCACGCGGGCCGGGTCGGCGCCGGTCACGACCGCCATCTCGCCTTGCGGGGCGTAGTGCGTGTACTTCATGCCGGGGGAGCGCGGGGCTTCCTCGGCGGCAGGTATGGCGCGGGCGCCGGCGTCGGCGTCCGCTGCCATGGCGGCATCAGCAGGCTCGACTGACGCGGATACAGCGTTGGCGGCAGCCCCGGCTAATGCGGCGTCGGCGCCGGCGAGCTTGCCTGCGGCAGGAGCTGCCGCTATGGCGTCGGCGGGCTGAGCTTCTGCCGCCGCAGCTTCGCCGGCCGATGCCGCGATCACTTCGGCATCGCCGCCGGCCGCTTCGCGAAGCTGCTCGGCCGTAATGCCGCCGGGGCGCAGCACATGAATCGCGCCGTCCAGCACGCGGACGACGGTCGATTCCAAGCCGATGCCGGTCGGGCCGCCGTCCAGCACGCCGTCGATGCGGCCGTCCAAATCCTCGAGCACGTGATCGGCGCGCGTCGGGCTTGGCCTGCCGGAGCGGTTCGCGCTCGGCGCGGCGATCGGGCAGCCCGATTCGGCGATGAGCCGGCGGGCCAGCTCATGGTCCGGCACGCGCACCGCGACGGTGTCGAGCCCGGCGGTCACCCGCGCGGAGACCGCGCCCGGCCGGACCGGCAGCACCAGCGTGAGCGGTCCGGGCCAGAACCGCTCCATCAGCCGGCGCTCGAGCGAGCTGATGGCAGACGCCAGCTTGGCCGCGTCCTCCGCGCCGGCCAAGTGCACGATCAGCGGATTATCCGACGGCCGCCCCTTCGCCGCGAAAATCCGCTCCACCGCTTCCGCGTTCCGCGCATCGCCGCCGAGACCGTACACCGTCTCGGTCGGAAACGCAACGACGCCGCCGGAAGCGATCGCCGCGGCGGCCTCGCGCACGCCGGCGTCCGTCTTCTCCGGCGGCCAGTAGATCGTTAGCTTCGTCATGGAGTATCCTCTTCTTTATCAGCAGATGATTGATGCCGTATATTATATCACACGGGCCGAGCGCTCTTTAAGAGAACAGGGAGGCCAGCCACGCGAACAGCTTCTTCAGCATCACGACGAGGAAGAATTCCGTCTTCGGCTCATCGCGATCCGGCGCAGCCTGCTGTGCAGCCGTTGCCGAGTCTTCATGAGACGCTTGGGCAACTGTATTAACGGCTTGCGTGGACTTCGCGGGCTTCGGCGCATCGGATCGCTCAGCGCCGTTCGCCTCAACACCTTTTTGACCCTGAGCATCTTCGTCCGAAGTCGCGCCAGCCAGACAGAGCGCCGGGAACAGCACGCACCACCAGTTCGCCCCTTCTCCTTCGCCCAGCGTGACGCGCAACGCTTCGTATTCGCCAGCCGGATAGACGCGGCCTTCGAACGTCTTGTCCGGGAATGGGACGACGGCCAGCTCAACCTTCGCGCCATAATCGGCGCCTTCCGCCTCCAGCACGCTGTCCGCCGCCTCTTGAATGTCCTGCAGGTGCGAACGAATGAGCGCTCTGGCGTCATCGATCGTGGAAGGCATCTTGCCCCAGGATACGATCTCCTCTGATACGCGGCTCTGAACCGCTCGCTTCACTGCCTGATCTTCATCGCTGTCCGAATTGGCAAGAATGCGAATCCGGATCGCTTCATCTGGAATGGCTCCTGCCCCAGAGGAAGCCGGGCCTGCCGCAGAAGAGAAATGGGAGGACACCGCCGTCCCGCCGATCAATACAACGGTCATAAGAATAATTGCCGGGATAAGACCACGCATCGTGCTCGCTCCTTGTGAGCGCCCGTCGGCGCCGTGCGATGCGTTCCGGAACGTCTTAGCCCTAGTATGTCCGGCAGCCGATTCTATAAACCTACGAATGGGGAAATGGTAGAGAAGTCACGGAGGCGCGGCGGGATGCGAAGGAATGCGATAGGATGCGACGCGAGATTACTTGCCGTGAAGGCGGAAAATGTACTGCATGAAGGCGGAAGCCCCGGGGGACAGCGGACGGCGAGAATGGGAGGAGAGGCCAATCGTGCGCAGCAGCCTCGGCATCAGCTCGCAGGTGCGGATACCTGGCATGCCGTCAGGTACGGACATCTTGGGCAATACGGTAATGCCGAGTCCGGATTGCACCATGGCCAATATCGCGAATGTGTCGCGAACGCCAAACTGATAAGGGGGCTGGCGGGCAGGATCGGGAAATAGCCGCTCCAGGAAGCGTTCGCAGCCGGTATCCCGAATGAAGGGCTCGTTCAGAAGCTGATCGACGGGAACTTCGGCCAGCTCCTTCAAGCTGTGGTCGTGCGGGATCACCGCCACGAGCGGCTCCTCCATGAGCGGAGTAAACTGAAGCGGCGCTTCGGCGAATACGTTAAAGCCGACATCGATAGATCCTTCCAGAAGCCAGCCGGCAATCTCTTCGTAATTGCCCTCCCGAAATTCAATGTCGATTCCGGGATAGAGGTCTTTGAATCCTTTGATTAGACGCGGCATATGCGCAGCCATGAAGCTGGGAAAGCAGCCGATCGTCAAAGCGCCGATCTGAACCCCCCGGATTGCGGCGGCCGCTTGCTGGAGCTGTTCCTCGCCTTGAAGCAATTCGCGGGCGAAGGGAAGAAGCGTCTGTCCGGCATCGGTTAAGGAGACCCCGGACTTGCTGCGGTGAAAGAGCGTCAGCCCCAATTCCGATTCCAGCGAAGCGAGATGCTGACTGACGGCGGATTGCGTGAGATTAAGCTGATCCCCCGCTTTGGTGATGCTTCCGCTGCGCGCAATGGCAAGGAAGACGCGTGCTTGAAGAAGAGTCAACCGATTCACCCTTTTCACCATTTATCAATTAGTAAATCTAATTATCTGGATTATAAACATTAATTTGTCTAATGGAAAGGAGCGTCTTACAATGGACCTATCTTCTTACATTGAGCCTATCTATTAAATAAGTCGGAGGCATACGCATATGGAGATGGACATGGATCAGATCAAAGTCGGCATCATTGGATTAGGCAGCGTCGGCAGCAAGGTCAAACAGGCTTTGGACGCTCACCCTGCCATGGAGGTCGCCGCGCTTTGCGAACAGAACCTTGATTTACTGCACAGCCACCTGGGTTCAAGCGAAGGGGTTGCCGCTTACAGCGATTATCGGTCCCTGCTGGAGAGAGAACAGGTCGACCTGATCTACCTCGCCGTTCCCCCGAAGCATCACCATGCGATAGCTTTGGATATTCTGCGCGCCGGGAAGCATCTTCTCTGCGAGAAGCCTCTTGCCAATTCGGTCGAGGAAGCCGAGGAGATGCTGGCGGCAGCCGACCGGGCCGGCGTGGTTCATGCGATGAATTTCCCTACCTATTATCGGCCTTCCGGCAGAGCGCTTCTGAATCTGGTTCGGGAAGGGAAGCTCGGCGCTATTCGCAAGATCGCGATCAAAGCCCATTTCCCGCAATGGCCGCGTTCTTGGCAGCGCAATTCGTGGATATCCTCCCGGGAGCAAGGCGGATTCGTAAGGGAAGTGCTTCCGCACTTCCTCCAGCTCGCGCATCGATGCTTCGGCAAGGCCGGCGAGATCATCACCCGGGTAGAGTATCCCGCCGACTCCGAGGCGTGCGAGACCGGCATTACCGCGTGGATGGCATTGACGGACGGCGGGAATGACCCGATTCCGGTGCTGATCGACGGATTAAGCCAGGCGGGCGTCAAGGAAGAAGCGTCCCTCACGATCTACGGCAGCGAGGGAACCGCTCAGTTGATCGATTGGTCTGGCCTGCGAATTGGCCGCGCCGAAGAAGACTTCACGGAACTTGCCCTGGAGCAGCATGACCATCTTCTCGAGCTGGTCGATCATGTAGCCAGAGCCATTCGAGGCGACCATCACGACCTGATCACCTTCCGCGAAGGACTCGAGGTCCAGAGAACGTTGGAGATGCTGAGGGGCAACTGAGGGGAAGATGAGGGGAAGATGAGGGGCAACTAAGAGGCAACTAAGAGGCAACTGAGGGGCGGCTGGGGCAAAAAGTAAGACGCCGCACGGCCTCCGGCGAGTAATGGGATTCCTCTCTTGGAGTCACGCGCGGCGTTGTCGCCTCGGTCTATTCGGAGCGGATCGCGAGGACATGCCGGTCGATGCCGGCGTAGTCGCGCACGAACCAGATCCGCTCCCACTCCGCGGCCTCGCGGAGCAGGGCGGCGGCGTCCTCGGCTTGCCCGGCGCCGACCTCCCACGCGACCAGCCGCGGCAAGCGCGGCAGACCGCGCAGCTGCGCCGCCATGCGGCGGTACGGCGCGAGCCCGTCCGGGCCGCCGTCCAGCGCGAGGCGCGGCTCGTGATCGCGCACCTCGCGCTGCAAGCCCGGCAGGTCGGCGGAGGGAATGTACGGCGGGTTGGACACGAGGATGTCCACCGCCAGCCCTGCCTCCCCGAACTGCCCGCCGCCCGCGCCGCCGACGAACGGCGCGAGCAGGTCCCCGCGGACGAACGTCACCCGTTCGTCCGCATCATTGGCGCGGGCATTGCCCCGCGCCACGGCAATCGCGTCCGCCGACAGGTCGGACGCGTACACGCGCCACGCCGGCCGCTCGGCCGCCAGCGTGACGGCGATGGCGCCGCTGCCCGTGCCGACGTCGAGCGCCGTCAGCGCACCGCCGCCGCATGCGGCCAGCACGGCCTCGACAAGCAGCTCCGTCTCCGGCCGCGGAATGAGCACGTCGGGCGTCACTTCGAACCAACGCCCGTAGAACGCTTGCCGGCCCATGATGTATTGGACCGGCTCACCCGCCGCCTTGCGCGCGAGGCTCCGCTCCCACGCCTCCAGCTTCGCCGCCGGCATCGGCTCGCGAAGATCGCGCAGCAGCTCGGCCTTGCCGATGCCAAGCGCATGCAGCAGCAGCAGCTCCGCGTTCGCGTCCTCTTCGCCGACGCCTGCTTCGCGCAGCTTCGCCGCGCCGGCGCGCCAGGCCTCGCCGATCGTCATCGGCCGGGGCGGTTCGTTCGCGCCCGACTCCAGTGCGTTCGGCTCTGCCACATTCGGATCCTCCGCGCTCGGCTCTGTCACATTCAGCTCCTCCGCGTTCGCTTCTGTCACATTCGGATCCTCCGCGCTCGCTTCTTGCACGCCTAGTTCCTTTGCGCTGGGGGCCTTCGCATTCCGCTTATTCACGCTTGGTTCCTCCACGCTCGGCTCCTTCATGCTCGGTTCCTTCACGCTTGGCTCCTCCATGCTCGGCTCCTCCGCGTTCAGCGCCGCGCTCTCCCGTTCCCGCTCCATCGTCAGCCGACTCCTCTCCCGCGCTCGCACTTCTTTCGTCATCTCAACCGTCTCCGGCGTTCAATATGTATTAAATTTAGCCCACATTTTCCGAATTTCTCACGATGGAGCAAATTATGCATTCCAAGCGCAGATGTATATTAATTTTAATACACAATCGCCGCCCTTTGCCCGATAGCGCTATGACCAGCCGGTCCATCTGCGCGCCGATCCGTCGGATCAAGCCAAACAGCAGCAGAAAGGCGGCCTCCCCCTCACTCGGAAGGGTTGGCCGCCGCCGCGCGTCTTATTCATCCGCAGGCCGTCAGCGCCAATCGTGCCGGACGATGCGCCCGAATGAGGGTGCCGCGCTCCGACCAACGCCCCGCTTCAAAAGCTGAGCACACAGCTCCATCGGTCCAGCCTTACGCCATGCCTTCCCGCTCCATCAGCTCGGTCTGCTCCGCCAGCGTGAGCGCCTGCACAATCTCGTTCATCTCGCCGTTCAGCACGGCGTCGAGCTTGTGCAGCGTCAAGCCGATGCGGTGGTCGGTCACCCGGCTCTGCGGGAAGTTGTACGTGCGGATCCGCTCGCTGCGGTCGCCCGTGCCGATCTTCTCCTTGCGTTCGCCCGCATACTTCGCTTCTTCTTCCTGCAGCTTAATATCCATGATGCGCGTCCGCAGCACCTGCAGCGCCTTCGCCTTGTTGTCGTTCTGCGACTTGCCGTCCTGACACGTCGCGACGATGCCCGTCGGAATGTGCGTGACGCGAACCGCCGACTTCGTCGTGTTGACGGACTGGCCGCCCGCTCCGCTGGAGCAGAACGTGTCGACGCGGATGTCCTTATCGAGAATCTCGATGTCGAGCTCTTCCGCCTCCGGCATGACGACGACGGTCGACGTCGACGTATGGATGCGTCCCCCCGACTCCGTCTCCGGCACGCGCTGCACGCGGTGAGCGCCGCTCTCGAACTTCATTTTGCTATATGCGCCGGCGCCGTTAATGGTGAAAATCACTTCTTTGAAGCCGCCCAGGTCGCTGACGCTCGCTTCCAGCAGCTCCGTCTTCCAGCCCTGGCTGTCCGCATACTTCGCGTACATCCGGTACAGCTCCGCCGCGAACAGGTTCGCCTCTTCCCCGCCAGCCGCGCCGCGGATCTCCACAATGACGTTCTTATCGTCGTTCGGGTCCTTCGGCAGCAGCAGAATACGGATCTGCTCCTCCAGCGACGTCTGCCGCTCCGACAGCTCCTCGATCTCGAGCTTCACCATCTCGCGCATCTCGTCGTCCAGCTTCTCTTCCAGCATGGCCTTGGCGCTCGTTAATTGTTCCATGACCGATTTATATTCCAAATAAGCCTGATAAGCCTCATTCAGATCCGATTGCTCCTTCGCATACGTGCGCAGACGTGTCGAATCGTTCACGACGTCCGGATCACACAGCAGCTCGCTCAGCTTCTCATATCGATCCGCCAACACTTGCAGACGGTCCAGCACTTCTCTTCAACCTCCGTAATAAGCTCCATTTATGCTGTGCAATATTATATCACAATTCGTTCGCATCGTGATGGGCTGGAATTAACGTTCAGCTGGAAGTATTCGCGATTGCGTCCGCGGCTTCGGCTGCCAATTGACCAAGAAGATGCCGATGCCGATCAAGACGCCGCCCGCCCCGACATACCAGTGAAGGCGCTCGCCCATAATCGCCCAGCCGCCAAGCACGCCGAAGAAAGGCGCCAGGAACATGAACGCGCTCGTGCGCGCCGGATCGCTGTTCCGAAGCAGGTAAGTCCAGATCGTGAACTGCACGACGGAATTCATCAAGATCAGCCACAGCAGCGAGCCGATCGTCGTTCCATCGAATGTCAGATGCGGGCTCTCCGAAGTCAAGCTTAGGACAAACAATGCGATACTTCCGAAAATCATCTGATAGGCCGTCATGACGAAGCTGTCATACGCGCCGCCCCAGCGCTTGATCAATAACGTCGATGCCGCGAAGAACAACGCCCCCAGCAAGCCGATGAACGTACCCGGCTGCACCTGGAAGTGCGTGCCGAAGGTCGCCGCCACGCCGAGCAGTCCGATGAGCACCCCGATCCACTGCTTCGCTCCATAGCGCGCTCCCAGGAACGCCGTGCCCAGCACGATGACCAGCAGCGGATTGACGAACGTCAGGATGGCGGATTCGCCGGATGTAATCCAATGCATGCTGTAGTAGGCGCAACCCATAACGCCCGCGCAATTGCATACCCCGATGACCGCCAGCCTCAGCCACGAATGGCAGCCGCGAGGCTGCGGCCTTCGCGCCGTGGCCAGCGCCATGCCGGCGCCCGCGACGGCGAACCGGACGGCCATCAGCAGGAAGGGGCTGGCGCCTTCCATGCCAAGCCTGCCGACCGGGAACGCCAATCCGCCGAGCAGCGTCATCGCGAGAATAAGTGAAGCATATAGCATACGGTTCATTTCCATCTGCCTCCCACACCTTCTATGATATTTGCTATTGTATTCGATCCTTGGTTTCATATAAAATAATTAGAAATAATATCAGCCATCATTCATATCGATATCAAGGAGGGAAGGCAATGGAAAGCGGAGATTTGCGAGTCTTTCAAGCCGTCGCGAATGAAGGCTCCATCACGAAGGCGGCAGCTAAGCTGAATTACGTCCAATCCAATGTCACCGCGCGAATTCAGCAATTGGAGACGGATCTGCAGACTGTGCTGTTCTATCGGCACAATCGAGGCATGACGCTCACCTCCAGCGGCAAGTCGCTCCTTACCTATGCCGACAAGATTCTGGGTCTCTTGGAGGAAGCGGCGCAGGCCGTCACCTCGTCGAGCGAGCCTCGAGGGACGCTGGCTATCGGTTCGACGCAGACGAGCGCCGCGGTGCGGCTGCCGAAGCTGCTCGCAAGCTACCACAAGCGCTATCCCGAAGTGGAGATCACGCTGACGACCGAGAACAGCATCCCGATGGAGGAACGGATTCTGCGCTACGAAGTAGACGGGGCATTCCTCGCGGGACCAGTGGAGCACGAGGATCTCCTGGCGATTCCGGCCTTCGACGAAGAGATGGTGATCGTCTCGGATGCCGGGGTGGATCGGCTGATGGATGCGGCCCCCAAGCCTGTTCTCGTATTCGCCGGGCGCTGTTATTATCGGCAGATGATGGAGAAGTGGCTGAAGGCTAACGCATGGTCCAAACTGCGAATGATGGAGTTCGGCACTCTAGAGGCGATTATAGGGGGCGTCGAAGCCGGCCTTGGCATATCGATGCTGGCCAGGTCCGTCGTAGCCAAGAAAGCGGAGGAAGGGACGCTGCGGATTCACGAGCTCCCGGCACCCGACCGCCGATTGCGCACGAGCTTCGTGATGCGGAAGGACGCCTTCGTCAGCCGGCCGCTGCAATTGCTGCTGGAGGAGCTGGAAGCGGCGCGGGATCTGAATCTCATCTCGAACGCCTCTTAAATGAATCCGCCCAATGCGCCCCAACAATAAACGGGCCGATCCGCCCGGTCTTAAGCAAAGACCGGGCGGATCGGCCCGTTAACGTTCAAGCGGCCAACCGCCGCCTTCCCGCTTAATGCGCTCCCGCAGCCTTCGGCTGCAGCTTGCCGGATTGGGATGCCATCAAGTTGCGAATGAGCATCACGACGATGAATCCGGCCAAGAAGGCCAGCAGGATGCCGAAGTTCTTCCAATATACGCTCCATTCGCCCGTCGAGATCGCCGCATGGAAGCCGCGCTGCACGTAGGTCATCGGCAGGCATCGGCCGATCGCCTGAATCCACTGCGGCGCCAGCTCGAATGGGAACGTGCCTCCGCTCGACGAGAGCTGCGTGACGACCAGCGCGACGCCGAGCAGCTTGCCGAACGTGCCCAGCAAGACCACGAGCATCATGATCAGCGTCATGAAGGTCAACGAGACAAGCAGACTGTACAGCAGCATCATCGGAAGGTTGACCGGCTTAATGCCGAAGGCGAACAATAGCAGCGCGTTCACGATAATCGTCTGCACAACGGAGATGACATAGAACACCCCCATCTTGCTAAACGTAAACTTCAAGCCGCCTACCTGCGGGCTCGCCGGGAAGTTAAACGGAATGATGTTGAATGCCATCAGACCGCCGACCAGAAGGCCGAGAGCCAAGAAGTACGGCGCCGATCCCGTGCCGTAGTTCGGCACCCCGGATATCGGCTGCTCGACTAGTTGAATCGGCTGCGCATACATGTTCAGCATCTCGTCGCTGGCTCCGGCGCCTGCCGATTGGGCCGCGGCGTCCTGCAATTGGCCGCTCAGCTCCTGCGAGCCGTTGACCAAGCTGACGAACCCTTGCGCAAGCGCCTCCGCCCCGGTGTTCAATTGCGCGGAGCCGTCGGCCAGCGAGTGGAGCCCGGCGCCGAACGCGCTAAAGCCTTGGCTCCAAGACCCAAGCCCAGCGTTGAATTGGCTCATGCCCGCGGCCAGCTCCGAACCGCCCTTCGCGCTAGCCGCAAGGCTCGACGATACGGCCTCCAAGCTGTTGGTCAGCTTGGTATGGCCTGCGCTCAAGCCTGCAGCCGACTTGGCCAGCTGAGCCGCCGCCTGTTGCGACGCAGAGCTGTCTGCTTCCAGTTGTTCGCTCGACTTCATGATAGCGGCCAGCGCCTCATCCGACGCTAGATCGGGATGCTCGCCGGCGAACTTCTTGAGAGCTTCGCTCAATTGAACGGCTTCATCCGAAGCTCCGGCCGCCCGCTTCTGCTCATCGCTTAATCCAGCCGCCAGCTGCGCCAGATTCGCGTCTACGCCCGCGCTGCTCTTGGCCAGCTGCGCCTCGGCGGCGTCCAGCTTGCCCAAGCCGCCGGACAGCGATGCGGCGCCATCCTGCAGTTGCTCCGCGCTCTGCCGCAGCTTCTTCATCCCGTCGGCGAGCGGGGATAGACCATCCTCCAGCTTGTAGGCGCCGTCCTTCAGCGAGCCGATGCCGGCCTCCAGCTGGTCGGCTCCTTCTTTGGCGCTAGCCGCGCCTTCGGACAGCTTGCCTGCGCCTTCGCCTGCTTGCGCGAAGCCGTCGGATAGCTGCCGGATGCTGTCCATTACCGTCGTCGTATAAGTCTTAATAATGTTCTGGCTGACTTCATCCTTCAGCTTCGTCAAGGCGGAGCTGCCGATCTGGCCGGACACGTAGTTGTTGCCCGGATTGGTCTTGTAGATCAGCTGCGCCTGCTCGGGATGATCGCCGTTCAGCGACGCGATATTCGCGGAGAAGTTCTCCGGAATCACTATGCTTAGATAGTACTCTCCCGTCTCCAGTCCTTCGTCCGCTTCCTCCAGATTAACGAAGCGATAATCGAAGCTGTTCGTCCGCTTCAGCTCGTCGACCATATCCTTGCCGACATCGAGCTGCTGCCCGGAGATCGCCGCTCCGTGATCCAGGTTGACGACCGCAACCGGGAGCTTGTCGAGCTTGTCATACGGATTCCAGTAGCCTGACAGGAACATCCCTGCATAGAGCACCGGAACGAGCAGCAGGATCGCCACCGCTATGCGAAGTTGCTTGTGGTTCAGGATGAAATGCCAGTCGTGCCTAAACAAACTTTTCTGACGCATGAACACGATCTTCCCCTTGCCTATAAATTCATCATCATGCCTCGTCGGCGAATCATCGGTTGCATGATACAACCTTAACATTGTATGATACAAGTTATTAAGCGTCAATGGAAAAATCAGCAGGCGAACAACCTTGCACCTGCCGTCTATCAACGGTAAGCTAGAAATAAGGATGACATTCGGAACGGGAGTGGCCATGGAGATGGGAGATGAAGTGTTCGACGCCATTGAGATGGAGATCGCCATCTTCATGCGTCGCGCGGAAGCGGTTCGATTAGCCGGCCTGAGCGGCATCGAGCTGGATCGTTCAGCATATCTGCTGCTTCGGTACTTGGAACGCAAAGGACCCGTCGGCATCAAGGCGCTTGCCGATGAGCTGCAGCTGGACATCTCGACGGCCAGCCGTCAGACGGCTGCGCTCGAATCCAAAGGGTATGTCGAGCGGATGGCAGACCCTCAAGACGCGCGGGTCAGCCTGCTGCGGATTACCGACGGCGTGCCGGCCATGCTGACGGAGGTGCGACGGAGCCGCAAAGAGTTCTATGCCAAGCTGCTGAACGAGTGGCCTGAGGAAGACTGCCGCAAGCTCGGCGAGCTGCTCGGCAAGTTCAATCGGACAGCTGAACAGAGACAACGGCGCAGAGGGTAACAAATAGAGGCGTTCACCGGCAGCTTGGCTGCCTTGCGAACGCCTCTTCTGTCTATTCGGAGAGGATTATTGCCCCAGGAAGCCTTCTGCGATCGAATCGCCGTCCAGCACCACGATCAGCGCTGCCGAGCTTTGCGGAGGAAGGCTCCGCGTCTCGATCGGTCCGTAATAAGCGCGAACCTTCGTCCCTTCCTTCAGATCCTCCAGCTTCACTGACTCGCCGTTCTTCTTCACGACCAGCGTATCGTCGCTAACGTTCAGCACGACGGAGGAAGCGGAGAACTCGCCGTTCTCATCTATCGGCGCGCCAAGCTGCACCTGCCAGCCGCGCTTGGTCAGTTCTACTCGGCTGACCGTATCTTCCTTGACCAGATGATCTACGCCGATCACGATCTTGGAAGCGGACGATTGGCCCGGATAGCTCATCGCGATGATCGGACCGTAGTCGGCCGTAATATGCGTGCCTTCCTTGATGTCGCTGACGGTCTTAACAGCGCCGCTCTCGTCGGTGATCGCCGTGTCGCTGTCAGCATAGAGCATCATCCATTGCGCGCCCCCTGCGCCGCGGACTTCCAACCGCGTCGGGCCGCCGTCCGTCGCTTGGGATACGCCCACGACGACGCCGGACATTTGGATTGCCTCCAGTTCATCTTCCACAGGTTCAGGCGTAGACAGCTCGATTTGTTTGCCTTGTACGTTAATCGTATAGCCGAGCGCGTCTGCCGCATCCCGAACCGGCACATAAGCTCTGCCGTTTATGTAGACCGGTTCAATCGCCGTCGCTTCGCCGTTAACAGTAATTTGCACGTCCGAACGCAGCAATCCGGCAACCTTCTCTTGCAGCCCGGAAGCGCCTACCGCTGCCGAAGCGCCGAGTACGCCGGCCGCCGTCAATACGAGCAATGCTTGCTTGTGCTTCATGTAATCCCTTCTCCTCCCACATCTTGGCTGTATGGTCTTGCATGATCCCTGACGGAGCTGAAGAGTCAAATGTTGCACCCGGCGTTTGAGAAAGCAAACAGCCCCCGGCCACAAAGCCGGAGGCTGCGATTCGTGCTTGTCGGCGAGCGGATCGCCTTCCTTAGACGTTAAAGCGGAAATGCATGACGTCGCCGTCGGCGACCACGTACTCCTTGCCTTCCAAGCGAAGCTGGCCCTTGTCGCGGGCAGCTCCCATAGAGCCGGCGGTCACGAGGTCTTCGTAGGAGACGACCTCGGCGCGGATGAAGCCGCGTTCGAAGTCGGTGTGGATGACAGCGGCCGCTTGCGGCGCCTTCGTCCCCTTGCGGATCGTCCATGCGCGGACTTCTTGCACGCCGGCCGTGAAGTAGGTGTACAAGCCAAGCAGCTTGTAAGCGGCGCGGATGAGACGATCGAGGCCGGATTCGGCAAGGCCAAGCTCTTCGAGGAACATTGCCTTGTCTTCGCCTTCCAATTCCGCGATCTCCGACTCCACCTTCGCGCTGATCGGCACGACCTCGGAGTTCTCCGCCGCCGCGAATTCGCGAACCTTCTGCACGTAAGGGTTGGCGTCGGCATTCGCCGCTTCGCTCTCATGAACGTTAGCCGCATAGAGCACCGGTTTGATCGTCAGCAGATGGAGGTCGCGGATGACCAGCTTCTCCTCATCGGAGAGCTCGACGCTGCGCGCCGGCTTCTCGTTGATCAGCGCGGCGCGGACGCGCTCCAGCACTTCCAGCTCCTGCGCGTACTTCTTGTCGCCGCCCTTCATGTTCTTGCGGCTGCGGTCGATCCGCTTCTCCACCGAGTCGATGTCCGCCAGAATAAGCTCGAGGTTGATTACCTCGATATCGTTGATCGGGTCGATCTTGCCCGACACGTGGGTGATGTTCTCGTCGACGAAGCAGCGAACGACGTGAACGATCGCATCGACCTCGCGGATGTTGGCGAGGAACTTGTTGCCCAAGCCTTCGCCGCGGCTGGCGCCCTTCACCAGACCGGCGATATCGACGAATTCGAAGGCAGTCGGCACGATCCGGTTCGGATTCACGATCGCCGCCAGCTTCTGCAGCCGCTCGTCCGGCACTTCAACGACGCCGACGTTCGGGTCGATCGTGCAGAACGGATAGTTGGCCGACTCAGCGCCGGCTTGCGTAATCGCGTTAAATAACGTCGACTTGCCTACGTTAGGAAGACCGACGATGCCACAGGATAAAGCCATTGCTCGTACACTCCTGACTTGGCGCGTTCGCCGTCGGACCTGGCCGGCCCGCGGGATAGCGCTCGTTCAATTCTCAGGTCATTATACCGGAATGACGGACGCTGCGTCTACTTGTTCCCCTGCCCGGATAATGGACGGCGCCGCGGCGCACAATGAGGAGCAGCGGCTGTACCGCATTCGCCGCCTGCCAAGGAGGGAATCGAGCATGGAGAACGATACGCATCGCGGCAACTATAAGGGCACGACGAACATGCACGCCAAGAACCAGGACATGGCGTTCGTCAACGATACGCTGGAGAATACGAAGTCAGTAGCCCCCGTTCCGCAGAAAAAGAAAAAGACAGATTAAGCCGAACGTACGGCAGCATCAGAGAGAATGGAACAACGGCAGCGGACCGATCGGGTTCGCTGCCGTTGTTCGTTGTTCCGGCTCATCTGCCTGCGATTCCGGACGAGCAGAGCCCATTTTTGACGAACAAATGCGGTCAAGCGGAACATATCGCTCGTATTTGCGTCTAACGATTACCGTTACTTCTTCAATAGGAGGAATGAATATGACGCGCAGATGGCTCCCGCTCCTCACAGCGGCGGTGCTCGCGCTTCAGTTGGCCGGCTGCAGCGCCGGCGGCTCCGGGAACCGCTCGGACTCCGCCCCTTCAGCCTCCAGCTCAGAAGCTACTATGACAGCCTCTCCTACCGGCGTTCAGGAAGTTCCCGGCTCCGAACCCGCACCGTCTGGCGAAGTCTCGGCTCCCGAAGAGACGAATTCGCCTGATCCTGCGCCTTCTTCGCCTGCCGCGGATGAAGCGCTTCTGGATGCCGCCCATGAAGTGGCGGATGCCCTTCGCGACCGCGACCTGCCGCGGCTGCTCGATTGGATCAGCCTCGATACCGGCCTCCGCTTCTCGCCCTACGCGCATATGGACGATGGGCACGATATCGTCTGGCTGCCGCACGAGATCCCGTCGTTCAAGGATCCGGCAACGTTCGACTGGGGCGTCTATGACGGCTCCGGCGATCCGATTGAACTAACGTTCCGCGACTACTTCGAGAAGTTCGTCTATGACGAAGACTTCGCCGATGCGCCGAGCATCACCGCCAACAAGCTGGTCAGCCAGGGCAACGTTGAATTTAACGTCAAGGATATTTATCCGGATGCGTCGTTCGTGGAGTTCCACTTCCCCGGCGCCGATCAGAATGACGGCATGGACTGGAAGAGTCTCATTCTCGTCCTCACGCCTTCCGGACAGGACTGGAAGTTAAGCGCTATCGTTCACTCCCAGTGGACGATATAAGTTATATTTTTGACAATATTCGGTATTATTCGCTTCATTCGTTCCCATTCATCGTGTTCCTATGGTACGATGCTACTATTATTATTGACGGAGACATGTCCCCCATGGGTAACTCGATATCATCCTATATTACGATCGCCGCCCTCTCCGGCGTCTTGAACCTCATTCTGTTCTTCTTCGCGAGCTTGAAGAAGTCCAATTTCTCCGGCATTCGTTACTATGCGCTGAACGCCATCGCCTCCGCCATCTATGCATGGGGCTTCGCTTTCGAACTTGCCAGCCGTTCATTGGATGAGATCAAGTTCTGGGTTGCGGTCGAATATCTCGGCATGCCGTTCGCCCCCCCTCTATGCCTCCTGATCGCGATGCATTACGTCGGTATGGAACGGCGTCTGCGCGGAGCGTGGAAGCTGTTGATGTTCGTCATTCCTGCAATCTCGTTCCTCTTAGTCGCGACCAACGATTATCACCATTTGTTCTACCAGTCGATCTATCTGCGCGAAGGCGCGCCGACTCCCATGGCCGATATTAAGATGGGCGAATGGTACATCGTGCACGGGAGCTATACTTTCGGGTGCTTGTTCGCCGCCGTCCTCCTGCTGGCCCGGCATTGGACGAAGACCAAAGGAGCTTATCACCTCCAGCTTGGCATTCTGATCGCCAGCATGCTCGTTCCCATCGTCGCCGCGTTCGTCTATCTGATGGGCCTCACGCCGAACGGGATGGACCCGGTTCCGGTTCTCACCTGCCTAACGACGGCGCTGTCGGCGTGGGCTATCTTCACGAACCGCATGCTGACCGTCGTTCCCGTCGCCAGGGACACGATCTTCGAGAGCATGCGCGACGGCGTGCTCGTGCTGGATTCGGATGGACGCCTCGTCGACTACAACCATGCCGCCGCCGCGATGATCCCTTCCCTCGGGTACCCGGACGTTGGAAGATCGATCGACGAGATCTGGCGAGAGAAGAGCGGCAGCAGCTTCCCTCTCTGCTTGGCGGGCGACCGAGACGAACGGGAGTTCGCGGATGAGCAGACTAGGCAACACGAGCATGGCGGACAAGCTAGTCAAGGCATGCAGGGCGCGCAAGACAGGCAAGACGTGCAAGGCAGGCAAAGTGCGCTAGATGAACAAGCAGCGTTAGCTGATCAAGTGGAACAACAGATCGAGTGGCCGGGCAAGGACGGCGTATTCTATTATCGAATTCACTCGGCCGCCGTTCGCAAACCGAATGAGGCGCGGCCAGGCCGGATCGTCACGCTGATCGACGTGACGGAGCAGCGGAGACTGCAGCAGAATCTGCAGCTGCTGGCTTATTATGACGGGCTCACGCGGATCTACAATCGGACCCGGTTCCTTCACCTGAGCAAAGAGCAATTGGAACGATCAGCCGCCGCTGGGGAGCCGTTGTCCATTCTTCTCTTCGATATCGATTACTTTAAGCAAATCAACGACACATACGGACATGACGTGGGCGACGAGGCGCTGCGCCACGTCGTCTCGATCTGCAGCCGCGCGCTGGGACCGGACGCGCTGTTCGGGCGTTACGGCGGCGAGGAATTCGTCCTCTGCCTGCCGTCCGCCGGAATGGAGGCAGCAGCGGCTTGCGCCGAGCAATTGCGGCGGGACATCGCGGACAGCCCGCTCTCGATGCCGGATGGTGACATCCGCATCACCGCCAGCTTCGGCGTCGCCGAAGTGTCGGAGGCGGCTAACTCCATTCAGGCATTGCTGCGCGAGGCGGATAAGGCGCTCTATCGCTCCAAGGAGGGCGGACGCAACACGGTTCGGCTTGCCGGGGCATAGCGCGGATGGCGGCGTACGGGGAAGCCCGCGACAGATTGATGGCATCGGAGTACAGCGGCGCGGATGGACGTCGGGAATTTGCCGCCAGGTGCGGATGGACGTCGGGAATTTGCCGCCAGGTGCGGATGGACGTCGGGAATGTGCTGCCAGGTGCGCGGATAGCGCCGCGAGCTCGGAGCGTAGAGGAGCAACGGGAGACCACTCTATGCCCGCCAGCGTAATGGGCGAGGTACGTTGTGGGCGTTTAATGCACATGTACAGTTAGTTCAGCTCATCTCGGACTTTTGGGAAGAACTAATTGCAGTACGTGCAATTAGTTCGGCTGCCAAAGCTCCTCCAGAGGCTGCACACCCGAAACTAATTGTACATTCTGCAACTACGACCACCTCAAACAGGCTTTTCACGAAATTAACTGTACATTCTACAACTAGACTCCTCGGTGCCTGTTCCTCGGTGCCTGTTCCTCAGTCCCCAGTTCATACTCAGTAGTCCTCACTCCCTCGTCCCAACAGCAACAGCACCCAGCCCTCGCGGGTTGGGTGCTGTTGCTGTTGCATTTGCTTTAGCCTTCGTTACGCTGCGCTGTACGGCGCCAACAGCCGAAGCTGGCGAACCAATCTTACATTTGGTTCTGGATCTTCGTCTTGAGCGCGTCCTTGCTCTGCAGGCCGACCATCTTGTCGACCGGCTGGCCGTTCTTGAACAGGATCAGCGTCGGGATGCTCATCACGCCGAATTGCGAAGCCAGTTCCGGCTCTTCATCCACGTTGACCTTCGCGATCGTCGCTTGGCCCTTCAGTTCCTCGGACAGCTCCTCCACGATCGGAAGCTGCATCTTGCAAGGTCCGCACCAAGGCGCCCAGAAATCGAGCAAGGATACGCCTTCGGAGACGGTCGAGCTGAAGTTGTCTTTCGTTACGGCTACTGCCATGATACTCCACTCCTTCTTGGGGATGTATAATAGATGTTCACGAAATGTATGATGATCGGGGACCGGGTATCCGGATCCAAAACAAGCTTCTCCCCGCTGCATCCAAACTGTCTCTGCGTTAGGCGTTCTGCCGCTCCCGGATCTGCGCGAGCATCGAACCGATCGTGATCTGCGAGAAGTACTGCTCCAACTGCTGATCCGCTCCGCAGAACACCGAATTCATAACGTCCTGCATGTTCGATCCGACCATGCACTCCATCTCCGGGTTGCCTGAGCACCAGCTCGGAGCCAGCGATCCCGCCGCCATCGCGCGGTAGACATCGGCCAGCGTCACTTCCTCCGGCTCCTTGATGAGCGTGTAGCCGCCCCCGGAGCCTTCGCGGGTCGCGACGAAGCCTTCCTTGCGAAGACAACCGAGCACCTTGCGAATCCGCGCCGGATGCGTGCAGACGTTCGTGGCGATCTCTTCGCTCGATGCCGTCCCTTCCGGCCGATGCGCAAGAAGCACAAGACTGTGAACGGCAATGATAAATTCGCTATTCATCGATCTTCGCCTCCCCGGTCGTTACTGTAATATTATCAATTACAGTTAGAGATGTCAAGGGTTCAAAAGTCGAAGTTATCCGGATCCGCGCCGAACCGCCGATCCTCGTTCAACCCGTCGATCCTCGCCATGTCTTCGCGGCTGAGCTCGAAGCCGAAGACGTCCGCATTTTCCCGGATGCGCTCTGCTCTCGCCGACTTCGGAATCGTCACGATATCAAGCTGCAGATGCCAGCGGATTAGAATTTGGGCGGGTGTCTTGCCATACTTGGCCGAGAGCTCCTGAAGCAAGGGGATATCGAAGCCGCCCCTCATGAGCGGACGCCAGCTCTCCGCTTGAATGCCCTCGCGTTTGCAGAATTCCAGAAGCGGCTTGCGTGTCAGCAGCGGGTGCATCTCCACTTGATTGACCATCGGCTTGATGCGGCAGGAGCCCATCAGATCCTCCAGATGATGGACGAGGAAATTGCTGACGCCGATCGCCCGGACCTTGCCCTCCTCGTACAGCGTCTCCAGCGCGCGGTACGTCTCCTTATATTTTCCCGGAACGGGCCAATGCACTAAATAAAGATCCACGTAATCCAGCCCCAGCTTGTCCATGCTCGCCTGGAACGCCTTCAGCGCGGTGTCGTAGCCCTGCTCGCTGTTCCACACCTTCGTTGTGACGAAAATCTGTTCGCGCGGAACGCCCGAGCTGCGCACGGCTCTTCCGACGCTCGCTTCGTTCTCGTACAGCGCGGCCGTGTCGATCAGGCGATAACCGGCTTGAAGCGCTGCGCTGACCGCATTCTCCGTCTCCGGACCTTCCTTGGACCTCCAAACCCCGAGACCGAGCCGCGGCATCCGGATGCCGTTCAGCAATTCAACCGTCGATTGGGCGGTTAAGTTCATGATGGTTCTTCCTCTCTTCGGTTATTCGTTTGTAGGTTTTATTTTATCATCGGCGAACGGGCGGCGCACATTGTATCCGGCGAATCTGTCTGTCATACTAAGGGTGACTATGGGGTTAGAGGTGATTCGCATGCAGATCCGCATCTATTCCGATATGGTATGTCCGTGGTGCCGCATCGGCAAAAAGAATTTGTCAGACGCCATTCAAGAATGGGGCGAACGGACTGGAGAAGAAGTGGCGGTGAGCCATCACGCGTTCCTGCTGGACCCTTCCCTGCCGCCGGAAGGACTTCCTTATAAGGAGTCGATGGCGGCCAAGTTCGGAGGCGAGGATCGAGTCGCGCCTATGCTCGATCGGGTGCGGGAAGCCGGCGCGGCTGTCGGCGTCACGTTCCGCTGGGACCGGGTAACCCGCATGCCGAATACGGTGCTGGCGCATCGCGTGACGGCGCTGTTGCCGGAGGATCAGCGGGAGCAGTGGGTGGACGCCGTCATGTCGGCGTACTTCGAGTATGGCCGCGATATCGCCAAGCCGGAGGTATTACTTGAGCTGGCCGGCGATCTCGGCTTCGATGCCGGGAGCTTGAGCTTGCAGTTGAAGGAAGGCCGCGGCTCCGAAGAAGTGCAAGCCGATCTGGAGCAGGCGCAGCGCATGGGCATCAGCGGCGTGCCGTTCTTCGTCATCGACAATAAGTATGGCTTGTCGGGCGCCTATCCGGCGGCGGAATTCGTCCGCGCGTTCGAGAAGATCGCCGAGCAGAAGCAGCAGAACGGTTAGGCGATAGCCACTGACGCAAGTAGGTAACTGGATTACTCTCTTGCGTGGATATCCGGGGGTTCGGCGCAATGTAGGTAACTGGATTACTCTCTTGTGCGGATATCCGGGAGTGCGGCGCAATGTAGGTAACTGGATTACTCTCTTGCGCGGATAGCCGGGAGTTCGGTGCAATGTAGGTAACTGGATTACTCTCTTGCGTGGATATCCGGGGGTTCGGCGCAATGTAGGTAAATGGATTACTCTCTTGCGTGGATATCCGGGGGTTCGGCGCAATGTAGGTAACTGGATTACTCTCTTGCGCGCGCACGAGCCTTATCGACCCGGGCTCGCCCACTCGCGAATAGCACCAAAGCCCGCCTGGCACCCCAGGCGGGCTTTGGTGCTCTTGCTGTTGGCGGCAACCACTGCCGACCCGGCCGGTGCAGCTTGTGCGCTCAGCGCCGCCGCGCGGCCGTCGCCCCTCCCGCGGCGGCTACGCCAGCGGGAAGTGGCACGCCACTTGCCGGCCGGGTGCCGCTTCCAAGAGCGCCGGCTCCTCCGCGCGGCACCGTTCCTGCGCGAACGGGCAGCGCGTGTGGAAGCGGCAGCCGCTCGGCGGGTTCGCCGGCGACGGCACGTCGCCCTGCAGCACGATGCGCTCGCGCTTGCCCCGCAGCGTCGGCTGCGGAATGGCGGAGAGCAGCACCTGCGTATACGGGTGCAGCGGCTTCGCGAACAAAGCGTCCGTGTCCGCGACCTCTACCATTTTACCGAGATACATGACCCCGATCCGGTTCGAGATGTGACGGACGTCGTTGAGGCCGTGCGCGATGAACAGATAGGTCAGCCCCAGCTCCTCCTGCAGCTTCATCATCAGGTTCAGCACCTGCGACTGAACCGACACGTCGAGCGCCGACACCGCTTCGTCCGCGACGATGAACTTCGGCTCCAGCGCGATCGCCCGGGCGATGCCGATCCGCTGCCGCTGGCCGCCGGAGAATTCGTGCGGATAGCGGTTGCGCCGCGTCGCGTCCAGGCCGACAAGCTCCATCAGCTGCACGACGCGGTCGTCGATGGCGGCGGACGACAGCTTCGTGTGGAGCTTCAGCGGCTCGCCGATCAGATCGCGCACGAGGAAGCGCGGATTGAGCGACCCCATCGGATCCTGGAAAATAATCTGCATCTCCTCGCGCAACTCGCGCATCTCCCGCGGGCCCAGCGCATGGATGTTGCGGCCTTCGAATCGCACCTCGCCCGCCGTCGCGCTCTTCAAATTCAGCATGACGCGGCCAAGCGTCGACTTGCCGCAGCCGGATTCGCCGACCAAGCCGAACGTCTCGCCCTCGCGGACGCCGAAGGAGACGTCGTCCACCGCCTTCACATGGCCGACGACGCGGCTGAACAGCCCTCGCTTAATCGGGAAGTACTTCTTCAAATTCCGCGCCTCAATCAAATACGGCGCTGCCGATCCCGGCTCCGCCAACGTCCCGCCTGCCACGCTTAAGCCGACCGCCGCCGCGCCAGTCCCAACGGCATGGGGTCCCATCGCGTTCCGCTCGACTGCATTCGGCTCCGTCATGACGTCTTCACCTCCGGTCCGCTCTCCAGCCAGCAAGCCGAGCGATGCCCGTCCGGCGTCGGCAGGAGCGGCGGCTCCTCGCGGAAGCAGCGCTCCGCAGCAAACGGGCAGCGCGGGCTGAACCGGCAGCCCGCAGGCAATTCACCAAGTCGCGGTATGTTCCCTTGAATCGCATACAGCTCCGTGCCGCGCTCGCCCGACAGGCCGGGAATCGACTTCAGCAGCCCGTGCGTGTAGGGATGGCGGGAACGCTCGAAGATGTCCTCCGCCGTT
This sequence comes from Cohnella lubricantis, assembly GCF_014212015.1. Taxonomy (GTDB): domain Bacteria; phylum Bacillota; class Bacilli; order Paenibacillales; family Paenibacillaceae; genus Cohnella; species Cohnella lubricantis. Next base: position 45,507 of record NZ_JACJVN010000021.1, on the reverse strand, counting down.
CCTTCCTCGACGATCACGCCGGCATACATGACTGCGATGCGATCCGCCATCTCGGCCGCGACGCCCATGTCGTGCGTGATGAGCAGGATGGACATGCCCATCTCCCGCTTAAGCTTCTGCATCAGCTCCAGAATTTGAGCTTGAACCGTCACATCCAGCGCCGTCGTCGGTTCGTCGGCGATGACCAGCTCCGGGTCGCAAGCGAGCGCCATCGCGATGACGACACGCTGGCACATGCCGCCGGACATCTCATGCGGGTACTGCCGCGCTCGCACTTCCGGATCGGGGATTCCGACGAGCCGCAGCATATCGATCACTCTGCTCCAAGCGGCTCCAGCACTCAGCTGCTTATGAAGCCGAAGGCTCTCCGCGATCTGTTCGCCCACGGTGAACACCGGGTTAAGCGCCGACATCGGGTCCTGGAACACCATCGTGATCTTGTTGCCGCGGATCCGGCGCATCTCCTCTTGGGACTTCACCGTCAGGTCTTGCCCTTGAAAATGCACTTCGCCTTCCGCGATTACGCCGCCCGCGTAATCGATCAGACGCATAACCGCGAGCGAAGCGACGCTCTTGCCGCTGCCGGATTCCCCGACGACACACAGCGTCTGCCCCTTCGGGAGCGACAGCGAGATCCGATCCGTCGCCCGGACGAACCCCTTCTCCGTCAGGAATCCGACCGTCAAATCTTTGATTTCGAGAAGCTCTTGCGCCATTGATCTAACCTCCTCGGGGACATCATCGCTTTCTTCCTCGGGTCCATCGCATCGCGCAGTCCGTCCCCGATGAAGTTCACGGCGAGCACGACAATGAGAATACATAGACCCGGATAGACGGCTTGCAACGGATCAATCAGCATGAACTCCTGCGCGTTGGACAGCATCTGCCCCCAGCTCGTCTGCGGCGGCTGCACGCCCATCCCCAGATACGAGAGCGCGGATTCGCTCAGAATGGCGCTGCCGACCATCAGCGTGGCGTTGACGATGATCGGAGCCGTCGCGTTGCGCAGCAAGTGGCGAATGATGATGCCCCAGCTCGATACGCCAATCGCTTGCGCGGCCTCTACGTACTGCATCTCCCGCAGCTGGAGGTACGATCCCCGAACGAGCCGTGCGACCCCCATCCAGCCCGTGAAGGTCAGAATGAGAATCATATAGATAAACTTCGGATCGAAAATAGCCAGCACGAGAATGTTCAGAAACAGCAGCGGAATGGAGTTCATCACGTCGACGAGACGCATGAAGATCGTGTCCGCCCATCCTCCGAAATAGCCGGAGACGGCGCCGATGAACGTGCCAATCATAACGGTTGCGACTGCTACGCTGAAGCCGACAAGCAAAGATACTCGGCTGCTGAACAACAAACGGGCGAATATATCCCGGCCTAGTTCATCCGTGCCGAGCAAGTGATTGCCGGTGCCCGGCTTCAGGTTCGGGAACATCATATCGATTCTGTCCGGCTTATAAGGCGTCAGCCATGGCGCGAGTGCTGCCACCAGCACGAAGAACACCAAGACGATCAGGCCGACAACCGCCAGCTTATTGCTCGAGAACTTCTTCCACCCCGTCCGAAGAGCGCCGGGAGGCCGTCTGCTGACCTTCGGATTGCCAGTCGGGGCTAAGGGAGCAGACTGGGTCTCGCTCATGCCGAGACTCCCCCCTTCTTCCCCAGCTTGACGCGCGGGTCAACGATCGCGTACAGGATGTCGGCCACTAAGTTGCCGACGACGACGAATAGAGCGGTCACGAGCGTAATCGCCATTAGCATGGAATATTCGCGCTGGCCCGCTGATTCGACGAACAAGCGTCCCATGCCCGGCCAATTAAATACCCTCTCCGTCAGAGCCGCGCCGGAGACGAGAATCGGCAGATCGAGACCGAGAATGGTAATGATCGGGATGAGCGCATTGCGCAGCGCGTGGCGGAACACGACTCGGCGTTCCTTCAGCCCCTTCGCGCGGGCCGTACGAATGTAATCCTGGTCCAATACCTCCAGCATGCTGGAGCGCGCGTACTTCATGTAGCTCGCGAGGAAGCCAAGCGACAGGACGGACACCGGCATGATCAGGTGAAGCAGCAAATCGCCGATATCGCCCTCATTCCCTAGCTTGTACATGTCGGATAGCGGGAGCCAGCCTAACTTCAACGCGAAGATCTCTTGCAGAATAATCCCGAACCAGAAGGACGGCATCGCGAATCCGATATAGGAGATGAAGGAAGCCGTCTGATCCGACAACCCGTATTCCCGGGTACTGTTGTAGATCCCCCACGGGATCGCGATAATGAGAGACACGATCCATGCCGCCGCCATGAGCACTAACGTATTCTTGACGGTCGGCCACATAATCTCGCCTACCGGGATGTTGTTCTTGAAAGTATTGCCGAGGTCGCCTTGAAGCATGTTCCCCAGCCACTTGACATATTGAATGGGTACTGGCTGATCAAGACCGAGATTGCGCTCCTGAATCTTCGCCACTTCGGGCGATACGCGAGGAGACATCATGATCGACTTGGGGCCGCCGGGGGCTGCATGAATTAACAGAAAAGCAACCACGGATATGAGGAACAGCACCAGAACGGACTGCAGCGTACGACGAATAAGATACTCCGTCAAGGTCATCGCCTCCTGGGGAAAGTAAAGAGAGAGGAAGGATCCGGCGGAACCTTCCCCTCACAAGCGCCATCCAGATGTCAAATCTGCTTTACTTAATCCACCAATTGATGATGTGGAAGAATTGTCCGTACGCCAGCGACGCTTCCGGCTTATCTTCTTCCGCATAGTTGATCTTCTTGTTGAACGCTTGCGGCGTGCCGTATTGATACAGGAAGATGTACGGCAGGTCAGCGGAGATCTCGGCGCCGATCTGCTTGTAGATCTCGGTGCGCTGCGCTTGATCAGTCGTCGAGTAACCGTCCACCCACAGCTGGTCGATCTTCTCGTTCTTGTACCAGATGTTGTTCTGTCCGGCCGGCGGATAGTACTTCGAGGAGAAGATGCTCTCTTGGTCCGGATCCGGGTTGCTAAGCGACCAGGCGCCGAGCGCGGCCTCGAATACGCCCGGATTCAAGTTCTGATCGACCCACGTCGCGAAGTCCAGCGCCGTCGTCTTCACCTCGATGCCGACGTCCTTCAAGTTCTGCTGGATAACGGCGGCTACCGATTCGCGGCGGCTGTTGCCCGAGTTGTACTGAAGCTCGAACGAGAACTTATGGCCATCCTTCTCGAGAATGCCGTCCTTGCCCGCAACCCAGCCGTCTTCGGCGAGAAGCTGCTTCGCCTTCTCGGGATCGTAGGTATAATTCGTCGCCGCGTCTCCCGGATTGGCCCAAGAGGTCGCGAGGAACGGCGAGTTCATGAGCGTGCCCGTACCCTTCAGAATGTTGTCGACCATGCCTTGGCGGTTAAGCGCATAAGCGATCGCTTGACGGGTCTTCTGGCCCTTAAACAGCGAATAGTTGCCCGGGAAGTTCTCGTCCTTGAAGTTGAAGGCAAAGTACTCATATTGCGGTCCCGGCGCCAGATTCACCGCGATGTCCGAATTGCCTTGGACGGTCTCGAGCAGCGGCAGCGGCACGGCAGCGGTCATGTCGATGTCGCCCGTGAGGAGCGCTTGGACCTCCGTATTCTGGTCGGCGTAGATCTTGTAAGTGATCTTCTGAATGTGCGGCTTGACGGAGCCCCAATAATTCGGGTCGGCTTCGAACGTCAAGTATTGGCCCTTGTTCCACTCCGTCCACTTCCACGGTCCGTTCGTGACGGTCTGGGCCACGTCGGAGCCGTACGGATGCTTCTCGAGTTCCGTAACCGGCACGTCCTTGAGAATGTGATATGGAGCAAGCGCCGTATAGAGGGAATAAATAAACGGAGCATAGACTTGCTTCAGCTTGAAGGTAACGGTCTTGTCATCCACCTTCGTGATCGTGTCAATCTTGTCGGTGACGCTGATGGCCGGCGAACCGGCGTCCGGATTCTTCATCGTGTTATAAGTGAAGAGGATATCATCGGCGGATACCGGCGTCCCGTCGTTCCACTTGGCTTCGGGCTTCAGCTTGACGGTATAGCTCAGGCCGTCGGCGCTGATCTCCGGCAAGGAAGCGGCCAGCGACCATGGTTCGGCAGCGACCTTGCCGCTGCGGTCCAGATCGTACAGGTTGGCGAGGGCGAAGGTGGCGACATCGCCGGAGGATGTGTCTTGAATATAGATCGGATTGATCGCTACAATGTCGGAGAACGTGCCGATGACGAGGCTTCCGCCGTCAACCGGCGCATTCGGGTCCTCAGACGGACTGGCGCTCGGCGATTCGCTGGGGGATGCACTGGATGCGGATGCCGATGGGCTCGGCGATGCGGAGGAGTTCGTAGTATTATTGTTATTGCTGCAGGCGGCTAGCAATGAACCGGCTAGCGCGATGATGGACAAGCATACGGTTAACTTGTTCATTCTCTTCATGAATCCAACTCTCCCTTGATCCGAATGGACGTTCACTACCACTTGTGCCTGCACCAGTTGGTTAGCCAGTCTCTCTTCCGACCTTTTGCCTTTTCATTTGTCGAAATTTTCCGATAATTAAAGGCGGGGATCTTGCAATATGACGAAATATGTAATATATCACCTCCGCTACGGTAAATTACCTAACATAGTTTTCTCAAAGAATTATATAAATTTATCGCGGAGTTTACAATTGTTTTCTGAAAATTAACACAGTTATTTAAATGCACAATTGGAATATAAATACTTTTGTTCTCAAAAGCTGTACAGCGGCTATCGAATACAGCGACGACGCGTTAAACATCCGATAACGACGCTGGCGGAGCGACCCGCTCGCTCCGCCATGCCATCTTGCCGCGGTATTCGCCTATCACCCGCGCCTATTATCCGCCGATGCGCTCCGCAATGCCGCGAGCGATCCAGACGCCCGCCGCGCCGGCCTGCGCCAAGCCGCGCGTGACGCCCGCTCCGTCGCCGCCGCAATAGAGCCCTTCGATCTCGGATTCGAGCCGATCGTTCAAGAGCGGCCGCGCCGAATAGAACTTCGCTTCCACGCCGTAGAACAGCGTGTGCTCGGAGGCGATGCCCGGCGTTACCTTCTCCAGCGCCTCTACCATCTCTACCAAGCTCTTCATCGTGTTATACGGCAGCACGAGCCCCAGATCGCCCGGCACCGCTTCCTTCAGCGTCGGCTCCAGGAAGCCTTCCTTGATGCGGTCGGCGGTCGAGCGCCGGCCGCGCAGAATGTCACCGTACTTCTGCACGATGACGCCGCCGTTGGAGAGGTCGTTCGCCCGCTTGCAGATCTCGCGGGCGTATTCGTTCGGCTTGTCGAACGGCTCGGTGAACTTGTGCGAGACGAGCAGCGCGAAGTTCGTGTTGCTCGATCCGAGGGCCGGGTCCTTGAACGCATGGCCGTTGGCGGCCATGACGCCGCTATGATTCTCGACGACGACGTGTCCTGAAGGATTGCTGCAGAACGTCCGCACGCGCGTGCCGACCGACGTATTGTAGATGAACTTGCCCTCGTAGAGGTTCTCGTTGATCTCGCGCATGACGATATCCGAGGTCTCGACGCGCACGCCGACGTCCACCTGGTTGTTGTACATCTTCAGGCGGCGCTTGCGCAGCACCTCTGTCATCCAAGCCGATCCGTCGCGTCCGGGAGCGACCACGACCGTATCAGCGAGAATCTCCTCCCCGTTCTTCAGCAGAACGCCGCGAACGCGATGCTTGCCGTCCTTCTTCTCCGTTAACAGGTCTGCGACTTCCGTCTTGAAGAGCATGTCAATGCGAGTCTCCAAGTAGTCGGCAATTGACTTCATAATCTCCAGATTCTGCTCGGTGCCCAGATGGCGCACTTGCGCGCGAAGCAGCTTCAGTCCCGCGGCGTATGCCCGGCGCTCGATGCCCTTGACGGTATCGGTCGTCGGGTCGGTGATCGTATCCGTGGCGCCGTGCTCCAGATTCACCTCGTCCACGTAGCGGATGAGCGAGAGCACTTGAGAAGCCGGCAGATAGTCGGTCAGCCAGCCGCCGAACTCGGTCGTAATATTGAACTTCCCATCGCTGTAAGCGCCTGCGCCGCCGAAGCCCGCCGTAATGGAGCAGGCCGGGAGACAGCCGGCGAATTCCTTCTTCCCGGCCGCAGGAGGACAGAGCTTAATCTTCTCCTCCAGAATCGGACAGCTCCGGCGGCGAATCTCGTGCCCTTTGTCCACGAGCAGCACCTTCAGCTCCGGCGCCTTGCGGCTCAACTCATAACAAGCAAAGATTCCTGCGGGTCCGGCACCAACAACGACGACGTCATAACGATTCAATGAAGTCATCCTTCCCATAATTTAGACTGTGGTCCGCCGCAGCCGGCAAAAACGCAAAAAATCCCGGCTACAGACGGCAGGTGATAACGTTACGGTTAACGTCCCACTTCCGTCGTAGTCAGGAATTTGCGGTTCCCGGTAGAGACTCCCGGCCCATATCGCCGGGGATATACGAGAGGAAGAAACATATGAAGGCCATAAGGCACTTCAAATGCTACCCCGAATACCCGAATATGTCAAGCGATCATACGACTAATTATTCGCTATTTAAAGGATGATGGCGATAATTAGCGATAAAATATGAAATAGAAGGGCATGAATCCGAACGATATCGCGCCGCCTCAACTGTTCCATTCGGTCCCCGCGGCCAACCGCCTTCCAGCTTGCGCGACGCGACCGCAGCCATTCAGCCCGCAGGCGTTCGGCCCGCAGGCAGTTCAGCCGCAACCGTTCAGCCCGCCGCTAGCCGCACATCCACCGTCACCAGCAGCTCCTGTTCGCCGGTGCCGCGGTAGATGCCTTTGACCGGCACGATGTCCAGGTAATCGCGGCCGTGCGCGAGCTTGATGTAGCGCCAGTCGACGAGCCCGTTGTTCGTCGGGTCGAAGCCCTGCCAGCCGACGCCCGGCACGTAGGCCTCCACCCACGCGTGCGAGGCCTGCTCGAAGTCCGCGCCGCGCCCCTGCAGGTCGCCGACGTAGTGATAGCCGCTCACATAGCGGGCGGCCACGCCGCGAATGCGGCACACCGAGAGCATCAGGTGCGCGAAGTCCTGGCACACGCCTGCGCCAAGGCCGATCAGCTCATCAGACGTCGTCTGCACCCCCGTCGACTGCGGCTTATATTCGAAGTCCTCGTTGATCCGCCGCGTCGCCTCAAGCGCGAAGCCATAGACGCCGCCTTCGTCCCCGCCGATCCCGTGCGCATATGCCGCCACATTCGGATGGAAGGATGCATAGACAGTCGGGAGCAAATATTCGGCGTTCGCATTCACGAATGCCGCGCTTCGCACCTTCGCCCACTCGGCATACGGGTCGGCGTCGGGGACGCGCGAATAAGAAGAATCTCTCGTCACGACGGTTGAACGCGATGTAATGACGAGCTCACGGTGCGGCTCGTAAGCCGTGAATGAATGCACCCGATTGCCGAAGTAGTCTTCGTAAGACAGCAGCGAGACATTCGGATCGATCGCCAGCGTATGATGGTAGCAAGCCTGCCGCTCGTCCGTACGCGGCGCGAGGCGAAGCTCATTGACACTGTCCGATACGTTGTCCCCATACCGGTACCTTGTTGTATGGCAGATCTCCAGCCTCATGCGATAACCTCCCATCCAGGGGAAAAAAACGCCCGCGCCATCGCCTCTCCCAATTGGCGATTGGCGGCGAGCAACTGCCCGATCACCGCTCCGATCGAGGCTGGCGTCACATCCTGCCGGTCCAGCCAGCTCAGTTCGGATCGAGCTTTGCCGGCCATGCGGATAATCTTGTCGATTGCGGCACCGGACCGGTCGGCCCCCGACTTCATCGCTCGAACGCTTGTCTCGAATGACGCGATCGCGTAATGGGCCGACCGCGGGAACGCCTCCTGCAGCAGCAGGAACGAAGCGACCTCTTCGAGCGACAGCTCCTCGATCGCGAGCCGCCGATAGGCTTCGTAGCCGCCGACCGACTTCAGAACGGCCAGCAAGCAGGAGAAGCTGGACTCTCCCTTCTCGCTGACTGTCTGGCTGACCGATTGCAGCAGGCGAACGATATTTTCAGATCGTTCCAGGTATCTTCCGCTCTCCATCAGGTGCCACGAATGGTCGCGCAGCGTGATGGACACCGCCGTTCCTTGGAAAGCCGCCAATCCCTCCTTCACCCGCTCGAAGAACCGGTGCGGCTCGGCGATCACTTCCCCGATGGCAGCTTGACGCAGCCACAGATAGAAGCCGTTCAACCGATTCCACAGATCGGACGGAAGCTGCTCCCGTATCTTCTTCAGATTATCCCGCGCCTGCGCGATGCACGTAATGAGCGAGTTCGGCTGGCTTGGATCGAGCGTCAAGTAATGCAGCACTTCCCGTTCCCGGTACTCGCGGTATCTCTCCTCGTAGCCGGATAGATCGCCGATCGCGCCGACGATCCGCTTCCACAGCCCCGCATCCTCTCCGTCCGCCTCCTCGCGAACGTGATAATACACGTCGATCAGGCGCGCATGGTTCTCCGCCCGTTCCGTGTAACGGCCGATCCAGAACAACGACTCGGCTGTTCGGTCCAACATGGCTACTCCCCCTTGGCAATTATCTCGCGAGCACCCAGGTGTCCTTGCACCCGCCGCCTTGCGACGAGTTGACGACAAGCGAGCCTTCCCTCATCGCGACCCGCGTCAGCCCTCCCGGCAGCACATGCACGTTCGGCCCGTCGGAGATCGCGAACACCCTTAGGTCGATGTGCCGCGACACCAGCTTGCCGTCCAGCACGACCGGCGCCGTCGACAGCTGAATCGTCGGCTGGGCGATATAATTGTCCGGATTGTCGCGAATCTTCTCCGCGAACCGCTCCCGTTCCCGTTCGGTCGAGGACGGGCCGATCAGCATGCCGTACCCGCCGGACAGAGCCGTCTCCTTGACGACCATCTGGTCCAGCCGCTCCAGCACATATTCGCGCTCCTCCGGGCGGCTCATCAGATACGTCGGCACGTTCGCCAGGATCGGCTTCTCGTTCAAGTAATACCGGATCATCTCCGGCACGAACGAATAGATCGCTTTGTCGTCGGCCACGCCGGTTCCCGGCGCGTTGGCGATGGCTACATTGCCGAACCGGTAGGCATTCATCAGGCCGGCGACGCCGAGCAGCGAATCCGGCCGGAATGCCAGCGGATCGAGGAAGTCGTCGTCGATGCGGCGATACAGGACGTCTACCCGCTTCAGCCCGTTCAGGCTTCGGATATAGATCTTGTGGTCGCGGCAGACCAAGTCGCGCCCTTCCACCAGCTCAAGCCCCATCTGCTGAGCCAGGAACGCATGCTCGAAGTAAGCGGAATTGAAGCTGCCCGGCGTGAGCAGCGCAATGACGGGATCGCTCTTGCCGCCCGGCGCCAGATGGCGAAGCGCGGAGCGGAAGGCGCCAAGCGATCGGTCGAGGCCGCGGACCGGGTAGGAGAAGTACATCTCGGGGAAGTCATGCGTCATGATTGATCGGCTCTTGTAGATGTAGGAGAAGCCAGACGGCGAGCGCAGGTTGTCCTCGAGAACGAAGAAGCGTCCTTGTTCGTCGCGGATCAAGTCGATGCCGGACGCCGTAATATATGTGCCCGCGGGAACGGACATGCGCATCATCTCGGTACGGAAGTATCGGTTGCCGAGCACCATGCGGCGGGGAATGAGGCCATCCTTGAAAATGTTCTGATCATGATACACGTCGCGGAGGAATGCGTTCAGCGCCCGTACGCGCTGGCTGACCCCCCGCTCGATCACGTCCCATTCTTCGGCCGTCAGAATCCGGGGCAAGAAGTCGAACGGGATCGTTCGCTCGAGCGCATCCGGCTGGTCGGCCTGCGCCAGCGTGAACGTGATGCCTTCCTCCAGCAGCCGGCGATTCATGGCCGCTTGGCGGGCTTCCCGCTCGGAGAAGCTAAGGCGAGACAGAAGGGCCTGTACCCTCTCGTAATGGGGCCTTACTGCCTGGCCGCTGAACATCTCGTCATAGAATCGGGTTGGAGAAGGGGGAAGCGAAGAGATCGCGTTCCAAAGTTCCATGCGGATCGGCTCCTCTGCCGAGGAATTGGTATTAATTGTTATGATATGGTCAGCCGATCTAAGTGTCAATATTGTTTACACATGTCCTTGAAAATTTAACCTTACATTGACGTTGATATTTCTCTTTATGTTAGTTTTGAGTCATATATGTAGCAGTAAAAGAAGCGATTCGCTCCTTGTGAGCGCCTCGCTTCCGAATGTTCGTATTTAGGCCGCGGCATCCATCTTCCGTTTGAGCGCGATAAATCTCCGCGCCATGGCGACGCGCCAAGGGAGGAGCATTCCGAAGGCCAGCAGGAAGAAGAGCGCAGCCGTCTGCGGGATGGTGACATGCTTCTCGACGACGTCATGAAGCAGAATTCGAACGACAAGCAAGGCGATGATGATCACGATGAAGATTTTCGACCGCTTGAGATAGACCTCTCCGTCCTTCACTTCGAAGTGGGAGGTGAGAATAAGCGGATACGCGAAGAACACCGCTCCGACCGCCCAGGCAATCAGCCCCCACAGGAAGTGGATGCGCACGTCGGGGACGACGAACATCAGGAAGCCGGTCGCCATCCCGAGCGGAGGCGCGACGATCTTCCGAAGGTTGGTCGGCTTGCTCGTCCCCCGAAGCCGAAGCGTAATGACAAGCACCCCGGCAGCGACCGAAGCAGCTAGAGATAATAGCTGAGGAAGCGATGTGGACATATCGATGAAGACTCCTTTCCGGCATGGGGAAGACCCCTTATCTATTGTAATGGCGATAGATCATCGCCGCAAATCGCCTTTCTGTGTTAAACTATAGACAACATGGACATCCTAAGTCCGACGGAAAGGGTGGATTCCGCCCATGATTGCAATTGAATCGTTAGCCGATATAGATACCAGCAGGTCTTCAGCCGATAGGTTGAGGACCTGATTTATTTTTTGCGCTGGGCAAACACTTTTTGAAGGGGTCATCATTGTGGCGGTAATGCATTCCAAGAGCCTGATTGCGATCTGGGTCAGCTTGATCAGCAACGTCTTCCTCACTCTCATCAAGATCATCATCGGGCTTCTGTTCGCCAGCCCCGTACTGGTCGCCGACGGCATTCACAATGCCGGCGACATTCTCGCCACAGTAGCTGCGCTCACCTCGTCCATGGTATCCAAGAAGCCCGCTGACGACGACCATCCCTACGGCCACGGCAAAGCGGAGGTGATCGCGGCCGCGATGGTCGCGATCATCCTGGCGATCGCGGCGCTGTGGATCGGCTATCAATCGACGCTGTCGCTGATCAATCCTCCCGAGAGCGAGAGCTGGCTCCCGCTAATCGCAGCCGCCGTATCGCTCGTCTGGAAGCAGGCGCTGTACATCTACACCATCCGGGTCGGCCGCTCCGAGAACAGCAAGAGCGTCATCGCAACCGCTTACGACCATCTGGCGGACGTCTACGCTTCGCTGGCTGCCGTCATCGGCCTTGGCCTCGCGCTTGCCGGCTCCAAGCTGGACTGGGAATGGTCCGTCTACGGCGACCCGGTGGCGGGCATTATCGTCGCCTTGCTCGTCTTGAAGCTCGCCTTCAATATCGGCAAGGATTCCGTCGACATCCTGATGGAACGCACGGTGCCGGCCGAGAAGCTGGCCGGCTATGAGAAGCTGATCGGAGGCCTCGAGGAGATCAAGCGGATCGACCGCGTGCGCGCCCGCGAGCATGGGCACTACATTATCGTCGACGTGCGCGTCGGCGTGCCGAGCCATTACACGATCCAGCGCGGCCACGATATCGGCCGCGAGATCAAACGCTGCATCATGGAATATGACACGGACGTCATCGAAGTGATGGTTCACCTCAACCCGTGGAACGAGGGCGAGGACGAGGGCAAGGGCGGGGATAAGGGCAAGGGCGTGTAAGGATCCGCTTGTGCGCCAAGCAGGCGGGCCCTGTGCTGTAACCCGGTTTTTTCGGGTTACAGGGCTCGCCAGCGGCGCTTCCCGTGCTGTAACCCGGTTTTTTCGGGTTACAGCGCCCGCTTGCGGCACTTTCCGTGCTGTAACCCGGCCAAACCGGGTTAGCGCGTACAACTTACAAAGGCGCCGCCTGCAAGTCCATACGCGGACTTGCAGGCGGCGCCTATCATGCTATATAGCCCAACTTAATGGGCGACCATATTATAATTCATGATCCACAGCGAGCCGAGGACAATCGTCACGACAATCACGATGCCAAGGATCAGTACCATCAGGTTCCAACGCGGGCCCTTCTCTTCCTTCAAGTGCATGAAGAAGAACAGCTGAACCACGAATTGCAGCACGGCGGTGACGATCAACAGCGCTGTAGCCGCGCCGCCTTCGACCATATCTTGCAGAATGGCGACAAGCGGAATGATCGTTAGTACGATCGACAGGACAAAGCCGATAATGTAAGACTTGAGCGAGCCGTGCGATTCATGGGCTTCGCCATGTCCATGCGCACCATGCGTGTTCGGATGCTGCGACATCTTACATCACCCCCATCATATAGACGATCGTGAAGACGAAGATCCACACGGCGTCCAGAAAGTGCCAGTACATGCTGATAATATTGACTTTCCGCTTCGTCGTCGAGTTGATGCCGCGGCGGGACAACTGAATGATCAGCGCGATCATCCAGAAGATGCCGAGCGTGACGTGGCAGCCGTGCGTGCCAACCAGCGTGAAGAACGAGGACAAGAACGCGCTGGTCGACATCTTGTGGCCTTCGCTCATCATGTTCGCGAACTCGGTTACTTCCATGCCGACGAAGGCCGCGCCCAGAACGAGGGTGACGATCAGCCAGCCGATAAGACCCTTCTTGTCCCCGCGGTTCATGGACAGAACCGCGAGGCCGCTGGTGAAGCTGCTCGTGAGCAGAATGAACGTCTCGGCGATAATGCCCGGCATCTCGAACAATTCCTTCGCCGTCGGGCCGCCCGCCGTATTGTTATGAAGAACCGCGTATGTCGCGAATAAGGTCGCGAACAGAATACAGTCGGTGATCAAGAAGAACCAGAAGCCCATCTGCCGCAAGGCGTCTTGGTCGTGATGACCTTCGTGCCCGTGGCCGTGCGCAGCGGACACCGCATGATTGCTATGATTCGCCATCAGACTTCCCTCCCTGCAGCCAATTCAGTGCGTCGAACTTCATCTACCGGAATGTAGAAGTCGGTATCGTAGCGGAACGAATGAACGAGCATGGATGCCGCAACCCCGATCAGTCCCGGAATCGCCATCCACATCCAATCGAATACAAAGCCGAAGCCGGCGAAGAAGAAGAACCCTGCCATGACGACCGGCATACCCGAGTTCTTCGGCATGTGGATTGGAGCCAATGCCGGCTTCGGACGAGGCTTGCCGCCTGCCGCGATGCGCTGCTTCTCTTCCCAGAAGTCGTCGGTCTCGCTCACGACAGGATCTGTCGCGAAGTTGTAGAACGGCGCAGGCGATTGGATCGTCCATTCGAGCGTTCTGCCATCCCACGGGTCTCCCGTCGTATCCTTCAGCTTCTGCATGTTCTTGATGCTGTACAGGATCTGCCACACTTGCACCAGGAAGCCTGCGCCCATCAGGAACGCGCCGATCGTCGACGTCAGGTTGAGGCCGAACCAGCCGGTATCCCAGCCGTACGTGCTGTAGCGACGGGTCATGCCCATGAGGCCGACCAAGTATTGCGGCATGAAGCAGACATAGAAGCCGATATTCCAAAGCCAGAATACCCAGCGGCCAAGCTTCTCGTCGAGGGAGAAGCCGAACATCTTCGGCCACCAGTAGTACAAGCCGGCGAAGTAACCGAACACGACGCCGCCGATGAGCACTTGGTGGAAGTGCGCGATCAGGAAGTAGCTGTTGTGGAACTGGAAGTCCGCAGGCGCGATAGAGAGCAGCACCCCGGTCATGCCCCCGACGACGAAGCAAGGAATGAAGCCCATCGTCCACAGCATCGGCTGCTTAAACGTGATCTTGCCCTTATACATGGTCAGAATCCAGTTGAACACTTTGACGCCTGTCGGAATCGCGATGATCATCGTCGAGATGGCGAAGAATACGTTAACGTCCGCGCCAGAGCCCATCGTGAAGAAGTGGTGGGCCCATGTGAAGAACGATACGATGCTGATGCTCATGAGAGCGAACACCATCGACTTGTAACCGAACAATCTCTTCTTCGAGAACGTCGCCACAACCTCGGAGAAGATGCCGAAGGCGGGCAGAATAACGATATATACCTCCGGATGTCCCCACATCCAGATCAAGTTGATGTACATCATCGGGTTGCCGCCGCCGTCCAGCGTGAAGAAGTGCGCGCCGGCGAACCGGTCGATGAACAGCAGCGCCAGCGTCACCGTCAGAATCGGGAACGCCAGGATAATCGTCAGACAGCTCGCAAGAACCGACCAAGAGAACATCGGCATCTTCATCAGCTTCATGCCCGGCGCCCGCATTTTCAGAATCGTAATAATGAAGTTAATGCCCGTCGCAAGCGAGCCGATACCGGAGATCTGAATGCCCCAGATGTAGAAGTCTTGGCCTACGCCCGGACTGAACATCTTCTCGGTCAGCGGCGGATAAGCCAGCCAGCCGCCGTTCGGCGAACCGCCAATCACGAACGACAGGTTGAACAGCATCGCGCCGGCGAAGAAGAGCCAGAAGCTGACCGAGTTCAGGACCGGGAACGCAACGTCGCGCGCGCCGATCTGAAGCGGTACGGCAATGTTGAACAAGCCGAACATGAGCGGCATGGCCATGAACAGAATCATGATAACGCCGTGCGTGGTGAAAATCTCGTTGTAGTGCTCCGGCTTCAGGAACTCCAGATCCGGAGCGGCCAGCTGCGCCCGCATGAGCAGCGCGTCCATTCCGCCGCGGAAGAGCATGAGCAGCGAAGCGAGAATATACATGATGCCGATCTTCTTGTGGTCAACGGTCGTGAGCCATTCGCGCCAGAGCCAGCCCCACTTCTTGAAGTAGGTCAGCACGAAGAGGATAGCAACGGATACGAGGACGATAGCCACGTCCGCTCCGTATATCATCGGATCTCCGGTCACGAAGAAGTCGGATGAGAAATCTTTGATCTTATCCCACATAGGACACCCTCCTTTACCTAATCATGTTGATGCATCTGTTGGTTCGAATCCGATGCCTGCGCCGCGTCCGTGACGCCTTCTGCGGACGACATGTCCATGGACGTCATGTCCATGCCATCCATGCCTTCGTCAGCGGCTTCGCCGGAATCGGCGGCCGAAGAGCCGTGCTGATGTCCCGAACCGGTGCCCGTCGCGTACTTGTTCACGATTCGGTCGAATAGACCGTCCGGGAACGAAGAATACGTTACCTTCGTATCCAGAACGCCTTGCTCTGCCAATTCATCGTAGCCTTGCTGCGTCAAGGCAGGCGATGACTGCTTCACGTCCTCGACCCACTTGTCGAAGTCTTCTTGAGAAGTCGCCTTCGCGATGAAGCCCATCTTGCCGAAGTGCTCGCCGCTGAAGTTCGCGCCCTTGCCCGGGTATTCGCCCGGCTCATCGGCCATCAGGTTCAGATGCATGGCCATGCCCGACATCGTGTACACCTGGCCGCCCAATTGCGGAATCCAGAATGAGTTCATCGGCGCGTCGGCCGTCAGCTTGAAGTGTACCGGCACATCTTCCGGGAATTGAACGTAGTTGACAGTGGCAATTCCCTGATCAGGGTAAGTGAACAGCCATTTCCAATCGAGCGCCGTCACTTCGATCGTGATCGCATCCGCTTCCGATTCAAGCGGCTTGGAAGGCTCCAGCTTGTGCGTATAGATCGAAGTCAAGATCGCGATGATGAGAATAACAACGATCGGAACGCCCCACATGACGGTCTCGATCTTGCCGCTGTGCGACCAGTTCGGTTTATATTCCGCATCTTCCTTCTTGGCGCGATACTTCCATGCGAATACATACGTCATGACCAGTACCGGCACGAGAATGACCAAGCAGAGAATCGATGCGATAATAATCAAATTCAGTTGCTGACGCGCAACGGTTCCTTGCGGGTCGAGGATACCCATGTTAACATCGCCGCACCCTGACAAAAGAAAGACCATCGCAGCCAGCGGAAGCCCGGCGGCCAGCCGACGATACCATCCCTTCATCTTCATCCTGTCTCATCTCCTACTGCCTAACGGCAACCTCTTCACGCGGCGGAAATCACCCTTCCCCGCGTTGTCTGAACCTAAGATAGCAGAAAGACCAGCGACTTACCGCACAGTTAACAAATGCGTCAATTAACCGTTGATAATTTGCAATAATTTGTTCACCGTTTCGACGTAACTCCTGTCAGCCCAACACAAAAAGACTGCCGAACCGCCGAGGTTACCCTCAGCAGAGGCAGTCTTCGCTTCTATCGCAGGACGCTGAATGGCCGCTCTAGGAACGTTCTTCGGAAGGCTTCGCCTGCTGTTCGCCGCTCCTTAGGAGCAGTCCGGCGATCGCGCTGAACATCCAGATCTGTACGCCGCCGAAGAGGAAGCCGATCCCGATCATCAATCCAAGGTTGCTGTCGCTGAATTCCGTAATGTGCACCGCGCTGCAGATGATTCCGCAGGCGATGACAATAGCCGCTATCCATTTAAGAGCCTTGAACATATCCAAGCCGTTCTTCATGCTCGCGCACTCCCCTCGCACCGTGTAAGCGCTATATGTGAACATTGTATCACAGAGTTGTGACGAAATCATGTCTTTTGGCAAAATTATGTCTTTATCCCTGCCCGATTCTCACCAGCCCCGCCTTAGGTCGAGTATCGAACTAAACCGCGGGCCGTTCGGCGGAAGCCGCCTATCCGTTACAATGACAATAGTAGAACTCTCAGCAAGGAGCCTATTATGAATAAAAATGAATTCTTAAGCGCGTTATACGAATGCTTGGCCCCGCTGCCGGAAGAGGGACGGCGCGAAGTGGTGCATTATTATGAAGGCTGCTTCGATCGCGGGATGGCGAGCGGACACTCGGAACAACAAATCGCACGCGAGCTCGGCAATCCTCGGATGCTGGCGGCGGATGCGCTCGGCATCCGGTACGATCCGGCGCCTCTGATGAACGCCGCTCCGCGGCGGAGCGGATCCGGCCGTCTGCTGGCCATGACGATCTTGCTCTTCTTCTTAAACATCCTGTTCATGATCCCCATCGGAGCCGCGTTATGGTCCGCCCTGCTGTCCTTCGGCGCTGCCGCGGTCGGCGCCATTCTCGCACCGGCCGCCTTCGCTCTCGACTGGCTCGCGAACGGGGAGTACTATCCCGCCAAGCTGTTCATCAGCATCGCGGGAACGGGCGTCGGCATTCTAATGGCACTCATCTTCATTCGGATGGCCAAATTCGGCTATCGCGCAACGGCAGAGTATGTGCAATGGAACGTCCGCACTTGGAGAGGAAGGAACTAAACAGATGAAGAAATGGATTAGCATCGCCATCGGACTGATCGCGATCGGGGTCGGAGGAGCGGCGCTGTTCGGATTCACATTCGATAAGCCGCTTCCGGCATACAGCCAGAAGTGGACCTTCAGCGACGGAGAGCTGCGGAATTTGAACGTGAACCTGGATTACCAGGCTGCCGTCGTCGACTTCGTTCCGAGCGAGGACGGGAACAACTCGGTGGTGATCGAAGGCAAAGCCAAGCAGGAGATCATCGACAATCTGAAGAACGTTAAGCTCACAGACGGCGAATTAAGCCTCGATCTGGATTCGAGAGATACTTGGTTCTCCCTCAACTTCGACTTCTCCTTCGACAGACAGCATATCACCGTTGCCTTAACCGAAGAGGCGGCACAGGCGCTGGACACCGTGCGCGTCTATTCGGACGCCGGCTCCTTGAAGACAAGCGGCATTAGAGCCCGTACGGCCTCCATTGCCACCGATTCCGGCAGCATTCAAGTGGTTGACAGCGTCAGCGGGCAATTATCGATCAAGTCCGACTCCGGAAGCATTCGCGCGAGCGACATCCATGCCGATCTGCAGGTATCATCGGATTCAGGCAGCATCACCGTGGACCATCTGACGGGAACCGCGGCGCTCGCCTCGGACTCCGGCAGCGTCAAGCTCGTGAAGGACGATCTGTCTGGCGCCGACATCAAGAGCGACTCCGGAAGCGTAAGAGTCCAACTGCCGGCCGCCTTCGGCGGAATCTTCGACCTGCGCTCCGATTCAGGCTCGATCCATGCGCCCGATTCCAAGGGAACTAGCCAACAGACGATCAAGGTGCGGACCGACAGCGGCAGTATTCGAATCACGGAATCCTAGCAGCTCGGTACTCATACCTCAGAAGGCAAGGCGGAAATCTCCGTTTTGCCTTTTTTTCTGCGAATATTCGCTGGAATCTCAAATCGATTTGTGAGAAAATTGAAGAAACCGATATCTGGGAGGCTTGAGATTGGCGGATTACGAAGAGCTCGTCGAACTATTCGGATTAGTCCGATTGCACGGCCATTTGTGGCGGACCGAATGGAGCAAGGACAACCCCCAGGATATCTCAATCAGCCAATTGCAAACGCTAGATCTTCTCGTCAACGAAGGCCCCAAGGCCAGCTCTTACCTGGCGCAGATCATCGGCGTCACTTCCGGCGGCATGACGGTCATCTCTGACAAGCTCGTCCGGCTTGGACTCGTGCAGCGCGTGAATGACGAGAACGATCGCCGGGTGGTGAAGCTCGAGATCACGGAGAAGGGGCGAGAGGCTCTGCGTGATATTCAGGCGAAGAGGGTTGCCCTGATGGAGAAGATGTACCACGTGCTGAACCCGGAAGAATTCCAGCAGCTGCTTCACATCTACCGCAAGTTAATCTCCGCTTACGAACAATAACGAACCGTCTAACCATATCACAAGGGGTGTATTCCTCCGGCCGCTATCTTGACCAGAGGAACACACCCCTTTGCTTTGCCTGGAATCAGCTTACCAGAACTTGTAGCCAGGCGATCCCGTACCGCCCGTGATCATATCGGCGAGCGGAATCGTATAGGCGATCAGAATAAGCGCGGCGGACACGCCGATCCACAGACCCCAACGCTCGAACAGCTTCGGCGTCTTCTCAGCCGTATCGATCACTTCGCCGATTGGATATTCTTCGACTCCTCTTGGCGCAAGGAGCAATCCGACGACCGCTGCGAGAAGAACGATCAGGCTGATGAAGAGGATAATGCCGCCGACTGCCATCGCCACATGGTATGGCATCCACAGAATCGATTCCGGGCTGTCGTTGTACGTCGTGTAGTCGGTACGGCGCGGATCGCCGAACAGTCCGGTAATGTGCATCGAACCGGACATGAACAGCATGCCAATGCACCACGTCACGACTTGGATGATGCCCAGATTGTTAAGCCGCTTCGTCAGCCGGCGTCCCGTGACGACGGGAATGAGCCAATAGCCGATGCCGAAGAAGGTGAGCGCCACGCTGGTCGCGACGGTCAGGTGGAAGTGGCCCGTCACCCACAGCGTGTTGTGCACGACAGCGTTCATCTGGTTGCTGGCGTTAATGATGCCGCCTGCCCCGGCCGGGATGAAGACGAGCATGCCCATGAACGGAGCGAAGAAGCGAACGTCCTTCCAAGGCAGCTTCTTCAACCAGCCGAATAGGCCTGTTGCGCCTCTCGCCCGCCCGTTCAGCTCGAAGGTAGCGAACAGCGAGAATGCGGTGATGAGCGAAGGCACAATGACCATGAATGTCAGCACGACCTGAAGGAACTTCCAGAACGGCGCGATGCCCGGCTCCATCAATTGATGGTGGAAGCCGACCGGGATCGAGAACAGCAGAAGCAGGATGAAGGCCAGACGCGCCAAGGCGTCGCTGTAGATCTTGCCGCCGATGATCTTCGGAACGATGACATACCAGCACATGTAGGCCGGCATAAGCCAGAAGTAGACGAGCGGGTGGCCGAAGTACCAGAACAAGGTACGGCTGAGGAGCACGTTAATCGTCTCCACCCATCCGAACGACCAAGGAATGAATTGGAGCAGTACTGTAGCCGCTACGCCAAGCGTCGCAATCTGCCACAGCAGCATCGTGACGACCGCCATGAACGCGAGCAGCGGCGACAGCTTGCCCGTGTTGGCCTTGCGCCAAGTGCGGTACTGCGCGAATATGCCGTAGCCGCTCAGCCAGCTGCCGACGACGAGCAGCACCAGCGCGATGTAGAACCAGGGCGATGCCTTAAGCGGAGCGTAGAAGGTATAGAGGACCGTCGCCTTGTTCAGCAGGATCATGATGACGCCGAGCACGGTACCCGCCGCCATCAGCGTGAAGCCGATCCAGCCGAGCGAACGGGAGACTCCCGTCAACGATCCTCCGAGCGTGCGGCTGATGCCGGAATAGAGAAACCCGATGATGAAGAAGGTGGTGAACACGAGCGCCATCAGCACGCCGTGCGCGGTGAGCAGCTCATAATAGCCGATATTCGCCGGCAGCGTGATCGAGCCGCTCTTCACCATGCTCTGCAGCATGCCGCACACGCCGCCCAGCAGCAGAGCAACGTAAGCGAACAGCAGGTGCGCCAGCACCAGCCGGCCGTCCTTGCGGTCAAATGTTGGATTCATGTGTATCGTCCTTTCGGCTAGTGTGCAGGATCTGACGATCAGGTGACGATCAGCTTCGTGAACATGGCTTGATGACCGATGCCGCAATACTCATTGCAGAGAATCAAATATTCGCCGGGCTCGTCAAACTTGTGGGAGACATGGTTCACTTCTCCCGGCAGTACCATCATGTTCACGTTCGTGCCCGGAATCTCGAAGCCGTGCACGACGTCAGAGCTCGTGACCGAGAAGTGAACAGTCGAGCCCGCCGGTACGACCAGCTGGTCCTGATCGGGACTATAGCCGAATGCCCAAGCCGTCATGACGGCTTCGTATTCGCGGTCGCCGATCTGCGTAATGGCCGGATGGTCGAACGGCGGCGTCTCGCTTAATTTAGCGGCATGAACCGAGTGGTCGTGCCCGCTGTTCGGCGTATCCATCCCCATCGTGAAGGCGGACAGCCCGAGAATCAGCAAGAACACCGCCAGCATCGCCATGCCGAAGGTGAGCCAGATTTTCTCCAAACGATGAATGTGCATCATCTACTTCCCCCTCTTCTGCGGTTGTCGGTTACTTGCGGTAGAGATACAGAATGAACACGGCTACCCAAGCCGCCAGCAAGAAAGCGCCGAGCAGCATGACCGACGCGAACGTCCCCTTCAGCTGCGGCTCGCCGGAGGATGGTTGTTCGGATGCCGGAACAGCCCCCGGCTTCTCCTTCCGATCCTCGCCCTGGAGAATGTTCTTGACGCTCTGAGCCATATCTAATCCCTCCAATGGACTGTGGTTCGTTAGACACTCATCCATCTTAAGGGCGGCAGTCGGCGGCTAACTATGACCTGCATCACACCGTCTCGCGCGAGCGGTTGAACAATCTGTGACAGGCCATTCGCGGCGACTCGATGTCGGACGCGATGGCCGACGCGGTCCTTGACTGCGATCATTCGTCGATATTCATTCTTGATGGATACCGATGGCTGTGCTAGATTAGTTGAAAATTGACTCTATCAAATGGCGGTGAGGAAGATGGCCGAGACCGGCAAGAACCCTATTCTGCTCGACATTCCCGAGAGCTTCGAATCGGAACGGCTGCTCATTCGAGCTCCGCAATGGGGAGACGGCGCGGCGGTGAACGAAGCGATCCGCGAGAGCCTCGACGAGCTGAAGCCGTGGATGCCTTGGGCGCAGCAGGCGCCTACGGTTGAGGAGTCGGAGCTGAATCTGCGGGAAGCGCGATTGCGCTACCTGGAACGCTCGGATCTGAGACTGCAGCTCATCTCGAAGAGCACGGGACAGTTCATCGGCGGCAGCGGCCTGCACCGCATCGACTGGCAGTCACGCAAGTTCGAGATCGGATACTGGGTGCGCACTTCGTGCGCCGGCCAAGGCTATATCACGGAAGCGGCGAAGGCGATCGCGAACTTCGCGGCGACCGTGCTGGAGGCGAACCGGATTGAGATTCGCTGCGACGCCAAGAATCACCGCAGCGCCCGGGTAGCGGAGCGCCTCGGCTTCACGCTGGAAGGCGTCCTGCGCGATGAGGCGATCGGCACGGATGGAATGCTGCGGAGTACCAAGGTATTCTCGATCGTGCGGGGCATTGAATTCTAGCCTGGCGCGGCAAGAGCTAAGCACAAGCGTAATGCACAAGCGCAACCCTAAGAACAATGCACAGAGCGACGCAGAAGCGCAAACTCACACGAGCGACGCACAAGCGCATCAAAAGCTCCAACGCAAAAAAAGGCGTTCGAGCCTGCGCCGGCCCCTCGCGATCATTCGCGATATTGCCGGACGCAAGGCTCGAACGCCTTCTGCGTACTGTTACAAGTTCGTGAAATTGGATCAAAGAGTGCTGAGAGAGCTTCGCAGCAAGCGTCAGACGCCCTCCAGCTTCAGCTTACCCAGCGCCTCCGTCGCCCGCTCGCGAGCGGCTTCCACCGTCTCGGCGGCCGCCAGCGCGACGGCCATGCGGCGGCCGGCCTTCGTCACCGGCTTGCCGAAGATGCGCAGCTGCGTATCCGGCAGCGCCAGCGCCTCTGCCGCGCCGAGCAGCCGGTAGTCGGCCCATTCGGCGTCTGCCTTCAGCGGGCGGCTCGCGCCGGGCGCGGTCAGCTTGATCTCGGGAATCGGCAAGCCTAGGATCGCTCTCGCATGCAGCGCGAATTCCGATAGATTCTGGCTGACGAGCGTCACCAGCCCGGTGTCGTGCGGGCGCGGCGACACTTCGCTGAAGTAGACTTGGCCGCCCGCCAGGAACAGCTCGACGCCGAAGATGCCCGCTCCGCCAAGCTCATCCGTGATCGTGCGGGCGATCCGCTTCGCTTCCTCGAGCTGCCCTTCCGTCATCGCATGCGGCTGCCAAGATTCAATATAGTCGCCGTCCTTCTGAATGTGGCCGATCGGCGGGCAGAACTGCGTCCCGTGAACGGAACGCACGGTCAGCAGCGTAATCTCCGAGTCGAAGCGGATGAACTCTTCGACGATGACGCGGCCTTGCTGCACGCGGCCGCCTTCCATGGCGATCTGCCAGCTGCGGGACAGCTCCTCCTCGGAGCGGCAGACGCTCTGGCCCTTGCCGGACGAGCTCATGAGCGGCTTCACGACGCACGGGAACCCCATGGCCCGCGCGGCTTCCGCGAATTCCTCGTATGTATCGGCGAAGCGGTACTTCGCTGTCGGCAGGCCGAGCGTCTCGGCCGCCAGCCGGCGTATGCCTTCCCGGTCCATCGTCAGCCGGGCGGCGCGCGCCGTCGGGATCACGCGATACCCTTCCGTCTCCAGCCGCACCAGCTCCGCCGTCGCAATCGCCTCGATCTCCGGGACGATCAGATCGGGCCTCTCCTTGTCGACCAAATCCCGCAGTTGCTGCCTGTCCAGCATGTCGACCACATAGCTTCGATCCGCCACGTGCATCGCCGGTGCGCCTTCGTACCGATCCACTGCGATCGTCTCCACGCCGAGCCGCTGCGCCTCCATGATCACTTCCTTGCCGAGCTCCCCCGAGCCCAGCAGCATAAGCTTCGTTGTCTGGTACATCTAGCGCCCCCGCCCTCATCTTCATCGTTTGCCCCCATTATACACGAACGCCGACTAACGCCGATACTTCCGTCGCGGCGCTTGTCCGGGTATGAACGTCCGCCAGATCACCCATTCTATAGAGGAGAGGAGGTGAGCACGATGGCACAAGACGTGTTATGCGAAGTGAACTCTTGCAAGTACTGGGCGAACGGCAACAAATGCGCCGCTTCCTCGATCTATGTCGTCAGCAACCGCAAGGAAGCCCGCAATTCCGAAGAGACCGACTGCAAGACGTTCGAACCGAAGGTTTAAGGCTATATGGCGTTGGGAGAGCGGCTCGTGGGCGGGCCGTTCTTCTTGTTCTTCCATCTCTTCTTGCTTCATGAAGCATTATGCCCGCAATTGAGAACAATTATCATATGGGTTGAAAAATTTCCCTGCGCCCGGCTGCGGTTATCCCAGGAACTTGCCGTCGCGATAATCCTCGTACGCCTGCACGATCTGCTCCATCGTGTTCATGACGAACGGTCCGCGCGCGACGACGTGCTCGCGCACCGGCTCGCCGGCGTATAGCAGCGCCTTAAGCGGGCCATTCGGCGCCGAGATCTCGATCTCGCTGCTCTCGTGGCCGTCCGCTCCGCCGAGGAACAACACCTGCCTCGCCGTTCCGCGCGTTCGGTCTGCGCCGAACTCGCCCTCGCCTTCCAGCACGAAGAGGAAGCCGTTGTACGAACCCGGCAGATCCTGCTTGATCGAAGCGCCGGGCTCCAAGCGGAATTCCGCCATCGTGATCGGCACGATGTTGCGGGTCGGCGCGGCGATGCCGCCGGACGAGCCGGAGAAGACCCGAACGGTCGCGCCGGGCTCCTCGCGAACCGGCATACCCGCGCTGCGCAAGTTCTGATAGTGCGGCTCGATCATTTTGCTCGCGCTCGGCAGGTTGACCCATAGCTGCAGGGAGTGAACTGTCTCGCCGACGGCGGGATCTTCCTTATGAATGACGCCGCGCCCGGCCGTCATCCATTGGGCATCGCCCGGCCCGAGCGTCTCGGACTCGCCGGTCTTGCTGTCGTAGTGCTCAAGCCGGCCCTCCATCACATAGGTAACCGTCTCAATGCCCCGGTGCGGGTGCACATCGAATGAGCCTCGCTGGAACCAATCCTCCATGAGCACCAGGAACGGATCGTGCTCCGACCACTTGCCCGGCTCCAGCACGAAGCTGTGCCGATGCCCTGGTCCCGCGTGCTGGATGTCGGCCGTTCGGGTGCCGCGAATGCTGCGTGCGTATGCTGTCACTGTCGAACCCTCCTCGCTGTTTGGGTTGATTATAAGCCCAATTCTTACTTTTATCAAGTAACTTTATTTAATTGCGCACAAGTGATCCTCAGACAGACGGATGCTGCATGCTGTTGGGTGATGCGAGTGACTGCATGTATTGCGGAACCGTTGTGGCGGCGTATATTGCTAGAGAGCCGGCCGCCGATTCGGACCCATCCACACCTCATCTTCCGATAACGGAACAAGCTTCCGTTATTAACCCGCCGACACACCGAACCGCAACCCAGCTACTCCCGCTGCTCCCGCAGCTCCCCATACTTCCGCAACTCCCGCCACCCAGCCAATCCGCCGACTTCCGCAACCGCCAGCTACTCCAACTGCTCCTCCGCCACGGCCGCTTCCATCGCGTTGATGAAGAACCGCAGGCTGTTCATCATCCCCAGCGTCACCTCGCCGTTGATGTACATCTCCTGCAGCGTATCCCGCTCCAGCTGGATCGCTTTGTTCTCGAGCTCCTTCTTCTGGCGGGTGAACAGTTCCTTCCGTTCGGGCGACCGGATGCTCTCCTTCAGCCGCTCGACCACCTCTTGGTAGCGAACGATCAGCGAGAGAACCTCCTCCCGGTTGCTGTCGTTCATGAACTCGCGAAGACGGGCCATCGCCGCTCGCGAGGTTTGAATCTTGAGCTGCTTCCGCTTCCTCGCCTCTTCCGGCGTCCAAGCGTCCCCGTTCCGGCCGTGCTTCAGCCTCCGCCACAGCCGCGATAACGCCAGCCTGAACGCCGTCGCGAATACCCGCGTGCGGCTTTGGAGCAGCGACTCCGCGCGAGACAGCGTCTCTTCGAAGTAGACAGCCGTATCCGGCTGGATTCTCCCTTCTTTGAGCAGCCGCTGCGCCTCCGCCCGTTCCGCGCCGATCGCCGTCAGCCATGCCTGCAAAGCGACCGTTCGCGCTTCTTGGCGCTCGCGGAAATCATGCGACTGCGTTCCCATCTGCTGAAGCTTGCGGTTATAATCCGCGATGACCGACAGCATCGCTTCCTTGTTCTCTTCGGTCATCTCTTCTCGGAGCGCTTCAACGGTCCGCTGAATGATGCGATACTGCGCCTCCCGCTCGGACAGCCGCTTGGCATCCCCGCCTTCTTCTTGGGGCTTCCCTCTCGACAAGAGCGGCAGCGCAATGCTTGCGATCACCAGCGTGAGAAGGATGACGCCCGCCGACAAGAACAGAATCAAGTTCCGTTCGGGGAAAGGGCTGCCGTCATTCAGCACGAGCGGAATCGAGAACGCGCCGGCCAGCGTGACCGTTCCCCGAACGCCGGACAGCGTCGTCAGCACGGCGGACTTCAGCTTCTCGCGGTGCGTCTGGCCGCCGCGCTCCAGCAGCGAGAAGAGGTAGACCCACACGAACCGCAGGGCATATAGAAGCGCCACGATCACGACGATGTACCCGGCAACCTGGAAATTGTCGAACGCCGGATCCTCGATAATGGTCGAGCCCACATGCGGAATCTGCAAGCCTAGCATGAGGAACACAAGGCCGTTCAGCACGAACAGAAT
This sequence comes from Cohnella lubricantis, assembly GCF_014212015.1. Classification (GTDB taxonomy): domain Bacteria; phylum Bacillota; class Bacilli; order Paenibacillales; family Paenibacillaceae; genus Cohnella; species Cohnella lubricantis. Next base: position 19,096 of record NZ_JACJVN010000021.1, on the reverse strand, counting down.
AACCGACCAGGTGCTGGTGGAGACGATCTGCAGCTTGTTCACATAAGGCTCCATCCGGTCTCTGGCAATCGCGTGGAAGATGCCGCCCGCCACGACGCCCAGAATGCCGGATACGCCCATCTCTTCGCAGATCAGGTAGATGATGAACGGCGTCAAGATCTGAATGAGCATGTGCATCGTGACGTCTTCGATTCCCAGCCGGCGCAGGAAGGCCCGAAGCCCGATCAGCAGGAACGACAGCACGACGCCGCTCAGCAGTCCGCCGACAGCGATGAACAAGAAGCTCAGCGTCGCTTGCGGCAGCGAGAAGGCGCCGGTGACGGTCGCCGCCACCGCGAATTTGAACGCCACCAGGCCTGAAGCGTCGTTCATGAGCGACTCGCCTTCCAATAGCCGAATGATGCTCTTGGGCAGATGCACTCGCCCCGCCAGCGCGCCGACCGCGACGGCGTCCGTCGGCGACAGGATGGCGGCGAGGCCGAACGCGGCCGACAGCGGAATGGACGGAATCATGGCGTGGATCGCGTAGCCCCCGACCAGCACGGTCAAGAAGACAAGCCCGACGGCCATGAGCAGAATCCAGCCCCTTAACGCCCAGAGCTCGTCTCTCGGCGTTCGCTTGCCGTCATTGAACAAGAGGGGCGCAATGAAGAGAACGAAGAACAGCTCCGGCTCAAGCTCTAGGTGTATGCCGGGCCCTATCGAAAGCATCGCGCCGAGCGCGATCTGGAACAGCGGAATCGGCACCGCCGGGACAATCCGGTTCAGGACATGCGAGACGCCAATTAGCGCCAGCAGCCCCAAGATAATGAGGAACAATTCCATCGGGCTAATCCAACCTTTTTTTAAATTGTAGTCTGCTTCCATTCAGGTTGCCCCAAATAAGCGCAAAAGCGGAATTCCAACGAGCACTTCCGTCGCCCGTCAGAACTCCGCTCGTATGATGCTTCATCTCAATCAAACGGCGTTCAGCCGCGATCAGCCAATCAGATACAGCCGGCTGGTCTCTTCCCAGATCTCGCCCCGCTCAAGGCCGATCAGCCCGATCTCCTCGGCCGGCAGTCCCGAGATGTTCGGCGCATTAACCAGATTCACTTGCGGCTCTGGACAGAAGAAGCCGATCTCTGCCCCGTTGTTCCAGATCATCCACTGCTTGTAACCGGTGCCTGCGTCGTAGATCAGCTTCACGCCCGCGCGCGTATCGGTCAGCTCCATGTAGTTGCGGCCGTTCTGCGGCTTCGCCGTGTAGTGGTTGTCCATCGACTCGAAGAACGGCGTCTGCGTGCCCTCCGCCATCTTCTTCTCACCCTCGGACAGCGGCTGGAACCGCCCGGTCGGGAGCATCCGCCCATCGTCGCCCATCTGCCAGCGATCGCCGATCGTCAGCTTGAAGCGGATGTCGTCCTTCCCGCTTCCCGGCATGAACGGCGCATTGACGGTCGTGTGGAACGCCAGCAGACAAGGCAGCCGTTTGCCGCCGTTGTTGCGCACGCTGACTCGCTGGTGCAGCCCTTCCTCGCTCAGCGTGTATTGCAGCTTCAACGTGAATTCGAACGGCATGTATTGGTAGATCGGGTGTCCCTCGCCGACCGTCAGCGACAGCGTCACGCGGCTCTCCAGCTCGTCCGCGCTGAAGTGGTCGACCTGCCACGCCGCCGAATGCGCGAAGCCGTGCAGGTGATTGCCGCGGTCCTCTTCGTTGATCGGAAAATGATACGTCTCCCCATCCCACTGGAACTTGCCGGCGTCGAACCGATTCGGCGGGAACAGCACCGGAATCCCGTGCACGAACGGACGCGCCTTGAACGCATCCATCTCGTTCTCTCCCGGCTCGCGCAGAATCGCGATGCCCCGCTTCGTGTCGCGGAAGGCGATCAGGTTCGCGCCGATCTCCGGCAGCACCGCCGCTTCATAGGGACCTGCCTTCAGCCAGACGGCTCGCTCGCCTTGATATGTACCCTCGTATGCTTGCGTTAACGTCATGGGGTTAATCCTCCTTCTATATCATCGGATGATGTCTTGACGGAACATTCTTCCTCTAAAGCATACCATAGGGCAGGTTCCGAGAGTAGGTCTTCCAACGTCCTCAGTCCTTGTCAATGCGCTTAAGGCAATAAAATTCAAAATCACCCTCTCTTGCTCGCTATAAAACAACCGTGTAGGGTAGAATCGATAAAGAGAACTCATGTCAGAATCAGGAGGTTCAGCCAAATGGAATATCGGACAGAACACGATACGATGGGAGAAGTGCGGGTACCTGCGGAGGCGATGTGGGGCGCGCAGACCGAGCGGAGCCGCCAGAACTTCCGGATCGGCACGGAGAAGATGCCGCTCGAGCTGATTCAAGCGTTCGCCATGCTCAAGAAATCCGCCGCGAGCGTCAACCGCGAGCTCGGCACGCTGGCGCCCGAGAAGGCGGACGCCATTATCGCCGCTGCGGATGAGATTCTTAGCGGACTGTGGGACGATCACTTCCCGCTCGTCGTCTGGCAGACGGGCAGCGGGACGCAGACGAACATGAACGTCAACGAGGTCATTGCGCGCCGGGCGAATCAGTTGCTCGAGGCGGCCGGCAGCTCGCAGCGCGTCCATCCGAACGACGACGTGAACAAGTCGCAGAGCTCGAACGACACATTCCCGACGGCGATGCATATAGCCGGGCTGATCGCGATCGAAGACACGCTGCTGCCCGCGCTGGACGAACTAAAGGAGACGCTGCGTCAGAAGATGGAGTCGTTCCGGCACATCGTCAAGATCGGCCGGACGCATCTGCAGGACGCGACGCCATTGTCGCTTGGGCAGGAGATCAGCGGCTGGCGGGCGATGCTCGACCGCTCCGGTCTCATGATCTATGAGAGCGTCAAGTCGCTCTCCGAGCTTGCCATCGGCGGCACCGCTGTCGGCACCGGCATCAACGCCGACCCTGCGTTCGGCGACAGAGTCGCGGAGACGCTCAGCAAGGATACGGGCAAGACGTTCGTCTCCTCGACGAACAAGTTCCATGCGCTGACCAGCCACGACCAGATGGTCTACACGCACGGAGCGCTCAAGGCGCTGGCCGCCGATCTGATGAAGATCGCCAACGACGTGCGCTGGCTCGCGAGCGGCCCCCGCTGCGGCATCGGGGAGCTGACGATCCCGGAGAACGAGCCGGGCAGCTCGATCATGCCGGGCAAGGTGAACCCGACGCAGAGCGAAGCGATGACGATGGTCGCCTGCCAGGTCATGGGCAACGACGCGGTGATCGGCTTCGCAGCGAGCCAGGGCAACTTCGAACTGAATGTGTTCAAGCCGGTCATTCTGCACAACTTCCTGCAGTCCGTCCGGCTGCTGGCCGATGCCATGCGCTCGTTCAACGAGCATTGCGCCGTCGGCATCGAGCCGAACGAGCGCGTCATTCGGCGCAATCTCGAGCAGTCGCTCATGCTCGTCACGGCGCTTAATCCGTACATCGGCTACGAGAATGCGGCGAAGATTGCGAAGCTGGCGCACAAGGAAGGCATATCGTTGAAGGAAGCCGCGGTCGCCACCGGCCTGCTGACCGCGGAGCAGTTCGATCAGTACGTGCGGCCGGAGAATATGATCGGGCGGGCGTAGTCGCAAGCGTCTCGCCGGCGTTCGGCGCAAACCATATAAGCGGCAGTTCAGGCAATATCATATGCCCAGACTGCCGCTTTGGCTGATGGAATTCGTATTCATACCCGGTCTCTCGCTTGATTCTTGGCGCGGTACATCGCCGCATCCGCATGCCGGATGAGCGCCTCCACCTCGTCCCCGTCTTCGGGATAATAGGAGACGCCTATGCTTGCCGCGATTGATAGGCTGCGGCCTGCAATCAAGAACGGTTCGGCGATGGCTTCCTTGATCCGCTTCATCAGAGAATCGATATCCGCCTTGCTCTCGATATGCGCCCGAAAGACCGTGAACTCGTCACCGCCCCAACGGGCTACGATCCCCTGGTCCCCCGCCGCATCCATCAGCCTCCTGGCCGCCTGCGTCAGAAGCCGGTCCCCGATGTCATGCCCGAACGTATCGTTGACGTATTTGAACCCGTCCAGATCCAGCAGCATCAGCCCGTGGAGCGCACCGGGTTCCTCCAAGAGCCGGCTGACGTCGTCCTTGAACAACCGTCGGTTCGGCAGCTCGGTCAGCGAATCGTGATAGGCCAAGTGAGCGATTGTCTCTTCCGCTTCCTTGCGATCGGTAATATCCCGCCCGACGCCAATCGTTTGAATGATCTGTCCATGCTCGTCGCGAATATATTCCGCGGTCGTCTCATACCATCGATATTCGCCGTTCTTATGCCGGACGCGGCCGGTGAACCTCACCGTGTCCCGGTCGATATAGGTCGAATTGCGATATCTGCACAATTTATCGTTGTCATCCGGATGGTTGAAGATCGCTCCCGGCTGTCCGATCACCTCTTCCGGCGAATACCCGAGCAATGCCTTCACCGTCGGAGAGACATAAGAGAATACGCCGTCAGCTGTGAAGGAAGAAATGATGTTCTGAGACTTCTCCGAGATGAACGCGAACATATCCTGAACATCGGAGAGCTCCTTGCGGTGCTGCCGTTGCCGGGCGAGCGGCTCGAACGCGACGATTCTTCCGATCTCCTCCCCGCCGCTTACATAGGGAGTACACGTCAGCCGAACATAAACCAAGTAACCTTTCTTGTGCAGCACGGCCCATTCCGTCTGGTCTTGGACATTCCCCCGGGAGCCGCTTCGGCTGCCGCACGGCCCGTTCCATAGTTGATCCAGCGATTGACCCAGCATCTCTTCTTGCGTGTAACCGAACATGTCCAGCAGAGAAGCGTTGACCTTCCGGAAGAGACCGTCCGAATCCACGATGCCTAAACCGTCTGGATGATGCTCGAAGAAATAGCGATATACATCGGGGTGTGTGGAGTTATGATTCTGAAGCATGGTTGTCTGCCCACCTTAGTCGAGAACGAATGATTCCTTCCGGCTGCATTCTGCGCATATGTTCCATTATAGCATCCTTCTAATTCCGCTTATATGCCGTCTCCGAAAGTTTGAGACGTCTCCGGCGGAGCCTCCAGACGCTCGCCGCGCTCCCCGCGCCGTCCCATGAACGGCCACCAGTTGGCCTCGCCGAACAGGCGGACCATCATCGGGATGAACAGCGGAAGCACCGCAATCGCATATAGGAACAGCCCGCACAGCACAGTGACGGCAATCTGCATCAGCGACAGCACGCCGGCCGGGAGCATCGCCGCGAAGGTTCCGCCTAGAATGACAGCTGCGGACAGGATGACCGTGCCCATGCTGCTCATGGCGCTCAAGATCGCTTCGCGCGGCGGCAGGTGACGGTATTCCTTGAACCGGTCCATCAAGAAGATGCTGTAGTCAACGCCCAGCGCCATCAGCATGACGAAGCCAAAGAACGGAATGACCCAGCTCGTGCCGGAGTAATCCAGCATCCGGGTGAAGATCAGCTCCGTCGCGGCCATCGACGTGTAATACGTCGCGAGCAGCGAGACGATCAGATAGAGCGGAATGACCAGCGAGCGGAATAGAACGAGCAGAATAAGCCCAATGCCGGCGATCATGAAGATAACGGTCTGCCGGTAATCCTTCGACGAGACGGTGTCCAGGTCATGGTACAGGCTCGTCACACCGCCGATCTCCACCTGCGCCCCCGCGTATTCGCCGACCTTGAGAGAGCGCAGCGCCGCCTCCCGCACATCCTCGATCCGGTCCAGCGTCTCCACATCATAAGGGTTCCCGGTGAAAATCACCTCTAGCTTCGCGATCGTCCGGTCCTCTGACAGATAGGTGCCAAGTGCCGCCTGGAAATCCGCGTTGCCCAGCGCCTCGTCCGGCACGAACCAGCCGGACAGCTGCTTGTCGGACGCCCCCGACAGCTCCCCGAGATAGCTCTGCGCCGACTTCAAGCCGCCGCTCACTTGCGCGAGGCCGCTGGCGCTGTCCTGCAGCCCGTCCGTCAGCTCCCCGAGCTGATCGTTCAACTGCTTGACCCCGTCCGCCAGCTGCTCCTGCCCCTCAGCTAACTTCGCCGCGCCAGATGTCAGCTCCGGCAGCTGCGTGACGATCTGGCTCTGGCCGTCGGCTGATTGCCCAAGCCCGTCCGCCAGCTCCGCCAGCCCCGTCGCGAGCGACTTCAACCCCTTAGCCAGCTCTGCCTGCCCGCCTGCCGCCTGATCCAAGCCGGCATTCGCTTGCCCAAGCCCCGTCGCGAACCCCGCCAGCTGCGCATTCAACTGCTCCAACCCGACCGCCGAAGCCTCGGCGCTCTGCTGCAGGCTGCCAATCGCCGATTGCGCCTGCAGGAAGTCCTCGTCCTGCTGCAGCTCCGGATACTTCTGCGCCAAGCCGCCAAGCCCGGCGCTGACATCGCCCAGCCCCTGCGCGAACGCCTGCTGGCTCGCCGCCGCCTTGCCGTAGGCGGTTGTCAGCTCGCCAAGCGCCGCGCCAAGCTGCTCATACTGCCCTTGCAGCTGCGCGCTCGCGGCGGCTAACTGCTCGGCGCTGGCCTGCGCTTGCGCCAGGCCCGCCTCGAGCTGATCGGCGCCGGCCGTGCCGTCTCGCAGCCCCTGCTCTATGCGCTTCAGCCCGTCGCCTAGCCGGCCAAGCCCGGCCTCCAGCTCGCGCGTGCCGCTCGCCAGCTGCTCGGCCCCTTCGGCCGAGCTCTGCAGCTGCGGCGCTCGGCTCGCCAGGCTGTCGCCCGCTTGCTTCAGCCCGTCGGCGATCTGGTCGACGCCGTCCGCGCCTTGGCCGAGACCGCTGTCCAGCTGGCCGACTTGGTTCGCCACTTGCAGATCCGCCAGCGGATCGCCGGTCGGGCGCGTGGCGCTGCGTACGATCTTCACGCCGTCCACCTGCGCCAGCTCCCGCGTCATCTTCTCGACCAGTGCCAGTCCCTCCGCCGAATCGAACGGCTGATCAGCCTTCACCACGACCGTCGTCGGCAGCGAATCGCCAGGGCCGAAGCCGTCCGCGATGTAGTTGAACGCCTTGACGGAGTCGTACTTGCCGCCGATCTCCTCCATCGAGTCGAAGGAGACGGCGCCTCTATAGAAGCTAAGAAGCGGCGCGATCACAACCGCGAGAATGAGCAGCGCGATCAGCGGTCGGCGATAGGCGAAGCCGCCGACGGCGCCCCAGACGCGATTCGGCTTGTGCTCGAGCGCCTTGCGCGACGGCCAGAAGATGGCGCCCCCCATCGACGCCAGCAGGAACGGCACGAAGGTGAACAGCGCCAGCATCAGCACGGCGACGCCGACCGCCACCGCGACTCCCGAGCGGAACAGGCTGAACGAAGAGAAGCCGATGCAGGCGAAGCCGACGAATACGGCGATGCCGGAGAACAGAACCGTGCGCCCGGCGGTGCGGTAGGTCGCCAGAATGGCGTCGACGCGGCTGCGCCCATGCGCGAGCTCTTCCTTGAAGCGGCTGATCAGCAGGATGCAGTAGTCCGTTCCGATGCCGAACATGATCGCGACGAGGAAGATCTGCGTGAACGTCGACAGCGGGAAGTCAAGATACTTCACAAGGTAAGCTACGATCGACTGGGAGGCTAAATAGCTGATCCCGATCGTAACGAGCGGCAGGAACGGCGCGAACGCGGAACGGAAGACGACGAACAGAATCGCCAGGATGAACACGACGGTGATCCATTCGGTCTTGTGCAGCCCCTCCTGGGAGCTCTTCACGACGTCCTCCTGGATGAGCCAGTTACCCGTCAGATAATGATCGACCTTCACGTCCTGGAGCGCTTCGTGCAGCGCGCTTCTCGCCTCTTCCGGCGAGCGGCCGTCAAGCGACACCTCGAGCAGCGCCAGCACCGTGCTGCCGTCCGCAGAGACGGCCTGACTCGCGAGCTCCGGCATATCGAAGTGAGTCAGCACCGACGCAACGCCCAGCTGGTCCTTGTTGTTCTTCAACTTCTCCACGCCTTGCCGAATGTCTTCCAACTGAGCAGCGTCCAGCCCCCCCTCCCCGTGGAAGACCAGTATGGTCGATTGGGTCTTCTTCGGACCGGAGCCGGGACCGTTCATCTCGGAGAGCAGTTGGCTCGCCTGCACGGAAGAATAACCGTCCGGAACCGATAGCTGCCCTTTGTCCCGCACGAGCTGCTGCATATTCGGCGCCGTAAGCATGAGCGCAGCGACAGCTAGGAGCCAGACAGCAAGCACCAGCCCTTTGTAACGAATGATTCCCTTCATCGGATCTCTCTCCTCCTATCCAATCCTTTAACCGTTCTGGAGAACGCTTGCCAGCTTCTCGTACGTCCGCATGAATTGATCGATCTCCTCTTCGCCGAAGTGCCCCCAGTAGCCGGCCAGCAGCGACTCCAGCGCGGCGTCCGCCTCTCGGGCGACACGTTCGCCTTCCTCTGTCAGCGCAAGATACACGACGCGCCGATCCTTCTCGTCCGGGATTCGCCGGATCAGGTTCTTGTCGAACAAGCGGGAGATGATCGCGGTAATCGAGCTCTTCCCCACGCAGAAAATATCGGCCAGCTCCGAATGCGTGCATTGCCCCTGCGACAGAATGGAGCTCATGATGAGATACTGATCTACCGTCAAATCCTCGGGCACCAGCTCGCGCATGAGCAGGTTCATCCGGCGGTTGATCGCGAACATGGCCGATTTGTACCGTTCGATCGTATGCAATAGCTTCTTCTGATCGTCCATACGGTTGGTTTCACCTTCTAATTGTTCGATAAGCGAACTATTTGACAATCAAACTATAGACCATTCAAAAAGCCCAGTCAACGCTCATTCGGGCCATGCGCGCAGATGCTGGGCTTCCGCTGGTTGAGCGGGGGCCGAGATATATTTTTGGACAAAGTTGAGCACGGTGCTCTCGTACTTCTGCCTGTCGGTCAGGAACGAAGTGGCGTGCTGCGCCCCGGGAACGATCCACTGATCCTTCGGTCCCCGAATCGCCTCGAAGAGCTCAGCGGCCATCGACGTCGGCACGAACGTGTCGCTGTCGCCATGGATGAGCAGAATCGGCAGCTTGTTGTTCCTTAATTGACGAATGGCCGACCCCTCTCCGAAAAAGTACCCTGCCCGGCATTTGCAAACCAGGCTTGTCAACGGCAGAAGCGGAAACGCCGGCAGCTTGAAGATCTGCCTCAGCTGATACTTCAGGATGGCCTTCACCGAAGTATAGGCGCAGTCGGACACAATGCACCGCACCTGCGGCGGCAGCGGCTCGCCGCTCGTCATGAGCACGATGCCTCCGCCCATGGACACGCCGTGCAGCACGAGCTTCGCCCGCTCGCCGATCCGGCGGACCATATATTCGATCCAGCGCACATAATCATGGCGGTCATGCCAGCCGAAGCCGATGTAATGGCCGTCGCTCCGGCCGTGGCCGCGGTTGTCGGGCATCAGCACGCGGAAGCCTTGCTCGTGGTAGAACCTGGCGAAGACAGCCATGTCCTCTCCCCGGCCGGAATAGCCGTGGGCCAGAATGACGGCGTTCTCCGTCGGGCACTTCGCCTCCAGGTAGCGGCCTTGAAGCGCCAGACCGTCGTGCGAGCGGATCGTCACGTCCTCGAACGGCTGCGCGCGGAACCATTCGCGGACTTCGCGGATGATCTTCTCTTCCACCTGCGGCATGTTGGGATCGCTTCGCATGAACGACTTGGGGGTGCGCTCGATGGCGAAGCGATACAGGTACAAGCAGAACACCAACAGCAGCGCCGCCGTCGCCGCAGCCCCGCTTCCCGCCAACATCCATCCGCGGATCATAGGCCTCTCCTCCAACTGATGCTCATTGCGCTTTAGTTTGACTTCAGCGCAGCGGGTTCATACGGGGGAGGCGCGGGCGGAGAAGCTTGATTTAATCGAGTATCTCCTGCGGTCAGCAGCTCGGCGGCTTCAGCCAGCGGACAACGCGTTGCGGGTAGCGAGAATCCACTTGGACTGGTCCAGCGGATTCACGCCGCGGCGCGGACGTTCGGCATCCACGTCGGGCGGGCATTCCCGGTAGCCTTCGAAGAAAGCGGACAGAATGCCGCGTCCCTTCGTCATGGACCCGAGCCTCGCCGGGAAGTCGAGGGAGGTGGCCACAGGCAGCGTTCCCTCCAGTTCGATGCGGCCTCCTGCGATGACGGGTGCATCGAATGCCCCGCGCATCAAGATCAGCTCGTTCATCAGCTTGCCGCCGAATTCCTCCGGCGCGGACAGCCGGAAGCGGAGAATCGGCTCGAGCAGCTTCGTCCCAATGTTCGCCAAGCCGTTCATGATGCCCATCGGCGTCGCCACGACGAAGTCGAGCGGATGCGTATGCCACACATGGTGCTCCCCTTCGACGAGAGTCACCTTCAAGTCCGTCACTTCCCAGCCCCGAAGCCCTTGCTGCAACGCTTCGGGCACGCGCCGGGCGACTTCGTTCTGATAGCTCTCGAGCAGATGCTCCGGCCGGACGACGGATAAGTACTGCAAGCCGCTGCCCCGTTCGCCCGGCTCCATCCGGAAGCGAAGAATTGCCCAGCACGGCTTCGGCATCGTATAAGCGATGAACCCTTCGCCCGATCCGGCCAAGGTCTCCTTGTAGATCACCGAAGGCGCGCCGAACGTGATCGTCAGGCCGAAGCGGCTCTGCACGAGCTGCGTCAGCACCTCCATCTGGATCGCTCCCATCACCTTCAGATGCAGCTCGCGTTCTTCCGGCAGCCATTGCAGATCGAGCAGCGGGTCCTCGTCCGCCAGCTCTTGGAAGGCGGCGACGACAGCCGGATACTCCGCTTCGTTCGCCCAGTGCACCTGCACCGTCAGCAGCGGCACCGCAAGCCGCTGCTCGCCGGGCACGCCTTCGCTCGTCCCGAGCACGTCGCCGATGCGCGCCCGGTTCAAGCCGTAGACGGCGGCGATGTCGCCCGCCTCCAGCACGCCGACGTCCTCCGACTTGCGGCCGTCGACTTTGCGGATCTGCGTCACCTTGTCCCAAGCGTCCCGCGATTCGTTGTACACCGAATCGCGGTTGCGGATCGTGCCGCCGTACAAGCGAACATACGCGATCCGGCCCATCGCCGGGTCGCGCTCCAGCTTGAACACGACGCCTGCGACCTGCGCCTCGGCATCGGTATCGCCTGCCGGAGCCGGCAGCAGCTCGATCATCGCATCCATCAGCCGCTCGACGCCAATGCCGCGTCCGGAAGCGCCGAACAAGACCGGGAACAGCTCCGTGCGAACCATACGATCCTTGACGACCGGCACCAGCTCCTCCACCGTCAAGGCTCCTTGCTCGAAGTACCGAAGCAGCAGCGTCTCATCGCTCTCCGCCACCGTCTCCTGAAGCAACTGCATATAACGCTCGAAGCCGGCGGCATAGAGCTCTGCCCCTTCTCCACCCGCCGACTCCCGATCCATCGGCAGCAACTCCACGCATCCCGCGAAATCCGCCTCAGCCCCAACCGGCGCTTGAATCGGCGCCGCTGCCGTGGACAGCAGCTTGCGGATCTGCCCCAGCACCGCTTCCGCATCCGCCCCGACCCGATCCATCTTGTTCACGTAGATGATCGTCGGAATGCCCTTCTCGCGAAGCGCGTGCCAGACGATCTCCGTCTGCGCCTGCACGCCTTCCGCGGCCGACACGATCAACACCGCGCCGTCCATCACGCGCAGCGAACGCTCGACCTCCGACAGGAAGTCGACGTGCCCCGGCGTATCGACGAGATTCACGCTGACGCCGCGCCATTCGAACCGCGTCACGGCCGCGCGCACCGAGATTCCCCGCTCCCGCTCGACGTCCAGCCAATCCGTCTGCGCCGTTCCGTCGTCGACGCTCCCCGGCGTTCGGATTCGTCCGCTGCGGTATAGAATCTGCTCGGTTGTCGTCGTTTTCCCCGCGTCGACATGGGCGAATATCCCGATGTTGCGAAGCTCTCTGCCGCTAATACGATTCCTGTCTTGACCCGCCATTCGTCCCGCCTCGCTTACTCTCTGTCAGCCTTTGCCGCGCCCCTAACGGACGCTTCACTGTACAGTCCATTGTAAGCGATCCCGCCGAAGATTCAATCGGCAGCCTAGCGGAATCCTTCCACTATATGTGCCGATTCTCATAACTAAAACGGCCGAAGGGAAGCATTGCGCTCTCCTCCGGCCGCTTATCGCCCGAACTATCTTATTGCTCGATCTTGTTCCAGAACGTAATATCGTCGATCGGCAGTCTCACCGTCGGCCTTCCCGGCGTCGACGCTCTGCCCACTGCGATCAGCAGAAGCGGAGCGAGGTTGGATGGAAGCTTGAATTCTTCAATCAGCTTCTCCGGGTTGAAGCCGCCCATCGGTACGGTATCATAGCCGCGCGACTTGGCTGTCAGCATGAATTGCATGCTTACCAGGCCGCCGTCGAACCCGACGAGATTCCTCATCTTCTCGGGAGACAGGCCGGCATACATCGGCAGGCTGCGTTCCAAGTACTGCTTCGCGAAGTCTTCCGGCATATATCCGGCGCGCACGGCGTCGCCGTAGATGCGCGTCATCTCCTTGTAGCCGTCCAGGTCGCCGAGCACGACGATGACCGCGGATGCATCGAGCACCTGCTGTTGGCCGTTGGCGATCGGATGCAGCCGCTTCTTCGCCTCGTCGTTGGTGATGACGAGGAAGCGCCACGTCTGCGAATTGCTGCTGGATGGAGCCAAGGAAGCCTCCTCCAGCATCTCCCTCAGCTCCGAGTCGGGAATCTTGAAGGTTGGATCGTAATGCCGTACGGACCGGCGTTCGCGGACGACCGTCCGATAATCCGCTGTCTGAGCCGTCGTTGTTGACATGGTCTCACTCTCCCTAATATGCCTCTATCCGGATCCGCGCGCCAGCGGCGAGGAACGGTGGCATTTATTTGCACAGTTAATATTTGCATTAAACTGTGTTAATCTACGCACAGTATATATCCGGCAACTGACGCTGTCAATCGTTCCCTCTTCTGCTTGCTTCGCACGTGTGCAGCCGCGGACATCGCTCTTAATTTGCCCGCGGCCGGACAACCGCATGTGTGGGTAAAAAAATCAATGGCCGAAGCCGATATCGTCAAGCATCGCCCGGCCCGGCCCATCCGCGAAGACGAACGCGATCCGTGTAATCCGGTCTGCCTCAAGCTCAGGATTTGCTTGTACGAAGCGGTCCAGCGGTATCTCGTACGTCTGGAACGCGGCTTGGGCCGTATGCTCATATTTGCCTTTATTAAAGGCGCGATCCAGCCCGTTCAACCAAGTGAACTTCGTCCTCGCGGCCGGCTGAACCGGCATGATCCGGTCAAGCGGAACGCTCGCGGTCTGTCCCTGCGCGTCCTCCGCCGTCACGGATACGCGAGGCGCTATCCCGGCACTGGCGGCGCCATTCAACTCCCAAGTCAAATCGGCCATGGAGAAAATCAGCTTCGCCGAGCCGCCCGCCGCAGACGGCATCGGGAAAGCGCCGGCGTCGGACTCCAGCGTGTAGGAGCCGCCCGCCGCCTCCCATTGGAGCTCGACTCCGTGGTTGCCTTGACCCCGGCCTTGCCGATCCTTCGCTTCCTCCCGCGACCATTGCGTCATTCCCGCCGCGCCGGCTGTGACCGTCGGGGACGGCCGACTCTTATCATCGGCATTCTCGAATCGGGCGATGTACTGGAACGAGCCGTTCTCGAACTGATTGTACAAGACGGCAGCCGGCAGGAATGCCGCTCCCGCCCGATAATCGCGGAACAGTGCTTCATATGCGTCTTGTCCATGAAGCGCGCTCTCCAGGAACGCCGATACGTAAACCTTGGCGATCTGGCGCTGCTCCTCGCCGCTTAGATCCGGCTTGCTGAGGAATAAGCCCGCCGGCAGCGAATCGTCGCGCGCGCCCCAGGTAGTATTGAACTGGCCATGATTGGCGCCGGCGATATACAGCGAGGACTTGAACGCCGCCGAGCTTGGCGAATAGCTGACCCGGTTGTACTGTCTCTCGCCGTCGAAGTTGCTGATATCCCCGTCTCCCGCCCCCTGCAGCAGCAGATAAGCGATGTCCCGAAGCGAAGCCGAGCGGCCGTCGACGACGACATCGGTCGGCGCGAGAGCGACAACCGCGCGAATCGTGTAGCTGTCCTCGGCCGGCAGGCCCGGGGCGGAGCCGAACCAGGGGCCGCGGTCCGCCGCCATGGCGACCGCCTGCCCCCCTCGGCTGTGGCCGACAAGCGCGACGCGTTCGAAGTCGAGCTTGCCGTAGAGCGGCGTGGACGCATCCGAGGCGAACTGCTGGAGCTGCCCGATATGCTTCAGCAGCAGCCAAGCTCGCACCTTCTGATCCTGATTCGGAATGCCCGACCAGACGGAGTAATTCAAGAAGTTCTCATCTACCGATACGGCGGCGAAGCCCCGGCTCGCCAGCAGCTCGCCCAAATATGCGTAGCCTTCGTCGGAGAAGTCCTCCATCGAATGGTTGCCGTGCACGATCAGCACGACCGGGAACGGGCCGTCGCCTTCCGGCATCCATACCGTTCCGTTGAGCGGGAGACGATCCCGGCCGAAGCCCCAGAACAGCTTGCGTTGCCAGGGCCATTCGCTTGCGCCAATATAAGCCGAAGCGTCTGCGGGAGCGGACTTCAGATCAGCCTGCGAACCGAACTCCGCGCGCTGCCGATTCGTGCCGCTGCCGTAAGTGAACGTGCTGTAAGCGTACGGTCCCGGCAGCGAAGGATCTTCGGCGGCCGAGAGCTCCGCCGCTTCCGCCGGGCTCAACTGGCCGCTGTCGGCCAAGGCGGAGACGGCCTTGTCCGCTGCGCCGCGGGCAGCGCCGGTCCAAGGATCGCCGGCAGCCGAAGGGCCGCCGACGGCTGCATAGCCAACGCCGGCCAGCAGGACCAGCGCTGCCAGCAGCGACGCGAGCTTGAAGCGCCAAGCGTGCCGCCGGCTGAACAGAACGCCGGCCAGCCAGCCCGCTCCAGCACCGACGCCCAAGTAGACCGACGATACTAGCAGCGCGTACGGCCAGGCAATATTGGCGAAGTAGAGGATGAACGTTAACAGCGCGACGGAATAGACCGCCGATCCGATCGTCAGCGCCGGCAGCTGCCAGCGGCATATTCGGAACAGCCATGCGAACAGCACGCAGACGAGCGCAAGCGCCGCGGCATTAAGCGCGATGGCAGCCGGCACATCCACGCCCGCGCCAAGTCCGGTCGGCACGCCGAGCGCGCCGACCGCCGCGCCAAGCGAGCACGCGATCCACATTCCGCCTGCGGCCGCGCGCCATAGCCCCGCCTCGAACCGCGAGCTTCGCTTCGGCACAGACGCCTGATTGATCTCTATATTCATTGATTCACATCTCAATCTATTTCAAGGATGCCGATGCCTTCTGCGAGATTCTCGGCTCTATCCTAAATTATAAACCTAGCAAGCGCTTGATCCCATCCCGAAAAACATGGTCAGCCTTCCAACGCGAAGCCCGTTAGCGGCAGCCTAGCATGCGCACGCCAAAAGGGCGGCGCTGAGAGTTCCTCCGCGCCGCCTTCGCCGCTTCCGTTCAATAAGGATAGTCGTCTTCCGCCTTCGGACGAGCGGCATGACGTTCGTTCATGCGCCGCAGCACCTCGTCGATCTCGTCCGGGTACAGCAGCTCGACCGGCGATATCCCTTTCTCGAATTGGAAGGTATCCCCTTCGATCAGGACGACATAACGTCCGTTCATGCGGGCGATATGGACGTTCTCGCCGTATTCGGTCATCTTGGCCTTCACCGAGACGTCGCCAAGCTTGAACTTCAAGTCCAATTCAGGCTGGAACTCCGTCAGCCTGGCCGTTGCTTGCGCCACATCGTCGTGCGTCCACTTCTCCTGCAGCTGCCGCTTGTCGGAAGCCGCCCACGCCTCGAACTGCGTCGCCTCCCGCTGCTTCTCCGGCGTCCAATTGCCGGAAGGGATCAGGTAAGGCCCGCTGGCTGACGCGCGCTCTTCCTCGTAACGGCCGGCTTCCGCCGCCTGCAGATAAGCATCATTCTCGACAAAGCCCGCTTCTTGTCCATAGGCATGGCCTGCACCGAGCTCTGCTGCGGCGCCGTCCGGCTCCGCGGCCTGCGAGTACGCTGCATCCGATGTCGGCGTCAAGCCTGGCGAACCGGCGCCGTCCCCCTGCCACTTCGTCTCGATATATTGCTGCACCATCTCCAGCACCTGATCGGTAACGATCTCCGGCTTCGACTTCTCATAGGATACGAATTTAAGGAAGTCCTCGAAATAGCGCGCATGCGAAGCCTGGTGAATCTTCAGCTCGTACGGCTCCAGCATGCCTTCCTCCGGCATGTGCGGATATTGGATTGACTTGATGTTCCGCGCGCTGATGGCCATCTCGACCTTGGAGATGAGGCTGCGCTCGTCCGAGATGCGGGCGATCTTCGATTCGAAGTCGCACTTAAGCACGAAGACGAACGGATCGTCGAACAGCTCGTTCAGCTTCCCCAGCGCGACGATGAACGCCCCTCCGCGCACCGCGCTCGTATTCATATACAGCCGAAGCATATCGTCGCACGCCATGTGAAAACTTGTCTTGTCCGTCGCCGTACGCAGCTTCTGGAACAGATTATAGTTCGGATTGCTGTCCAGCTCGTGCCCCGGTTCCAACATGAAGCGGCCGATCTTGGTCGGCGCGTTGTCCGTCTCCGAATGGATCTCGGCCTTGCGCTTCCCGATCCGCGTGAATTCGCTGTCGAGGAACAGCCGGATCTCGCTGTCTTCGTAATCGAAATGATCGAGCGTCTGGTAATGCTTGTACCGCTTGACCGGATCCTGCTCCTGCCCGTCGTTGTTAATCACGAAAAAAGATAAGTACTGGATCGAAAATCTCATGTGCGGCTCCTTTGTGATCGCAGATCTGGCATCATAACCTCCATCATACCATCTGCTTCAGCCAAAGAAAAAGCCCCGGCCGGTCCTTCGGCGGACCAGCGGAGCATGCTTGTTGTACGTTGTCTGCGCGAATGGGCGCGGCCAATTGACTCACTCTCATCCCGGATCCCGCACGCCGAATTCCGGTTATGGCTCGGAGCGGTTCGCCAGCTTCTCCTGCGCCAGCCGGATCATCTCGCGCACCATCGTACCGCCGATCTTGCCGCCCACATGCCCGGCCGATTCGGTCGACAGCCCCCCGTTATCCCCAGGGCTTAGCGGCACGCCGAGCGACTTGGCCACCTCGTACTTCACGTCGTCCGGGCGGTTCGGATCGACCGCGTACCCTTCCCGGCGCATCACTTCGGCCTTGAAGGCGTTCACGCCTTGCTCCGCCCCGGGCACGGCTAAGCGACGGCCGCTTCTTCTTCTGGACATCGGATGCCCCTCCTTCGGAGACCAAATGAATGTGCTTCACCTGATCGTTCCCCCGGCAGGAGCCGATTATGCGGCTTCTTCTCCAGCGGTCAGCCCGAGCGGCCGCCCTGCCGCAGGAACAGCAGCCGGAACTCCCGCGGCGTCATGCCCTCGCGCTTGCCGAAGCAGGCGGCGAAGTAAGCGGCCTGCCGGAAGCCTGTATCGAGCGCGATCTGGCCGATCGACAGATCGGTCTGCAGCAGCAGCCGCTTCGCCTGTTCAATGCGGTAGCGGATCAGGTACTCCATCGGCGAGCAGCCGAACTGCTTCTGCATCCGGCGCGCGATGTAGACCGGATGGAAGTTCAGCGCGGCGGCCAGATCGCGGGAGGAGACTTGGTCCTTGTAGCGCATGCGCAAGAAGGACGCCGCCCGATCCGCGACGTCCTCGCCGACGTGCGGCCGCTCGGCGCGCAGCGATTCCCCCAGCTGCATAAGCACTCGCTGGAAGATCTCCTGCTGCTCCCAGCGGACTTGATCCCGGTGGGAGTGGCGGTCCAGGTCGATGAGGCGCTGGAGCAGATCGTACATTTTTCCCGGATGGAGAAGCCTTGTGAATTGGGGAATGTCGACGGCGAAGGCGGGCTGGCGGCTGCGAAGCGGGACACCCTCCTCCGTCTGCTCAGGGAAGGATGCTTCAATCGGCTCCTCCTCCGTACCATTCAAAGCGCGCCAGTCCCCCGCCGTCTGAAAATGCACCCAATAAGTCCCCGTCCGCTCCCTGCAGCCCTCCGTCGGGTAATGATGCAGATCGGGACGCAGCACCAGCGCGTGTCCCTCGGACAATTCATACTGCCGATCCTCTTCGCCGATGTAGATGCACCCCTGCTTCCCGACGAGCAGGTCGAATTCGCCGATCGCATAGCGCTCTGGATGCTTGCGCCCCGGCCCGACCACGCTATAGCCGCCGTGAATGTAATAAGGAAGCGGCAGCGCCGCGAAGCGAAGGACCGTCATCTCGTTTGAGCCTCCATTTAGGTTGCAATCTTGATAGCAGAAGCAGTAAAGCCGAAACTTTAGAATCAGTATAACACCTGTAAACAAAAGTGTATAAGCAAGTCTGCGAATAGGCACCGCCGACAGCCGCAAAGGTTGCATTCGCATGATTCCAGTGTCTGACTAACATGCCCGGCGTTGCATGCAGAGTGAGCGGACGATTGCGATACTGGCGAGAGGATTGCGTGGTATGCGGCGTTTGGGGTGAATGTAGGTAATCTGATT
>NZ_JACJVN010000021.1:0-488 GCF_014212015.1 Cohnella lubricantis | reverse complement strand
GGTAATCTGATTGCTCTCTTCCGAGGGAGTCCACGGCCCGCAACGCACGAAGGAGCTGCCTCAAAGGTCGAACAGACCTTTGGAGACAGCTCCTCTTCGTTCATCGCCTGCGAAGCAGCCGTCAGTTGATATTTACTTGCGCCGGCCGACCAGGATGGCGAACAGCACAAGCGCGAGCACGTCCGCCGACGCGATCAAGATGCCCATCGGCAGCGCCGTGCCGCTGCCGCCGATGCCGACAAGCGGCATCACGAGGCCGCCGAACAAGAACGACAGAACCCCGAGCAGCGCGGATGCCGTGCCGGCCGATTGGCCTTGATGGCGCATAGCCAGCGGGAATGACGACGTCCCGACGATGCCGACGCACGAGACGACGACGAACAGCAGCGGCAGAATCGCCCCGAGGCCCGCTCCGGCGGCGATGACCGCCAGCAGGCCGACGCCGGCGGCCGCGGCAAGGACGAGGCCGGCGACGAGGAATTTGCGTT
>NZ_JACJVN010000020.1 GCF_014212015.1 Cohnella lubricantis | reverse complement strand
ACTTGACGGGGTGCAGTTCAAACGAGGGGGGGCCTTCGTTTTGTCGTAGTCGGTGCTACCACTGAGTGCACCTCGTCGATTTTTCTTTTTTGATAGGAACATACGTTCGCTGACAACATATTGGAAAGAACAAAGATTATAATTAAAAATAAAGAAAAAGGTAAAAGATGGTATTCTGTCGAAATAGAGAGATACATAGGAAGATTTGCGGAAACGCACATGGCCATGCGGATGAGAGATATGGATAAGGAGATGTAAGAATGCGGGAGAATCTTATTGCGCATGTACGAAAGAACGAGGATGGCAGTTGGGCAGTGCCGCATTGGCTATCCGATCATTTGAAGGACACAGCGAGTTTGACGGCATTGTTTGCTTCCAAATTTCATTCTGGGGAATGGGGGAAAGTAGGAGGTTTAGCACATGATGTAGGCAAAGGAAGGGAGGTGTGGCAGAGATACCTGACTCAAAAAAGTGGATGCGATGAAGAAGCTCATTTAGAAGGGAAAAAGGGCAAGATTCCACATGCCATTCATGGTGCTGAATTAGTTGAACAAATATTCGGCAAAGGAATCGGAAGAATATTGGCTTATTGCATTGCCGGCCATCATGCAGGTCTTCCAGATTGGTCCAGTTCTGAAGGAGCGGGGCTGGCCTCTCTTCAATTTCAGAAAACCCAAGTTAATGATTTAGATCAACTTGATTCTAGTATTGTTGATAATTTGCGCTCATCTAAGTCTCCGCATCCCCCATGGAAGTTTGCTGCTGGATTAGACATCTCTTTGTGGATCAGGATGTTGTATTCAAGTCTTGTCGATGCAGATTATTTAGATACAGAACATTACATGAATGAGAAGAAGGCGTTGAAAAGAGGAGATTACTGTTCAATTTCTGAACTGAACGAACGATGCAAACATTTTTTCGAAGAATTGGATGAGCGGTCAGAGCGCTCTGAAGTAAATCGGGTCAGAAGAACAATTCGAGATAGATGTGCACAAGTAGCGAAAGAAGCACAAGGGATATTCTCCCTTAGCGTCCCAACTGGGGGAGGGAAAACATTATCGAGTCTCACTTTTGCTCTGGAACACGCCAAGACTCATAATCTTGATCGAGTTATTTATGTCATTCCTTACACCAGCATTATTGAACAAAATGCGGATGTTCTCAAATCAGTTGTCGGAGCAGATCAGGTGGTTGAACATCATTGTAATGTAGTAGAAGATGAACTCAACGAAAAGTCTCGACTCTCATCGGAAAATTGGGATGCTCCACTGATTGTGACGACATCCGTGCAATTTTTTGAATCGTTATTTGCCTCCAAACCAAACCGTTGCCGTAAGCTTCATAATATTGCAAAGTCGGTGATTATTCTTGATGAAGCGCAGTTGGTTCCTGTCGAATTCCTTGCGCCAATTCTTGAAACGATGCAGTTACTGGTCGAACGTTATCATGTAAGTTTCGTTATCTCGACTGCTACACAACCTGCATTTAAAGAACGAGATGTTGATGGAACCCTTTTTAAAGGGCTAAAGGAAATCAAAGAAATAGTGGGCAATGAAAAGGAAGTTCAAAAGCTATATCACTCGTTAGTACGCAACAGGATTTACTTCCCAAAGAACTTGCATTTGAACTTTAGTTGGGAGGAGATTGCGGAAGAACTGACACAATACGAACAAGTTCTATGTATCGTGTCGAATCGGACAAGTTGCCGTGAACTGTATGATCTGATGTCTGAAGGAACATATCATCTATCGGCACTAATGTGTGGACATCACCGCAGTCATATCATTAGAGAGATCAAGCAGAAATTAGTGGCGAAAGTTCCCGTTCGTGTTATCAGTACGCAACTTGTTGAAGCTGGAGTTGATTTGGATTTTCCGGTTGTATTCAGAGCTTTTGCTGGGCTAGATTCCATTGCACAAGCAGCTGGACGCTGTAACCGAGAAGGTAAGCTGCCCGACTTGGGAAAGGTGATTGTATTTAATCCACCGAGACAGGCACCAAACGGAATTCTTCGTAAAGCTGCGGAAACAGCCAAGAGTATCGTGATGGAGAATGAGAATATTGTCATCGATCACGCCTTGTTTGAACAATATTATGAGAAGTTATACTGGAAAGCCAATTCGCTAGATGAACATGAAATTGTCACTCTGCTTGATCCACAGCGCAATGACTTAAGAGAGTGCAGTATTTATTTTCGAACTGCGGCAAGTAGATTTAGGATCATTGACGATACTCAACAGAAGTCAATATTAGTTCGTTACAAGGAAGGCGATCAACTAGTTGATCGGCTGAAGTCAGAAGGACCTAGCCGTGAACTCATGAGAAAGTTGCAACGATTCACGGTTACGGTGCGACAGTCAGTTTTTGAGGAACTGCAAAGAATTAGAGTAGTGGAAGAACTTTATCCTAATATATTTGCACTTTCTTCGAGCATGCATTATTCGGAGAAAGTTGGGCTTATTTATGGAGGGAGGTATTAGTTTGCGTGAGTGGTGCTTAGAGGTGTGGGGGGATTATGCTTGTTTTACCCGGCCAGAGATGAAAGTGGAACGTGTTAGCTATGATGTAATCACACCTTCTGCGGCAAGGGCGATTTATGAAGCAATATTGTGGAAGCCCGCGATACGGTGGAACATCACCAGAATTGAAGTGTTACATCCAATTAAGTGGATTAGCGTTCGAAGAAATGAGATTAAAAAGATAGCTTCTGCTCCTACGGCAAAACAGATGAGTGGCGAACCTGGAGATTCGTTGGATATTCGGATTGAAGATGAGCGGACACAGCGGGCCGGATTATTATTAAAGGATGTTCGTTACCGTATTTATGGCTATTTTGACTTCATTCCGTCTGCAGAGCGTAAAGAAAACCGTCCGACATCGGAAATGTGGGCGGATGGGCAAGAAAGTAACGAAATAGCTAGAACGGATGAAAGTGCTGCAAAGTATGCAGCGATGTTCGAACGACGGGTTAGGAAAGGTCAGTGTTTCCATAGACCATACTTGGGCTGTAGAGAGTTTGCCTGTTACTTCAGGCTTGTTCCTAATCCGAATGAGGAAGCCATACGTCCTATAGATGAAACAAGAGATTTAGGATTTATGTTATACGACATGGATTTCGACAGCGATGTGAACAACCCAACTCCACTATTTTTCCGCGCGCAGATGACCAAAGGGATCGTAAATACGAATCGAAAGGAGATTGAGGTGAGAGGATGATTCTACTCGCTTTGAAAGAGTATTACGACCGTAAAGCTGCTGAAGGTTCAATAGCTGAGGACGGCTGGATTCAAGGCGGGATTGATTTTTTACTGGAGATTGATAGAGATGGGTACTTACGAAACATTTCGGATTTGCGGGAAGGAGAAGGCTCCAAGAAACAAGCTCGCAGATTCATGCTTCCTAATATTGGGAAGCAAGCCTCAAAACACTCCAATAGTGGCGAAGATGCGAACTTACTCTGGGATAACGCTAAATTTGTTTTTGGTTTAGGTTCTAAAGGGAAGTTGCATCTTACTAGTATGATCGCTGCGATTGACAGTTGGATTGGCTCGATGGCCGATGACGGAGTTCAGGCCGTGCGCAGTTTCCTACAACTAGGATCAGAGGACAGAGAGCATTTTGATATGGCGCTGAATCACCCCGAGTATGGCGAGATTATGCAAGCCGGGCAGGTGAAAATAAGTTTTTATGTTCTTGGAACATCATATAAAGCGGTTTTCTTATCTCCAGTAGTTGCAACTGCTCTTGAGCGTATGAGGGAAGCAGAGGATCCTAATGCTCGGCAAGGAACGTGTTTGGTAACAGGAGAACAAAATGTTGTACTAGAAGCGACACATCCAGTAATTAAGGGGGTAAAAGGTGCTCAATCCTCAGGAGCAGGTATTGTTAGCTTTAATACCGATGCTTTTAACTCTTATAAAAAAACGCAAAGTTTTAATGCACCAGTAAGTAAAGTCACAACGTCGCGTTATGTGAAGGCTCTGAATTCACTGCTCGACTCATCATCCAGACAGAGCTTGCAAGTAGGCGATGCCTCAGTCGTATTTTGGAGTGAAGATCATTCTACATTAGAAACGGATTTCTCGCTATTCTTCAATGAACCAAGTAAGGGTGATTCGGATACAGGTACTGAGAAAGTACGAACTGCTTTCGAGTCGTTGCATACTGGAGCATATGTAGAAGACGATGGAGATACTCGATTTTATATTTTGGGACTAGCTCCAAATGCAGCGCGTTTATCTATCCGTTTATGGCAGACAGGCACTGTTGCGGATATTACCTCTAAGATCAAGCAATACTTCGATGACTTTGAGATTGTCAAACCTCCAAAAGAGCCAATGTTCTACTCCGTTTGGCGCATTATGGTCAATGCTTCAGTTCAGGATAAGAGTGAGAATATCTTACCGAATTTGGCTGGAGACTTTATGCGCTCCATTCTTGAAGGAACACCATATCCGGCAACTTTGTTGCAGGCTATAATTCGCCGTATTCGCAGCGATACGGAATACAGAGTAAAACCTGTTCGCGCTGCTGCCATAAAAGCGTATCTGAATCGCTATCGTCGGTTTTATCCAAATCAAACTTATAAGGAGGTGACCAAGGAATTGGATAAAAATCAAACGTCAATTGGATATCAACTGGGAAGGCTGTTTGCTGTATTAGAGAAAATCCAGGAGGAGTCTCATCCAGGAATCAATGCCACAATTCGGGAGCGGCTCTACGGTGCGGCGTCCGCTACGCCAGTAACCGTCTTCGCCAATTTATTACGACTTAAAAATCATCACTTAGCTAAGCTGACCAACAAAGGAAGAGTCGTAAATTTTGAACGGCTGCTTGGTGAAGTTATTGGGCGGATCACTGGTTTTCCAGCACACTTGAATTTGCAGGAACAAGGGCTGTTCGCGGTGGGATACTATCATCAAAGACAAGATTTATTTTCACGTAAGAACGATGACGAAGAATAATTAGTATAGGAGAGGAAGTGCGAATATGAGCGATTCACTTCAAAGAAGATATGATTTTATTATTTTATTCGATGTCAAAGATGGTAATCCGAATGGCGATCCAGATGCAGGGAATTTGCCCAGAATCGATGCGGAGACTGGGCACGGTTTGGTAACAGATGTAAGCTTAAAAAGAAAAGTACGTAATTATATTGAAATGAAGTTAGGCGGGCAGCCTCCCTATGATATTTTTGTTAAAGAAAAGGCCATCTTGAATCAGACGATAGATAAAGCATATATAAGTTTGGGGATTGATTTAACTAAGGACTCAAATGATGGGAAAAAGCGTAAAGATAAGGGCAAGGCACAAGGTGAAGAAGTAGACAAAGGAAGGCAATTCATGTGCCAGAATTTTTACGACATTCGCACCTTTGGCGCCGTTTTGTCTACCGGAGCAAATGCGGGGCAAGTTCGTGGTCCTGTGCAGATTACCTTTGCACGTTCTATCGATCCGATCGTGTCACTAGAGCACAGCATTACTAGAATGGCCGTCACTACAGAGGCGGATGCCGAAAAGCAGAGTGGTGATAATCGCACGATGGGGCGGAAGTTCACGGTTCCGTATGGACTGTATTGTGCTTACGGCTTTGTGTCCGCACCTCTTGCAAATCAGACAGGATTCTCTGAAGAAGATTTAGCACTTCTATGGGAATCTCTCACAAACATGTTCGAACATGATCGTTCCGCAGCACGTGGACTTATGAGTACTCGAAAGTTAATTATTTTCGAACATTCGTCGAAAATGGGAGATATTCCAGTTCAGAAGCTATTTGATACAGTAGCTATAAAGCGAACTAATTCAAACAAGCCAGTGCGAGATTTTAGTGATTATGACATTTCAATAGCAAGAGATGAAATTCCCGCTAGTGTGACGTTAATTGAAAAATAAAGCTTATCATTAACGAACTCAAGAAGGTCAACATTGTGTGCTTTAGATGGAAATTGAGAACCACTGTCGATTCGCATCCCGTATGGAATGCGCGGATTGAAATGGTTACACCGGCGCGAGTCCGGCACTAATGGGATATTGTGCAGAGCGCAATATCTCATTAGTGTTTCTAACGATGAACGGCAGGTTTCTAGCCCGGGTGGTCGGGGAGAGCAGGGGCAATGTCATACTGAGGAAGCGCCAGTATCATTTGTCCGAAGAGGAGTCGTCATCCGCTAAGATCGCGCGCAATTTTATTGTCGGGAAAGTCTATAATCACAAGTGGATTCTGGAAAGAATGACAAGAGAATACCCGCTGCGCATTGATGTGGAGCGATTCAAAGAGGTGTCGCAACAGCTATCCGGAATTCTGCTCGATGTTAGAAAGTGCGAGGATTTGGAGAGATTAAGAGGTCTGGAGGGGCAGGCTGCAACAAGCTACTACAAAGTGTTCGACCAGATGATTCTACAGCAGAAGGAAGATTTCTATTTTCACACGCGTTCCCGCAGACCAGCGTTGGATAATGTGAACGCGATGCTCTCTTTTGCCTATACCATGCTGGCTAACGACGTGGCTTCTGCACTGGAAACCGTAGGTTTGGATGCCTATGTTGGCTTCTTGCATCGGGATAGGCCAGGCCGAGCATCGTTGGCGTTAGACGTGATGGAGGAATTGCGGGGCGTCTATGCGGATAGATTCGTGTTATCGCTTATCAACAAACGAGTAGTGAACGGCGAGGATTTTCTTCGGAAAGAAAGCGGCGCGATTATTATGAAGGAGGATGCGCGCAAGCGATTTCTGAAAGCATGGCAAGAAAGGAAGCAAGAGAAGATCACGCATCCTTACTTGGGTGAGAAGATCTCTTGGGGGCTGGTGCCCTATGCGCAAGCTTTGCTACTTGCGAGATATCTGCGCAACGATCTGGACGAATATCCTCCATTCCTGTGGAAGTAGGTGTTCGAGATGCTAGTGTTGATCGCGTACGATGTAAGTACTGTCAACGCAGCCGGGCAGCGAAGGCTGCGACAAGTGGCTAAGGCGTGCCTAGCTTATGGTCAAAGAGTGCAGAATTCTGTGTTCGAATGTGTGGTGGACGCTACCCAATTCGCTGCGCTAAAGTTGAGGCTGATTGAATTGATCGATGAGGAACAAGATAGTCTTCGGTTTTATCAGTTAGGCAACAACTACAAGAGTAAAGTGGAGCACATTGGAGTGAAAGCATCGTTTGACCTGGAAGAGCCATTAATCTTGTAGGGAGAATCGGTGCGGAACCGGAGTGCGAATATGGAGTGAACATGGTTTAGTAGGGAGTTCCGCACCGGATAAATGGAAGAAATAGGTTGGGTTTAGCTTTACAGTAGGTATTTAAGTGACGAATAGAATGTAATTGTTGCCGATTTGCGATTGGTTGGGTATGTTGTTATGTCAAATCGATTGAAAATCGCTGTCGCATCCCGTACGGGATGCGTGGATTGAAATGCGTCCAGACTCCCTGAAAAGGATGTCTCTCGGGCAGTCGCATCCCGTACGGGATGCGTGGATTGAAATGCGTCCAGACTCCCTGAAAAGGATGTCTCTCGGGCAGTCGCATCCCGTACGGGATGCGTGGATTGAAATCCAAGGACGATGCAGCAGCGCAGAACAAATTCATGTCGCATCCCGTACGGGATGCGTGGATTGAAATGTACAACGACAATTCCTCCGGCCAGCTAGATGACCGTCGCATCCCGTACGGGATGCGTGGATTGAAATAACCCAACGACCTCGGAATCGCTCGTAATCACAAGGTCGCATCCCGTACGGGATGCGTGGATTGAAATATTGAGGATTTGAAGTCTGCCGGTCAAAACATCGTGTCGCATCCCGTACGGGATGCGTGGATTGAAATGTCGAGCTCGGCAAGCAAATCCCCGGTTACGAACTCGTCGCATCCCGTACGGGATGCGTGGATTGAAATGATCACCGCTGCCGTCAATAAGGTCTCCAAATCAGTCGCATCCCGTACGGGATGCGTGGATTGAAATATTTCATCCGAATCGTCTTCCGGATCCATGAGCGTCGCATCCCGTACGGGATGCGTGGATTGAAATCTATCGTCGCTTCCTCCGCAGGTGCAACAACTGGTCGCATCCCGTACGGGATGCGTGGATTGAAATCCCGGAACTGGCTTTTGTTGATTCCCCGCATAATAGTCGCATCCCGTACGGGATGCGTGGATTGAAATACGAATTGATCGGTCACAGTGACCACATCAATTGGCGTCGCATCCCGTACGGGATGCGTGGATTGAAATCATACGATCTCGCCGCGCCTCTCCATAAGTTCAGTCGCATCCCGTACGGGATGCGTGGATTGAAATATCAAAGAATGGCTGAATTGACGCGTAGGATCGTCGCATCCCGTACGGGATGCGTGGATTGAAATCGACTATGCCAAGCGATTACGATGACGGTCCAAGTCGCATCCCGTACGGGATGCGTGGATTGAAATTTGGCATTTGCGGCAATACTTCGGACCCTTTTTATGGTCGCATCCCGTACGGGATGCGTGGATTGAAATAGCACTTTATTTTTCCTTCTGTAACATTAGTTCCGTCGCATCCCGTACGGGATGCGTGGATTGAAATGCTTAGCTCTAATTCCGTGGGCTGATAGTTCCTCCGTCGCATCCCGTACGGGATGCGTGGATTGAAATATGACCATCTGGATGCCATCCCCATCGAACGATTCGGTCGCATCCCGTACGGGATGCGTGGATTGAAATGATCAGAAGAAGGGCATAATGGGCCACACCATTACGTCGCATCCCGTACGGGATGCGTGGATTGAAATAGCGTCGTAACCAGGCATCTTTGTGTCATAGAAGGTCGCATCCCGTACGGGATGCGTGGATTGAAATCAAATACAAGAATTGGGAATCATTCGCCAATGATGATGTCGCATCCCGTACGGGATGCGTGGATTGAAATTTAACAAGGGCGTCGAAAGCTTGCGTCTCTGCTGCGTCGCATCCCGTACGGGATGCGTGGATTGAAATCTTGATATTAGGCGCGTATTCGGCTGTGATAGCAGTCGCATCCCGTACGGGATGCGTGGATTGAAATCCTGTGTAATCCGACATTAGCCCGCCCGCCCTTCGTCGCATCCCGTACGGGATGCGTGGATTGAAATTGATCCCTCCCTTCTAGATAAAAAGAGGGAAAGGTCGCATCCCGTACGGGATGCGTGGATTGAAATACGCCGGACTTCGCCGGAGCGACAACTTTAGCCATCGTCGCATCCCGTACGGGATGCGTGGATTGAAATCCTCATTACACCGAGGAGACGCGCAAAGATATTTTAAGTCGCATCCCGTACGGGATGCGTGGATTGAAATATATTAGCCATGCCATGCAGAGCATCCATGACGTCCGTCGCATCCCGTACGGGATGCGTGGATTGAAATACGAAGCAAGCGAGCTATTTGGATCAAGATGTTACGAGTCGCATCCCGTACGGGATGCGTGGATTGAAATCCCAAGCTCTCTAAGCGCTCTCCTTGGATGCCGTCGTCGCATCCCGTACGGGATGCGTGGATTGAAATCAGAGTGCGCTGGGGATTGCAAGCTTCGGCTTCCCAGTCGCATCCCGTACGGGATGCGTGGATTGAAATGCAAAACAGAAGAAACTCTGTCACCTTGTATTGTCAAGTCGCATCCCGTACGGGATGCGTGGATTGAAATGACTCGAGCTACTATTTTCTCTGCCTCACGGCACTCGTCGCATCCCGTACGGGATGCGTGGATTGAAATCGTATCTTCGCGCTGTCGCGGTCCACGCTTACTATGTCGCATCCCGTACGGGATGCGTGGATTGAAATATTATTTCGTCGAGCGATGAAGTCATTAGCAAGGGTCGCATCCCGTACGGGATGCGTGGATTGAAATCGGGATCACCTGTCCATCCAGAAACGCCGACATAGTCGCATCCCGTACGGGATGCGTGGATTGAAATTCGGCACGATGGACAATAGTAAGCACGAGGGCCGCGTCGCATCCCGTACGGGATGCGTGGATTGAAATGTGATATGGATGGAGTTATCGCAAACCTTCATAATGTCGCATCCCGTACGGGATGCGTGGATTGAAATTGCTTAGACTCCCCGTAAATGGGATGCTTGTCAGTGGAAGTCGCATCCCGTACGGGATGCGTGGATTGAAATCCCTTGTATTCGGTGTAAAAAAACATATAATAAACGTCGCATCCCGTACGGGATGCGTGGATTGAAATCTTTCGCCGCCGCATTGTTCGCGACGCGGAAGCGTCGCATCCCGTACGGGATGCGTGGATTGAAATCGGAACCATATTTGTGGAAGAGTGAACCACCTCAGTCGCATCCCGTACGGGATGCGTGGATTGAAATCTGTCACTTCCTGCAATACTTGGGCTTCCGGCCGCGTCGCATCCCGTACGGGATGCGTGGATTGAAATCTTAATCCTTCATGTAGAAGCCACACTCGAACCCCGGTCGCATCCCGTACGGGATGCGTGGATTGAAATATCTTGACCGGCACCGTTCGGTCGATTCGCTCCGGTCGCATCCCGTACGGGATGCGTGGATTGAAATCACGCTGACGGCGATCGATCTGCTGCTAAATGAGTCGCATCCCGTACGGGATGCGTGGATTGAAATTCATCGCCGCCGTCGATAGCTTGCGGCTCGAAGATGTCGCATCCCGTACGGGATGCGTGGATTGAAATGATGCGATCCACGAACGGGCTAATGAGATCATGGTTGTCGCATCCCGTACGGGATGCGTGGATTGAAATTCCTCTCATGGGTTGGCTGAATTAAACGGTAAAGTCGCATCCCGTACGGGATGCGTGGATTGAAATTTCGCATTCAATACCAGTCCAATGACCCAGACCAAGTCGCATCCCGTACGGGATGCGTGGATTGAAATTCGACACGAGCTTGCGTGTCGTACGCGACGATACGCGGTCGCATCCCGTACGGGATGCGTGGATTGAAATGCCAAAAGTGGATTGTCAACGAGTAATTCGCTTTTGTCGCATCCCGTACAGGATGCGTGGATTGAAATCTCAGGCGCCAGGCAATCGAAACATCGCTCGAAGTCGCATCCCGTACGGGATACGTGGATTGAAATCACCCGCAGCTCGGCGGCTTTGACCGGATCTCGAACCGCTTGAGTCGCATCCCGTACGGGATGCGTGGATTGAAATCCAGCCCCTAACTTCCAGGAAGCCGTAGTACCAGCGGTCGCATCCCGTACGGGGATGCGTGGATTGAAATCAGTTATAGCATTGATGCTGTTGCTATTGTGTCGTCGCATCCCATAAGAGATGCGTGGATTGAAATAAGCTATTGTCTGTGGACGGAGAATTTCAGTCGTCCTCACACATTCTTCCAGATCAATTTCACACCGCCCTAACCCCTTGCCGCTGGCGACCTCTTATTCTTTAGTCCCAAGCCAAATTAGCCCCATTATCCCAATGATTAACACCGTTAATCTGTGCATTCCGTCTCATGGCATTCGACACCAGTCCCCCTATAATGAACGGTAGCAGGGTATTCCTGCCGTACCATCCAACTATAGGAGGACGAGGATATGAGAAAGAAATTGCAGATTGCACTTGCCGCATCGATGTTAATCGCCGCCGTTCCTGTTACTGCGAATGCCGCCGTTCAGGAAGGTTCGGCCCAAGTCGTATCCTCCGTCAGTTTCCGAACAGCGCCAACTACCTCATCAGATGTCATGCGTTATTTGAAGAAAGGCGAGTCGGTCTCCGTTCTGGAGGAGACGAACAGCTACTGGCTGCAAGTGCGCGACGCCTCCGGACAGATCGGCTACATATCTTCGAGCTCCAAATATGTGAACCTGACTGCCGGTCCGACTGAAGTGGCGGACGCACCAGCCCCGGTGAACGCGGCGAATGCCGTCATCGTCGCGGGAGTCTCGTTCCGCACCGCTCCTTCCACATCGGGCGAGCGCATGCGCTACTTGCAGAAGGACGAGCTCGTGACGGTCACCTCGCAAGTGAACGATTATTGGTACGCCGTCACGGACGCGAACGGCCAGACGGGCTACGTCAGCACCTCGTCGAAGTACATTAAGCTGACGGGCGGCATAGCGGCTTCAGAAGGAGGCGGGTCCACACTTGAATCAGGTGGATCCTCCAGCGAAGGATCCTCGTCGAGTGAAGCGGCGGACGCACCAGCCCCGGTGAACGCGGCGAATGCCGTCATCGTCGCGGGAGTCTCGTTCCGCACCGCGCCTTCCACATCGGGCGAGCGTATGCGTTACTTACAGAAGGACGAGCTCGTGACGGTCACCTCGCAGGTGAACAGCTATTGGTATGCGGTCACCGACGCAAGCGGCCAATCCGGTTACGTCAGCACGTCGTCGCAATACATTAGGCTGACGGGCGACATCCCGGCTCCCGCAGGCGGAGGCTCCGGCTCCGAGCTGAGCTCAACGCCAAGCTCCGCACCGGGCTCCAGCGGCAACGCAGAGGCGCCAGCCGGCTCGGACGAACCGGCGCGGCCTTCCGCCTCGGCCCAAGTCGAATCCGTCATCGAGGCCGGTATGAAATATCTCGGGACGCCGTATGAATACGGCTCGAGCCGCAGCACGACGACGACGTTCGACTGCTCCGACTTCGTGCGCCAGGCGTTCAAGGATGCGCTTGGCGTTACGCTGCCGGCCGATTCGGCTTCGCAGGGGGAGTATGTGCTGGACAAGTCCCAGGTGACGACGGACTGGAAGCAGCTGAAGCGCGGCGATCTGATATTCTTCATGAGCTACAAGGGGACGAGCGCGTCACTCTACCAGAGCAAAGATCCGTTCAACACCCGGATCTCGCACGTCGGCATCTATCTCGGGGACGGACAGGTGCTGCACACCTACTCCAACGAGTCGGGCGGCGTGCGCGTCAACTCGATTCAGGGCAGGCATTGGGAATATCGCTTCCTGTACGGAGGCAGCGCTCTTTAAGGATACCGGGTTGTTCCCAAAATAGATGAATCGGCGGTGCGGGGGAGGTTCCCCTCATCGCCTTTTCTGTCTTTGGCCCGATTGCATAGGGGCTGATTGTCGCCGCGGCCGTGATCTTGAAGTGATAACGGAACGCCGTTCCGTAAGCCCGCGGGGGCAAGCAGGATACGTCCCGAAAGAAGTTACCATCCGCACATCTGGGAATGTTCGCCTGAATTATAATGGAATTGGAACGGATGTCCATGTCGGAGCCTGAAGGGAGATGAACGGCAGGTTGGTTCGATGCCTAATCCAATCGGGAGGGATGCATGGTGAAGCACAGAAGGAAGCTGCTGAAGCGGTTGCTAAGGCGGGTTTATCCGCTGGCCGTACGCCAGACGGAGCGGCCGCCCGAACGCTGGAGTCCGCAAGTCCGTTACCCCCGTCTCTTCGCGAAGCGAGACCTCGGGCACAGGTCCGCAGTCGGTCGCCAAGTCTGGCGAATAACTCTAAGATGGTAGGATAACCAACCAAGCTCGGAAGGTCGGGAGGGTTGCCGATGCGAACCGTTCTGTTGATCGCCGATGAGCGGGAGTTGAATCAATGGTTGAGGGACGAAGGAGCGCTTGATCGTGCGCTTAGTGCGAAGCAGATCGCAGAGGCCGCAGACGCCGTGAAGGCGAGGCGGCGCTTGCGGGGCCAGGAATACGAGTGCGTCTGCTGCGACTTGGAGGCGGTCGGCTTGCATGAGGGGCTGGCGCTTCAGAAGCTGGCGCTGAAGCGAAGCCCCGGCTGCGAATGGCTCTGGATTGTCCCATCGGGATGTCCGCGCAAGCGGATGAAGCGGTTGAACGGCTGGCCGTATGTCGAGAAGCCGCTGTTACCGGGACAGCTGACGGATTGGATTACACTAACGCTGCAACAGCGATATCTGCAGAGGAGGGAATTAACGAAGGGTCATGCGGACCAATGGTTCGGCGCTCAGCCAACCGATCCGCCAACCGCGCCGACGTTCGAGCGGCCAACCGAGTTGCCGGCCGCATTGTCTTCCGCGCTGCCGCCTGCGCTAGCATCCGAGCTGCCGCCGAACCGTCTGGCTCGATTAAGCGCATCGGATCTGGCCGTGCTGCAGCAGATCTTCCGCTATGTGGACGAGCATCTGCCAACCGAGCTCAAGCGCAAGGAGATCGCGGGACTGGTACATTTTCACCCTGTCTATCTGTCTCGCTTCTTCAAGAGCCGGACGGGGACGTCGCTGTCGAAGTATATCGTGAACCGCCGCATCGAGCGAGCGAAGACGCTGCTGGCGCAATCGGAGCTCCAGGTCAATCACATCGTCTATCGGCTAGGCTACTATAACCCTTCTCACTTCACCAGGACCTTCAAACAGGCGACCGGTTATACGCCAAGCCAATATCGCAGCGCCGCAGCCAGCAAAGCCAGGCGAGACCAGCGAGACACACGAGACTAGCGAGACGAGCCGGAAGAGCGGGACAAGCCTCCCAAGCCATGCCCTTTGAAGTCGATAGATCCATAGATGCTAAGACCTCTATGGACCTCGCGCGCATAGGCCTCGCTGGCCATTATAGACCGCTTAATCCGTCCAACGACGCTAATCGCGTGATTGGGCGGATTATTCTGGATTCGCTGGCAATCATATGGATTGGCTATGCGAAGGAAGGCACTCTATAATGGTAAGGTTGGATTCATGGACTACTGAGGAGAGGACGAGTTACCGAGAAGATGCAGCAAGAACAACAACAATTGGTTCGAGGATTGAAAGCGCGTCACATGACGATGATCGCGATCGGCGGCTCCATCGGCACGGGATTGTTCCTGGCCAGCGGCGGAGCGATCCATTCGGCTGGAGCGGGCGGCGCGCTTATCGCTTATGCGGTTATTGGCTTCATGGTTTACTTCTTAATGACGAGTCTCGGCGAGATGGCGGCCTACATGCCGGTGCCGGGATCGTTCAGCACCTATGCGGGCAAATACGTCGATCCGGCCCTTGGCTTCGCGCTCGGCTGGAATTATTGGTTCAACTGGGCGATTACGATCGCCGCCGAGATCTCGGCCGCTAGCCTCATCATGAAGTATTGGCTGCCGGGCACGCCTTCGATCCTGTGGAGCGCGCTGTTCCTGATCGTGATGACCGGCATTAATCTATTCTCCGTCAAGGGGTACGGCGAGTCGGAATTCTGGTTCTCCTCGATCAAGGTATTCACGGTGATCGTCTTCATCGCCGTCGGGCTGTTCATGATCGTGCGCATCATGTCGGGGGCCAGCGACGACACGCTTCACTTCGCCGAGGGGGGAACGGCCGTACACGGCGGGCTGTTCGCGATATTCGGCGTGTTCATGGCAGCCGGCTTCTCCTTCCAGGGGACGGAGCTCATCGGCGTCGCGGCCGGGGAGAGCGAGAATCCTGCCAAGAACGTGCCGAAGGCGATCAAGCAGATCTTCTGGCGCATTCTGATCTTCTACATCTTGGCGATCGCGGTCATCGGCGCGCTCATCTCCTACCAAGATCCGTCGCTGCTCCAATCCGGGATTGAGAGCATCGCCGTCAGTCCGTTCACCATCGTGTTCGAAAAGGCTGGGTTCGCGCTCGCGGCTTCCGTCATGAACGCGATTATCCTAACATCGGTGCTGTCGGCCGGAACCTCCGGCATGTACGCGTCGACCCGCATGCTCTGGGTGCTCGCCCAAGAAGGCAAAGCGCCGAAGTGGCTGAGGCGCATCGACAAGCGCGGCGTTCCGATTGCCGCTCTGCTGGTTACGGCGATGATCGGCATGTTCGCCTTCCTCGCCTCCCTGTTCGGAGACGGCGTCGTCTATACCTGGCTGCTCAACGCATCCGGCATGTGCGGCTTCCTCGCCTGGCTCGGCATCGCGATCAGCCATTACCGGTTCCGGCGCGCATTCGTCGCCCAAGGCAGGAGCTTGGATGAACTGCCGTACCGGGCGAGATGGTTCCCGTTCGGCACGATCATCGCCTTCGTTATCTGCTTCGTCGTCATGATCGGCCAGGGTTACTGGCTCCTTCAGGGCGGCGATATCGATTGGTACGGGGCCGCGGCTACGTACATCGGGCTTCCGCTGTTCATCGCCGTCTACGCGGGTTACAAGATCAAATACCGCACCCGCCTCGTTCCGTTGAAGGAATGCTCGTTCGAGAACGAATAAGAGCGCTAAATAAGAGAGCCGCGGCGGCTCTCAGCAACAGAGAAGGCTGCCTCTCGCAAGCGTCACGTAACGCTTGCGAGAGGCAGCCTTCGCATTGCCCGGAACATCTCCGAATCATTCGTCCCCGGAATCAGATTAAGATTGCTTCAACAGCTGCAGAATGGACTCCGCGCACTTCGCCGGCTTGTACTCTGCGTTGCGGAGAGCTAATAGGCTGTCGCGGTGCTGTCCTGCCGCATAGGGCTCTTGAATAAGCCGGAACCAGCGGTCGACCGTCTCCGTCGAAGTGAGCAGCTCGCCGAAGCCGTGCGTAACGAAGTAATCCAGGTTCTCTTCCTCTTGCCCGGGAATCGGCTCGTAGAAGAGCATCGGAATGCCTTTGGCCATGCCTTCCGTGCAGGTCATGCCTCCCGGCTTCGTCACGAGCAGCTCGGACACATCCATCAGCTTGCTGACTTCTCTCGTGAAGCCAAGCACCTTAATGTTCGGATGCTGGAACCTCGGGTCCGCCATCAGCTTCTCGCGGGCTTTGTCGTTGCTGCCCATACATAGAATCAGTTGAACGCGGTTGGCGTAGGTCGTCATGTATTCGACTAACTGGTCGGAGTAGAGAAGTCCCCAGCCTCCGCCCATGATCAGCACGGTGGGCATGTCCGACAGTTCGAACTGCGACAGAATCTCCGCGCGGTCGTGCGGAGACCAGAAGTTCGGGTGAACCGGAATGCCGGTCACTTCGACTTGTTCGGAAGCGATTCCCCGCGCGACCAGCTTGTCCCGCACGATGGAGGTGCTCACCAAATATTTGTCCACTTCCGGATTCGTCCAAGTCGCGTGCGCGTCGTAGTCCGTGATCACCGTGAAGAGAGGCACTTGCAGTCCCAGGCGCTTCAGCCGGCTGACGACGGCGTTCGGGAATGGGTGGGTGCAGATGATAATATCCGGCTTCAATTGCTCAATGACGTCCGAGACATGGTTATAGAACAGCCGATGCAAGGCGAAGCGCTTCACGCGGTTCAGCCCTTTATCGTAGTAGCTTTTATAAATCTTGCCGACCAGCTTCGGCTGCTTCGTAACCGTTTTCCGGTAAGCGGATAAGATGAGTGGTCCGATGATGGGGTTCAAGAACGTACCTAGTTCAATCACCCGCGTCTGCAGATTGGGAGACAATTGGCGCAACCCGACCGACAACGCGTAAGCCGCTTGGGTATGTCCGGTGCCGAATCCTTCGGATAGCAGCAGAACTCTTTTTTTACGCATGGGTTACAATCCTCCACTTTACCTATCTTCCATATTACTTCCTTCCTCCCTTCGGGACAAGTGCGAGGGACTTATTTTAGTGCTAAGGCAATGCAGCGAAGCTGTGCAACGGCAGGCTCGGCTGGTGTACAATGGCACTTAGGCGGCATAATAGAGGGAATATTTGGAGCGGGAGGCGAGGTTATTTTGGAGAACACGGCAGAGGCGCTTGGGCGAATCGTGAAGGCGGCGCACAAGACAGGCGAGTATATCGCAGAGACGATGGAGACGGACGGGAGAAGGACGCTCGTGCAGATTCTGGCGGTGCTGCAGCATCCGACGCAGGGCGACCTGCATCATCCGTATGATCCGGATGCGCCGATGTTCCATGAACGGAGGGCGTCGGCTTATCGGGAGAAGGTGTGGGTGCAGACATCGGCTATTCAGCCCTATGACGGAGCGATTCCGCCGTACGAGGAGTCGCTGAAGCTCGCGCTCGAAGCGGAGCTGGAGAAGATGGACCGTCTGCAGCGTTGGGCCCAGCAATGTCTCTATCGGCTGGAGACGCTGCGCAAGGACTACAACGTATAGAAGAAGGCAGAACTTCTCGGCGGTCGAAAATAAGGCGTCGCACAGGTGCGGCGCCAGATTGTCGCGAATTCCATAGTCGCAGACTATGAAATATATAGATTTCATATATTTCAACAATAAGGGCTGGGCGTTTAGAATGGGAACATCGACCATCGCACACGGGAGGACTGCAATATGACCGGCTACTTCTCTACCTTCGCGAACGTCACCGTTCCCATAGTGCTCGCTTGCGCCATCGGATTCGTCTATCAACGAGTGCGGTCGCCCGACTCGAAGCAGCTGGCGGACATCAGCCTCTTCATCCTATCGCCCTGCTTGATCGTATCGGCGCTGGCGACAAGCGAGCTGAACGGCTCCGTCTTCGGCAGCATCGCCCTGTTCACGCTGGTGCAGACGGCGTTCTGCTGGGCGGCTTCCGCAGCGGTCGGACGGCTGTTCAAGTTCGACATCTCCTCCCGCAAGGCGCTGGAGATGACGACGATCTTCGCCAACTCCAACAATTACGGCCTGCCGCTGCTGCTGCTCGCGTTCGGCACGGGCGGATTCGCCATCGGCGTCACGAATGTCATCACGCACATTGTTCTGATCAACACGCTCGGCCTCTACTTGGCCTCCAGCGCTTCGTTCCGCCCGCTGGAGGCGCTGAAGAAGGTCGGACAGACCCCGCTCGTCTACGCCGCTATCGCGGGTGTGGGGATCTTCCTGTTCCGCGTCGAGCTGCCGGAGCCGCTGACATCGGGATTGGAGCTGCTCGGCACCGCCTATCCCGCCGTCGTCCTGCTGCTGCTGGGCGTTCAGCTGGGCAAGACGAACTGGCGCAGCAACTGGC
Organism: Cohnella lubricantis; assembly: GCF_014212015.1. Taxonomy (GTDB): domain Bacteria; phylum Bacillota; class Bacilli; order Paenibacillales; family Paenibacillaceae; genus Cohnella; species Cohnella lubricantis. The sequence goes on along the minus strand of NZ_JACJVN010000020.1, from coordinate 682 downwards.
GCAAGGAGCTGTGGGTGTCGCTGGCGATGCGGCTCGTCGCGGTTCCCGCACTCTCTTGGCTGACGATCCATCTGCTCGGCATTCACGGCTTGGAGGCGTCCGTGCTGTTCGTCCAATCCAGCATGCCGGCCGCGATCAACTCGCTCGTCATGATGGAGAAGTACGGCGGTGACAAGGAGCTGGTGGCCGTCAATGTGGCGTTCACGACGCTTGCCAGCTTCCTGTACCTGCCGCTGCTAATCCATTGGTCCGGCGGGCTATAAGAGAAGGCGGACGCGATCGTCAGCGGGTATCCCGACTGCCGGTAGACGTCCGCCTCGTCTTCATCGAGCCGGTCATCAGTGATGATCGTCAAACGCCTCGAGCTCGGCGAAGACGGCGAGGGACGTATAGCTGGCGGAATGAGCGGATGAAGTCGATCAGATCGACTACATGAGCGGGAATGCGGCGGAATGAGCAGATGAAGTCGATCAGATCGACTACATGAGCAGGAGTGCGGCGGAATGAGCAGATGAAGTCGATCAGATCGACTACATGAGCAGGAGTGCGGCGGAATGAGCGGATGAAGTCGATCAGATCGACTACATGAGCAGGAGTGCGGCGGAATGAGCGGATGAAGTCGATCAGATCGACTACATGAGCAGGAATGCGGCGGAATGAGCGGATGAAGTCGATCAGATCG
>NZ_JACJVN010000002.1 GCF_014212015.1 Cohnella lubricantis | reverse complement strand
CACGATTTCATAAAAAAAGACGGGTCCCTTAAAGTAGTTCTCCGTCATCTTCGATAAGCATATTTTTTTCATTCCATCAGTTCAAGTTCTTCTACCGTATAAGGAGCGATTCTCAATGCCATTTTATTGTATGGCTCGTCCTCTTCGATCGTAACAAACTCCATCTTTTCATAAAAAGCGATAGCATCATTGTTATCGCGTTTAACTTCTAGAACCAAACAACGGCAGCCAATGTCAACAGCAAAATTCCTAGCCATATGGATGATATCCCGCATCATATGCCTTCCATATCCTCGAAGCTTATATTCCTCGTGGATACCAAAATACAAGATATGGAGGGCTGGATGAATAATTCGCCTGGTTCCTAATTCCCACTGAATCCTTGTTTGCTCACTTAACTTAATTGTGGTTGGCATTAAAGTAAAATAACCAACCAAGTTGTCTTCTGTATCAAAATAGAGGCGCGTGCGAGCTGCACATAAATCATGCAACTCGCCGGCCTCTTCGTTTATGAAGCCATCGACTAAATCATCGCCAGATCTAAAACGGCGAATTTTCTTCCTATGCTTGTCTGAGAACGGATCATAATAAGCAATCATTTTTTCTTGGCCCTTGGAGTTGGTTTATAGGTGTGATCGACACTTTTAACAATGTTCGGGAGTTCTGTAGCTTCCAGGAACTTAACAACACGATCAAACTGATCCTTATTTTTAGGGTTAAGTTCAATTTGATCAAGTTTCTTTGCAGTAGCCATGGATAACTCCCCCTTTCGTTCCTCGTAATCATTCACAATGACCATCCTCCTTAATTTCTTAGTCTCGGTAATGATGACAAAGAATATAAGTGGCTTGGTCAAGATGAAGATGAATTTTTCATGCGGTCCACACCACTTCAAAAAGAGTTATCCCTAAAAGGATATGGCTCAGTTTGAAGTAAGTGCACCAAATTTTTGAAATCCTCAATGTATCTAAATAATATCATTAACTCGTAGTACTGTAAACGCTCGTGATGGAAAAGCATGCTGCTTTAATTGAATTCCTTTCCTCGGTTTTTACGATCGCGATGTCCACATGATTGGCATGCATGAAGCAAGTTTTCAGCCCTCCAAAGGAGGAGCCTGATTAGACATTATCGAAATTTTTATTATCGAGAACTTGAATTATAATTCTAGAAGTCTCAAGCGAGGTTGTACCTATAATAGACAAAGTTATACGCATCTTCAATATTATCAATGCGATTCAGGCTAATCCAGGCATATCTGCGGCGGATTTGGCATTGAAGTGCGACGTGAATATCCGAACCATTTATCGTGATCTGGAGATTCTCAGCCTCATCGCGCCCATTACCAATGAAGGCAGAGGCACTGGTTATCGTTTTATGGGCAGGTTTTTCCTGTATCCGCTAAACTTTACCGAACAGGAAGCTCTTGTGTTCTCCCTTCTGCCATCGATGCTGGACAAGGATAAGTTGCCGCCAGGTTTTGATACCGCCTACGACAAAGTGATGGGGACACATCTGAAAGAAAAATCTCGGCAGAACAATCTAATCGAAGATATCGCCGGCATCATTCAGATGGGTACACCTGCATACCGGAAGGAAAGTCCCAGCTATCTGCAACCGATTATTCAAGCAATCTTGGATCACAGTACAATCGATACTGTGTACCATACCCAGTACCGAAACGAAACTACCGAGCGCAAAATCGATCCATATTATCTCGTTCCTCGCGATCAACGATTTTATTTAATCGGGTACTGCCACACGAAGCAGAGTATACGTACTTTTCGGATTAGCCGCTTTCAGAAAGTGGAGATTACGGGAGAGAGCTTCGACAAAGGCGATTTCAACATCAGAACTTATTTAAAGAACACGTGGTCGATCGACCGCGGGGACAAGAACATCACTTTCAAGGTTCGATTCAACGCCGATGTGGCCAGATATATCAAGGAAGAGGAACTGTTTGTTCGTCCGCGGATGAAGGATCAGAAGGACGGCAGCTTACTTTTTGAAGTGACCGTCAACAACGAGAAGGAGTTTCTGAAATGGGTTATGCAATACGGACCTTCTGCGGAAATATTGGAGCCAAAGGCAGTCCGAGAATCGATGAAGGAGCAGTTATCAGAGTGGTTCAAGATGTATCAGTAAGGGAAGTGGTGGTACGGTATGGAACTGAATCGTGAGCGATTCTTAGGAAGTTTGACTGGTCTGGCAATCGGGGACGCTCTTGGTACAACCGTTGAATTTACGACGCCTGGTGGGTTTCAACCTGTGCAGGATATGGTCGGGGGCGGAGTTTTTCAGTTGAATCCCGGAGAGTGGACAGACGATACCTCAATGGCGCTATGTTTGGCGGAGAGTTTGATCGAGACCAACGGATTCGATCCCGTACATCAAATGCAACGATACTCTAAGTGGAGACGTGAGGGGTACTTAAGCAGCACCGGAACGTGCTTCGACATCGGAAATGCGACTGCAGAAGCGATCCGCCGATTCGAGCGAACGGGAGAGGGGTATTGCGGCTCTACCAAACCTAATTCGGCCGGCAACGGTTCCATCATGCGGCTATGTCCAGTTCCATTGTTTTATGCGTCGGATCCGGAACAAGCTATTCATTTCTCCGCGCTGAGCTCACGGACAACGCATGCCGCCGAAGAATGCATAGATGCATGTAGGTTGATGGCTGCTTATCTTTTGGCGGGAGTGCACGGTTGGTCTAAAGAAAGAATACTGAACCCATCCGCGTTCGATAACTGGCTGGATCCGCAGTCTTTGTCGCCTCGAATTGCCGATATATTAGCCGGGTCATATAAGCGAAAGGAACCACCAGAGATCCAAGGCTCGGGCTACGTGGTGAAATCGTTGGAAGCAGCCTTGTGGGCGTTCGATCGAACCGATAACTTTGAGACCGGTGCGCTGAAGGCCGTTAATCTCGGGGATGATGCGGATACGACCGGGGCCGTGTATGGGCAAATCGCCGGCGCTTACTACGGGGTTAACGGCATTCCAAAGAAATGGCGAGACAAGCTGGCGATGGGCAGTTTAATTAAGGATATGGCGGATGAAATATATCTGAGCGCAACGAATTGAAAATGTAACTAACGAACTCACGGTACGAGCGAGTTGGTTTTATTCTTTATTGTGACATCAAATCAGGGTTCTTGCTCGCAATTATGGAGAACGTACATTCGCTGACAAAGAGTAACCCATGCATTGTTCTATTATGTAAGGAGGTTTAAGAGCTAAGCAGGGCAATTCATCGAGAGGAGGTAGAACGATACAAGAGGAGATCCGTAACCCAAAGCTCCTACTAAGAAAAGGGATTGCCATGCTTTGTGCTGTCTTGCTATTTGGCGGTATACATATCGTATCTGCCTTAGCTGGCTGGAATACGATCGAGAAGCTTTCGAAGTCTGCACTTATGACTTGTAATATCATTGTGGTCATATACACCGCTCGTCGCAGTCTATGGGTTCTAACACTCGAAAGACGAATTTACCCCTCTGCGCGTATGGCAGCGATGTCACTCTTTGGAGCCGGTTTCTTAAACGTTGTTGTATTCTTTTTGAATTTAACTGACTGGAAACTGCTCCTGTCATAGTTGTGAGTGTAAGGTGTTTGGATAGTGGATTAAATGTCTCTATTCCATTGGATGATGAGGAAAAAACGATATGAATTTGGTGAGTTGATGTTACGAAAGTTATATATGATAAAGTATATTTACCTTTATATAATTCTCGCGGTGTCTATGAAGTTTTCACTTAGTTACTTTAAAGAGAATTTCTATGTTCTGTCCTTCAGTTTGGATGCTGTCAGTATTGCGGCATTTATCGCAACTGTTATTACAGCCTATTTAGATGGGAAACATTAATCCGACGAATAGATAACGACATCATGTATAGAGGAGGGGGATGTCATGGACGACAACTTAATTCCATTCCCGAAAATTATTAATATGGATGTTGAAGAAACAATATTATTGACAACAACTGAAGATAGGGGGAAAATGTGGGATCACGGCTTCGTGACTTACGCTTATGCTCTTGGGATGAAGGAAATATCCAAGCAGAGCGGTGGCTTGGTATTTTTGCAAAACACAGATGAGCAACTTTATCACGGTATACGCATGATGGCAGAAGCAGATTATTGGAAGATGGCGATAATTGTACCGAATGTTGACCTGATTGAACTAGCATTCAGTGGCAACGAACTGCAGCTTTTAAGACTACAAAAAGAGGCACTTAAGAAAGGGTTCCAAGGTAAGCCGAAAGGTCATTGTGATACTTAAGCTTGATCAAGTTGACCCCCAGAGATTTAAAAGAAACAAATTTTAAGAGAAGACTGGCCAACTCGCATGGAGAGAGTTGGTCTTTTTGCTATAAGAATATTTTGGAAGAAAATTATTGACATTAAGAATTTTAAGAATTAATATAAGAATATAAAGAATAATATTTATGGAGGAGATTCACATGAGACAAGCAAACTATTCTTATCATTACATGGTTCTGAAATTAAAGAACCCGAGCGAGGAAGCGAAGGGAACGCCATTGTCGGCTTTCAAAGAACAAGTACTGGAGGCGACCGAGGAGTTTAATAAGACTTTTAAGGGAATCAAGAGTTTGATCTTTCTGGGTGTAACCGAAGGAACAATCGACGTCTTGTTAGTGTTCTTCCATCCTATTGCTTCCAAAGTAACGGCAAAGGAGCTTACAGTATTCAGTAGGTACTTATACCATGATAAAGGTTGGGGACGGTTCTCCAAGGAAGAGGGGAAGTTGTTCATTCTTGCTCAGCCGGTTAAGGAGTTTGATTATACGGATGCCGACTACGCTCTAAGCGAATATGAAGTCGATCGCGATCGATATCCGTTCTTTCCTGATTATGGTCCTGATCTTGAAGATGATGAAGCGGTTAACGAGCAAGATGATTCGGAAGCTGAAGACTCCGAAGAGTTGGCGGATGAAGCGATGGCCCCCATTCTGCAATATATCCTCACTACACAGAACATGGGCCCTCTCAGGGTTAGAGAGGAAAAACAGAGAGCCATTCGTCAAATCAAAAAGATTTTGAGCAAAATTGTTTATCTGTGATGATCGGCATTCTTGTAGTACGCATGTTCACTATGACCCTAGCTAATTCAGCTCTGTTTTTCAAGATTTGTGACGTTTATCGATACGAGGAGCACCGCGAAAGCTTTGGGCGAGTTCTGATCGGGTTAATGGCGGCTACCGTAATGACGGAATTTTTATCCATGATCGATTTTTTGACCTCTCTAACGAAGATGACTACATAAAAGAAGAAAGAGGATTGCGGATGGGACACAGTAGTTCGATTCGATGCAGAGATTGCACCTTTTCACAGACGTTCTTGGTAGGCGTCGGTTTCGATCAGTTTGAATATCCATTTATCTTGGAATCCTTGCATCCTTTTGCTGCGGAAGAGTTAATGTCTATAGCCGAACAAACGGAGCATTTTCAAGGGTTGGCTCATTACCAACACGTCCTGCAATGTACCGATTGCCAACTTTTATTCAGCGAATTTGACGTAGTCGTCGTCCTTCAGGATGACGAACAGATATCTCTTAAACACTGGTGCCATGAATGTAATGGATCTGCAATAGGCGTGGATCAAGATCGAATAGGAGATTATCCGTGTCCCAATTGCAAAAAGACATCACTTGAGATGGCGGAAGATGAGATAAGGATAATGTGGGACTAGCGCTAAAAGCAAAGCGGAGTATTCAAAAAATACAGAACACTCGTTCCCTGACACCTTAACGCCGCAAGGGTTTGCTATTCTGTCACTACAATCCTAAAGGAGTGGTGGAGAATGGCAAACCCTATTTTGTTTTCACATAGTTGGAACCGTAGATACCTGCCGTGCGGCGGAACGGACAAGGTGTATTTGCTCGTTGAGTTGACGGGGAGGGCTGCCGCTGAAAAGCCAGAGAGGGCGCCGATCAATATTGGCCTGGTACTAGACCGAAGCGGATCGATGGAAGGACTTCCGCTCGAATTCAGCAAGAAAGCATGCCAATACGTCACGGAGCAGGTATCCTCAAGCGATGTACTGAGCATGGTCGCCTTCGACGACGAAGTGTTGACCGTATTCCCTCCGGAGAAGGTAACACATAAGGATCTATTGAAGAAGAAGATCGCTTCTATCCAGTCGGGTGGAAGCACAAACCTAAGCGGAGGGATGATTCAGGGAGCGCAATATGTCCATCAGTCCAAGCAGGACGGGATGGTAAATCGAATTCTTCTTCTATCGGACGGTCACGCGAATCAAGGAATTACGGACCGGCAGAAGCTCGCTCAAATCGCAAGGGAGTATCGCAGCATGGGAGTGGGGATCTCGACGCTCGGCGTCGGACATGGGTTCGATGAGGACCTCATGGAGGGCATCGCCGATGAAGGAGGAGGCAATTTCTATTACATCGAGAGACCGGATGATATTCCATCAATCTTCGCAAAGGAGCTCCAAGGCGTTCTGACGGTTGTGGCTCAGAATGTCAGAATGAAGCTCAAGCCAACGGAATATGCTCGGATAACGAATGTATACGGGTATCAGGTGACGGAAGACAATGGCGCAATGGAGATGATGCTGGGTGATATTTACGACTCGGAGGTCAAATCGATTCTGATCGAAATGATGGTGTACCCGCATTCCGTTGGTTCGCACCCATTGCTCGATTTTGAATGGGACTACGTCGATATCACGGAAGGGGTTCAACCGTGTCAATTCCAATTGACGGCTAACGCCGAGTTCACAAACCATATCGACCTCTTGAATATGCCTCTCGAAGCGAACGTAGAAAAACACATTAAAATCACCGAAACTGCGCTCGCCATTGAGAAGGCAATGAATGCTTTTGATCAAGGTGATGTGGAGTCCGGCAAAACCATGCTGCAATCTCAAGCCGACGATCTACTGAGAATGGCCATTCAAACCGATGATACGGAACTGCGCGAAGAGTCAAAGAAATTATACGAGAGGATAGAATCGATCGACCATTTATCTTACTCTCCGATGATGCGCAAGGAGCTGCACAGCCAGAAATATCGAAACATGAAGCGCAAGAAGTAGGCTTATTAAAGAAGGAGGAGTGAGTATGCCGCGATTTCCGCAGCATATGAACGGTAAAGGAAGCTTAAAGGACATTCAAATTCTTGTGAATGATTACCCGCAACTTCTTGACGGTTCGTTGATTCCAAAGTGTCTGCCAGAGAAACCGATTCCGATGATGCAGACGCATATGACCTGATTATGCGACAGAAGGAGCAACTTCTCAGCTTTGAGGAACCGACACGGTTTATTTTCTCCCACTCAGCGTTGAAGGAAGGCTGGGACAACCCGAACGTATTCCAGATTTGCACGCTCAAGCACAGTGATTCTACGATCAAGAAGCGGCAGGAAGTTGGGCGTGGATTTGCGGCTCTGCGTGAACAAGTATGGCGAACGGATCGATTCCAGTATTCCTGGTATTGACGTTCACGAGATTAATGCACTGACCGTTGTTGCAAGTGAATCCTATGGGCAATTTGCCAGACAGCTCCAGAGCGAGATTGCAGCGACATTGTCGGATCGCCCACGCAAGGCGGACAGTGACTTCTTTTTGGAAAAAGTCCTTGTGAATGCCCGCGGCGAACAATTGAAGATCGATGAGAGACTCGCAAACAAGCTGCAAAACGCGTTCATTCGTAATGGCTATACCGACGATGACTACAATCTGACGGATGCTTACTTTGCTGCCGTAGAAGAACAAACCATCAAACTACCTGATGAGCTGAATGCACATCAAGAGCAACTTATTGAACTGGTTAAAACGATCTACGTTGAAGGTAAGTCGGATATGACGAACGATGACCGGAAGAATACGATCCCGAGCATCACGGTGAACAACAACTTCCACAAGAAAGAATTCAAGGAGCTGTGGAGCCGGATTAATAAGAGATCGGTTTACACGGTTCAGTTCGATTCGGAGGAATTGGTGCGGAAGTGCATCATGGCGATTGATATGAGCTTGGACGTGTCCTCCATTCGTTATTCCATCAAGCATGGAGAAATGAATGAGATCGAATCCCGTGATCAATTGAAGCAGGGAGAGGCGTTCAAAATTCGAGAGACGGACGCGGATTACGTTCACCAAGCTGCACCGTCGAAGATCAAATACGACTTGATCGGCAAACTAATGGATGAAACGAAGCTCACCAGAAAGACAATTGTGGCCATTATGAAAGGCATTAAGCAGGCTAAATTCATGTTGTTCCAGAAAAATCCCGAGGAATTTATTATCCGGGCCTCAAGATTGATCAACGAGCAGAAGGCAACGACCATCATTGAATCCATTACGTATGATGTGATCAATGATACATTCGACACGGATGTGTTCACGAAGAACACATTGAAGGGACAGCTTGGGCAAAACGCGATAGCGGTTGAGAAACACATCTACGACTATGTGGTGACGGATTCCAAGATCGAGCGGGCTTTTGCGAAAGAGCTGGATACAAGCAATGAAGTACACATTTACGCTAAGCTGCCGCGTGGCTTCTACATCCCGACTCCAGTTGGTGATTACAACCCGGACTGGGCGATTGTTTTTAAAGAAGGCGGCGTCAAGCACATTTACTTTATTGCCGCGACGAAAGGCTCTCTGGATTCGATGGAGCTGCGTGAAGTCGAGAAGGCAAAGATTGAATGTGCACGGAGGCATTTTGCTAAGCTGAACTCTGATCAACTGAAGTACGATGTGGTTAATAGCTACGAGAAGTTGATGGAGATAGTTAAGGGTTAAGTTACATTTTTCTAATTGGTAGAAAAGGAATTCCTCGTGGCTATGTCGAAAAAGGGAATATGTCCCTTTTTTTTCGACAAGGAGCGAGTTCGGTATGGCGACGATGGTTCCCGATCTATTGCCTGAACATAATGCAAATGATGGAGGACGTGTATTCTATATGGCGGCTCGAGAGCTGCCATATAGAATACACGGTTTTTTTATTCATGCCGCTATTACGAAGTGCCTGAAGAGGAGAAGATCCGGGAAGCATTTTATTATTTTACATAGGCTGGCTGGATTCGTAGCGGAAGATTAGGAAATGCAAAGCTGAAACGTATGTTCGAGACACTATGTTGTCAATTGTTCATGGTAGATTAAGCATGTGGAAGGAATGGGGAGAGGAGCAAAGCATATGTCTCTAATCGATAAGGCGATTGAGTTTGCTGCCTTTGCGCATCGGGAACAGAATCGAAAAGGCACAGAGATACCCTATATTAGCCATCCGTTTGCCGTCGGAATGATTCTGCAGCGTGCGGGATGTCCGGAGGAAGTCATCGCAGCAGGGATATTGCACGATACGCTGGAAGACACGCAGACGACGGAGGAAGAGTTGCTGGCGCTGTTCGGCCCAGCAGTGCTCGAAGTTGTGAAAGGTTGCTCGGAACCAGACAAAGGAGCGTCCTGGGAGGAGAGAAAGCAGCATACGTTGGAAGAGCTCAAATCTGCTTCTCTGCCGATTCGGCAAACTTCCTGCGCGGACAAATTACACAATATCCGTTCGATTCATAGGGATTTACAGCGGTATGGTGAGGCGGCGTGGTCGCGCTTCAAACGCGGACGCAGCAGTCAGGAATGGTACTACAAAGGGCTTGTCGAAAGTCTTGGTTACAATTCTAGGTTTCCAATGTTGGATGACTTGGAAGATGAGGTCGAGGATGTCTTCGGTCCACGTCTGGAAGTCCCGGAATGGAAGGGACTGAGACGCAATCGGAAGTTTATCGACTTAGCCTTTGAGACAGCATATGGTAACCCGGAAGATATGCAGCAAAGGCAACCGCAATTCGAAACGCTAGGGGCTTGGGAGTTGATGGCTAAGGTTCATCAAAGGGCTTACCCGATTGATCGGGAATATGAAGAGGAATTCGGACGGTTAGCCTCATACCTGTTGGAGAGGGGCATCGAATTCGAATCAAACAGCGAAGGCTCGATCATCCTGATCGGCTTTAGCACAGCATTAATGCGGCTGTTAAACATGTATCCGCATGAAGTTTATCATCATTTTAATCGCGGCATCCTGTAAATAACAATACCCTAGGTTGGCGGTGAGTCGATTGAGTATTCGTCATCTTAATGGCGTTATCTTGGTTCCATCCCCGATTAATGCCTGTTTGTCGTGCCGTGGTGCCGTTATTCCACGAAAGCTTGAAGCTCATTATGTTGCCAGTCCTCATCACAATAACGGGACTTTCGCTAACCTTCTAACGGATGTATGGTACTGCCAACGTTGCGACAAGGGTTTTGTTCTGTCTGCATTTAAGCAAGTGACAGATTCTTTTAATCGGACGTGGATTATCAAGGAGTTGACCGCACAGACGCAATCGCATGGGAAGAATAAAACGCATATGGGGCAGCCTGCTCGGACGTCGCCCAAACCGCAGTCTGCAGATGTTGCCGAATTGAGAGTGAAAGCTCTTGATTATATTCTTCAGGATCATGAAAATAAATGCCCTAAATGCAAAAGGGTGCTGATTAAAAGCAATGTCCAGATCCAAATCGTTAAAGGTGAACACGTCGACTACACGCCATGTTCCGCCTTGCACTGTGAGCTTTGCCAGAAATGGATGATCAGAAAGCACCACTATGTAGCCATGCAGACAAATCTTCAGCCATATATTATTTCACTTTCTTCTACAGCAAAGCATTATAACAATAATACAAGTAAACGGAATTCGGTGAATTCGCGTGGTGGTAATGCGCGGAGCAAGATGCCGTCGAAATGGGGAGTTCCTCCATCTAAGCGGGTGGATCCGGGGAACCGCTTATTTAACCAATACGGCGTGTTCTTACCTTCTCCTACAGGGAGGAGGGGGGACTTTAATGAATAATCTTGTTGAAAAACTAGCAAGGAGGTGCGTGAATTGGCGAAAAGGTGAAGTAGCGAGGAGAACGATATTTCCGTAAAAATCCCGAATATCGCAAAGCTACAAAGAACCATAGCAAAAAGCAACAAAAAGTAACTAAAGCGGAACATGGTGCACCTGACCTATTCGACGATCATTTGGAAGGCATCGAAACAGGGTATCGAGTTTCAGTTAATATATGATAGATTGACAATTTACGCAAAACGGGAGGCACTCCATGAACTACTGGATCTTTCAAGGCAATCCTAAGGTATTCGATATCGATACGTATCTAACCGAGAGTTCTATTTTGCAATGGGATATCCGGCAAAAGCATTTCAAAGATGAGATTAAGATTGAGGATCAGGTGTTTATTTGGAGGGCGGACGGCGGTCAGAAGAATACGGGAGGCATCGTTGGATTGGCTCGGATCGCCGAACTACCCGTTTTTGACGAAGGCGAGCAGTGTTGGAGAGTGAAATTGAATAAAGTCGAGCATCGGACGTCGCCGGAAGCGGGCATGCTTCTTCGCCATGAATTAAAAGAATGGCCGGTTACGGCGGACCTTCCCATATTCAAAATCAATCAAAACACGAACTATAAGCTTTCCGAAAGCGAGTACAAAGTGCTCCTTGAATTATGGAAAGACCCTGATCAACTGCACAAACTGGCAAGCTCGCCTCTCCTAGAGAAATATCTCGAGGTATTCCGGAACCAAGCGAAGAAATGGTTTGAAAGCTGCGAGTTTCTCAACGAGAACCATACCTTCTTCCAATCATTCAAAGACCCAGAGCGGTTGAGGAAAATGGAATGGGAAGAAGTGCAAGCCCTCGGGAAGCACGTTAACGCCTTTTCCAGCATGGCGCTAGCACGTGGCAGAGCTCTAGGCAACATCAATGGCCCGATTGAGAAATACCGGAACAGCTTCTTGTACTTATTCTATGGCGAAGCGGCTTTGGAAGAGAGAATGTACCGATTTATAAACGACGAGCAATATAAATTATTTGGCATTGGCGAGAGCGTGGTGAGCGAGATCATCGCCGGCGTTTATCCGGAATCGTATTGTATGTTTAATCAGCGTGACCGGGTTGCAGTGGAAAACGTATTGCAACTGGATCCGGGATATGGACGCGGGGATACTTTTGCGGACAAGTTTATGAAATTCCAGAGTTGTTTAAAGGAACATCAAATTGAAGAGAAGTACTTGCATATTGTAGGCAAACATACTGATCTGCCCATCTACCTAGAGATCGATCAATTTTTTAGTTTCCTCTACATGAGATTCGGAAAACAGGATTCAAACACAGTAGAGATAGCTGCCGAGAATGGCGTCCAATACTGGGTACTGGCTGCCGGGGAGAACGCGTATCTCTGGGAGGATTTCCACAGTAATAATTTGATTGCCATCGGATGGCCGGAGTTAGGCGATCTGGAACAGTATCAGACGAAGCAGGAAATAATCGATAAGCTTATTGAGGCTTACAACCTAGATAAAACGCCCAGGAATGATGCGCATTGCAATTACCAATTTGCCAAGGAAATGAAGATCGGCGACTATGTGCTAATCAAGAAGGGCAATCGGCATATCATCGCATTCGGCAAAATTACTTCAAATTATCGTTATGACTTCTCCCGGGAAGAATATCGTTCGATACGTTCCGTTGAATGGATCAATACAGGGGACTGGGAGATCCCGAAAGATAAGTCGCAGTTGGCAACGAAAACGCTGACGAACATAACCCCCTATGAGGATTATTTGCAAGAATTATTAGATCTCATCGGATTCATGAATGAGGATATGATCGATAAAGGGATAGTTCAAGAATTGGATAATATGGATCTTGATGAATCGCAGCCATTCGGCCTCGATCAATTATTGAAGGAGGTGTTCCTTTCCGCGGAGCAAATCGAAGAAATACGGCACTCCCTTACAAGTAAGAAGAACTTGATCTTGCAGGGGCCTCCCGGCGTAGGCAAGACCTTTGTTGCCAAAAGGTTGGCCTACTACCATAATGGGTCGAAAGACGACAGTCGGATCAGCATGATTCAATTCCACCAATCCTATTCCTATGAGGACTTCATTCAGGGGTATAAACCCACTGAAGGAGGAGGTTTTTCGCTTCGCAATGGAGTGTTCTATGATTTCTGCCAACGCGCGGCGAAGGACCCCGAACATAACTATTACATGATTATCGATGAGATTAACAGGGGCAACCTTTCGAAGATTTTTGGGGAAGTCATGATGTTGATTGAATGTGACAAACGTTCCAGAGCGTACTCTGTCAAGCTTACCTATTCGGAGAGTGGGGAACCCTTTTATATCCCAAATAATGTTTACCTAATAGGGACTATGAACACGGCCGACCGTTCGTTGGCCTTGGTCGATTATGCATTGAGAAGAAGATTTGCTTTCGTATCCGTAGAACCTGCGTTTGGAACTCCGGCTTTTCAGGAATTTCTTCAAAGCAAGGGCGTTAGCCAAGGGTTCATTAATCGTATCGTGGCTTCCATGAATGATATCAACGGTGAGATTCGAAACGACAAAGTCAATTTAGGTAAGGGGTACGAGATCGGGCATAGTTATTTCTGTCCATCTGGATCCGTGGGCGATGAGGAGGCATGGTACAAAGGGGTTCTCAAATTGGAGATTGAACCGCTGCTGCGAGAGTATTGGTTTGACAATGAGGACAAAGTGAGGAATCTCATTGAAGGAGCTTAGAAGGATTCCGATCCGGAATATATACTATATGCTTTGTTATGCGTGGAATCGGCTGGAGGAAAGGCATCAGCAGCCCGTCGACCAAGAAGAAGCGCAAAGTATATATGATCTGCTTGCCCGGGTGCTGGTCGTTCAGGTCTCAGCGATGATAAAGAAAGGGATGTACAAGGAATACATGCCTTTCAATGAAGAAAGCTCAACATTGCGCGGCAAGCTGGATTTCCCATCATCCGTTCGCGCTCTTTCCCATCTGCGCGGCAAAATGTTTATTCATTATGACGAATTGAGCAACAATCTCATACACAACCGAATTGTCAAATCGACGATTCATTACCTGCTACGAAACCAAAACTTAAACTCATCATTGAAAGAACAACTAATGGTCCTGTATTCGCATTTCCAGGAAGTATCGTTGATGCGCTTGGAGGAAGCGGTATTTCAGAAGGCGGGCATACATCGCCATAACCGCCATTATGGCTTTGTACTACAGATATGTAAATTAATTTTTCAAGGGTTGTTGATTAATGAAGAGAACGGCACCAATCGGTTTTCCGATTTTGAAAGAGACCATTATCGGATGGCCGAATTATTCGAGTCCTTTGTTCGTAACTTCTATGGAAAGGAGATTCCGGGGTATCGAGTAAGTCGGGAAATTATCCGTTGGGATGAAGAGTCGGGTGAGAATGACGGCTATCTGCCGAAAATGGAGACCGATATTTCCTTGGAAAATGAACATGTCAAATGGATCATTGACACGAAATACTCTTACCAAACTTTAGCTGCTGGACGTTTCGATACCGACAAACTCAAGAGTGCTAATTTATATCAGCTTTATTCTTATTTAAGAAACAGCGAAAAGAGATACGTGAATAAACCGCTTAAAGGAGCGCTGTTGTACCCTTGGGTGGATCACTCGTTGAGTTTAAAATATCGTTTATCCGGCCATGAAGTCAGAGTGTATACGGTGGATTTAAGCCAAAGTTGGAAGGTCATTCACGAAAGGCTGTTGGAAGTAGTGAAATAGTAATACGAAAACTAGAAGCAGATCCCTCCTCCATCCATAGGGGAGAGATCTGCTTCTTGTCGTTAGATGGTTATTTCTTCGCCTTGTAGAACTCGTGGTACAGCTTCATCAGCGCCCGCTTCTCGATCCGCGACACGTAGCTGCGCGAGATGCCGAGCTCGCGGGCGATCTCCCGCTGCGTCCGCTCGTCGCCGCCGCCGTCCAGGCCGAAGCGGCCGCGGATGACCTCCTGCTCCCGCTCGTCGAGAATGTCGAGATTGCGGTAAATTTTGCTTTTCTCGATCTTCAACTGCACCTTGTCTTCCACTTCGTCGGGCTCGGTGCCCAGTATATCCTGCAGCGTAATCTCGTTGCCTTCCTTGTCCGTTCCGATCGGGTCGTGCAGCGAGACGTCCTTCTTCGTCTTCTTCAGCGAGCGCAGATGCATGAGAATCTCGTTCTCGATACATCTCGCGGCGAACGTAGCCAGCTTCGTGCCTTTGTTCGGCTGGAAGCTCTCGATTGCCTTGATGAGCCCGATCGTGCCGATCGAGATCAGGTCCTCCAGATCCTCTCCCGTATTGTCGAACTTCTTGACGATATGGGCAACGAGACGAAGATTGTGCTCGATGAGCAGGTCGCGGGACTTCGGATCGCCCTCGGCCATACTCTTCAGATGAAGCGCTTCTTCCTCGTCCGTCAGGGGCTGCGGGAACGCGTTATTTTTGACATAAGAGACGAGAAGCGACAACTGCTTGATGAACAATGCGATAGCTGTGAATATTCCGGGCACGGTAATGTCCACCTCCGGCAGATAGGGTCGGTCGAAAGGGAGAAACATTACCATTGTATGAGGGCTTCCGCCTATCCGTGCCTGTACGGAGCCGCCGATGTAAAACAAAGAGAGCCCGAAGGCTCTCTGTTCTGTCATCTTTTCACCGTCCGCTCATCCCCAAGTCGGCACGTCCGGCGTCAATAGCTCGTGCACGTTCAACTGGCGTCCGTAGTTCGCGCCTGTGTTGAAGCCGGTATTGTACGACCAATGCAGCATCGTCTCGATCTGCATGAGCTGCCGCTCGTCCAAGCCGAACCGTTCCTTAAGCCCCGCCAGTTCCTGATTCATATCCCCGATAAAAAATTTCTTGCCTTCCGCTCGAACGTTATCCGCACCCGGCATGTCGCAACCCCTCCTTATACTTGCCAGTGTTGCCAACAAGCCCGCCGGCTAGCCGGAAGCTGTCATAGTTCTTCTTCCTTTGGCAAATAATGATTCGGACATCACCGCAAGCCTAAGCTGAAGGGAAGGATCACCATGCCTGCCAATGAGGCCGACCGTGGCAAGACCATCTCCTACAAACCGCTCTCCATGTCCGCCAAAGAGTACAAGGCATTCGCCAAGAACCGGGAGCCCGCCCGGTCCGTCTTCCGCAATTGCGCGATCGCCTTCTTGGTCGGCGGGGCGATCTGCTTGATCGGCCAGGGAGTACAGGATTTCTTCATCGCAGCGTTCGGCATGACCGAGCGACAAGCCGGCAACCCGACGGTCGCTGTCATGATTCTGATCAGCGTCATCCTGACGTGCCTTGGCGTCTATGACAAGATCGCGCAGTGGGCCGGCGCTGGCACGGCTGTTCCGGTGACCGGCTTCGCCAACTCGATGTGCTCGGCTGCCATCGAGCATCGCAGCGAAGGATTGGTGCTCGGCGTCGGCGCCCAAATGTTCAAGCTGGCCGGCTCTGTCATCGTGTTCGGCGTCGTCGCAGCATTCGTGATCGGCATCATTCACTGGCTGCTCGGGATAGGAGGCCAATGAAGATGCTGCACGGAGAGCGAACGTGGATCTACCCGAACCCGCCGGTCATCCGGGCCGTCGGCACTGTCGTCGGGCCGGATGAAGGCGCGGGGCCGCTGGCTTCCGACTTCGATCTGGTGCATCCGGACATGGAACTGCAGCAGCCGTCCTGGGAGAAGGCGGAGCGGCTGCTGCTGGAGCAGGCATCCGACATCGCCGTGAGCAAAGCGAAGCTCAACAAGAAGCAGATTCAATTCTACGTCGGCGGCGATCTGCTGAACCAGATCATCAGCAGCACCTTCGCCGCCCGGACGTTCGGCGCGCCGTATATCGGCGTGTTCGGCGCCTGCTCCACTTCGATGGAGACGCTGGCGCTCGCTTCGCTGATCGTCGCTTCCGGCGCGGCGGAATACGCGATGGCCGCCACGAGCAGCCACAATTGCACGGTCGAGAAGCAATTCCGCTACCCGACCGAATACGGTTCGCAGAAGCCGCCGACTGCGCAATACACGGTGACGGGAGCCGGGGCAGCTGTCATCGCCAAGACTGGCGAGGGGCCGCGAGTCACGGCGGCGACGATCGGGAAGGTCGTCGACTTGGGCATTAAGGACCCGTTCAACATGGGCGCCGCGATGGCTCCTGCCGCCGTCGATACGATTCAAGGACACCTGCAGGACACGGGAAGAGAGCCGGGGTACTATGATTTGATCGTCACGGGCGATCTGGCCGGCGTCGGCCACCCGATCGCAGCCGAGATTCTGAAGCGCAACGGCGTGCCGATGGAGCAGACGCAGTTCAATGACTGCGGACTGATGGTATTCGATGTGGAGAAGCAGAAGGTTCAAGCGGGAGGAAGCGGATGCGCCTGTTCCGCCGTCGTGACCTACGGGCACTTGCTGAAGCGGATGGCTAAGGGGGAACTGAAGCGGATTCTTGTCGTGGCGACCGGCGCGTTGCTTAGTCCGCTCTCCTTCCAGCAAGGAGAGTCGATTCCATGCGTCGCGCACGCCGTATCGATTGAAGCATAAGCCTTCACACCAGGAAAGGAGTTTGAACCGACCATGCAATATTTGTGGGCCTTTATTATTGGCGGAGGCATCTGCCTCATCGGCCAGCTGCTGTTCGATGTCGTGAAGCTGACTCCGGCGCATACGATGTCCCTGCTGGTCGTAGCCGGCGCGGTCGTCGACGGGATCGGCTGGTACGAGCCGCTCATCAAGTTCGCCGGCGCGGGCGCCACCGTGCCGATTACGAGCTTCGGCAACTCGCTGGTCCACGGTGCCTTGACGGAGCTGCAGCGGGACGGCTGGATCGGTGTCATCACCGGCATCTTCGAGGTGACGAGCGCGGGCATCTCGGCGGCGATCATCTTCTCGTTCCTCGCCGCCCTGGTCGTCAAACCGAAGGGATGAAGTGTCTAACCGATACTTATTACGTTC
Source organism: Cohnella lubricantis (assembly GCF_014212015.1). Taxonomy (GTDB): domain Bacteria; phylum Bacillota; class Bacilli; order Paenibacillales; family Paenibacillaceae; genus Cohnella; species Cohnella lubricantis. The sequence goes on along the minus strand of NZ_JACJVN010000002.1, from coordinate 40,380 downwards.
TTGAGTTCGCAGCGATGATCCGTTAAGATCGGGCGCCCAAGCCAACCGCATCGCGGTTTGGCTTTTTTTCCATGCAGATTTGTAGCTTTGTGAAATTTACGGTAGGCTCCAAATTCAGGTATAATAAGTAAGCGTATAGCACTTCTATCAATAAATCCGAGATTCCATAGGAGGACAGAACATGGAACAACAGCAAGCCATGCAAATGTTGGATCATATACGACGGAATATGGAATCTTGCATTTTCGGCAAAAAGGAAGAAATCACATGGATGTTAACGGCGCTTGCGGCGGGCGGACACGTGCTGATCGAGGACGTTCCCGGAACCGGCAAGACGCAGATGGTGAAGGCGCTTGCCCGGTCGATCGGCGGCGTATTCCATCGGATTCAATGCAACCCGGACCTATTGCCTACCGATATTACCGGTGTCTCTATCTATCATCCGAAGGAAGAGCAATTCGTATTCCGGCCGGGGCCGGTCATGACCAATATTCTGCTCGCCGACGAGATCAACCGCGCGACGACGAAGACGCAATCCGCCCTGCTCGAAGCGATGGAGGAGCGCCACGTATCGGTCGATGGCATCAGCTATCCGCTGCCGAAGCCGTTCGCGCTGTTCGCAACGCAGAACCCGATTGAATTTGACGGAACGTACAGTCTGCCCGAAGCGCAATTAGATCGATTCTTGATGAAAATCAAGCTGGGCTATCCGGATGCCGATTCCGAGAAGAGACTTCTGCTGGAGCCGGGAGCGGGCCGCTCGGCAGATTCGCTCAGCGCAGTCGCTTCCGTGGACGATATTCTGGAGATCCAGCGGATTACCGAGGCGATCCACCTGGATAATAGCGTAGCGGATTACATGATCTCCTTGATTCGCGGTACCCGCAAGCATTCGGCTATTCTGCTGGGGGCAAGCCCGCGCGCCGGCATCGCGCTGGCTTCGTGCGCCAAGGCGTTCGCGCTGCAGCAGCGGAGAGCGTTCGTGCTGCCGGACGATGTGAAGGCGGTGGCGCCGCTGGTCTTGGGCCATCGCTTGTACCTTCGGTCCGAAGCGCGCATGCAGGGGGCAACCACCATCAGCGTTCTCGAAGAGGTGCTTAGGCAAATTCCGGTGCCTGTCGGATTGGAGCGTTGATGATGAGCAAGTTCATGGCTGCCCGGCTCGGGTGGTTGTGCGCCGCACTGTATTTGATCTCGTTGTTCTTCCTTGTGTTCCAGGGCGGCAAAACCTCCTTGATGCTGTTCGTGATGCTGAATGCGCTGGGGCTCTTCTTGTTCCTCGGAAGATGGAGCGGAATCGGCCAAGTGCAAGGCGTTCGCACGCTTGCAGGCGGAAGCGGGCCGGCGGAATTTCTGCTGTTCCAGGCCGGAACTCGCCTGAAGGTGAAGCTGGGGATCCAAATTCCGGGATTCTGGCCCATTCCTTATGTGATTGTGCGGGAGCGGCTGACGCGAGTCACCGGCACGGAATCACAGGATTACGAATTGTCCGTCGTGCCCGATTACCGGCGGCGGGGGACGATTCTATACGAGACGGCTCCTCTGCGCAGAGGCCGGTATCGATTTTTGCGGACGCACTGCTCGACGCGCGATATTTTCGGTCTGTTCGAGCATAAGGGCTCTTTCGAGCAGCCGTTCGAGATTCAAGTGACGCCTCGCACGGTCGCTCTCCGCGATTGGCGGGCGCTGCGGCGGTCGAAGTCCGGCGTCATCCAGCAGAAGCTGGCGACCCAATGGGCTCGCGAGACAACACAGATCGACGGAGTGCGGGAATATATCCACGGCGACCGGATGTCCCGCATTCATTGGAACGCTACGGCGCGCACAGGGGAGTGGAAGTCCAAGGAGTACGAGCGGGAGGCGCTGCCTCGCCTGGTCGTCGTTCTCGATCGGTGCGCCGCTTCCTATCGCACTGTCGAAGGCTTCGAATTGGCTGTGTCCGCGGCAGCTTCACTTCTGGAGCTTGCCGACCGCAAGCAGATGCCGGCCGGCTTCGCATCCGCAGGAGCTGAACAGGGATGGTTCGGCGTCGGCCAATCCGGCAGCATCCGCGATGAAGTGATGAGGCACCTGATCGACGTTGAAGCGGATGGACAAGGGACGCTTGGCGAAGCGCTGGCGGAAGCCTCTGGACGCTTCGAGCCCGGCGCTTACATGGTGATCGTCAGCCCGCTGGCCGAGGAATCGATCGGGATGGCGCTGAAGGCGATGGAAGGCAAACGCCAAGTGGCGCTGCACGTCCTGATCGCCGAGCGGACGGCAACAGAAGAGGAAGAGAAGCGGTATCGGCAGTGGCAGCTCATGTTCCTGTCCAAAGGCTGGGAATGCTGCCGTATCTCCCGTCTGGAGGAGCTGATGGACGCATTGGAGGTGGGAAGCGCATGAGATCGGCGGTTATCCCCTCCCGCGGCAGAGAGTCAGCGCTGTGGAGACGATTCGTAATGGAACGGCTTCACCGATTGTTCGCTCTCGTTCTAGTGCTGCAATTGATTCAATGCTTCGAAGGCTATTGGTGGACGGAGACGTATCGCGTGCTCTATGTGACGCTTGGCGTATACGGCGTTACAGAGCTTCTGATCTCCCGGGCGCTCATCGCCCGGCTGACGCTTCAACTGCTCGCGGCGGTCATCTCCACGCTGGCATTCACGCCATTCCAATGGTACGGCTGGCCATTGTCTTGGAGACAGTGGGCGTATGCCGGACCATTTCTGAAGAACCATGGCGAGCAGCTTCATCCCTATGTTGAACTCGCCGCCGGAGCGATTCTAGTCACGCACGTCATAGCGGCGTGGGGCACGAGCCGCGCTCGGACAATCGCCCTTATTGTTATATCCGTCATCGTTCTTGCCTCCGTCGATTCGTTCTATCCGCTCGAGCTATGGCCACATATCGCCGTGACGGTGCTGGCCGGGCTCGGATGGCTTGTGGTCATCCACATGCGAATGCTCCGCGATCGCCATTACGACAGCTGGGATGCGCTGGCGGCAAGACCGTTCGAGCTCATTGTGCCCGCAGCGGCAGTCATCGGTTTGCTCGTGCTGATCGGCGTTACGATGCCACGGGCTCCGGTGCTGCTCGAAGATCCCTATACGCTGTGGATGGAAGCTCAGAATCGGGACGTGCCCAGCTCGGCTGGCGAAGGCGGTTACTTGATCAACGGCTCCTTCCTGTCGAGCGGCAGCTCCGGTTCATCCAAGTCCGGGTATGGACGCAACGATGCGGAGATAGGCGGCGGCTTCGAATTCGACTATTCGCCGGTCATGAGTGTGGCCACGAATGAGAAGTCTTATTGGCGCGGCGAGACGAAGGCGGTCTACACGGGCAAAGGCTGGACCGATGTGAAGGGAACGCCGTCTTCTCCAGTCACGCTAGGTTCGGATAATTTGCCCTTGTCTCCGGAACGTACGCAGCAGGAAGGCATCCGCGAGATCGTGCAGACAGTGAAGATGGTTCGCGAGGATCGCATTCCGGTCCTGTTCGCGGCAGGGCCTGCAAGCGCCGTCGAAGAGATCGAAGGCGTCTCCAATCCGAAGCTGTTCTGGAATTCAGAAGAGTGGGAGCTGCGGTTCCAACGGCCGATTCAGGTGGAGTCCTATACGGTTGTCTCCCAAGTGCAGGAGTTGGACGAGAACAAGCTGCGCAGCCTCTCGGGGGTCACGTCCTACGGCAAATCATCGATTGAGCTCACGCCGTATTTGCAGCTGCCGGAATCGTTGCCTGATCGGGTTGGAGAACTTGCGAAGCAAGCAACGGCTGGCGCTGCCAATGATTATGACCGGTTGAAGATGCTGGAGCAGTATTTGAAGGATAATTATACGTATACGAATACGCCGGATACGAGCAAGCAGAAGAGCGACGATGTCGTCGACGCTTTCCTGTTCGAGATTCAGGAAGGCTACTGCGATTATTACTCCACGGCTTTCGTCGTGATGGCCCGCACGCTCGGCATACCGACGCGCTGGGTCAAAGGCTATACGGCGGGGTCTAGTCCAGTCGATGAGGAAGCGGAGCGATACGGCTATATGCCGGATCCATCCGGAGCCGGAACTTATACGGTCCGCAACTCCGATGCGCACTCCTGGGCAGAAGCGTACTTCGAAGGCTACGGATGGGTGTCGTTCGAGCCGACGTCCGGCTTCTCCATCCCAGTGCCGGTACATCAGGATGCGCCGGTGATCGCGCCGACGACGGCAGAGCCGACGCCGGCAACAGAGGTTGACGCGCCGGTCGCGGCGGCATCCCATTGGCAACAGCTAGTCATTTATTCGGCTTTCGCTGTGATCTTGCTGGCAATTGCGGCATTGGCTGTCTTCAAGCGCCGCAAGCTGGCGTCTGTATGGAAGAAGCTCGTCATGCGCCGCGAGTCGCCGAATGAGCAGATCGTTCGAGAGATGGAGCGCTTGGTGAGGTTCATGCAGCGCAAAGGCTTCAGACGCAACCCGCACGACACGCTTCGCGAGACGGTGACGGACTGGGGCGGCCGCTATTACTGGCTGAGGCAAGACTTGGACAGCATTCTGCTCCAATTCGAATCGGCCCGCTACGGCGGACATCATGTAGATGAGGAGACGAGCCGCCGGTTCTCGCAGTCGGCGGAGCGAATCCGCAAGGCTCTGTGATAATGCAATAACGAAGCGGAATAGAGGAATGTATCTCCTGGAGGAGCGAAGCGTTTGCCTTAGCCGTTGTGGAATTACCTCGTGAAGAGGTTACCAAATCAAAATTTCACAACGGTACAGCAACCGGAAGGAGATACATACCGATTATCCATATCGAGAAGCAAGGGGTTGCCCGCAGTCGTTCCTTGATGACTAGGGCAAGCCCTTTCTTTTTTTGCAAGGACACGCGGGGTATGTTATATTTTGTTCAATCATTTCGTTAGAGACAGGAGATTAATCCGGAATGTTCCAACGGTTGCTGCCCGATCAAATCGTGAACACCGTATTTGATATTGATCTGAACGCCTTGCGCGCCCGCGGTGTGAGCGGAATCATCACCGACCTCGACAATACGCTGGTCGGCGCGAGTACGAAGACCGCGACGCCCGAGCTGAAGGGCTGGCTGGAGAAGGTGCACGAGGAAGGATTTCGGGTCGTCATCCTTTCCAATAATAATGAGACGCGTGTATCCACGTTCGCCAAGCCGCTTGGCATCCCTTACATACCGGCTGCCCGCAAGCCGTTCGGCGGCGCATTCAAGCGCGCGCTGGGCTTGCTGAAGCTGAAGGCTGATCAAGCGGTCGTCGTCGGCGACCAGTTGCTGACGGATATGCTCGGCGGACGCCGTATGGGCCTGCATACGATATTGGTCACTCCGATCGCGCCCGGCGAAGAAGGCTGGGGAACGAAGATCAACCGCCGCATTGAGAGAATCGCCCTGTCCCGGCTTCGCAAGCAAGGCTTGTGGCCGAAGAAGGAGGAACGCTGAATTTGTCAGACATTCAAGCCACAATCAGCCGCTGTGCCGGCTGCGGCGTCGCGCTGCAGACGAGCGAGCCGAATCGTCCGGGCTATCTCCCGGAATCGGCGGCCGCACGGGAACCGGTTATTTGCCAGCGGTGTTTTCGAATTAAGAATTACAACGACGCGTCTTCGGTCGCCATCGACCAAGACGATTTTCTGCGTCTGCTCGGCGGCATCGCCGCGACGAATAGCCTCGTCGTGCACATCGTCGACTTGTTCGACTTCGAAGGCAGCCTGATCTCCGGCTTGCAGCGCTTCGTGGGCAATAACCCAGTGCTGCTTGTCGTCAACAAGATCGACCTGCTGCCTCGCGTGACGAACTGGAACCGGCTGCGCAACTGGGTGCAGAAGCTGGCGCGGTCGAGCGGCCTCAAGGTGGCCGACGTCGTTCTGTGCAGCGCGAAGCGCAACATTGGCTTCGACCGCGTCGTCAGCACGATCGGCGACATGCGCGGCGACCGCGACGTCTACGTCGTCGGCGCGACGAACGTCGGCAAGAGTACGCTCGTCAATCGGCTTATCTCTGATTACAGCGACCTTGGCCGCGAGCTGACGGTCTCCCGTTACCCCGGCACGACGTTGGATGCGGTGCACATTCCGCTGGATGACGGACGCAGCATTATCGACACGCCGGGAATTGTGTACAAGAGCCGGATGTCCGAGATCATCCCGCGCGACAGTCTCCAAGCCGTCCTGCCGGATAAGCCGCTCAAGCCGATCACTTATCAGCTGAACGCGGAACAGACGCTGTTCTTCGGCGGGCTCGCTCGGTTCGACTTCGTCGAGGGCGAACGCCAGTCGTTCACGGTTTACTCCTCCGGCAGTTTGAAGATTCATCGGACGAAGCTGGAACGTGCGGATGAGCTGTATGCGAATCACAAGGGAGAGCTGCTGTCGCCGCCGTCGAAGGATTACTTGGACGAGATGCCGTCCTGGACCCGCCATCGGCTGCGCATACAGCCCGGCGAGAATCTGGACGTGTTCGTCTCCGGTCTGGGCTGGATTCAGGCGAACGGCAAGACCGGCGCCGTGCTCGACATCCACGCGCCCAAGGGCGTGAAGGTGCTGCTGCGAGACGCCATGCTGTAAGGGGGAGAGGCAGTGGACAGTCAAACGGTGCTATACGGCGTCATCGGCGATCCGATCCGCCATTCCAAGTCCCCGATTATGCTGAACCGGGCTTTTCGGGAGACTGGGATCAACGGAGCCTACGGCGCTTTCCACGTCACGCCGGACCGGCTCGGCGAGGCGATCGCCGGCATCCGCGCGCTTGGCTTCCGTGGCCTCAACGTCACGATCCCGCACAAGATCGAAGTGATGCCTCATCTCGACGAGATCGACGAGAGCGCGCGGGCGATCGGCGCAGTCAACACGGTCGTGAACGAGGGCGGTCGGCTGATCGGCTTCAACACCGACGGCATCGGCTACGTCCGCTCGCTCAAGGAAGAGGCGGAGCCGGAGCTGGCCGGCAAGCGAATCGTTGTCGTCGGCAGCGGCGGCGCCTCGCGCGGCATCGTCTGGGCGCTCACGCGCGAGAATCCGGGCGAGATCGTTCTCGTTAACCGAACGGCGGAGCGAGCCCGCGAACTTGCGGCGTCCTTCGCTTCGAGCCCCGTCTCTGCGCTCGATTGGGATCGCCTTCGCGAAGCATGCGAGGACGCGGATGTTGTCATTAACACGACATCGGTCGGCATGTCGCCGAACGTGGACGCCGTCCCGCTCGATCCGCAGTGGCTTCGTCCGGGAGCCGTCGCCAGCGATCTGATCTATAACCCGCTGACGACGGCCTTCCTGAAGCAGGCGGAGGGCAGAGGCTGCCGCATTCACGGCGGCCTCGGCATGTTTGTGTACCAAGGCGCCTACGCCTTTGAATATTGGACGGGACAGCCGGCTCCGGCCGAGGCCATGCGCGCCGCGGTGCTGGAGTCGTTCGGCGAACCGGCTCCGTCCCCATTAACACGATGAAAGCAGGTCAAAACCTCATGCTAACCGGCAAACAGAAAAGATATCTTCGCTCGCTGGCCCACCATCTCGATCCGGTCTTCCAGATCGGCAAGGGCGGCGTCAACGATCAACTCATTCGCCACATTGAAGAAGCGATCGAAGTTCGCGAGCTGATGAAAGTGAACATCCTGAACAACAACGACGACGATCGCCACGAGATCGCGACGGAGATCGCGGAGCGCTCCGGCTGCGAGCTCGTGCAGGTGATCGGCAAGACGATCGTCCTGTACAAGGAATCCAAAGACCACAAAGAGATCGTCCTTCCCCGCAAGAGCTGAGGAAGAGAGCTGGAGAGGAAGAGAGAACGCATGGCGCGTACGGGACTGATGGGCGGCACGTTCGATCCGATTCACCTCGGCCATCTGCTGGCAGCGGAAGCGGCGCGGGAAGCGGCGGACTTAGACGAAGTCTGGTTCATCCCGACGAACGTGCCGCCGCACAAGGCGCAGCCGGGCGCAGACGCGCAGGCTAGGCTCGAGATGGTGAAGCTGGCAATCGCGGATCATCCTGCCTTCCGTGCGGAAGATGCAGAACTGGTTCGCGGCGGCGTATCCTATACGGTGGACACCGTGGCGGCTCTCCGGGAGCATCACCCCGATCGAAGCTTCTACTGGATCGTCGGCACGGATATGATGAACGATCTGCCGAATTGGCGCCGGATCGAGGAGCTGGCGGCCCAAGTCCGATTCGTCTGCCTTCGCCGACAAGGCGAGGACAGCGAGGCAAGCGCGCTTCCGGCTTACCTTCGGGACAACATCCTGCAAGCGCCCATGCCGCCGATCGGCATCTCATCCACGGCAATCCGAGACAGGCTGCGAGAAGGGCGCTCGATTCGCTATCAGGTGCCGGACGCCGTTCGGGATTATATCGGGAGGAATGGCTTATATGAATCGTGAAGCGTTGAAGGAAGCAACCCGCAGCCAGATGCCGGAGCGAAGATGGCAGCACGTCTTGGGCGTCATCGAGACGGCGGTGGAGCTGGCGGACCGCTTCGGCGGCGACCGGGACAAAGCATGGCTGGCGGCCCTGCTCCACGATTATACGAAGGCATGGCCGATCGAGAAGATGGAGAGAATCATCCGCGAGCAGGGGCTACCGGCGGAGCTGCTCGAGCACGACAAAGAGCTGTGGCACGCGCATGTCGGCGCTTGGGTCGTCAGGCAGGAGCACGGCATTGACGACGAAGAGGTGTTGGATGCGATCCGTTACCATACCTCGGGCCGGGAGCGGATGACGAAGCTGGACAAGATTGTCTGTCTGGCGGACTACATGGAGCCGAGCCGGGAGTATCCCGGCGTGGAGCGGATTCGCGAGCTGGCGAAGACGAATCTAGACGAGGCGCTGGTCGCGGGTTTCGATTCGACGATCACGTTCCTGCTGTCGAAAGGCAAAGTTATTTTCCCCTTAACCGTTCTGTCGCGCAACGACCTCATTCGGGGCATTCGAGAGAACGAACGGGCATCATTAGCATAAATAAAATTGGGAGGTCGGGATATGGCCGTATCGTCCGACAAATTGCTGAAAGCTGCAATAGGCGCAGCGGAAGACAAGAAAGCGCATGAGCTCGTCGCGCTGGATCTGAAGGGGATCTCGCTCGTGGCCGATTATTTCGTCATCTGTCATGGCAACTCCGATACGCAAGTGCAGTCGATCGCGACGGAGATCCGCAAGCAAGCGGAGGAGCTGGGCTGCCTCGTGCGCCTGGAAGGGATGGACACGGCCCGCTGGGTGCTGGTCGATATGGGCGACGTCGTCGCGCACGTGTTCCACCGCGAGGAGCGGGAGTATTATCACCTCGAGCGTCTGTGGTCGGACGCCAAGGCCGTGACGTTCGCATGAGTCTAGTCGCAGGCACGATGGCGGAGCTTCGCGTTAATCGGGAGAAGTCGCCGTTCGGCTACTTCCTGGGCGAATGGGATGCGGAGGAGGGCCCTGAGGTGCTGCTTCCTTACGGGGAGACGGAAGGAGCGCGCTACGAGGTCGGAGTGGACGTCGAGGTGTTCCTGTTCCACGATGACAAGGGGCGGCTAACGGCGACGCGGAAGCGCCCGCTGCTTACTTTAGGTGAATTGGGCCGTCTGCAAATGGCGGATTTCCACCCGCGCTTCGGCTGCTTCCTGGAGATCGGCATCAGCCGCCAGTTGCTGCTGCCGGTGAAGGAGCTGGGCTTGCGCCATGACATCTGGCCGAAGCCGGGCGACGAGCTCCATGTCATCATGAAGCACGACAAGGAAGGGCGGATGCTCGCGCGGCTCGCCCGAATCGAAGACCTGCAGCCGCTTGTGTTCCGCGCGCCGTCTTCGTGGCATCACGAAGAGAAGGACGCTTGGGTGACGGATGCGTTCCGCGACGGCTACTTCGTGCTCGTGGAAGGCGGCGTGCTGGGCTTCGGCGCGCTGGGTTACATCCCGAATGCCGGCGCTTCGCGCCCGCTGCGGATCGGCGAGAAGGTGCGCGGCCGTGTCACGCAGGTTCGCAAGGACGGGCGCGTGACGCTGTCCATGCGCCCGGCGAAGGAGAAGGGGCGGCTCGAGGATGCCGACCGCCTGCTCGCGTTCCTGCGCGAGCGGCCGGGCGGCGCGATGCCGTATAGCGACGAATCGCCGGCTGACGTCATTCAGCGCCGCTTCGAGATGAGCAAGTCGGCGTTTAAGCGAGCCGTCGGCAAGCTGATGAAGGAAGGGCTCGTGACGCAGGAAGGCAGCTGGACGAAGCTGACGGAGACCGGCACGGCTGCCGGAGGCGAAGCGGCTTCCGGTGAAGGGGACAGCCGACGGGACTAAGGGCTGAATAGGCAGGGGTAGAGGAGGGGACAGGATGCGTTCTTATCGGCGCTTCGCGTCGGTATACGACCGGCTGATGGAGGATATGCCTTACTCGGAGTGGATGAATTTTGCACGGCGTTCATGGGAGAAGTACGGCATGCCGAAGACGGTCGTCGATCTCGCTTGCGGAACCGGCAACGTCTCCATTCCTCTGGCCAAGGCGGGCTTCTCCGTATTCGGCATCGACCTGTCGGCGGATATGCTCGCCATCGCCCGCAGCAAGTGGGAGTCGGGCGGCCGCAATAGCCGCCAGGCGGACGAGCCGGGCACGATCCGCTGGCTGCAGCAGGATATGCGCGACTGGGAGCTTCCGGTGCCGGTGGACGCGGTGCTCTGCTTCTGCGACAGCTTGAATTATCTGACGGAGAAGGAAGACGTGACAGCGACGTTCCGGCGGACGTTCGATTCGCTCGCCCCGGGCGGCTTGTTCCTGTTCGACGTGCATGCGCCGAAGCAGCTGGAGCGTTACGCCGAAGAGCAGCCGTTCGTGCTGGACGAGAAGGACGTCGCCTATCTATGGACGAGCGACTACGACCCGGTCCGACAGGAGATTGAGCATGACTTGACGTTCTTCGTGCGGGAAGATGCGGACGGGGCTGCTAGCGGCGATACGCTGTACCGGCGATTCGAGGAATCGCACACGCAGCGCGCGTATGAACCGGATTGGCTGGCAGGGCAACTGCAGGCGGCAGGCTTCGAGCTGCTGCATCTCGTCGCGGACTTCACGTGGACGGAGCCGAACGCGGATTCCGAGCGGCTGTTCTACGTCGCGCGCAAGCCGGGCTGAGCGTTCAGAGCGCCTGAGTTACGCGTCCAAGCCGAGTATCTCGGCCTGAAAGCGGCCCAGAGCGCCTGAGTTACACGTCTAAGCCGAGTATCTCGGCCTGAAAGCGGCCCAGAGCGCCTGAGTTACACGTCTAAGCCGAGTATCTCGGCCTGAAAGCGGCCCAGAGCGCCGGAGTTACACGTTTAAGCCGAGTATCTTGGCCTGAAAGCGGCGCAAAGCGCCTGAGTTACACGTCTAAGCCGAGTATCTCGGCCTGAAAGCGGCCCAGAGCGCCGGAGTTACGCGTCCAAGCCGAGTATCTCGGCCTGAAAGCGGCCCAAAAGCGCCTGAGTTACGCGTCCAAGCCGAGTATCTCGGCCTGAAAGCGGCCAAGAGCGCCTGAGTTACGCGTCCAAGCCGAGTATCTTGGCCTGAAAGCGGCCCAAAGCGCCGGAGTTACGCGTCCAAGCCGAGAATCTCGGCCTGAAAGCGGCTCAAAGCGCCGGAGTTACGCGTTCAAGCCGAGTATCTCGGCCTGAAAGCGGCCCAAAGCGCCGGAGTTACGCGTCCAAGCCGAGTATCTCGGCCTGAAAGCTGCCCAGAGCGCCTGAGTTACACGTCCAAGCCGAGTATCTCGGCCTGAAAGCGGCCCAAAGCGCCGGAGTTACGCGTCCAAGCCGAGTATCTCGGCCTGAAAGCGGCCCAAAGCGCCGGAGTTACGCGTCCAAGCCGAGTATCTCGGCCGGCCAATAGAGCCTGCTAACGCTTGTGCCGCTTGACACGCAACGTTTCAGGCCGCTATAATCAGGGCATAATTCATAGTGATTGGCCATGATAAGGAGCAGTAGAGGCAACGCGTCATGCAGAGAGCCGGCGGAAGGTGCAAGCCGGTTGACAGCCGCTTCGAACTCGCCTTGGAGCCTCCGCGCATAAGCCGTCTTCGGACGGGAAGCCTGGCGTCGCCTCCGCGTTAAGGAGCAAGAGTGGACGGCAGCCCAAGCAGGGCAACCGTCAACTAGGGTGGTACCACGGGAACTAATCCTCTCGTCCCTAGCGTGAACAGACGCTGGGGCGGGAGGATTTTTTGATGTTTTGGAGAAGCGGCGGATGAACGGCCGGAGCTCCAATGTTTTTTTGGAATCGAGAGAGGGGTACTGAGGACCATGGCACAAGACAATCAGCACGGCTATAAGCCGCAGACAATCGAACCGAAATGGCAGCGGCATTGGGACGAGAACAAGACGTTCCGCACGACGGAGGATGCGAGCAAGCCTAAATTTTATGCGCTCGACATGTTCCCTTATCCGTCCGGAGCCGGCCTTCACGTCGGCCATCCCGAAGGCTATACGGCGACGGATATCGTCAGCCGCTACAAGCGGATGCGCGGCTACAACGTGCTGCACCCGATGGGCTGGGACGCATTCGGCCTGCCGGCCGAGCAGTACGCGATCCAGACGGGCAACCATCCGCGCGACTTCACGGTGAACAACATCGACAACTTCCGCCGCCAGATCAAGTCGCTCGGCTTCTCGTACGATTGGGACCGCGAGGTCAGCACGACCGATCCGGCGTATTACAAGTGGACACAGTGGATCTTCATCCAATTGTACAAGAAGGGCCTCGCCTACGTGGCGGAAGTGCCGGTTAACTGGTGTCCCGCGCTCGGCACGACGCTGGCGAACGAGGAAGTCATTAACGGTGTAAGCGAACGCGGCGGGCATCCGGTCATCCGCATGCCGATGCGCCAATGGATGCTGAAGATTACGGCTTATGCGGACCGGCTGCTGGACGATCTGGAAGAGGTTGACTGGCCGGAGAGCATCAAGGAGATGCAGCGCAACTGGATCGGCAAGTCGAAGGGCGCGGAAGTGACGTTCGCCATCGACGGACATCCGGATGCGTCGCTGACGGTGTTCACGACCCGTCCCGATACGCTGTTCGGCGCGACGTATTGCGTGCTGGCGCCGGAGCATGAGCTGGTAAGCGCGATTACGACTGCAGAGCAGAAGACGGCTGTCGAAGCGTATATAGAGCAAGCGTCGCACAAGAGCGATATGGAGCGCACGGAGCTGGCGAAGGAGAAGACGGGCGTGTTCACGGGCGCGTATGCGGTCAATCCGGCGAGCGGCGCGAAGGTGCCGATCTGGATCGCCGACTACGTGCTGGGCGGCTACGGCACCGGCGCGATCATGGCCGTTCCGGCGCACGACGAGCGGGACTGGGAGTTCGCGAAGAAGTTCGGCTTGCCGATCGTTGAAGTTCTCAGCGGCGGCAACGTGCAGGAAGCGGCTTACACGGAAGACGGCGTGCACGTCAACTCCGATTTCCTGAATGGCCTGAACAAGGCGGACGGCATCGCGAAGATGATCGCTTGGCTCGAAGAGAACGGCAAAGGCGCCGGCAAGGTCACGTACCGGCTGCGCGACTGGCTGTTCAGTCGCCAACGCTACTGGGGCGAGCCGATTCCGGTGCTGCACTACGAGGACGGCACGATGGAGACGGTGCCGGAAGAGGAGCTGCCGCTGCTGCTTCCCGAGATGGACGAGATCAAGCCGTCCGGCACGGGCGAATCGCCGCTGGCGAACGCGGCGGACTGGGTGAACGTGGTTGACAAGCAAGGCCGCCGGGCCCGCCGCGAGACGAACACGATGCCGCAATGGGCGGGCAGCTCGTGGTACTTCCTGCGGTTCATCGATCCGCACAATGACAAGGAGCTGGTCTCCTTCGAGAAGCAGAAGCAATGGCTGCCGGTCGATCTGTACATCGGCGGCGCGGAGCATGCGGTATTGCACCTGCTGTACGCGCGGTTCTGGCACAAGGTGCTGTATGACATCGGCGTCGTATCGACGAAGGAGCCGTTCCAGAAGCTCGTGAACCAAGGGATGATTCTCGGCACGAACAACGAGAAGATGTCCAAGTCCCGCGGCAACGTCATCAACCCGGACGATATCGTAAGCGAATTCGGCGCCGATACGCTGCGGCTGTACGAGATGTTCATGGGCCCGCTGGAAGCGACGAAGCCGTGGAACACGAACGGCGTCGAAGGGATGCACCGCTTCCTGGCGCGCGTATGGCGGCTGTTCATCGATGACAACGGCCGCTTGAACGAGAAGATTCAAGACGTGCCGGGCGACGAAGCGTTCCGCCGAACGTGGCACCGGACGATTAAGAAGATCACGGAAGATTACGAAGCGCTGCGCTTCAATACGGCGATCAGCCAGATGATGATCTTCATCAACGAAGCCTACAAAGCAGAAGTGCTGCCGAAGCAAGCGATGGAGCACTTCGTGCAGATGCTGTCGCCTTCCGCTCCGCATATTGCCGAAGAGCTGTGGGAGCGTCTCGGCCACACCGAGTCGGTAACCTATGCGCCTTGGCCGGAATACGATCCGGCGCTGACGGTCGATGCGGAGGTCGAGATCGCGGTGCAGGTGAACGGCAAGATCGCCGATCGCGTCTTGATCGCAGCGGATCTGGACGAGGAAGGCATGAAGGATAAGGCACTCGGATTGGAGAAGGTGCAAGCGCTCATCAACGGCAAGACCGTTCGCAAGATCATTGCAGTCAAGGGCAAGCTCGTCAACATTGTAGCCAACTAACGAAGAAGGGGCGGCCTCTCCATGGGGAGAGCCGCCCTTTTGCCGTCTTAAGAGGATGATCTGTCCAAGCGCATAACCGCGGATTCCGCTACGGGCGAAGCGAGCGCTCGACCTTGCGCAGATCTTCGGCGAACTTCTCGTGCGTCGTCTGCAGCACGCGCAGGAAGGCGCCGTCCGTCGCTCGGCGCAGCTCCTCCAGCGCAGCTGCGGTTATGCCGCCGGGCACGGAGACGCGCTTCTGCAGCTGTTCAGGCGAACAGAAGCCGCTTTGCAGAATATGAGCCGTCCCGAAGAGCATCTCGCAAGCCAGTGTCGTGGCAAGCTGCCGGTCCATGCCGGTCGAGGCGGCGGCGTCGATGAATTGCTCGAGCAGGCAAGCCATGAACGCCGGTCCGCAGCTCGACAGGTCCGAGGCGGCCCGTACCTCCTGCTCGGGAATTTCGACGGGCCGGCTAATCGCAGAGAACAGCCGCATGAGCGCTTCGCGGTCGGCAGCGGCAAGGCGCGAGCCGAACATGAACAAGCTGGCGCCGAGACACGCTTCGTTCACGATGCTCGGGATGACTTTGGCCACCTTGCATGGAACGATTGCTTCCAATTGGGCGATGGTCACCGGGCTTGTAATGGAGATGATCGTCTGCTCCGGCCTGAGCGCGGGCCGTATATCGTCAAGCACCGATCGGTAGTCAAGCGGCTTCACGCATAGGAAGATCAGCTCTTGATCCTGAGCGGCGAGGATATTGGCGGGGGCGACGACAAGGCCGGGATAGCGTTCAGCCAGCGCCTCCGCTTTGGACCGGGTGCGGGTGGCAACCGTTAGATCCGAGGGCGAGAAAGCTCCCGCCCGCAGGAATGATCCCGTAAGCAAGCTGCCCATGCTGCCGGCGCCGATGAAGCCAGCCTTCATCTTCGTCCCTCCTCTCGACGCGGTTTGTTCACCCTAATTTATGTGCGGCAGGTTGGCCGACATGACATTTTTTGTTGCGCGGGACGCAACAAAGGCGATGCAGAGCGGAAGATGAGCATGGACGATGGGGAACAGATGATCAGATGATGAAGCCTGAGGCTGAAGCTGAGATCTGCTACGGAAGCCAATGAGAGAGGAGAAGATGAAGATGAGACGAAGCGGGAGAATTCGGCTGCCGGGTGCGCGGGGAAGAGCAGCGGGAGCTCTTGCGCTGGCCGGCGCCGCGCTGCTCGGCTATGTGCTCCTTCAGCCGGCCGGCTCGGCGGCTATTCCCGGCTGGGAGCCTGTCAACGCCCAAGTAGCTGAAGCGCTGGGCGAAGAGACGGCCGGCGGCAAGGCTGGCGCAGCGGAGAAGGGATCTGCCGCGATGAGCGGATCAGACGCCGGCAGGGACAACGTAGATGGATCCGCAGGCTCGGCAGCCGGCTCCGCTGCCGCCGCATCGCCTGCCGCGGACGGGACAAGCCCTGCCGAGCCGCCGAAGGCATCCCCTGTCGCCGGA
This sequence comes from Cohnella lubricantis, assembly GCF_014212015.1. Lineage (GTDB taxonomy): Bacteria > Bacillota > Bacilli > Paenibacillales > Paenibacillaceae > Cohnella > Cohnella lubricantis. The sequence continues at coordinate 24,255 of NZ_JACJVN010000002.1, read as the reverse complement.
GCAAGCGCCAGCCCGACCGCTGAAGCGCCGGGGAAGCTGAACTTGAACACGGCGACGGCGGAGCAGTTGGACGCGCTGAAGGGCATCGGTCCGGCGAAGGCGCAGGCGATCGTGGAATATCGAGAGCAACAGGGTGCTTTTCACAATGTCGATGAACTATTGAACGTCAGAGGGATCGGCTCGAAGCTGCTGGAAGGCATTCGTTCGGAAGTCACCGTCTAGCACTTCCTTCCTGCTAGAAAATGTGCGAAAATAAGAGAGAATTACCATATGGATAATGGGAGGTTATCGGATTCATGTCGGAGCAACGCGATTTCTCTTTGGATACGCTTGCCGTTCATGCCGGACAGCAGATTGATCCCGCTACGCTGTCCCGCGCCGTGCCAATTTACCAGACAAGCTCGTATGGCTTCCGTGACACTGAGCACGCAGCCAATCTATTCGCCTTGAAGGAATTCGGCAACATCTACACACGCATCATGAATCCGACATCCGATGTATTTGAACAGCGAGTTGCCCAACTGGAGGGCGGAGCCGGCGCGTTATCCGTCGCATCCGGACAAGCCGCCATTACGTATTCCATCCTGAACATAGCGGAAGCGGGCGACGAGATCGTCTCTTCCTCAAGCTTGTACGGCGGCACTTATAATCTGTTCGCGATTACGCTGAAGAAGCTTGGCATCACCGTGAAGTTCGTTGATTCTTCCGACCCGGACAACTTCCGCGCGGCCATCACGCCGAAGACGAAGGCGCTCTATGCGGAGACGATCGGCAACCCGAAGGGCGACGTGCTCGACATCTCAGCGGTTGCGGCGATCGCGCATGAGAACGGGGTTCCCCTCATCATCGACAATACGTTCGCGACGCCGTACCTGTGCCGACCGATTGACTTCGGCGCAGATATCGTCGTGCATTCGGCGACCAAATTCATCGGCGGACATGGGACGTCCATCGGCGGCATCGTCGTCGACGGCGGGAAGTTCGATTGGAAGGCCAGCGGCAAGTTCCCGGGCTTAACCGAGCCGGATCCGAGCTACCATGGCGTCGTCTATGCCGATGCGGTGGGGCCGGTCGCCTATATTATCAAGATGCGCGTGCAGCTGCTTCGGGACATGGGCGCGGCGCTGTCGCCGTTCAACTCGTTCCTGTTCCTCCAAGGGCTGGAGACGCTGCATCTGCGAATGGAACGCCATAGCGCGAACGCGCTCGCGGTCGCGAAGTTCCTCGAACAGCATCCGGCTGTCGAATGGGTTAACTACCCGGGATTGGAGAATCATCCGTCCTACGGACAGGCACGCCGCTACTTGGCGAAGGGCCAAGGCGCCATCCTGACCTTCGGCATCAAGGGCGGTCTCGAAGCCGGCAAGAAGGTCATTAACGCGGTCCAGCTGTTCTCGCATCTGGCGAACGTCGGCGATTCCAAGTCGCTTATCATTCACCCTGCGAGCACGACGCACCAGCAGCTTAGCGAAGAGGAGCAATTCTCGGCCGGCGTCCAGCCGGGCATGATCCGGTTGTCGGTCGGCACCGAGGGAATCGACGACATTTTGTACGATTTGGAGCAAGCGCTGGCGGCCAGCCAGGCTTGAGCATTTGGAGGTCACAAGCAAGATGACAGAAGCCCTGCGCAAAGACTGGGACACTTATTTTATGGATATCGCCTTCATGGTATCGACGCGCTCGCGCTGCCCTAGACGCCATGTCGGCGCCGTTCTCGTGCAGGGCAAGAAGCTGCTAGGCACGGCCTATAACGGGGCTCCGATGGGAGTGCCGGACTGCTCGGAAGCGGGCTGCATGATCGTGGAAGAGTACGAGCCGGCCGTTAGGGGAGACGACAGCACCATGTTGAAAAAACAGCGATGCATCCGCACGATTCACGCGGAGCAGAATCTGCTGCTCTTCACCGACCGCATCGATCGGGAAGGCTCGACGGTGTACGTCACGGACCAGCCTTGCTGGACGTGCGCGAACATGCTGGCGAACAGCGGCATTCGCGAGATTGTGTACCATCGGCGTTATCCGAAGGATTACGAGAAGGTCGAGCAGCTCATGGAGCAGCGAGGCATCCAGTTCCGCAGCCTGAACGGCTACACGCCGCCGGCGGATACGGAGACTCAGGACGTTATCGCTTAAAAATGCGGAGCTGCCGCTGCGCAGACCGCCATACGAGTAAACGAGGAAGAACCTCATCGCATTTTTTTTGCGTGAGGTTCTTTTTGTTGTGCTCACAATTCTCTTGCGAAGGAGGAAGCTCCATGATGAACAGAAGACCGCTGCTTGCGTTCGTCGTCTGTTGGGTTTCGGGTGATGCGATGCTAAGCCTGTGGGATGGGAAGGCCGCGTTGCTGGCATTCGCCGGAGCGCTCCTCCTCCTTGGCGCAGGCGCGGTCTACTTCAAAGCGTCGCCGGTCGTGTTCGCCGCTTGCGCGGCGGCCATGCTGCTTGCGGGAGGCGAGCGGGCTTGGACCGATTGGCGCTACGCGACGCATTTGACGGCTTTGCTGGCGGAGCCGGACGGCCAGACCGTCGAACTAACCGGCCGGATTGCTTCTGTGGTCGAGGTCGACGGGGACATCGCGGCTTTTCAATTGAAGGCAACAAGCTTGAAGCAGCCGGAGACGCAAGCTGACGCTACCTTGAAGGAGTCGTTCTGGATTCGCGTACGTCTGGAGGAGCAAGAGGAGCAGCAAGTCGCCCATCACTGGCGGCGAGGCGATCTGCTGCGCGTGCAGGGAGAGATTCAGCTGCCGGCGGATGCGGGCAACTTCGGCGGGTTCGACTATCGAGCCTATTTAGACAGGAAGCACATTCATTGGCTCGTCAGCGCCAAGGGAGCAGGATCGGTTGAACGGACGGAAGCCAAGCCGCCGTTGCTGACGCTGCCCTTGCGCTGGGCGGATGAGGCAAGGGAGCGCATTAGCCTGTGGATGGACAGCCTGTACGGGGAGAAGGACGCCGGCTTCATGAAAGGGTTGGTAGCGGGCATTCAGGAGGACATCGATCCGGAGCAGTACACGGTGTACTCCAATCTGGGCCTTACTCACGTGCTGGCCGTCTCCGGCCTTCACTTCGGCGTCATCGTCTTCATTCTGCTGCGACTGTTCGCTTGGCTTCGCTTCACGAGGGAGAGAGCCATCGAGCTGACCATCGCGGCGCTGCCGGTCTACATGCTGCTCACGGGCGCTTCGCCGTCTGCCATCCGCGCGTGCCTGATGGGCATGATCGCGCTGTATATGGCCCGCCGCAACAGGCTGAAGGACGGGCTTCATCTGCTGGCGGCGTCCGCGCTGGTCATGCTGGTATGGGATCCTCTCGTGATCGAAAATGTTAGCTTCCAGCTGTCGTTCATCGTGACAGCGGGCTTGCTGCTCTTCGTGCCGACGGTGACGGAGCAGCTTCCGATCCGCTGGCGCTCGCTTCGCGGAGCGCTGGCTGTGGCTGTCACCGCGCAGGCGGTCTCGTTCCCGGTGTCGGCTTACTACTTCCACCAGTTCCATCTCCTCTCGCTTCCCGCGAATCTGGTGCTGGTGCCGTTCATCAGCTTCGTCGTTATGCCGCTCGGCATGGCATCGGCAGCGTTGGCTCTGCTGTGGCGTCCGCTGGGAGCTCTCGCCGCAGACGCCGCCTCATGGTGCAATCGGTTGACCGAATGGGTGCTCGACGCGCTCGCCGGCGTCCCCGGCATGCAGACCTTCTGGCCGCAGCCATCCCTGCTATGGGTGGCAGCCGCCTATGCGATTCAATTCGTAACCATCGCCCACATGAAGAGAAGCCAACAGAAGCGCCAAGAGCGCGAGGCGCTGGATCGATGGATGCAGCCGGCTGCCGAGCAGCGGCCGGCGCAGGAACGGCAGCCGCTCGGACCCGCCGCCTGCGACGGCGAAGAGACGCGCCCGCTCTTCGACTTCGAGCCTCCGGCGCATCTCAATTCAGGCGGCCGTCATTGGCGCCGCTTAGCCGCGCCTGCCGCCATCGCGCTGCTATGGGCGGTGTGGCTCGCGTGGGGCTTCCGCCCGGCGGCGCTGGATCGCCAAGCAGGCGTGATGTTCCTCGATGTCGGACAGGGAGACAGCATCTTAATCCGAAGCGGAGAAGGCCGATATGGCTTGATCGACACCGGCGGGACCGTCCAGTTCGGCAAGGCGAACGAAGAATGGCGGCAGCGCAAGGACCCGTATGAGGTCGGGAAGAAGACGGTTGTTCCGCTGCTGAAGCAGAGAGGCGTGCGGTCGCTTGATTTTCTGCTGCTCACCCACCTGGACCAAGATCATATCGGCGGCGCGGAAGCAGTGCTTGGCAGCGTTCCGGTCAAGCGACTCATTTTCAATGGATCGTTGAAACCGGACAAGTCCGTGGATCGTCTATTCCGGTTAGCGGAGAGGCTGCGTATTCCGATCTATGCCGTAAGCGGCGGCATGAGCTGGCAGTGGGATCGCACAGCATCGCTTCAGGTGCTGTTCCCAGCTGCCGGAGACGCGTCAGGCACAGCCATTCCGGAAGTCGAGGAACAGAACGAACGCAGCATCGTGACGCTTCTCGCGCTGTACGGCAGAACGTTCCTGCTGCCGGGCGATCTGGAAGCCGCGGGCGAACGCCAAGTGCTGGAGGAGCTCGGAGCCGTTGGTGAAGGCACTCTCAAGATCGACGTCCTCAAAGCGGGCCACCATGGCAGCAGGACATCGACCACCGACGAGTGGCTGGACAGCTGGCATCCGACAGAAGCCGTCATATCCGTGGGGCGCAACAATGTATACGGCCATCCTGCCCCCATTGTGCTGGACCGCATCGCCGCTCGGAGCATTCCGGTATATCGCACGGATCTGAACGGAGAGGTGCAATATCGAGTCACGCCAGAAGGAGGCCTATCCCGGCGAGTCAAACGAGATTCGCACGGAGGGTCCGATTGAATAGAATAGCAGGACAAACCGGATGTTTTTTGCTAGACTGGGAAAGGAACTTCGCCTGAGAGGCAATCGCAGAAGAGAGAATGGCGAAGATTTTATAGAGCCGAACAGAGGCTGCTGCAACCTTTTGACAAGATCCTTCGTCAGTGGGGGTGCAGAAGAGGGAGGTAACTTCTGTGGTGAAGCCGGATTTGATCCAAGCGGCGCAAGCAGGCGATCGCGACGCCCTTGTCGAGCTGCTCCGCGAGATCGAACAACAGGTTTACCGTACAGCATATTACTTGCTGAATAACGAGCAGGATGCGCTGGATGCCTCACAGGAAGCGCTTATACGAATATATACGAAGATCAATACTTATGAAGAGAAAGCACTGTTCAAAACGTGGGTTCAGCGGATCGTCACGAACATCTGCATCGATAAATTCCGGCGCAACCGCCCGTCCGTGTCGATCGAGGAGCACGAGTTTGTCTTCCATGCGGGGGACAACGTGGAAGCGGAAGTTCTGGCGGCTTACGATGCGGAAGAGATCCGCGATGCCATCGACAAGCTGCCCGAACATCATCGGACGGTCGTCGTCCTCCGGTATTTGCAGGATTTCTCGTACAATGAGATTGCCGATTCACTCAATTTGCCGCTTAATACGGTCAAGTCTTATTTATTCCGAGCCCGGCAGCAATTGCAATCGCTTCTTCATGACTTTCAGAAAGGTGGTGTCCGGGGATGAATTGCGAAGAGGTGATGGAACTCATGCAGCGCTCGCTTGACGGCGACTTGGATAAGGCTGAGACGTCGCGCATGAAGGAACATATCCAGACATGCCCGGATTGCGCCGCCATGTTCGAGCGTTTAACCTTACTGTCGGACAACTTGGCTCAGCTGCCGCGGGTCGTACCCAGCTTCAGCATCGTGGACTCGATTCTGCCTCAGCTGGAGATGATAGAGCTCGCAGCCAACGCTCCGCAAGAAGCTATCCGGCTTGAGCAGCCGGCGCAGAGAACATCAAGATCCGCCCGCAAGTCGGTATACCGGCGTCTGGCTGGCGCTATTGCGGCAGGCGTTGCAGCCGGTCTGCTGATTGTCTCCTGGCCGAGCTTGCGGCCGCCGCAATCGGACCAGAACAACAGCTTCAACGCAGCCTCGGTGTCCAGCTCAGGCAGCAATGCCGCTTCTTCGTCTCCTTCGGCTTCGGTGACCGATCAGACGGCTCGCCAATTCTCGGTATCGGGAGAAGACCAATATGGGGATTTGGAAGGGGCTTCTCCGAAGATGGAAGCCGGTCAGCCCGCGGCTTCATCCGAACCGTCGTTCTTCAGCGAGCCGAATGAGCCCGAGCCGGGAATCAGCGAGCCTGACTCGACGCCGCTTCAGGAATCGGCCGATACTCGCGGGTTTGCCGAAGAGCCGAACGAAGGCAATGCGCCAATGACTTCGTTCGGAGCCGTGGACAGCGGCGGCACGCCTGCTCCGGAGGATGAGCCGGGGGTTGAACCCTCGGAAGAACCAGCGGCAACGCTCCAAGTTCCGATGAGCAGCGGCTTTGCGATTGCTCCTCCAGTTGTCTGGGCTTCTCCAGACGGGAAGTACGAAGCCGTAATCGAGGAGAACCGGCTGAAGGTGTACCAACTCGCGGACGGTTCGCTTCTATTCGAATCGGAGGAGCATCCGGACAGCACGATTGGCGATATCGTCTGGGACGACGATACCGGCGTTCTTCACTACACGAGGACAGACGCGTCAGGAGAGGCGGTTCGTCTCGAATGGACGGCGGCTTCCAGCCAAGAGCAGCCGGAGGCAGATTCGCCCGAGAGCGAAGATCGCCCGTAATGCTGGCAAGACATTGGCACGTTTCAGCGGACACTAGCGTATAGTGTAGGGATACGAATCGCTTCGTCCCGGCGCGGGAACAATGGACGAAGGTCGCGCTCGTTCGCGCACGGTGCCATGGGCCGGGCCGGCGGACGTTGACATAGATGTCCAAACGACAAAGGGATCACGACCGATAGGGGGTCGTGATCCCTTTGTCGCGTTCGGCTTTTTTTGCTAGACTGAGAGTATTGAACTTCGGACAACCCGGAGGGAACGGGGGCTCTTGATGGAATATCGCAAAGCGCTGCGGGACGTACAGGACGGCAAGGTTAAGCCTTTCTATATTTGTTATGGTACGGAAGCTTTCTTCATGAATGAATTTATTGAACGTCTGGCAACGGCATTAGTGGAACCGGAGCATCGGGAGATGGCGATCGTTCGCTTCGCTACGAATGAACAGACAATTGACGAGATCGTCGATGAGGCGGAGACGATGCCGTTCCTCGTCCCCAGCAAGCTTATTCTCGTGCGCGACAGCGTTCTGTTCGCCGCCGGGCGCGACTCGTCGAAGCTGGAGCACCGCCCCGAGCGGCTCATGAACTATATGAGCGAGCCGCTGGACAGCAGCGTGCTCGTATTCCTCGTTCAGCATGAGAAGCTGGACGAGCGGAAGAAGCTGGTGAAGTATGCGAAGGACAAGGATGCCGTTATTGCTTTCTCGCCGATGCCGGCGGAGGAGATTATTCAATGGCTCGCGCGCAGAGCCGAGAAGCAGGGCCGGCGGATCGAGCCTGGCGCCGCGGAGGAGCTGCTGAAGCGGGTCGGCAGCGAGATGAGCACGCTGGCGGCGGAGATCGACAAGCTGTGCTTGCATGCGGGAACGGAAGGAACCGTGACAGCAGAGGCCGTGGCGTCGCTCGTGCCTGCCAGCACCGAGCAAAGCGTATTTAAGCTGACGGAAGAGATCGCAGCGCTGCGTACCGAGAACGCCCTCGCGCTGTACTACGATCTGCTGAAGCAGCGCGAGGAGCCGATTAAGCTGACGGCGCTGCTGGTGCGCCAGTTCCGCAACATGCTGTTCGTGAAGGAACTGGACAAGCAGGGGTATACGCCGCAGCAGATGGCAAGCCAGCTCGGCTTGCATCCGTATGCGGCCAAGATTACGGCAGAGCAGGCGAAGCGCTTCAGCTTTGAGCGGCTGGCAGCGGTGCTGGCCCGGCTGGCGGAGCTGGATTACGAGATGAAGACGGGACGAGTGGAGAAGACGCTCGGCCTGGAGCTGTTCCTGTTGCGAACCGGCTCGGAGGGCGGCGCCTGAAGCTGTTCGGGACACCTCGCCGCCGATTAGGTGGTTGGACACGTATCAAGCTTCGATCATCCGATCTTGTCTCTGACTTAAAAGTCTTGCCCAGCTCCCGATCAAGGCCAAATTAGTGGCAGAAGCTGTCTGCAACAAAACAAAGAAGCCTCGCCAATTAGGCGGGCTTCTAAATTTTATATCGTTGTCGCTCCAAGCTTACGCTTGAGCGGACAAAGCGTTCAGCTTCTTAGCCAGACGGGACTTCTTGCGGGAAGCCGCGTTTTTGTGAATGAGGCCTTTGGTTACCGCTTTATCCAATTTCTTCTGAGCCAGCTGCAGCGCTTCTTTAGCAGCGTTCACGTCCGTACCGATAACGGCTTGATCGGCTTGCTTGACAGCCGTGCGAAGAGCGGACTTCTGGGAAGCGTTGCGCAGACGGCGAGCGTCGTTTGTCTTCACGCGCTTAATGGCGGATTTAATGTTCGGCATTGATTTCACCTCCTGCAAAGCAACAAGAATTTCTCTAGATAACTTGTAACATTCTATCATGGAGGGGGGCAAAACGCAAGCCATTTCAGCTTCGCCAGCCGGGAGGCAATCTGCCGGCGGAGGCAGGCTCGCGCCATCCCGTTCGTGTGAAAGGGGAGCAGCAATAGTGACGGAGCAAGAGCTCGATTTAAGCGTTTACGGCACTCGCACCGACCTGGCCTTAGAAGCCAGAGAAATGGCAGGCCCGGCGGACAGTCCAATTCCCGGGGTATGGCAGGAGATGGACAAGGAAGGCGGCATTACCGTGACCCGGATGCACATACAGTCGCCGGAAGGAGCGCAAGCGATCGGCAAAATGCAGGGGCATTACGTGACGCTGGATGTGCCGGAGCTGCGCCGAGGCGACACGGACCTGCAGGATCGGGTGGCGACAACGTTCGCAAGGGAATTCGAAGCGTTCCTTAAGCGTCTTGGCGTTGGCCCGTCCGCCAGCATTCTCGTCGTCGGCCTCGGCAACTGGAACGTGACGCCGGACGCTCTCGGGCCGATCGTGGTCGAGAACATGATGGTGACGAGGCAATATTTCGAATTGATGCCTGATCAGGTTAGTCCCGGCTATCGGCCTGTCTCCGCCGTCGCGCCGGGCGTGCTCGGAACGACGGGCATCGAGTCGAGCGATATCGTCCAGGGCATCGTGTCGCAGGCGAAGCCGGACCTGGTGATCGCCGTGGACGCGCTGGCGGCCCGTTCGCTGGAGCGGGTGAATACGACGATCCAGATTGCGGATACGGGCATCCACCCCGGCTCGGGCATCGGCAACAAGCGCAAAGGTCTTACGCAGGACATTCTCGGCGTTCCCTGCATCGCGATCGGCGTTCCGACGGTGCTCTACGCTTCAACAATCGTGAACAACACGATGGATATGATGTTCGACCATATGAAGAAGCATACGGCGAACACTGATCCGCTGTTCGGCGTCTTCGGTTCGATGGCGGAGAACGAGCGCCTTGGCCTCGTGAAGGAAGTACTGGAGCCGCTCGGGCACAATCTGCTGGTCACGCCGAAGGAGATCGACAAGTTCATCGAGGATATCGCGAACGTCGTCGCCAGCGGGCTTAACGCAGCGCTTCATGAGGCGGTGGATACGGACAACGTGGCCGCCTATACGCACTGACCGAACATCTCCCTCCCAGCGTTCACGCGGAGGGAGTTCGTGTTATTGCCGCCTGCCGGGAGGTATTGGCCATTCATGAAGAAATAACTGAATGAATGCGCCGATGCGCGAAGGAGAAGAGCGGGCATGGAGTATCCGAAGCTGGGTCATACCGGAATGGAGGCCGTAACAGGCGCACGATCGTGCGCCTGTTTTTCCAACTCTATGAACCTCTAATTCAAGCTCCCGTTCTATCATTTCCGTTCCTCTCATATACTCTCTACAAAATGCTACTTTCGAGAGAGTTGGCTTTGGCCTTAGGCACCAACGATCATGGGAGGAACGACTATGCTGCGATTCATCGCCCCACATGGCCGGAGGAGAGGCTCCGGCTTAAGACGCTACCTCGTTACCGGTCAGGCCTTCTTGACGCTAAGCCTCTGCACGATGGCGCTCTTGCTCGCACTCGGCGCCGGAGGCGCGCTGCAGACGAAGCTGTCCGCCTCGCCGGTTCAATCGATGAAGGGCTTCGCCGCTTCGGTATCTTCCGCTTTTTTCTCCTCTCTGTTAGGTATGGAATTGCCTCATATGGATAAGCAAGTAGTAGATTCCCCTTTCTCTGCCGGGCGAATGGCGGCGTTCCTCGTTCGCTTCCTCACGGATATGAACCCGGACGATCCGAAGAGCCTGCTGGAGCTGGGCATGCCGGGCATCGGCCGCGACAGCGCCGTCTTGCTCCGTCCCGGTTCGGGAGGCGGGACGAACGCACCGGTGGACCGCGAGCCGGACGGCTCGAACGACGGGATCCCGCGGAACCCTGTGAATACTTCGGGCGGCAGCGGCGGATCGGACATGAGCGCTCCGGACGCTTCGCCTTCAGGGCAGCCGGAATCTTCGGCCTCTCCGTCATCGCCGCCGCAAGAATCTCCATTGCCGTCGACGCCCGAGAGGAACGTCGTGTTCATCTATCATTCTCACAATCGGGAGTCTTGGTTCCCGGAGTTGAAGGAAGGGACCAAGCTTCCGGAATCGAGCCAAGTTAATGTCACGCTCGTCGGCCGGCGGCTCGCCGATCAACTGGAGCGTCTCGGCGTTGGGGCTGTCCATTCGAACACGGATTATATGACGACGGTGAAGAACTACAACTGGAACAATTCCTACAAATATTCCATGCAGACCGTCAAGGAAGCGATAGCCGACAACAAGGATCTCACGTTCTTCTTCGATATCCATCGCGATTCGCTGCACCGGAAGCAGACGACCGCGACGATCAACGGCGCCGATTATGCCAAGGTGTACTTCATCATTGGCCAGAAGAATCCCGACTGGGAGAAGAACGAAGCGTTCGCCAATTCGATTCATCAAGCGCTGGAGGAGGATTACCCCGGATTATCCAACGGCATCTGGAGCAAGACGACAGCGGAAGGGAACGGCGAGTACAACCAATCGGTGTCGCCGGACAGCGTCTTGATCGAGATCGGCGGCGTCGATAATACGCTGGCGGAATGCTATCGAACGGCAGATGTGTTGGCCCAAGTGATTGCCGAGCTGTATTGGAATCAGCAGGATGCGGAGAAGGTGGACGCCCAAGCGGCGGACGAAGCGAAGGAGGCGAATGAATCATGAGCCGGGATCTAATGAAGCTGTTGATCGTATGCGGAGCGATCGTCTTTGCCGTCCTGTTCGGCATGGAACTGTCGTCGAGCGGCATCTCGTCGGTATACGGGCCGATGGATCCGTCCATCGCAGGCGTTCATGACCCCATCCATTTGGGCGAGGATACGGATGGGGCTGAAGATATGAATGTGAACGCGAGTGCGGGCTCGGAAGACGATGAGTACGCGGGCGGACGATACGCCGACGAGCCGGAGGGCATCTCGATGGATGCGGATGAAGTGCCGATGCCTAGACTCGACCACACGCCCGCGATCGACCGGCTGGCGAATACCGCGGCGGAGGCGCTGCAGTCTGTCTCGAGAGGCGGCATTCAATTCGTTGTCCATCTGTTCGACAAGACGACGCAGTGACGGCCGGCCATTGACTTGCGTTATCGATTAGCTTAGAATAGGTGGCAATTACATTTTAAGGGGAAAATTTGTATGTTGGTCTTGGTTCTGAACTGATCAATTGGATAGGCCGGATTGGATAGGACGCTGATAAACCGGTTCTGACGGTTTGTTTAAGTCCATCTCCGTTCGGCGACTGATTGCCAGTGAAAAACCGGTAAAGACCGCTGCGCCTCTAGGCGTTGTTCGGAGACTTTAGCCGTGCTCATTCGGGCACGGCTTCTTTGCGCATATTTTGGCCATTAGCCGATGGGCTTGAAATAGCGCGTTTCGTCTTCCGCACGGCGTCCGACTGGCCGCGAGCTTCGCCGATTGGCGCTGCCGCGGCTTTTTGTATTTCCAAATTTAGCCCCTTAATGGAGGAGATCCCATGAGAGATTCATCTCTGCACAAACTCGAATACCCGCGCGTGATCGACACGCTGCTGACTTACGCTCAGACGTATCTTGGGAGGAAGCTCGTGAGCGGGCTTAAGCCCTTGTCCGACCGCCGGACGATCGCCTTGAAGCTTCGAGAGACGGAGGAGACCCGCCGGCTGATCGCCCGCGGCGCTCAGCCTCCGTTGCCTTCGCTTGAAGGCATGGAGGAAGTGATGGCGCTGCTCGGCACCGGCTATATTATGTCCGAACGGCAATTGGGGCAGTTGGCGCAATTCGCGCGCAGTTGCGGCCAGCTCGGCAAGTTCATGCGCAGCAAGGGAGGAGAAGCTTCAGCAGTGGCCGCTTACGCGAGCTCGATGTACGACCTTAGCGGGCTGCTGTCTTCCATCGAGAGCTGTGTCGACCGGGGCATGGTTCTGGACAGCGCAAGCCCGGAGCTAGGCAAGCTGCGCAGGCTTATTCGCGGAGCGGAAGAGAAGCTGAAGAGACGGCTGGACGATCTGCTGGCGAAGCACGCGGACTGCCTGCAGGAGCGGCTCGTCAGCCAGCGCGGCGGCCGATTCGTGCTACCGGTCAAGAAGGAGAACCGCAAGCGAATACCAGGCGCCGTGCTGGACGAATCCGCCAGCGGGCAGACGGTGTTCGTCGAGCCGGCGGAAGCGGCTGCGCTGCAGTCCGAGCTGTCGGAGCTGCGCTCGGAGGAGAGCCGCGAGGAGATGCAGATCCTCGCCCGGCTGACGGAAGAGGCGGAGAACTATTCGCGCGAGCTGTCGGTTAACTTGGAGGCCGTCGGCTATTATGATCTGCTGCTCGCTAAGGCGAAGTGGGCCCTGGCGATAGACGGCCGAGAAGTGGAGGTCGGCGAGGACGGCGTGATCGAGCTGCGCGGCGCGCGGCATCCGTTCCTGAGCGGGCAAGCGGTTCCGCTCCATGTCGAGATCGGCGGCGATTACCGGACGCTGCTCATTACCGGGCCCAATACGGGCGGCAAGACGGTAGCGATTAAGACCGTCGGCTTGCTGACGCTGATGGCGCAGTCGGGGCTGCTGGTGCCGGCGGAGGAAGGCAGCCGGCTGTCGGTGTTCGGCGCTGTGGAAGCCGATATCGGCGACGATCAGAGCCTCGACCGTTCGCTTAGTACGTTCTCTTCGCATTTGCGCAACGTGATCGGCATTCTCTCCATCGCGGGGAGAGGCGCTCTTATCCTGCTCGATGAGCTGGCGACAGGTACCGATCCGGGCGAAGGCATCGGGCTGTCGATCGCCGTGCTGGAGGAGCTGCATCGCAGAGGCGCCGTCGTTCTGGCGACGACTCACTTTAACGAGATCAAGGAGTACGCACGGCGGACGCCGGGCTTCCGCAACGCGAGGATGGCGTTCGACGAAGAGACGCTTCGGCCGCTCTACCGGCTGGACATGGGGGAAGCCGGCAACAGCTACGCGTTCGTCATCGCCCGCAGGCTCGGCATCCCTGAGGAGATCGTCGACCGGGCGAAGGCCATCGCCGAGAGCTTGCAGCTTAATCGGGGGAGCAGTCCTATAACTGCAGATGAAATTGAAGAGGCTGCACAAGTTATCCCCGATGGGGTTAGGGTCCAATCTGGCGCCGAAGGCGCAGATGCAACCGAAGCGAACGCAGACGCATCCCAACCCGCTAAGCCGCTCGCAATCGGCGATGTCGTCTGGATCCCGAGCCTGCATTCGCGCGGCGTCGTCTACCGGCTGCCGGACGATCGCGGAGAGCTGATCGTTCAGATTCCCGGGGAGAAGGTCCGCATGAACCGCAAGCGCGTGAAGCTCGCCATCGAGAGCAAGCAGCTATATCCGGACGATTACGACATGGACATCGTGTTCGAATCGGTTGAAGACCGGAAGAAGCGCAAGCTGATGGGCAAGCGGCACGTCGAAGGGCTGAAGATCGAGAAGCCGCCGGAGCGATGAACCGCCTAGGCGAATCCTGCCGATTGATGCGCCGGCTATCCATTGCTATAATAGATTAGATAGCCGCATGATGGTGGATTCGGTGGAGGTTACGCATGGCAGACAATCAACGCAAGCAGAGCCATATTCGCAATTTTTGTATTATCGCGCATATCGACCACGGGAAGTCGACGTTGGCCGACCGCATTCTGGAATATACGGGGACGCTGACGTCCCGCGAGATGCAGGATCAGATTCTCGACTCGATGGACCTCGAGCGCGAGCGCGGCATTACGATCAAGCTGCAGGCCGTTCGGCTTCAGTACAAAGCCGACGACGGCGAGACGTATACGCTGCACTTGATCGACACGCCGGGACACGTCGACTTCACGTACGAAGTGTCGCGCAGCTTGGCCGCCTGCGAAGGCGCGCTGCTGATCGTCGACGCCGCCCAAGGCATCGAGGCGCAGACGCTGGCGAACGTTTATCTCGCGCTTGATAATAACCTTGAGATTCTGCCGGTCATCAACAAGATCGACCTGCCGAGCGCCGAGCCCGAACGGGTGAAGCAGGAAGTCGAGGACGTCATCGGCCTCGACGCCAGCGACGCCGTGCTCGCTTCGGCGAAGAACGGGGTCGGCATTAAGGAGATTCTGGAACAGGTCGTTCAGAAGGTTCCAGCACCGCAAGGCGACATTAACGCGCCGCTCAAGGCGCTTATTTTCGACTCGCACTATGATGCTTACAAAGGCGTCGTCTGCTACATCCGCGTCATCGACGGCACGATCCGCGCCGGCACGCCGATCAAGTTCATGGCGACGGGCGCGACGTTCGATGTGGTCGAAGTCGGCACGTTCAAGCCGCGCGCGACCATCGTCGACGAGCTCGGACCGGGCGACGTCGGCTTCGTCACCGCGTCGATCAAGAACGTCAAGGACACGCGCGTGGGCGATACGGTCACGAACGCCAAGAACCCGACAGCGGAAGCGCTGCCCGGCTACAAGCGGATCAACCCGATGGTGTTCTGCGGACTGTACCCGATCGAATCGTCGGACTACAACGACCTGCGCGACGCGCTCGAGAAGCTGGAGCTTAACGACGCTTCGCTGCGCTTCGAGCCGGAGACGTCGCAAGCGCTTGGCTTCGGCTTCCGGTGCGGCTTCCTCGGCATGCTTCACATGGAGATCATACAGGAGCGGATCGAGCGAGAGTTCAACATTCCGCTGATTACGACCGCGCCGAGCGTTATTTACAAGGTGACGCTGACGAGCGGCGAGCAGATCGATATCTCGAACCCGTCGGAATACCCGGACGTCGGCAAGCTGGACTTCGTCGAGGAGCCGTACGTCAAGGCGTCGATCATCGTGCCGAAGGATTACGTCGGCCCGATCATGGAGCTGTGCCAGGGCAAGCGCGGTGAGTTCATCGACATGCAGTACCTCGATACGAACCGGGTGACGCTGAAGTACGAGATTCCGCTCGCGGAGATCGTCTATGACTTCTTCGACCAGCTCAAGTCGAGCACGAAGGGCTACGCTTCGTTCGACTACGAGCTGTCCGGTTACCGGCAGTCCAATCTGGTCAAAATGGACATTCTGCTCAACGGCGAACAGGTCGACGCCCTGTCGTTCATCGTGCACCGGGACCGCGCTTACCACCGCGGACGGATCATCTGCGAGAAGCTCAAGGATCTCATCCCTCGCCAGATGTTCGAAGTGCCGATCCAAGCGGCCGTCGGCCAGAAGATCATCTCGCGCGAGACGATCAAGGCGATGCGCAAGAACGTCCTCGCCAAGTGCTACGGCGGCGACATCTCGCGGAAGCGCAAGCTGCTCGAGAAGCAGAAGGAAGGCAAGAAGCGGATGAAGCAGGTCGGCAGCGTCGAGGTGCCGCAGGAAGCGTTCATGGCCGTGCTGAAGATCGACGAATAACGGATGGATGATAATAGAGGCTTAGGCGAATGAACCGGGAGACCGGTTCATTTCAATTCTATACGATGAGAGGAGGGGATATGGATGGCCCTCAACGTTAATGAGGTTCAAGCGCAGGCGCAGCGTCAGGGCGATGCGCCAAGCGCGCCTCTGCACAGCTGGACGCCGCGGGCGCTGTATATTCACATTCCGTTCTGCACCAATAAGTGCTTCTACTGCGACTTTAATTCCTACATCGTCGAAGGGCAGCCGGTGGACGCTTATCTGGATGCGCTGGAGCGGGAGATGGAGCGGACGGTCCGCGAGCTGCCGCCCGAGACGATCCGCAAGGTGTTCGTCGGCGGCGGCACGCCGACCGTGCTGACGCCGCCGCAGATGACGCGGTTCCTTGCTTCCGTCGCACGCCACTTCCCGGTGGCGGCGGACGCGGAATTCACGATGGAGGCGAATCCCGGCACGACGGATCCGGCCAAGCTGGCGGCGATGCGCGAAGGCGGCGTCAACCGGATCAGCTTCGGCGCCCAGTCGTTCGACAACGAGCTGCTCGCCGCGATCGGCCGCATCCACGAGGCGGACGACGTTGTCCGCAGCATCGAGAACGCGCGAACGGCAGGGTTCACGAATCTGTCGATCGACCTGATGTTCGGCCTGCCGCGCCAGACGCTGCAGCAGCTCGCGGACAGCGTGACGCGGGCGCTCGAGCTGGATTTGCCTCACTACTCGCTGTACAGCCTCAAGGTGGAGGAGAATACGCTGTTCCACCGGCTGTACGAGCGCGGCGAGCTGCCGCTGCCCGAAGAAGAAGTGGAGGTCGCGATGTTCGAGCATCTGCGCGAACGGCTCGGGGGGGCGGGCTACCGGCAGTACGAGATCAGCAACTTCGCGAAGCCGGGCTTTGGCAGCCGGCACAATACGACGTATTGGCACAATGAGCCGTATTACGGCCTCGGTGCGGGCGCGCACGGCTATGCCCTCGGCCAGCGCCACATGAACATCAAGGGCGTGCAGGCCTACATTGATGCGGCGAACGCAGACGCAGGGCTGCCGCGCAAGGATACACATGAGGTTACTGTCCGCGAAGCGATGGAGGACTTCATGATGGTCGGGCTGCGCCTGCTCGAAGGCGTTCGCGAAGCCGACTTCAGCCGGCAGTTCGGCGGCGCAAGCCTGAGCGATGTGTTCGGCCCGGTGCTGGCGAAGCTGCAGGAGCAAGGGCTGCTGGAGCGCTTCGGCGTCTCGGACGAGGACGCCGGCTATCGGTTGACCGAGCGCGGCATCCCGCTCGGCAACGAAGTATTCGGCGCGTTCCTGTAAGCAGAGAATAGCTCGAAGCCGGCTTGCCACAGAACCGACGCGCCACAGCCAACAACCCTCAAACAGAACCGGCCCTCCACGCGAACGTGGAAGGCCGGTTTTCCTTTTGGACCCGCGGCATGCCCCTTAAGGTCCCGTACTGATGTTGTCCAGCCGATACTGGCCGTTCTCTTCGACCACATCAGGGGCCATTGGTAATATATAGACGGCATCGGCCGCTGCCGGGTTGCGAACTGCCTTTTCAATCGCTCCGATGATAAGAAGTTGGCAGAGCACGCCTAAAATCCTATTGAGAAATCATTCGTTCTGTTGTATATTTATTCACATCAATTCCAAATGCGTAAGGCCGGATAGAAAGAAGGGATTCGCGTGCAAACGACCATTAGCTGCCGCAAAGCATCGCCCGCGGACATCGACGCGCTGCATGGGCTGATTCAGAATTACGCCGCACAGGGCATCATGCTTCCAAGGTCGAAGGAGGCGCTCCGCCGCCATATCGATTCTTTCTTCGTCGCTGAGGAGGCGGAGAAGCTGATCGGCTGCGGATCCCTGTTCCGGCTCGGAGCCGATCTTGTCGAGATCCGGTCGCTAGGGATGGCGGACGGCTACAAGGGCAAGGGGCTCGGGACGATGATCGTGAGCGCTTTGATCGAAGAGGCAAGGGCGCAGCAAGTTCCGAAAATCATGGCTTTGACCTACGCCGTAGACTTCTTCGTCAAGAACGGCTTCACCGTCGTCGAGAAGGAGATTTTCCCCGAGAAGGTATGGACGGACTGCATCCACTGCTCGAAGAAGGACCGCTGCGATGAGATCGCCGTCGTTAGAATATTGGACTGATTCAAGGCTGCCAAATCGATTCGATCGTTCTTGACAACGACCGGAACGGTTTGGTATTTTTGTAGTAGCGATTAGCACTCGATCAAACTGAGTGCTAACGATGCGGAAGGGGGAGACGCGGATTATGCTGAGCGAGCGTCAACGCATGATATTAACGGCGATCGTCGACGATTATATCCGCTCTGCCGAGCCGGTCGGTTCGCGGAGCATATCCAAGCGCGGCGATGTCGCGTTCAGTCCGGCCACGATTCGCAATGAGATGGCCGACCTGGAAGAGCTGGGTTTGCTGGAGCAGCCGCATACGTCCGCCGGTCGAATCCCTTCTATTAAAGGCTATCGATATTACGTGGATCATCTGATCCGTGTCGGCGGAATCGGGGAGCAGGACGTGCGGAAGATCCGCGGCTTCCTGGCCGAGAAGATGAACATGTGGGAGGAAGTCGTCAGCCACACGGCGACGATCCTGTCGCAATTGACGAACTACACTTCCATCGTGCTTGGACCGGAGACGTTCAACACGACCCTGAAGCACTTTCAGCTGGTTCCGATTAATGAGACTTCCGCCGTCGCGATCATCGTGACGAGCACAGGCCATGTCGAGCATAAGACGGTTACGCTTCCGGAAGGCGTCGGCATGAACGACATCCAGAAGATCGTGAATTTGCTCAACGATAAGCTGGCCGGCGTAGCCTTCGTGAAGGTGAAGTCGGTGCTGCATGCTGAAGTGGGCAAGGAACTGAGCCGCATCGTTGACAGCTGCGAGCACATTCTTCAGATGCTCGAATCGACGCTGGCCGACGATCAAGAGCCTCGAATCTTCCTAAGCGGCGCCACGAACATCATGACGCAGCCAGAGTTCAAGGATGTGGACAAAGTTAAGAACATCCTGGATATGCTGGAGGAGACGCCGAAGCTCATGCAGCTGTTCCAGGCAGTTCCCGACGGCATTCAGGTTCGGATCGGCACGGAGAATGCGCTTGAAGCCATTAATCAATGCAGCTTGATTACCGCCAATTATTCTTATGAAGGCCAATCGCTTGGCACGATCGGCATCTTGGGCCCGACCCGGATGGATTACGGCAAGGTTATCAGCTTGTTGGATTACTTGTCCAAAGATTTGGCGCTGTTCATGGCCCGGCGGCACAAATAATCAGCCCGAGTATATCCCTTGTATCCAAGTGGTACGGTAAGGAGGCGATCCCTGCGTGAGCAGTCAAGAGACGAAGGAGCAGGAGACAATGACAGAAGAGCAACGCGAAGCCGAAGCCGCGGCGAACGCCGACGCACAGGCCGAAGAGGCCAATGCGGCCGATTCGGCTGCAGCGGAGACGGTTTCCGAGGAAGCTGCGGAAGCAACTGAATCGGAGGATCCGAGAATGGCCGAACTGCGGCAGCAGGCGGAAGAATACAATAATCGCTACTTGCGGGCGCAGGCGGACTTCGACAACTTCCGTCGCCGAACGCTCAAAGAGAAGGAAGAGCTGGCGCAGTACGCTTCCATGAAGCTGATCACACAGCTGCTGCCGGTCGTCGACAACTTCGGCCGGGCCCTTCAGACGAGCAGCGAGCAGGCGGACGGCCAGTCGTTCCAGAAGGGCGTCGACATGATCTACCGCCAGCTGACGCAAGTGCTGGAAGCCGAGGGGCTCAAGGCGATGGAACCGGTCGGCCAGCCGTTCGATCCGGAAGTGCACCAAGCCATTATGCAGGTGGAGTCCGACGAATACGAGGAAGGCATCGTCGTCGAAGTGGTGCAGCCGGGCTATTGGCTCAAGGACAAGGTTATTCGTCCGGCCATGGTCAAAGTCAGCGGCTAAGCCGGCCGCAATACTTAACATTTGATTGCGTATAAGATGCGAGGAGGAGCTATTCATTATGAGTAAAGTCATTGGTATCGACCTTGGCACGACCAACTCTTGCGTGGCCGTGATGGAGGGCGGCGAAGCCGTCGTTATCCCTAATCCAGAGGGCAATCGCACGACCCCTTCGGTCGTCGGCTTCAAGAAGGACGGGGAGCGCACGATCGGCGAGACCGCGAAGCGCCAAGCGATCACGAACCCGGACCGCACGATCATCTCGATCAAGCGTCACATGGGCACCAACCATAAAGTGAAGATCGACGACAAGGAATATACGCCGCAGGAGATCTCTGCGATGATTCTGCAGAAGCTCAAAGCGGACGCGGAAGCTTATCTCGGCCAGCCGGTGACGCAAGCCGTTATCACCGTTCCGGCATACTTCAACGACAGCCAGCGTCAAGCGACCAAGGATGCGGGCGCCATCGCCGGACTGGAAGTTCTGCGGATCGTTAACGAGCCGACGGCAGCCGCTCTGGCGTACGGCCTGGAGAAGCAGGAAGATCAAACGATTCTCGTATTCGACCTTGGCGGCGGCACGTTCGACGTCTCGATCCTTGAGCTCGGCGGCGGCTTCTTCGAAGTCAAAGCGACGAGCGGCGATAACCACCTTGGCGGCGACGACTTCGACCAGGCGATCATGGATTGGCTGTCCAGCGAGTTCAAGAAGGAGCATGGCGTCGACCTGCTGAAGGACAAAGCGGCTGTACAACGTTTGAAGGATGCAGCGGAGAAGGCGAAGAAGGAGCTGTCCGGCGTCGTCTCCTCGACGATCTCGCTGCCGTTCATTACGATGGTTGACGGCGTGCCTCAACACTTGGAGCTGACGCTGACCCGCGCGAAGTTCGACGAGCTGACCGCTCCGCTCGTTGAGCGCACGATGGCTCCGACGCGCCAAGCGTTGGCGGATGCGGGGCTCTCCGCTTCCCAGATCGACAAGGTTGTTCTCGTCGGCGGTTCCACTCGTATTCCGGCCGTTCAAGAAGCGATTAAGCGCTTGACTGGCCAAGAGCCGCACAAGGGTGTTAACCCGGACGAAGTCGTTGCGCTTGGCGCTGCGGTTCAAGCCGGCGTCCTGACGGGCGAAGTCAAAGACGTGGTTCTGCTCGACGTCACGCCGCTGTCGCTCGGCATCGAGACGGCTGGCGGCGTCATGACGAAGATGATCGAGCGCAATACGACGATCCCGACGAGCAAGTCGCAAGTATTCTCCACGTTCGCCGACAACCAGACTCAGGTAGAGATCCACGTGCTGCAAGGCGAACGCGCCATGGCCCGAGACAACAAGACGCTTGGCCGCTTCATCCTGAGCGACATTCCGCCAGCGCCGCGCGGCGTACCGCAGATCGAAGTGACCTTTGATCTTGACGCCAACGGCATCGTGAACGTCTCCGCTCTCGATAAGGGCACGGGCAAGAGCCAGAAGATTACGATTACCTCTTCCAGCGGCCTCAGCAAGGAAGAGATCGAGAAGATGCAGAAGGAAGCCGAGCTGCATGCCGAAGAGGATGCGAAGCGCCGCGAGCTGATCGAGACGAAGAACTCGGCTGACCAGCTAGTCTACACCGTCGAGAAGACGATCAAGGATCTCGGAGACAAAGTGAGCGCAGACGAGATCTCCAAAGCCGAAGCGGCGAAGGAGAAGGTCAAGAAGGCGCTTGAAGGCGAGAATCTCGAGGAGATCAAGACCGCGGCCGACGAGCTGACCGAGATCGTGCAGCAGCTGTCCGTCAAGCTCTATGAGCAAGCTTCGCAAGCCCAAGGCGCAGAAGGCGCTCAAGACGCATCCGGCGCAGGAGCGGCTCCGAAGCAAGATAACGTCGTCGACGCCGACTACGAAGTCGTTGACGAAGACAAGAAATAAGCGAAGCGAATCAGACGAATCGAGAGTCAAAGCTCTCCCTTTGCCGTAGTTCGCGCCGCCTGAGCTGTTCAGCCCGTCCAGTTAGGTTTGTATTTCCCGGAGGAGTTTACGTCCGCCTTAGATCGACCCGTTGCCACCGCGCATAATCTAATCAAAGCAACGGGTTGATCTACAGCGGCCGGAGGGAAATGCAAACCGTCAGAGAGACGGATTCATGAACAGCTGAGTGCGGCGCAAACAGGCAACCGGAACGGCTTTGACTTTCCTCATGGAGGTGGAGAAGTGGCCGACAAAAGAGACTATTACGAAGTGCTGGGACTAGGCAAGAACGCCTCCGCAGACGAGATCAAGAAGTCGTATCGCAACTTGGCGCGCAAATACCATCCGGACGTCAACAAAGAGCCGGACGCCGAACAGAAATTCAAGGAAGTCAAAGAAGCATACGACACCTTGAGCGACGACCAGAAGCGCGCGCGTTATGACCAGTACGGACACGAGGATCCGATGGCGGGCTTCGGCGGCGGCGGCGCGGGACAAGGCGACTTCGGCGGCTTCGGAGACATCTTCGACATGTTCTTCGGAGGCGGCGGAGGCCGGCGAGACCCGAACGCTCCCCAGCGCGGCAACGACCTGCAATACACGATGACGATCGAATTCAAGGAAGCGGTGTTCGGCAAAGAGACGGACATCACCATTCCCCGCACGGAGACGTGCGATACATGCCACGGCAACGGCGCCAAGCCCGGGTCGAAAATCGAAACTTGCTCCGTCTGCCACGGCTCCGGCCAACAGGAAGTGGCGCAGAACACGCCGTTCGGCCGGATCGTCAACCGCCGCGCCTGCTCGGCGTGCGGCGGCCGCGGCAAGATCATTCGCGAGCGCTGCGGCAGCTGCGGCGGCAGCGGCCAAGTGAAGCGCAACCGGAAGATTCACGTCAAGATTCCGGCCGGCGTCGACGACGGCTCGCAGCTTCGCATCAGCGGCGAAGGTGAAGGCGGGGTTCGCGGCGGACCGCCGGGAGACTTGTACCTCGTGCTGCGCGTGAAGTCCCATGACTTCTTCGAGCGCGAAGGCGACGACATCTACTGCGAAGTGCCGCTGACGTTCACGCAGGCGGCGCTCGGCGACGAGATTGAGATCCCGACGCTGACCGAGAAGGTGAAGCTCAAGATCCCTCCGGGAACGCAGACCGGCACGTACTTCCGCCTGAAGGGCAAAGGCGTGCCGAAGCTTCGCGGCTACGGTCAAGGCGACCAGCATGTCAAGGTGACGATCGTCACCCCGACGCAGCTGACCGAAGAGCAGAAGGAGCTGCTGCGCGACTTCGCCGCGAAGAGCGGCGAGTCGACGAACGAGCAGCACCAGACGCTGTTTGAACGGATGAAGAAGGCTATATTGGGCGACTAAGCAATCAAGCTCGCCAGCAATGAAGGCTGTCCCATGAGGGACAGCTTTTTTCAATTAAATGGTATTTCCACAAGAAAGTCGATCAAATCGACTTCTTGATTGGAAACTCTGCAGAGTGCGCGTAAGAGGTAGATTAGACCGACTACATTCCCGGCAACACTGCTGAACACATGAAAGAAGTAGATTAGATCGACCATCTCAACGCATACCACGTCACCACATCCGCAAGTAGTCGAATGGATCGACTACATCGGCACTTATTCGTTGGTACATCTGTCATTAACCGAACAGAGCTTTAACATAAGCCGAAATCAGTGATACACGAATAGTCTTTGCTTCCTCGGTGCAAACTACGCCAATTAACGGCGTTCCGCCACTAGCGGTGCCATAACTGAGGAGGTAGTGTTGCGACCATGAGTAGTTTGGGCGATCAGCAGCAAGATCAGCAGAGCGGGCAATTGCCGACAGCCAAAGCGGAAGACGTCGAGTTCTCAAGCGAGCTTGCGGACGAGAACGACCGCGAGGCGCAGCGAAGGGCTGCCGAGGCCGATCGCCGCGCCGCAGCTTATGAAGGAGAGTGACGGCTGTGAACATGCAGCCTATGCACGCCTCCTTCGAGCATCAGGAGCAGGCCGAGGAAGCGATCCGCAAGCTGGCATCGCTGCGCGCCGACCGGTTCCGCATGGAGCGGGCGATTCATGGCCCTGACTTTGGCTCCGCAGCCGCTGCTCCAGAAGCGAATATGAGCGAGTTGGCCGACAGCTTATTGAGCGGCACTCGGATGGAAGCCGGCGCGGAGCTTGGTACCGCGCCCGAGGCGCTGTTCAGCCTGTCGGCGCACGTTCCGGCGGAAGCTTACGAACAGGCGAAGAAAGTCATTTCCCAAGCCGGAGGCAGCTTGATCTGACCGGCTAATCGAACAACGCAGCAACCCCCGCGTTTACAAGCGGGGGTTATTTTGGTATCTGCAGCAGAGATTCGGCCAGCGGACGTCGCAGCTGAGCCGCGCTTTTTTTATGAAATCGTGT
>NZ_JACJVN010000019.1 GCF_014212015.1 Cohnella lubricantis | reverse complement strand
CAATCTATTTTACAGACTCCATCTCCAAGCTCTATTTCCCTCACACAGAGCTCATTCGATTGGAATAAGATCATGTTTTAGCTCCTTGGTATTTATAATAAGATAAGCTCGTACCCTAACTCCTCGCATCTTCTTATACCTTCCTTAATCAATCTGCTTCCAAATCCTTGTCTTCGTAGATCTGGATCAACTTCATCTTCTCTATTCGCCAATGCTCGAAAGTGTAAGTTAAACACTTCCTTGAAGTCCTTCTCCATCTCGGTTCTTATGATCATCTCATATCTCCATTCTCCGTCTCATAAATCTTCTTATCACTTCATCATCCCAGACTTGAACTTCGATATATCTCTCGGGGCCGTTAATCCCATCTTTATTCCACACTTGCGGCATATGTCATATAGTGAGGATTAGCATTCTTCTTAATCTCATTTGATACTTCCAACGCTTGCTCTTCCGATAAACTTGAGAGATTCTTGAAGGCGCCAATATTTTTATCGAAGTAATGATACAAGGAAGTTGTCATATGCATGTTCTGGCGTCTGCACTTATTACAGGAAATCTTAGCACCGTCTTCAGCTTTGTTGGTCCCGTCTTACGGGGATCTGATAAATAGATTTCCCGGTGAATTTTGCTTGCACGGATATATCCATGCTCTATACAGAACGCTTCCATTCGTGCAAAGCTTTCCGGCTCATCGTCAAAGCTTCCCACCGCATAACTCAAGCTATACAAAGCTTCTGTCGCCTTGACAAATTCCCCACCGTTGGGGTCACCAGAACCATTAATCATCAGAAATGCCATTCTCCGCACTTCCACAATTCCCGGCTGCGTCTTCGGCATATAGAATTGCTTATAACCCTTTTTATAAACTATCTTTTTGCTCAAAATTAGATTCTCCTCTTCTTATCGGAAAAATAGCGCTTTTCCGGCATCCCCGAATATGAAGGAACTGAAACAATCTCTATTTTCATGTTTTTCAGCCCTTTGATTGCAATGACTTTAGATAGATCTTTATTCCGGCTTGATCGATATCCGAGAATTGCAACGGGTTCTCGGCAAACATGGCATTCAGTTTCTTAACACTTATCCATCTGATTCCTGTAGTGTCATCACCAGTGACTAATAATTCCCCCTTAGCCTTACACCTGAAATAATATCCGACAGAATCGACTGGTCCTTTGATGGTCTGGTATGCAGCGAAAGGTGTTAGGCATTCGACTTCAAAGTCAGTTCCATTCGTTATTATTCGAAGCTCTTCTCCCTCTATCTCGATAAGATCTAATCCCGTCTCTTCTTTTACTTCTCTTATAACCGCGGCGATAAGAGATTCATAGGGTTCAATCCTTCCACCAGGTAATTCAATCCTTTCTGACTCGTTAGGTTTTGTTCTTGTCTGAATAACGATCTCCAGCTCACCGTCGGCATATCTCTCAATAATCGCCCTTGAATTGACATAGAACATTCGATCAAACCCCCATCGATTCAAATTTAACCTAATCTATATGCGCAAGGATCAACAGGTCGAGTCCTAGTACGTCTTGGTAGAAATATTTAGCCTTCTCTGAATCTTTCGTATGAATATTGGTCACGATTCGTTTGACCTTCAATTCAAGCCCCCTGAAGTTGTTTATCAAAGAAGTTCTTTACGTTTACTTGATCGACTGTATGCTTTCATCGAGATTATTCTAAATCCGACAGCGTCGCGCCAAATAGGCAGCCAAACAACATCAATCCATAAGAGATGGCAGTAAATAATATTTTCAACGCAAAGGCTCCTCCCCTCCCGGTCTCGTCCTCAGCGATGAGCGAGAATATTGATTAACTTTCCAAATGGGTCTCGCACATAGAATCGTTTGACGCTCCAAGGCTCAATGACCGGTCCATACTCAATTGGAACCCCTGCTTCCTTCATACGTTCGAATGCAGCGTCTAAATCATCAACTTCGATAGACAAATCAGGCACAGGCGTGTCCGAACCGCCTTGAGAAGCGAACGAAATCTGTATGTTCATCTCTTGATCCGAACCATAGGTTGCTATCCAGCCATGATCCATTAACAAATCGAGCCCTAACAGCTCTTGGTAGAACCATCTAGCTTGTTCCATTCGATCCGTGCGGATGTTTGCTACGATCCGTTCGACTTTCATGGTTACCTCCTCCGGACTTCCGCCTGATTGATCTCCCCTATATTCTAGTCGATTATTACAGCCTTTAGTAGCAGCCTTCTCGTTCGTCCATTCTCTCGTAATGGAAATAATCGAAATCGGCGACTCCTCCGATATCCTTGGCCGCATAATGAAACAACCCAATACGGCAGCCCATGAAATGATCCAACGTGCTGTCTAAGAAGTTGAACCGGATCCTCAAATAGATCCGGCTCCTATCGTAAGGCAAATTCTCAACCGTTGTCTCGATTCATGTCGTTGCAGGAGAAGGCAACATAGAACATGCCGTCATGGTGTCGCAAGCATGCGGCCCACGAGCCTTTGCCATATATCCCCCGACCGGATGACGCACGGATCCGGAACGTCCGCCCATAGGATAGGGTTCGCGATTGCCGCTCTAGGGCTATCCATCTCCATCCCGCTGCCGCGCAGCCACTCGTACTGGTCTCCCCCTACTCCGTGAAGCAGATACAACGCAGGATAGCGGGTATCCGGATCGCTCTCGTCGTATCCCGCCGGTAGATACACGTTGCACGATTTCAGGATCGCTTCTCCCCGTACCGTCTCTCTTCCCGCTTCTCTTCTATCGATATGGCGATTCGTCACCAATTGGCGATTCGCGTTGATGTAATGGTTAACCGGATAAGAGACCTCTCGAACGGTGCCCCGCTTGTCTCTTGCGGCCGCTCTCCGATACGCGGCGGGCAGTTCCGACATGTCCGGCTTCATCCGCCTTTATCCTCCCTTCCCGGCGTTACCTTTCTCTTCTTGCTTCATGAGCTCGCTCGGCTGTTCTCGGACGACTTCGGCTTCGTATCCGTAAACTATGGGTCAACGTCTCGACAAAGAACCATAGATCCGCCGAGCGGAACGTTCCCTTGGTTATAGGCTGACGACTTCGCGGAACGCGCCTTTCGGGCGCTGTTCCGTATCGAACAACAGCGGCCAGTTCTTGCGGCCTCTGACTGGGAAATGATCCAACCACGTATGGTCGTCGGCCGCCCCCCAGAACGTTACGCTCGTCAGCACATCGCGATATTCGCGGAACAGCCGGAAGAATTGCCCGTAGCGCTCCTCCTGCCGCCGCAGCATATCGGCCGTCGGAGCGGTCAGATCGGTACGTCTGTCCTCGAACTCGAAGACCGATACGTCCATCTCCGTAATCTGCAGCTTCACGCCGAGCGAAGCGTATCGTTCGATCGCGGCCCGGATATCGTCCAGCGTCGGATCGGTTAAGTTCCAATGCGCCTGCAGTCCGATGCCGTGCAGCGGCACGCCCTGCTCAAGCAACGACTTCACGAGACGGTAAATTTTCTCCCGCTTGCCTGGGTGGGATTCATTGTAGTCGTTATAGAATAGCAGCGCTTCAGGATCCGCTACATGGGCGAACCAGAACGCTTGGGCGATATAATCGCCGCCGATGCCTTGCAGCCATCTCGTCGGCCGCAGCCATTCCTCCCCTTCATCGGTTACCGCTTCATTGACGACGTCCCAGCAGTAGATGGAGCCGCGGTAACGGCCAACGACCGTATCGATATGATCTTTCATCCGGGCGAGCAGCGTCTGTCGATCCGCCGATCCGCCGCGTTCGTCCTGGAACACCCAATTCGGCGTCTGGTTGTGCCATACGAGCGTATGACCACGCAGCTTCATGCCGTTCTCGGAGGCGAATGCGGCGATGCGATCTGCCTCTTCGAACGTATAGACGCCATCGGCCGGATGAACGCTCTCGAACTTCATCTCGTTCTCCGCCGTCAAGCTGTTATAATGCCGCTTCAGCAAATCCCGCTGGCTGACGATCGTCCTCCCATTTACCGCTGCGCCAATCGCAAAATCGTTCTGGAACGCTTCCGCGAGCGATACATTCGTCTCAAATGGATCTATAGCCGCCATCCTTCCATCCCTCCCATGTCTCATATCGGAATCATGATATCAAGCTACTCCTTTACGCTGCCGAGCTGCATGCCGTGCACGAAATACTTCTGCAGGAAGGGATACACGACGAGAATCGGCACGGAAGCCACGATCGTGATGGCTGCGCGGATCGATATCGGTGTAACCATTTGAAGTGTTGCGCCTGCACCGCTATTGGCTACGGCTGGGTTGGTGTTCGAGAAAGACGCTGAGGACAGCAGCTTCATGAGCTCGTACTGCAGCGTGCTTAAATTTTGCTTAGAAGAAGCATACAGGAACGTGTCGAACCAGGAATTCCACTGCCCGACCGCGACGAACAGCGCAACGGTAGCGAGAACAGGCTGGCAGAGCGGCAGGATAATGGAGAAGAACGTCCGGAAGTCGCCGGCGCCGTCTACCTTGGCCGATTCAATGAGCCCTTCCGGCAGCGTCTGCATATAGGTGCGAATGACGATCATGTTAAACGCGCTGATCAGGCCTGGAATGATATAAACCAGGAAGTTGTTCAGAAGATGCAGATCCTTGATCAGGAAATAGGTAGGAATGAGCCCCGCATTGAAATACATCGTCAGCACGATGAGGATCGTAACCGGCTTACGGAACACATATTCCTTGCGGCTGACCGCATAGGCCAGCATCGAGGTCAGGAACAGGCTTAGCAACGTGGCGATGACCGTTCTCGCTACCGATACCCAGAAGGCATGATAGATCGTTCCGCCTGCGAACACCGCCCTGTAATTCTGGTCCGTCCATATTCGAGGCCATAAATAGATGCCGCCGCGGATCGTATCGTTGCCCGCGTTAAACGATACGGCCAGCGTATTCAGGAATGGATACAGCGTGACGACTGCCAGCGCAAGCATGACGGTCGCGTTGAATAGATGGAAGACAACCGGCTCGAGCCGAAGCGTTCTAGTTCTCATCAGGTTGCCCTCCTCATATTAATCGGTCCTCGCCAATACGTTTGGCAACCGTATTGGCTGCGAAGATTAGCGCGACGCTGACGATGGTCTTAAAGATGCCTGCGGCGGTTGCCAGCGAATAGTTGCCGATCTGCAGGCCGTATTTCAATACGAATATATCGATCGTCTGCGACCAATCGACGACGACGCCGTTGCCGAGCAGGTATTGGACTTCGAAGCCCGCATCCAGAATCCAGCCGAGATTCATGATTAGCAGAATAATGACGATCGACTTGATTCCCGGCAAGGTAATATGAAGCATTTTCTTATATCGATTCGCCCCATCGATCTCCGCCGCTTCATACAGAGAGGGATCGATAGACGTGATAGCCGCCAAGTAAATAATCGCGTTCCAGCCGACTTCCTTCCAGACGTGGGAAGCGCCTACAATTCCCCAGAAGTAATGCGGCTTGCTGAGCCACATGATCGGCTCTTGAATGAATCCGAGCTTCATGAGCAGCACATTGATAATCCCGCCGTCTATCGACAACGCATTCGCAACGAGGCCCGTAACGATAATCCACGATAGAAAGTGCGGAAGATAGGAGATAGTCTGGATCGTACGCTTAAACAGCCTGCTCTTGATCTCATTCAACAGGATCGCGAGCGCGATCGCCGTAAGGAAGCCAAGAACAAGGTTGATGAAGCTCATGCCGACCGTGTTGCGCAGAACCTTCAGGAAACTATCGTCTCTGAAAAGAAAATTAAACTGCTTAAACCCGACCCATTCCTGCTGGGAAAAGGGCAGAGCCGGCTTGTAATTCTGAAAGGCTTGCGTCCAGCCCCAAATGGGGTAGTAAGAAAATAATAGGACGTAAAGCAGAATCGGCAGCGACATGAGCATCAGCTGCTTCTGGCTGCGCATCCGTTTGAATATGGACGATTTGGGTGCGGCAGTCATCGCGGCTGTATTCGATGATATCCCTTTCGGCGCGCTTGCCATCGTTCTCTCCTCCTGTCTATCTTCCGGCACCAATGGAAACGTCAAGCGCAGAAAGCACCGGCGGTTCGCCGATGCTTTCCGCAGCCTATCATCCCTTCAGTTAGTTGCTGCTCCAGTTCTCAATCCGCCACTGAATCTGCGAATTGATCCGATCTTCGTACGCCTTCACGTTGATCTTCGCATAAGCGTCTACGTACTCTTGCCAGACGGAATCGAATTGGTCTGTCTTAGACATGATCGCCTTCGGCAAATACTTAAGCGTAGCGTCTGTCATTTGCTTATTGGCGACCGAGGCGTCGGAGCCGTCAATCAAGTCGATATTCCAAGCCGGATAATAGATTGGATTCTCCGGAGCGGGGGTGAAGAACTCCGTCCAAGTCTTATGCTGGTAAGCGTCAAGAACCTCTTTGTCCTCCGGCTTAAGCGAGTTATAGAATTCGTCCGGCTGGGTTCCCGGCCCCGTCGCGTTGCCGTCGCTGTAGGTGCCTTCCATCTTCGGCGCGTAAGCCCATAATGCGTCGGCTTTATTGGCCAGCTTCCAAGTCGGATCATTCTGCTGATCGCGCTGTTCCTGCGTCCGGTAGAATTTGCCGTTCTCATCCACCAGGTAGTCAACGCCTTCTTCGCCCCACTGCAGTGTCTTCTGCCAGTCTTCGGATACCAACGCGTCAAGGAACTGGATGATGCGCACCGGATCCTTCGCGTCCTTGCTGATGCCGAAGCCGTTGTTCAAGTTGAGAACGGGACGGTCGAGATAGTGATCCGTGACGCCTTCGTAGGTCAACGGGAAGGGGACATACGTTTGACCGATTTTGTTTTGTCCGATCAGCTCATTCTCGGCTTGTTCGAAGTTCCAACGCTGGTCGAACATGCCGAGCACGCGGCCGGAAGCGACCTTAGCCAAATATTGGTCATAGTTCTGAACGAATGCTTCTTTGTCCATCAGGCCTTGGTTATAGATTTCATTGAGCTTCTTGTAATAAGTCTTAGCTATATCTTGGGTGGCAAACACGGTGGCAACTCCGTTATCGACCACGACGCCGCCGTCGTTAGCATGGCCGCTGAGATGCTCCGGCGCGTTGGTGAGCGGGAATGTCCGCCAATCGTACGCAAGGGTCGTGAAGCCGATCGTCGGCTGGCCGTCGCTTGTCGTCGGATGCTTCGCTGCGTAGTCGCTGATTAGTTTGAAATATTCATCCAGCGTCTTAGGTGTCGGGTAGCCCGCTTCCTTAAGAATGTCCTTCTGAATCCAGAACGCCGGGCCTTGATATACAGTCGCAAGATAATCCCCGGTATAGGCGCCATAGTTCGGCAGCCAATAAATATGGCCGTCGCTGGAATCCTTCATCAGGTTCCAATATTTCTCGTAGTGCTTCTTCAGATTCGGTCCATACTGTTCGATTAGATCCTCCAGCGGGATGACCGCTTTCGCCGTTACGAGCTTCGGATCGGCCGTAATGAGATCCGGATATTCCCCGCCTGCAATCATAACGCCGAGCTTCTGCTGCAGATCGCCGACCAGGAATTCCATGTTCAGCTTCACGCCGAGTTCGTCCTGAATCTTCTTGTAGATCCGGTTGTCCGCCGTTGGCTGCTGCTGCGGCGCGCCGATGAATGCCGAGATCGTAATCGGTTCCAAAGCATCGGATTCAGATGCTGACGGCGATGCCGAAGCGCCGGCGCTTGTCGAATTAGTCGCCGCGCTCGACGGCTCGCTCTCGGAAGAATTGCTGCTGTTGCCGCTGCAGCCGGCGAGCGCGAGACAAAGCGCTAACCCGAGCGACAATGAGCTCCACAGCTTCTTTCTCGTGGCAACCCCCATGTCTTGCTCCTCCTCTGGAATTCGGTTTACCTTGCTCCTTCCATTATGAATTGATGTATGCGCTTGCAACATATTCGGATTTAAGCTCTACGCCCCCTAAATTTAAGGTTCTTCAGAAGGCTGCGCGGCAGACGGAGACGAGCGTCTCTCGGAAGCTTGCTGCCTGTATTCGCTCGGCTTCATGCCGAGCCGCCTCTCGAACTGCTTCAGAAAATGCTGATAGCCCTTGTAGCCGAGCGCCTCCGCGATCGCCCACGAGGCATCCTCCGTCTCCCGGAGCAGCCGCTTCGCTTCCTCGATCCGACGATCGTGCAAATAGTCAAGGATGCTTCTGCCGTACCTGCGCGAGAACGATTGGCCTAAGTAGACAGGATGAAGATAGAACCGTTCCGCGATCTCCTTGATGGTGAGCGACTCTTTATAATGATGCCGCAAGTATTCAGCGACCTTCGCCAGCGTGCCGCCGGTCTGTCTTCCCTGCAGCTCGAATACGGCGGACTGGCAGTTCAAGCAGAAGGAGATCAAAGCCTCGGCCGTCTCCTGCAGATGCCTGCCGGGCTCGCTGACAGCGAAGAAGCTCGATCGTTTAAGCAATTCGTCGGGATCGCCGCCCAAGTATTTGTAGACGGAGGCGCAGCGAAGCGCAGCCTGGGTCGCGAAGATGCCGATCAGCTCCGGCAGCGTCATACGCTCCTCGAACCTTCGGAACGCTTGCCGGATCGCAGCCGCAAGATCGTCCGGACCGCCGATCTCCATGGCCTCTACGATGGCGTCAGCATCCTTCAGCGCCCCCACGTCGAGAGACAGCGTTTTATCCTGAATGTCTTCGTAATGAACGATGGCGTCTCCGCTATAGAAGAGAAACCGCTCAGCCTCGGCGGCACAGCTATAGGACTTGGACAAATCGCCCAAGCAGCCGACGCCGCAGCCTACGGCTATCTCGATTCGGCCGGCCGTATTGCTCCGCATGGCCTCAAGCAGCCGCTTCGCGAACGCGCGCATGCCTTCATCGGTGGACTGCGCCAACCCGACGACGAGGCCGAACGCGCCCCGACTGCCTTCCATCAGATAACAGCAGCCGTGCCCGTCTGCTATCCGAAGAGCGGCTTCGCGGGCGGCTCTCGAGCCTTCGTCATCGGTCTCTACATGCATGTACGTCCAATAGGACGCTTGGCCGCTCAGGCGGCCCAGTGTCCGCAACGCATCCTGCCGTTCGTCCTCCTCGCTTCCGAAGAGCAGTACCGATAACGCTTGCCTGACGGCATAACGATCTGCGGCGTCCCGAATGAGCTGGCGCCTCTCTCGCTCGTGAAGCTCCTTCTGCAGCCGCTCCAGCACTTCGTCGACTTCATCCCCGATGATCGGCTTGGTTAGATAATGCTTGACGCCAAGACACATCGCCTGCCTCGCATAGTCGAAATCGTTGTAGCCGCTCGCAATGACGAACAGAGTAGAGCGGTTGCCTAAGCGGCGCGTCTCCTCGATCAGCTCCAGCCCGTCCAGCACCGGCATGCGAATGTCGGTGACGACCAAGTCCGGCGGGTCTTGGCGGATATGCTCGATCGCTTCCTCGCCGTTGCGGCACACCTGAGCGACCCGGAAGCCGCGCTTCTCCCAATCGACCAGCAGCTCCAGCCCTTCGAGAGCGAACGGCTCGTCATCGGCCAGCAGCACTTTGTACATGTTCACGCCTCCTTCTTCCATTGGTCCGCCTCAAGCCGCGACAGCGGAATATGGAATCCAGCCACCGTCCCCTTCTCCGGATCGCTGCTGAACCGAAATCTGACATGCTCATTGTAGTACAGCTGTAATCGGCGGTAGACGTTGCGGATGCCGACATGTCCATCGATCCCCTGATCGGACCTCACGTTCTCCATCAACTGCTGCAGCTTTGCTTCCTCCATGCCGACGCCGTTGTCGATGACGCTGATCTCCAGGGAGCGATCCGTCAGCTTCGCCGTCACCCGGATCAAGCGGTCTTCCTTGCGGGCTTGCAGCCCGTGCTTGCAAGCATTCTCGACGAGCGGCTGAATGCTCATTCGCGGGATGCGAAGAGTCAGCGCTTGAGGATCGATATCGAACGTGTAATCGAACAGGTCTCCGAAGCGAAATTTCTCGATCTGCAAGTACATCGATGTTAATTCCAGCTCATCCCGGAGCGGCACGAGGCCATCCGCCCGGCTGAGCAGCTGCCGCATGAGCAGGGACAGGTTCTTGATGATGGCCGTGACATCGGAATAGCCGTTCTTCGTGCAGACAACAAGCAGCGCGTTCAGCGTATTGAACAGAAAGTGCGGGTTCATCTGGCTTTGCAGCATGGAGAGCTCGGTGCGCACGCGTTCCAGCTCCAGGCTTTTCTGCCGAATCTCCAGCTTGTAGACGTCGTTGATAAGCGAGGTGATCTTGGCCGTCATGACGTTGAAGGTGCGGATCAACCCCCCGATCTCGTCGTCTCCTTCCTGGATGTCGATCCGATCGAACTTCTCGTTCCGGAACTTCTCCATATGCCTGGACAGCTTCTTCACCCGGTAATGATAGGATCTGAGGATGATGAAAATAAGCAGGGATGGAACCAGCGTGCTAATGATCGCAAGCCAAATAATGGAGCGGCGGGCGTCGTCCAGCAGATTGTCAATATGCCGGGTATCCGCGATCATGACAAGCTTCCAGCCGCTTGCGTATCCGACGTCCCCGAATGCATATTCCATCGTGTATCCGGAGTCAGAATCGGCCGCCGAGAGAGGCGGGCTCCGATCGATCAACGCATCAGGCTCGGCTATTCCGGCGCTTGCGGCAACGACCCGGTTCTGCTCATCGACGAGTTGAAGCTGCAGGCTATCAAGCTCGCGGTTCAGAATGCTGTTCATCTTGTCGACATTCAGGTCCACTCGCAAATATTTGGAATACCTCGAATAAGGAGAGAAGTTGTTCATCTCACTGACGACGCTGATCCGCTTGCCCGGAAGGAAGGTACCGGTCTCGTTGT
Organism: Cohnella lubricantis; assembly: GCF_014212015.1. Taxonomy (GTDB): domain Bacteria; phylum Bacillota; class Bacilli; order Paenibacillales; family Paenibacillaceae; genus Cohnella; species Cohnella lubricantis. The sequence goes on along the minus strand of NZ_JACJVN010000019.1, from coordinate 141,546 downwards.
AAGCCGCGACGAGAATGTTGCTCTCCGATTGCTTCAGCTGATCCAGCCACGGGAGATCGTCTAAGGAGCTGCGGATGACGTGGTAGTTCGAGCCGGTCTGGATCGTATCGTTATCGGTATATATTCGAACCTCCAGAATATTCGGGGACATATAGCGAGTAAGCCGATCCCGAAGAAAGTCGTTATATACTTCGTAGTAATCGACTGGCGAAGCGTACCTTCGATCGAGCACCTCGTAGACCGAGTCGTCGTCAGCGATCGATCGGCTGAGCGCGACGCCCTCGTCCATCATGCCGAGCAGCTCGCCGGACGCCCGCTCGATCGACTTGCGCAGGTTGTCTTCCTCCCGTATTCGAATATCCGCGGAATTCCGCTGATAGAAGAAGATATTGATCGTCATGATCGGAAGAAGCACGCAGAGCAAATAAATGAGCAGAAATTTGTATCGGAGAGGGATATCGTTGACCAAGCGGAATACCGCCGGTTGGCTTCGCATCCAGATCACCCTTGCCGTTTGTTTTTATAAGCAGATGGCAATTCTCCCGTAAGCGCCTTAAATTTGTCCGTAAAATAGTCGCTGTCATGATAGCCGAGTTCCGAAGCAATATCGGATACCAGCAGATCCGTTCGGCGAAGCATTCTGCGGGCTTCGTCAATCCGAAGGCGGTGGATGTAGTCATGGAAGCCGCATCCGGTCTCCCTTTTGAACTGCTGTCCGAAGTAAGCCGGGTTGATATAGAATCGGTCCGCCAGATCCTGAAGCCGGATTCTCTCGCGGAAATGCCGCTTTAGATACTCGACTGCCTCCGATACGAACGTACCGTTCGCCCGGGCCGGCGAACTTCTCGATGCGAGCCGCTCGGCCGCCTGCACACACAGCCGCTTCAGTGAATCTCCGTTCCAGGACTCGGCAGCGGATCGGGTTCCTCTCAGCAGCTGACGCATCCACTCGAACTCGCCTTCCGCTCCTGCGTTCGGTTTCGCGAAACGGCGAAGCAGCTCGCCCTGAATGTACCGAACAGCTGCCTTGACCCAGCCTTCCTCCGCCCCAGTTCTGACGAACAGGCCGACCAGTCCATCCACGGCGCGGCCGATGCCAACCGAATCGCACGCTTCAATCGATTGAAGCAGCTCTTCGACGTACGCCGACATCTCCTCCAGGCGCCATTCGCCGGCAGCCTTGCGTCCCTGGTGTCTATGCACGCCTCCCCGTGGGGCGAGCAACGCGCGGCTGCGGGTCTCCAACACCTGCCGGTACAGCCTCGGCACGGCGGCAAGTCCGAAGGCGCTGCCGCTGCAGTAGAGCGCCAGTTCCCGAAGCGGCCGCCCCAGTTTGGCAGCCGCCTCCATCAGCCGCACTTCAAGCTCTTCCTCCTCCAGTCCGCCGTCCAAGAGAAGCAGACCGGCCCGACCCGGCGCCTCCTCGAACGTCCAAGCCCGGCCGCCCCCGGCGGTTAGAGCTTCCGAGAGCTCATTCAACCAGGCATGAGGAGACAAGCCTTCGGCCCCACGCTCGGTTCGTCTTCCGGGACCATCGACCGGCTCGGCCAGAATAAGGCGACAGCGCGTTCGATCGCTTGCGCCTAGCAGCCGCTCGGTCGTATCGACTGCAGCCGCTTCTCCATCCGCAAGCAGGCTCACGATCGAAGCGGCTGCAGCGGCGGCCTGCTTCTTGCCGGCAGACGCTTCCTCCAGACGCCTCTCCTCCAGAGGACCGGCCAACTCAAGCAGCAGGCTGTGAATTTCCTCCGTCACGAGCGGCTTCAATATATAGCGATCGACCTGATAGATAAGCGCCTGCTGAGCGTAACCGAATTCGGGGAAACCGCTTACAATAATCGTCTTGGCGCTATGCCCCAGATCCTCCTTCATCGCCCGGATGAGCCCAAGTCCGTCGAGAACCGGCATTCGAATATCGGTTACGACCAGATCCGGATCGCAGGCCTGTATATTCGCGAGCGCTTCCGCGCCATCGGTCGCCGTGCCGCACAGCTGGTACCCGTAAGCTTCCCAGTCCACCATCGTCTTCCAGCCTTCCAGCATCAACGGCTCATCGTCCACTACGAGAACCTTGTACATGATCTCACCCGCCATTCCCCCATTTCCTCTTATTATAGAGATTATACTTTTGTGCCAGTTTTGACAATCGAAGGTATATGGAATGCCCCTTCGCCGTTGCGATAAAAAAATCCTTTACTCGTTGCATACTGTTCCACTACAAATTACCGGTTTGGATGTATAATCAAATTGTATCGAGAATCAGCGTGTGATTACTCACTCTGCTTCAGGAGCGTGATCTTAATGAGCTTCCCTTCCCCGGCTTCCTCCGCTTTAACGGCGCCCGTCGTCGAGACCGAAGGGCTTGTCCGCTCGTTCGGCGGCCGTACCGTGCTGGACGGCATCTCGCTGCGCATCGAACGCGGCGAGCTGTTCGGGCTGCTCGGCCCGTCCGGTTCCGGCAAGACGACGCTGATTAAGCTGATCACCGGCATCGATCGCGCCGACACCGGTACCGTCCTGCTGCTCGGCGAGCGAATGCCGAAGCTGTCCATGCTGCAGCGATTCGGCTACATGGCGCAAGCCGATGCCTTGTATGGCGAGCTGACCGCGCGCGAGAACCTGCAATTTTTCGCCTCTCTCTATGGCTTATCGGGAATCCGCCGAAGCGAGCGGATTCAAGCTGTCATGGCTGTCGTCGACCTGCTAGACCACCTGAACAAGCCGGTCTCCGCTTATTCCGGCGGCATGAAGCGCCGGTTGTCGCTTGCCATCGCGCTGCTGCACGAGCCGGAACTGCTCGTGCTTGACGAGCCTACCGTTGGCATCGACCCGGTGCTCCGCCAGTCGATCTGGAAGGAGCTGCTCGCTCTGCGCGACAACGGCACTACCATCCTGCTGACGACGCACGTCATGGACGAAGCCGAGAAGTGCGACCGGATCGGACTCATCCGCGACGGCTGTCTGACCGCGGTCGATACGCCTGAAGCGCTCAAGACCCGCAGCGGAGCACAATCGCTTGAAGAAGCGTTCATTACGCTAGGGGGAGGTGAGCGGGCATGAGAATCCGGGCTCTGGCTGTGCGCATCATCCGTCAATTCGTTCGTGACAAGCGGACGCTCGCTCTACTCTTCCTTGCGCCTCTGCTCGTTCTGACGCTCATGAACTTCGTCTTTAACGGCCAGACGGTCAAGCCGGACATCGGCGCCGCTTCGCTTCCCGCCGCTGTTGAGGCTAAGCTTGAACAGGCTGGCGCAGACGTTACAACTTACCCAAGCAAGAACGTGGCTGATCAGCAATTGAAGGCTGGCAGCCTGGACGCTGTCTTGTCCATCGAAGCTGGAAGCCTGTCCCTGCTTCTCGAAGGCAGCGACCCGTCCGTGAACAAGAACGTTCTCGTCGTCTTGCAGAAGGCAATGCAGACGGAAGGCATGAACGCGCCGCAGCTTCAAGTCTCTTATCTGCATGGCCAAGAGGATCTGAGCTCCTTCGATTCGTTCGGTCCCGTCCTGATCGGCTTCTTCTCGTTCTTCTTCGTCTTCATGCTCGCAGGAGTCGCTTTCCTGCGCGAGCGAACGACCGGAACGCTGGAGCGGCTGCTGGCGACGCCGATTCGGCGCACCGAAGTGGTCGGCGGTTACCTCGCCGGATTCGGGCTGTTCACGCTGCTGCAGGCTGCGCTTATCGCCGTTTACGCCATTTATGCCCTTGGCATGTATATGGACGGCTCCATCTGGCTGGTCCTGCTGATGAACCTGCTGCTGACGCTGACCGCCTTGACGCTGGGTACGCTGCTGTCCTCGTTCGCGACGACCGAATTCCAGATCATCCAGTTCATCCCACTCGTTGTCGTGCCGCAGGTCTTCTTCTCCGGCTTGTTCAACCTGGACGCGATGAACCCATGGCTGCAAAAGCTAAGCTACATCATGCCGCTCTATTACGGAGCCGACGCCATGCGCGGCATCATGATCCGCGGAGAAGGATTCGCTGATATTCAGCTGGACATCTATGTGCTGCTCGGCTTCTCGATCACGTTCGCTCTTCTGAACGTCATCGCCTTGAAGAAGCAACGCGCCATTTAATGCACGACGATATTAACGCACAGACGATAGTGATGCACGGACGATAGATGATAAACGATGTACAGCAAGCTATGTGCAATAAGGAGTTGGTAAGCGTGAACGAACAATTGGAGCCGCTATTGGAGGAGCTGCTGAAAGCAAGCTCCGATGGCAAGCGAATGACGGAGAAGCAAGCACGCATCATTCGAGCCGCTATCGAGATGTTCGCGGAGAAGGGATATGCCGCCTCATCAACGAGCGAGATCGCCCAGAGGGCCGGTGTGGCGGAGGGCACGATCTTCCGGCACTACAAGACGAAGAAGGACTTGCTGCTCGCCATCGCGACGCCTGCGCTGGGGCGATTGATCGCGCCATTCGTCATCCGCGAGTTCCGTGGCGTGCTGAACACGCAATATGAGAGCTACGATCAATTCTTGCGCGCGCTCATCGAGAACCGGATCTCATTCGTGCAGCAATATTGGAACTTGATCCGAATTATTATTCAAGAGCTCCCCTTCCATCCGGATCTGCAGACGATGATCAGCAGCGCCGTCCTGCCTCAGGTGCTCGTGCGCATAGAGCCGATCTTGAACAAGTTCAAATCGGAAGGCAAACTGCTCGACCTGCCGAACTTCACGATTGTGCGGCTGACGATATCCTCGCTCGGCGGCTATATCGTCGGCCACTTGCTCGCCGAATCCGGCCGAGCCGAGTCTTGGGACGACGTCCAGGAACGCGAAGCGACGATTGCCTTCCTCATGCGTGGGCTGACGCGGAATTAGGTGGACGGCTTCGACAAAGAGGGCAAACCTTCAGCGACCGAAGGTTTGCCCTCTTCAGATGAAATACGGTAAAGCTGCCGATAATCTTACTGTCTGCCGAACTTCTCTTGCAACAGTTCCCAGTTCAATTCCTCGGTCGAAGCGGCGACATAATCGGCCGCTTCGAGAATGCTCGGCTCGCCGATGCCGATCGCCAGCATGTTCGCATCCCGGATCGCTGCGAGTCCCGCAGCTGAATCTTCGAGGCCAATACAGTTCTTGGGAGGTACGCCGAGCGCTTCGGCCGCCTTCAGGAACACCTCGGAATCCGGCTTGCCGCGTTCCAGAGCGCCTGCATCCACGACATGACCGAAGTACCCGCCGATCCCAAGAGACCCCACAATAGCCGGCGCGTTGCGGCTGGCGGATGCCACCGCCATGCGGATCCCGCTGCGGCGAAGCTCTTCCAGCAGCTGCGGAATGCCTGGCAGCAAGTGCTCAGGTCGGATCGCGCCAATCAGCTCTTGATAGCGCGCGTTCTTCCTCGCCATGAGCACCTCCTTCTCTTCTTGGCCGTACTCCCGATCCGCTCGCTCCAGAATGATCTTCAGAGACGTGAGCCTATCGACTCCCTTGAGCCGCTCGTTAATCTTACGGTCGAACGGAATGCCGAGCTCGTCAGCCAGTTCCTTCCATGCTTGATAATGGAATTCAGCGGTATCCGTCAGCACGCCGTCCAGATCGAAAATAACGGCCTCCGGCACGCGGTTCGGCAGCGTGACGCCCGTTAAGCCGACGGTCACTCTCTTGCCTAGATGAACGAGCTCGATCGGCGTGCCTTCCGCCAGCTCGTACGTCGTCCGCTCCCGTTCCACCCGCACAGTAAGAAGGCTGCCGCGGAAGCGCATGCGGAACGTGTAGGCGCTCCAGTGACGCGGCAGCTCCGGCCGGAACGACAGCTCGCCGTCCGTCTGGCGCATGCCGGCGAAGCCCTGCACGATCATCAGCCAAGCTCCCGCCATCGATGCGGTATGAATGCCGTCCTTCACGTTGCGATGGTAATCGTCCAGATCGACGCGAGCCGTCTGCATGAAGTATTCATACGCCTTGTCCACCATGCCGAGCTCGGCGGCGACGATGCCGTGGATGCAAGCGGACAAGGAAGAATCATGTGTAGTCAGCGGCTCGTAATAGTTATAATTGCGGAGCTTCTCCCACGAGGAGAAGCGATGTCCCTGCAAGTACAACGCCATCACAAGATCAGCTTGCTTCAGTACCTGATGCCGGTTGATGACGAGTGCGTGGTAGTGCAGCATCAACGGGTAATGCTCCTTCGGCGTTCCGGCGAAGTCCCACACCGCCTTCGTCAGGAACGTATCGTCCTGCCCGATAAGCCCGCGATCGCGATGGATGTACATATGCTGGGCGGCATGCAGCCAGCCTGCCGCTTCCTCCGCGTTCACTCCCATCGCCGACTGCAGCTCCGACCAGCGCTCCGGCCGTTCACGCTGCAACTCTGCCGCCACGTCGGCGGCATATTCCAACTGATCCTTGACCATCACATTCGTATACGTGTTGTTATCGATGACCGTCGTATATTCATCGGGTCCCGTTACACCGTTGATGCAGAACCCGCGTCCTTCGATCCAGTCGCCCGCATCGGCGAAGAATCGCGACGTCTCGAACAAGATTTCGGCTCCCGGTCCGTAGAGGAATTCCTTGTCGCCGGTCGCCTCCACGTATTTTTTCAACGCGTACACGATATCTGCGTTAATGTGATACTGGGCCGTGCTGGCAGCATAGTAAGCCGACGTCTCCTCGCCGTCGATCGTGCGCCAGGCGAACAGCGCCCCGGCCTGAGACATCTCCGCCGCGCGCGCCCGCGCCTTCGGCAGGATGTGATGACGATACAGCAGCAGCCTCTTGGCGATGTCCGGCTTCGTATAGAGGAAGAACGGCAGCATGTACGTCTCGGTATCCCAGAAATAGTGCCCGTCATAGCCTTCGCCGGTAATGCCCTTGGCACCGATGTTCGTCCGTCCGTCCCGGCCGACCGATTGCAGCAGATGATACGCGTTGAAGCGTAGCGCCTGCTGCAGCGCTTCGTCGCCTTCCACGCTTACGTCGGCCGTCTTCCAGAACTCGTCCAAGAAGGCCTCGTGTTCTTCCGCGATCGCCTCAAGACCCGAGGCTTTGGCCTCCGCAAGCGTACGAAGCGCCAGTTCCGGCAGATCCGACGAGGGATAATCCTTCGACGAGTAATAAACGATATACTTCTCGAGCACGACCGCTTCGCCTTCCGTTGCTGTCACGCTGAATCGCTTCTCCAGACGTTGGCCGGCGAATCGGGTCGTCAGCCGAACGGTTTGATTCAGCCTGTGCTCCATCCCGCACGCGAGCTCGAACTTCGTCATCTGCGTCTGCTGCAGCAACATGCCGAATGTCTCCTCCGGGTGCTCGCAGGCCGCCTTCGTCTCCAGCACTTGGCCGCGGAACGCGGATCCCGCGCGCGGGTCGTGGGCGGCTACCTGATTCGCGACCTTCCCTTCGATAGCGGATACCAGCTCCATATCGCCGGAGAAATTAAGCGGCGTCGCTTCATAGCGCACCAGCGCAAGGTGCTTGTTCGTGAATGCCGCGAACCGCTCGATCCGAACCCGCACACGCTTGCCCGATGGAGCTTCCCATACGGCGCTGCGGGTCATCGTGCCGCGGCGCATATCGAGCCGACGCTCATAATCTTCATGCTTGCCCGTGAACAGGCTGAACTTCTCTCCGTCCACATACAGCTCGATAATCTTGCCGTCGGTGACGTTCAGCATCGTCTGGTGAAGCTCGGGATGGCCGTAGTGGCGACCCTTGCTGTAAGCGATCGGCGACGAGTCGTAGAAGCCGTTCAAATACGTTCCGTGCAGCGTTGTCTCCGGCGGACCGTCGTAGCCTTCCTCGAAGTTGCCCCGAATTCCGATATAGCCGTTGCCCACCGCAAACACCGTCTCGTCGCGCTGATTCGTCTCCGTGTCAAACGAGCGCTCGGTAATCGTCCATGGCTCCAACGGGTAAATTCGATCCCCTGTTCGCATCGTTGATAACTCCCTTAATGTAAGATGGCGCCTTGCTTCACAAGCGTCTCCTGCAGCCGCTTCACATCCAGCGATTGCGGGGAGATTCCCGCCGCTGCCGACAGCGCGGCTGCCGTTCCGGCAGCCTGGCCGGTCGCCATGCAGCTTGGCGACAATCGAGTCGTCGCCAGCGCCTCATGGCTTGTTGAGATGCAGCGTCCGCCCGCCAGCAAGTTATCGACCTTCTTCGCCAGCAGCGCGCGATACGGAATGTCGTAAGCGCCGTCTCCCGCGATCCACGCGGCCGTGACTCCCTTGGTCTTCGGATCGTGAATGTCGATCGGATAGCCGCTGCGGGCAATGACGTCTTCGAAACGACGGCCTTCGGTGACGTCCTCGATCTGCAGGCTGTATTGGCCGTCGAGGCGGCGCGTCTCGCGGATGCCGATCTGCGCGCCGACCTGCGAGATCGAGGCGCGTTCGAAGCCGGGGAGCCGCTGCCTCATGAAATCCGCGACCATCAGCACCTGCCGGCGGCCTTCCTCCTCCGCCAAGGTCAAATCCTCGACCTTCGTTCCGTCGAGACCTTGCACCCGCGTCATATTAACCAAGACCTCGTCCTCTTCCGGTCCGGTGAAGAACAACACCTGGTCGCGGTTAATCGGCAGATCCGCTTCCTTCCAATGCTTATAGAAGCCCTGCACGGCCGACAACGGCAGCTGATCCAGCTCCGCGATCGGCGTCTTCCGGTAGAACTCGTCCGGATGCTCGATCATGTAGCGCTTCACCGCCGCCAGATCGACGCCGCGCATGCGGAACTTCATCGTCATGGGCTGCGTGAGCCGATCCGAGTCGCGGCCTTGCAGCACCGGCGCGCCGGACAGCCAAGCGATATCGGCGTCGCCGCTCGTATCGACGAACATCTTGGCACGCACGGTTACCGGCCCCGACTTCGTCGTGATGCGCACGGACTCAATATGCTCTCCGCCGACCCCGCTCATCTGAACCCCGTCGACGAAGCTGTGCAGCAGCAGCTTGACGCCAGCCTCCTTGAGCATGTCCATGACAAGCACCTTGTAGATTTCCGGGTGGAACGGCGTAATCGTATGCACGAATCCGCACGTATCGCGAACATGTCCGGGAGAAGCATGAAGCGCCTGCAGCCGTTCGACGATCTCCTGAGCGATGCCGGCGATGACCTGCTTGCCTTCCATCGTGTGGAATGTCATCCACGGGTAGACGAGTGCGACAGTCGACATGCCGCCGAGGAATCCGTACCGTTCGATCAGCAGCGTTCTGGCCCCGTTCCGGCCCGCCGCCAGAGCGGCGTTAATGCCGGCGGGTCCTCCTCCGACGACGACGACATCTGTATCGATCACTTGATTCATGATTTATGCCCTCCATAGTTGAAGCCCGATCGGCTTGCTGGTTTGATTAGCCTTTGACGCCTGAACTGGCGATCCCTTCGATGAACCACTTCTGGAAGATGGCCACGATCGCGATCAGCGGCAGCAGCGCCGAGACGGAAGCGGCCATGATCAGCGTATAGTTCGTGCTGTTCTCATCCACGTAGTTGGTGAGGCCCAGCGGAATCGTGTACAGATCGTTGTCCCGCAAGAAAATAAGCGGATTCTCGTATTCGTTCCAGTGCCACGTGAACGTCAAGATGAGCAGCGTGACGAGAGCGGGCTTCGTCAGCGGCAGACTGATCCGCCAGAACATCCGCCAATAGCCGGCTCCGTCGACTCGTGCCGCTTCGAGAATCTCGTTCGGCAGCGTGCTGAAGAACTGTCGCATCATGAACGTGCCTAGCACCGAGAACACGCCCGGCAGGATGATCGACCAATGCGAATTGATGAGTCCCAGCTTGTCGAACAGTACGAAGCGCGGGACGAGCAAAATCTGTGATGGAATGATCATCGTCGCCAGGTACAGCAAGAAGAGCGCCTCTTTGCCCTTAAACTGCAGCTTGGCGAAGGCAAAGCCCGCGAGGGAGCTGGTGAATAGGCAGCCGACGACGGTTATGACCGTAATCTTGATCGAATTCCAGTAATAAAGGAAGAACGGATATTGCCCGAACCAGACTTCCTTGTAATTGTCCAAGTCCCACTTCTTCGGAATCCACTCGATCGGATACTTGAACAAGTCGGCCGGCTGCTTGAATGAAGCCGAGAGCATCCAAAGGAACGGCGTGACGGCGATGATGGCCAGTATGCCGAAGATTACGGTCATCACGGCTTTGATGGCGATACTGCGGTTTCTTAACGATAAATTCACGGATAGATCCCCCTTCCCTTAGAAATGGTTCTGCCAGCGCTTCTGTCCCTGCCACTGAACGATTGTAATGACGAAGATAATGAGGAACAGCACCCATGACATGGCTGCGGCGTAGCCCATCTTGTAGTTCTGGAATGCTTCGATATAAATGCGATAAGCGAGCACCGTCGTCGAGTTGATCGGTCCGCCCTTCGTCATAACGGCGACAGCCGCGAACACCTGGAACGTGGAGATCATGAGCGTCACCGAGATAAGGAAGCTGGTTGGCTTCAGCATCGGAACCGTAATGCGGAAGAAGCTGCGCAGATTCGTGGCGCCATCGATGCTTGCCGCTTCGTACAAGTCCTTCGAGATGCCCTGCAGACCGGCCATGTACAGCACCATCGTATACCCGGTATACGTCCAGATGACCATAATCATGATCGCGATGAGCGCCCACTGCGGATCGGCCAGCCAACCCGGCGGATGGCTGATCCCGAGCGAGCGGAGAGCGGCGTTGATCGGACCGTCCGTCGAGTTATACAGCACGGTCCACACGATCGAGATCGCCACGATGCTGCTGACGTACGGAAGGAAGAACAGCACGCGCAGTAAATTTTTGAGATACACGAATTTATTGAGCACTACCGCGACGACCAATCCAATGACCATTGAACAGGGAACCGTCACTACGGTAAAAATCACGTTGTTCTCAAGCGACTTTAGAAAGTACTCGTCCGAAAACAGCTTCACGAAGTTGTCCAGCCCGACCCAAGTCACGCCAGCGAACCCTTGCAAGTAATCCCAGTCCGTGAACACCATGACGAGACTGAACAGGAGCGGGAACAGCACGAGTACGAACACGCCGAGGAAGTTCGGCAGAATGAACAAGTAGCCCGCGATCGTCTCCGCCCGCTTGTTGCGATTCATCTTCATCTCTTTTCACACCTTTTCCGAAGTTAGACCCATTGTACGACTCCAGCCGGAGCCGGGACATGGACGGAACTTGTTCCTTTCGGGAGGATTCTATGATATTCGTCAAACAAGAAGAAGCCTGCACCCGCGCGAACGGGTACAGGCTTCAATCGGAGCAGCCTTATTGCTGTGCTTCTTGGATCGCTTTGTCGGCGCGCTCCTTCATCGTAGAGAGCGTCTTGTCGATCGTCTGCACGTTCATGAAGAACTTCTCGGCTTCTTCCTTCATGACGTTGTTAATCTGGGAGTATCCTTCGGACTTGATTCTCGTTGCAAACGTGTAGTTGCCTTTCAGAACGTTGCTGAGCGACGCCTCGTCGATAATATTCGTCGCATCGCCGACGATCAGCTTCGTCAGCTGGCCGAAGTCCACGCTCATGTTCGTCGGGATGCGTCCGCCCGGCACCATATCCATGTTGCCTTCCGTCAGGTACCAAGCCATGAACTGGAACGCGGCATCCTTGCTGGAGCTGTTCTGGTTGATCGACAGGAAGTCGTTCATGCCGCCGTTGTTCACATTCTTCCCTGTCTCAAGCTGCGGGGCCGGAGCGAAGGCGACCGGGAAGTCGCGCGGATACTTCGTCGTATCCTTCAGATCGCGCATCATCCATGCGCCGCCGTAAACCATGGCCGCCTTGCCGGAGAGCAGCTCGTTAGCCGGGTCGAGCTTGTTGGCGAGCGCTTCAGCCCATGGAACCATGATGCCGTTATCGTACAGCTGCTTTTGAATTTCCAACCCCTTCTGCATGGCCGGATTGTTGAAGTTGGACGTTCCGTCCTCGGCGTAGAAGGAGTCGTTCGGCTTGGAATCGACCAGCGTGAACTTGCCGATGAGCAGATCCGCTCCCGGCGTGACGAACGCGCCCTTCATCGCGCCATTGTTCAGCTTAGCCGCAAGAGCCGCGAAGTCGTCCCAAGTCCAATCAGTCGGCACTTGCTCGCCCGCTTCGTCAAGAGCCTTCTTGTTCAAGACGACGAAGTCGATGTTCTTGTAACCCGGTAAGTAATGAATCTGATTGTTGTACTTGATGACATTGTCGTTGCCGATGACTTCATCGACATTGAAGTTGTATTGCTTGATCAGATCGTCCAGCGGCGCCGTCATGCCGGCGTTCTCGCGGCGGTACAGGTTATTCTCGCCGTAGCTGAAGAACAGATCCGGCGCATCGCTTTGGGTCATCAGCGCGGTGTCGAGCTTCGTGTTGCCCGTGTCGTCGTTGACGTAGCGAACGTATTCCACTTGAATGTCCGGGTGTGCTTGGTTCCACTTGTCGACAACGGCCTTCGGTCCGTTCTCCTCCGGAACGCCGCCCCAGAGCTTCAGTGTGACGGCTTTCTTCCCTGCTTCGCCGCTTCCCGCCGCATCGCTCCCGCTATCGCCGTTATTGCCGCAGCCGGCCAGGACCATGGTCGAGACTAGCGCCAACGCAGCCGAACTTTTCAACCATTTGTTCAAAACGATTCCCCTCCGATTTATGTGGATACTTTGAATGCGATTACAGCGTATCAGAAGGGGGGCGCCGTAAAGAATGGATTATTTATTCATGAAACCGTCTTATTCTTGGATGTTGGCGTGCGGCCGAGCGCAAGCTTGCGGAATTCGAGCGGGTAGACGCCTTCCATCCTCTTGAACAGCTTGCTAAAATAATTGGCATCGCTGTAGCCGACCTGTTCCGATACTTCATAGATCTTATAGGCTTGATCTTTGAGAAGTTCACGCGCTCTGTCCATACGGATTCTCGTCAAGTAATCCATAATCGTCTCGCCGGTTTCTTTCTTGAAGAGCACGCTGAGATAATTCTCCGTAAAGCCGACCTCTCTCGCCAGCTCGGACACCTTCAAGTTGTCACGATAGCGTTCGGAGATGATCGCTGCGGCCGTTTGGATCTCCGGACGCCACTGCGTGCCTGCCAGTTGCTGCGTATAATCCAAATAAACTTGGACCCACCCGGTGAACCAACCGTAGATGTCTTGCAGCGTCTGCAAGCTCCGCACGGCGTGCAACGGGTACATCCCGTCGTAGAGCGGGATCGAATACAGGTCCCCGCGAAGCTTGGCCGCATATTGTCCGAAGACGTGTACGAGCTGAACCCACTGCTCCCTGAGCAGCTCGGGATGTTCACGCTCCTCGCGGGACACTTCGTACCATGCGCCTAGCTTCTGCCGTACGGCTTCGGAATCGCGCAGCTCGAGAAGCTTGAACCATTCGTCTTCGATCCACGACGCCGCGCTTGGCTCCCCTGCCGGCTTACTCGAAGCCGCATAGCGAAGGGATTGGTATTCGTTAATGCTCCCGTAGCCCTCGTAGAATCGCTCCTGAAGCGCTTCTTCCGCTTGCAAATAGCCAGCGTGGAGATCCTGAAGCCTCTCCAACTGAGCAGATATTCCCGCTGACATCGACAACCTGAGGAAAGTATTCACGGCAGCGCCCATCTCGTCCAGCATACCGCGCGGATCCTCAGCCGTGACAAGCGAGAATTCGCCGCCGCCGATCTCCGCGAACTCGCCCTGCGCGTATTTCTTGAGTATCTCTACCAGAATGTTCTTGACCGTAAAATTAAGCAGCCGTTCGCTCTGGAACCGATTCTCCTCCAGCGCTTCCTGATACTTGTCCAACTGAAGATTGACGACGTAATAGATCGGCGGTTCGTCTTCGCCCAACTGCAAGTCGAATTCTTGGCGGAAATCCTCGATATCCTTCACTGAGCAGTCTTTGACGAGCAGATCGCGAAGCCGGCTCTCCTTCGCCTCCTTGCTGTAGACGCTCATCTTGTATTCGCGCTCGCTAGCCTCCATGAGCTTCTCATTATCGCGAATGATCTGTCCCTTCAGCGCGATCAGCTTCTCCAACAGCTCTTCGGGCTCCATCGTCAGCTTCAGCACGTAATCGGCTGCTCCCAGCTGAAGCGCTTTCCGTACGTATTCGAAGTCGTTATGGCTGGAGAGAATCAAGCATTTCGTGGAGGGCGACAAGTCCCGCAGCTGTTCGATCACGGCAAGGCCATCGCAATGCGGCATGCGGATATCGGTCAGCAGGATGTGACACGGCTCACGGCGGAGAATCTCCAGCGTCTCAAGGCCGTTGGACGCTTCGCCGATCAGCTCGAAGCCGTGCTGCTCCCACGGGATGATTGTTTTCAGACCGACACGAACCAATATCTCATCGTCAGCAATCAAGACGCGAATCACCTTGGCAGCCTCCTATCCTTCAAGTTGCTTAGCATTATCGTCGTGAGACGCAATCTTTTGTGGAAGAATCGGCATCCGAATCGTCACCGTCGTCCCCTCGCCGGGAACGCTGCGCAGCAGTACGCCGAACCGATCGCCGTAATGCATGCGTATCCGTTCATGCACGTTGCGGATGCCGATGCCGTTAAAGCGCGAATGGCTGTGGTTCATCGACTGGACCAGTTCCTCCAGTTGCATAGCATCCATGCCAACGCCGTTATCGGCGACGATCAACTCCAATTGACCGTCTGCTTCGGCAGCGGAGATGCGAATGCCGAGCGGGGTCCGGTTGCCGTGAATGATAGCGTTCTCGACGATCGGCTGCAGGGTGAACTTTAGAATGCCGCAGCCCTTCAGCTCCTCCGGCAGATCCGTCTCGATCAAGACGTTGTCATGGAACCGGATTCGCTGCAAATCCAAATAGTCTTCCAGCCGGGCGAACTCCTCCGCCAGCGGGATGAACTCGCGGTCATATCTCATCGTAAATTCAAGAAGCTTACCGAGCTTCGTCATCATCTGGCTTACGTGCTTCGCGCCGGATAGCGTTGCCATCCACTTCATCGAATTGAGCGTATTGAACAGAAAGTGAGGGTTGATCTGCGCCTGAAGCGCCTGAAATCGCGCTTCATCCTTGCGTTTCTGCTCATCCGACAGCCGGTCGATTAGCTCCCGCAAGTTGGCGGTCATCAAGTTGAAGTGCGCGCCTAGACGCGCGACTTCATCCCTCCCTTTGACCGCGACTTGCACGTTGAAATCTCCCTTGCCGACGCGGCCCATGAGCAACAGCAACGCTCTCAGAGGTTTGGTGAAACTCAGCATCAGCAGCACAAATACGATCGTAAACACTGCAAACCAGGCAAACAGCCACAAGTAAGACTGGTTCTTGATTCGTTGCAATTGCTGCATCAGTTCCGTCTGCGGCACCACATTGACAAGCTCCCAACCTAGTTGCGGCACCTGGACCGCACGGGCGACATATGACCGGTCGGCCGTCTTGACCTTCACCGCGCTGCCGCCTGAATCGGGAGGAACCGATTCCAGAAGCTTGTCGGTCAGCTCCGGCAGAGCCGGACCAGCCGAATCCAACAAACGCCGGTTGCCGGACGCGAGCAACAGCGTATTCGTCTGCTTATCCTGGCCGAGCGTCTCATCCCCTGGGAAGAAAGTAGCTGCAGGCACGCCGATAACCGCTAGGCCGATTCCTTCGTCTCCCTGCTGCGACTTGATCAGCCTGGCGAGGAGGAACCACTCTCCGTCTTCGTCGCTTCCTTGCCCGGCCATCGCTCCTTCATAAGGAAATTCCCAATGCGGCCAGCCGCCGGCTTTCGCCGTCTCGGCGAACCACTTCTCCATGGCTAAATCGTTGTATTCGATCCGTCCGCCCGAAGGATTAGGCGCCGAATGGACGTAGCCGCGATAATCGACCACCGCGACAATGGCATCGCTGTCCATGACGAGTTCCTTCAAGTTGGCAAGCTTTGTCTGGATGCTTTGATATCGTTGGAAAGAATCGTAATTGTCCGTCCAATCCGTATCCATCAGAAGAAAGCTTTGAATATCCGGGTCGTTGACGATCAGATTGGAGGCATTCATCATCCGTTCCGACAGATTGTCCATATTGGAGGCGATCCGTGTCACGACCTCCTTGTTGCTCCGATCGATCTGCTCGCGCAGTACTTCTTGCGAAGAACGGAATGTATAATAGATCATGAACGAACCCGGCACGATGATGCATAGGAAGAATGACAGCAGAATTTTGCTGCGAATGGAAGACTTCAGTAAGGTTCGTCTATTGTTCACACCGGCTCCCCCTTGTTGAAGACAACCCTTAATTAATAGATTATAGCATGAGGGAGACAACAGCTGCCGGTCCGATTCTTCTTGATTTCTGGACAATTCTTAGAATTACTGAGGATATCTATTCTTTGTTGGAACATGCAAGAATACTCCCCTCACAGTAACAGGCTCTATACGTTCACCTGACTACCGTATGGGGAGCACATCCCATCGCCTCGGTGCGCCCTTTTCGCAGGTTCTATTCCAGCGGAATCATATATTCCGAATTCAGCTCGACAATCTTCTCCCCCTGCAGGTAGATCCATTTGAATTCGAAGCTGTCGCCTTCGTACCCGGTTCGCTTGCGCAGGTCCGGCTCGATCACGTCGCCGAAGTGGTCGCGGATCTTCCGCTCCATCTCGCGAAGCCGCTCCACGTTCGCTTCGTGCCGCTGAGCCGCTTCCTCGTCGGTCTCCGATGTCTGCCGGTAATACGTCTGGCCGATCACCTCGTCCGGCGTCCCGGGCTCGAACGGATGGCCGGACCCGCGGAAGATCTGCTTCACCGTCTCAATCCAATCCGCGTACAAATCCATCTTAATCTTACGCAAGGAACATCGCACCTCTTTATTATTAACATAATGGGTTCATTTGACTTCACTTTAACAGCTTGCGAAGAATTGCGAGCCCCTTCTCGGACGACGGGTAGCGGAAGGCGAAGTCGAATCGCGTCGTCTGCTTCAGAACGCTCTTCTCATGGGAGAACGCTTGGAAGCTATAGCTTCCGTGGTAGCTGCCGATGCCGCTCTCGCCGACGCCGCCGAACGGCAGATGGGGCGTGGCGATATGCATCAGCGTGTCGTTGACGCACCCGCCGCCGAAGGAGACGCGCTCCAGCACGGCCTTCTCCGCCGATGGATCGGACGTGAACAGGTAGAGCGCCAGCGGCTTCGGACGAGCCGCGATCTCCCGGATCGCCTCGTCCAATTCCCTGTACTCCAGCACAGGGAATACCGGTCCGAAAATCTCCTCCTGCATCACAGCGGCATCCCAGCCCTCCGACGGCTCGATCAACGTCGGCGCCAGCCGAAGCGACGCCGCGTCGTACTCGCCGCCGGCGAGCAAGCGTCCGTCTTGCGCGAACCGCACGAGCCGCTCGAAGTGCCGCTCGCTGACGATGCGCCCGTACTTCGCGCTCTTCAGCGGCTCCTCGCCGTAGAACTCGCGAATTGCCTGCTTCAGCTCCGCGACCAGCTTCACCTTCACATCCCGATGCACGTACAAGTAGTCCGGCGCGATGCACGTCTGACCGGCATTCGTGAACTTGCCGAATGCGATCCGCCGCGCCGCCAGCTTGAGGTCCGCGTCCTTATGCACGATACAAGGGCTCTTGCCGCCCAGCTCCAGAATGACCGGCGTCAGCTGCTTGGCCGCCGCTTCCATAACAATGCGGCCCACCCGTGTGCTGCCGGTGAAGAATACGAGATCGAACTTCTGCCGCAGCAGCTCCTCGCTCGTCTCCGGTCCGCCCTGAACGACGGCCGCGCACTCCGGCGGGAAGGCGTCCGCCACGATCTCGGCGATGACGGCGGATACGTGCGGCGACAGCTCCGACGGCTTCACGATCGCCGTATTGCCGGCGGCTACCGCGCCGATGAGCGGCCCCATCGTCAGCTGGAATGGATAGTTCCACGGCGAGATGATCAGCACCGAGCCATACGGCTCCGGCATGATGAAGCCTTTGGAGCCGACATGGGTCAACGCCGTCTTCACTTTGCGGGGCTTAGCCCAGCGCCGCAGATGCTTGCGGACGAATCGAATCTCATGATAGATGATGCCGATCTCGGTCGTATACGCTTCCTGCTCGGACTTGCCCAAGTCCTCCATTAGCGCTTGGAGCAGCTTCGCTTCCCGCGCCGCGATCGCCCGATGGAGCGCGTTCAGCCGTTCCATTCGCCCGTCCAGGCTGCGCGTACTGCCGCTGCCGAACCACTTGCGCTGTGCTTTCAATATCCCCGCGATCTCCGCCATGATCGATGCCATCTCCCATTCCTAACCTTATTATCTAAGCATATCACAACGTCCAACGCATTCGAAGACTTCGACTTCCATGCACCGAACCGTTCATTGCATCCAGCACATCAGAACAATGCAAAGAACCTCCAACCCGCATCGCGCGGATCGAAGGTTCCGGCTCCAATTGTCGCTTATCGCGCCTTTAGCGGCTGGTCGACTTGACCTTCTTCACGAGCGGAGGCAGATGCTTCATCGTGCGCAGCATGGGGCCGCTGCACATCGGGCACGTCTGTCCCGGCGTGGCGAATTCCTCCCGCACCCACGCTTTGCATTCATTGTTCTTGCACTTAAGGATCTTAACGATCGACATCTTGCTGTTTGTCTCTTCTTGAGTTGCCACGTTCTGCTTGCATTCCCTTCATTCGTTCTCCAACCAACCGACTAAATATAGTCCTTCCGGCTCCTCTCGTCAAGAATGCGTTCGCCGCCGCAAAAGTCAAGCGCCTCTAT
The DNA here is from genome assembly GCF_014212015.1 of Cohnella lubricantis. Classification (GTDB taxonomy): domain Bacteria; phylum Bacillota; class Bacilli; order Paenibacillales; family Paenibacillaceae; genus Cohnella; species Cohnella lubricantis. The sequence goes on along the minus strand of NZ_JACJVN010000019.1, from coordinate 122,905 downwards.
AGGCAATTGCCCGCGCTCCTCAACGCAAAAAGACCCTCGCAAGGGTCTTTGCGCAACAATAATTTGCGTATAGGCGGAACGGTTTATGCCCTTATGCCAGCGTCTTCTCGCCAGGCTTCCAGTTGACGGGGCACAGGCCGCCGGATTGCAGCGCTTGAAGGATGCGCAGCGTCTCTTCGACGCTCCGGCCGACGTTCATGTCCGTGACGACTTGGTAGCGCAGGATGCCTTCCGGATCGATGATGAACAGTCCGCGGTGAGCGGCGCGCGTCTCTTCGTCCAGAATGCCGTAAGCTTCGGCCGTCTCCTTCGTGAAGTCGGACACGATCGGGAACTGGATCGCGCCGATGCCGTTCTGCTCCACCGGCGTCTGAATCCAAGCGCGGTGCGTGTAGATGCTGTCGACGGATGCGCCCAGCACTTCGCAATCCAGCTGCTTGAACTGTTCATAGCTGTCGCTGAACCCGCGGATCTCGGTCGGGCAGACGAACGTGAAGTCGAACGGCCAGAAGAAGAAGACGAGCCACTTGCCGCGGTAATCTTCTAGAGAGATTTTCTCCTCTAGCGTCTCAATATTCTTCGTGGACAGCAGGCTGAACGATGGCGCCGGCAGGCCGACCTTCGCATAAGGATAAACGTTAGATTGCAGGTTGCTCATGATGTAGTTCCTCCTGTTGGTTGTATGACGTGAAGCAGATAGCGGATCAGATGCCGAATTAAGCTTGTGTCGCTTCCAGCGCGCGGTTCAACTGCGTGATATTGTAGCCGAGAATCTTGCTCTCGCCGATGACGGTGACCGGAACCGAGCGCATGCCCGTGTTCCACAGCTCTTCCGCGTAGCGCTCGTCTTGGTCGATGTTGCGCTCTTCGTATTCGACGCCCTTCTCGCTCAAGAACGACTTGACTTGCTTGCAGTATTGGCAGTGCGTGCTCGTGTACACAATGGCGGTTTGTGCCATGATCAATTGCCTCCTTAATCTGTTCTGATAATGTAGTTGTCCTATCGTGATATCTCTTACGCTTCGTTAGCCTCCAGGAACCGCTCGCAGTCCAGCGCTGCCATGCAGCCCGTTCCTGCGGCGCTGATCGCTTGGCGATACCGGTTGTCTTGCACGTCGCCGCAAGCGAAGACGCCAGGGATGTTCGTCTCGGTCGTGCCTGGGTTAACGACCAGGTAACCATGATCGTCCGTCGTCAGCTGGCCGCCAAGGAACTTCGTGTTCGGCGTGTGGCCGATGGCGACGAATACGCCTTGCGCTTCAACCAGTTCTTCCTTGCCGGTCTCGTTGTTGAGCACCTTCAGGCCCTTGACGCCGTTGTCGTCCGCGACCACTTCAAGCGGCGTGCGGTTGAGCGCCCAGCTGATCTTCGCGTTCTCGCGAGCGCGGTCCTGCATGATCTTGGAGGCGCGCAGCTCGGTGCGGCGATTGACCAAGACGACTTCCGACGCGAAGCGCGTCAGGAAGCTCGCTTCCTCCATCGCGGAGTCGCCGCCGCCGACGACGATGATCTTCTTGCCGCGGTAGAAGAAGCCGTCGCAGGTCGCGCAAGTGCTGACGCCGCGTCCGACATTTTCTTTTTCCCCCGGAATGCCCAGGTATTTCGCCGATGCGCCGGTCGAGACGATAATCGTCTCCGCCTGCAGCTCGCCCATGCCTTCAACCTTCAGCGTGAACGGACGCTTGGACATGTCCACCTCGTTCACCCAGCCGGTCTTGAACTCAGCGCCGAAGCGCTCGGCTTGCTTGCGCATATTCTCCATCAGTTCAGGTCCCATGATACCTTCCGGGAAGCCTGGGAAGTTCTCAACTTCCGTCGTCGTCGTCAATTGGCCGCCCGGTTCGGGGCCTTCGATGACGAGCGGATTCAGGTTCGCTCTCGCGAGATAGATCGCCGCGGTCAATCCGGCTGGGCCGGTGCCGATAATGATCGTTTTGCGCACAGCAGGTTCATCTCCTCTTATATTTAGATTTAGTTTAAATTCCTTTGACAAAAAAATCATACCATCGGTGCAGCAAGGCTGCATGAAGGTATGATGAAGACCATATGAAGATTATATGAATATCAGGTTCATCAATCGGCCAATCGATAGCCGACGCCGCGGACGGTAGCGATGTAGCTCGGCTGCTTCGGGTCGTCGCCAAGCTTGTGCCGCAGGCTCTTGATATGAACGTCGATGGAATTGCTGCCTCCGAAATACCCGTCGCCCCAGATCGCTTCCATAATGTCCTGGCGGGACAGAACGCCTTCGGACGTGATCAGCAGCCGCAGCAGATCGTATTCCGTCTTCGTCAGATCGACGCGGGAGCCGCTGTGCCAGACGACCATTCGCTTCGGATCGATCTCAATATCCTTGAAGTGAATCCGCTCCGGATGCGCGGACAGCGCCGACGAATCCAGCGGCTTCTCCTTGCCGGCAAGCTCTTCGATCCGGCGAACCGCGAAGTCCAGGCTGGACGGCCAATGGAGCGCCGCTTCCTCATCCGGCAGCGGCCCGCTCGTCCGATCGCCGATCAAGTACAGGATATCGGCGGCCGAATTAACCGGAACCTCCGTGTCGATTCCCCATGTGCGATCGATGATGAGCAGATCCGCCACAATCGGCGGCAGCGCCTGCTCCTTCGTAAGGCGGAACAGCAGAACATCATAGCATTGCGCCATCAATTCGGAGACGAGATCCTGCAGATGCGCCGGATAAGGGCTGACGATGACGATGCGGCGCGTCGTGTCGCAGAACGCTCCTTCCGGCAGCAACTCCAGAGCGGGCGGCGTTATTGGACGCCCGGCTTGTTCAACGTTCTGCATTCGGCGCACACTCCTTTGAACAGCAGTTGTTCTTCCGTTATCGTATAACCGGTCTCGGCTTCGATCTCCTGAAGCCAATTCTTCGGCGATCCCGTCAGGATCTCATCCACTCGTCCGCACGATGTGCAGACGATGTGGTGATGATCTTCGGTTCTCGCGTCGTACCGGCTGGCGTCTCCTTCAAGCTTGAGCTCGCGGATCATGCCATTATCGGTCAGATAACGAAGTGAATTATAGACGGTTGCGTAAGCAACGGTTTGGCCTTGATGCTTAAGACGATCAATAATATCCGAAGCGGTCGGATGGTCGTGCGATTCGCTGACGATATCGAGAATCAGCTTCCTAGGCGCGGTAAGTCCGCTGCGGGACATGTCCATCCCTCCTTCTTCTGCTTAGATTTAGTTTAAATATATTCTGATATCGTCTGAAAATCAATCCCCGCCGGCTTACAAATAACGAAGGTAAATATAAACGCTGCTAATGACGATCGATAGAATCATCAGCGGGAAGCCGAACTTAAGGAACCTCATGAACGAGATCGGGTGTCCTTCCTTCCCGGCCAGCCCGGCTACGATCAGGTTGGCGCTTGCGCCGATCAGCGCGCCGTTGCCGCCAAGGCAAGCGCCGAGCGCCAGGCTCCACCAGAGCGGTTCGAGATCGCCGTAGCCGAGCGCGCCGATCTCTTGAATCATCGGGATCATCGTCGCCACGAACGGAATGTTGTCGAGGAACGATGAGGCGATCGCGCTCAGCCATAGAATCAGCATCGAAGTCGCCACCGGGTCGCCGCCTGTCCAATCGATCGCCTTCGTCGCCAGATCCGCGATGACGCCTGTCTCGACAAGTCCGGAGACGAGCACGAACAAGCCGACGAAGAAGAAGATCGTCGTCCATTCGACTTTGCTAAGCGATCGCTCCATCGAGTGCTCGCCAGTCAGCAGCAACAATAGGAAGGCACCAGCCAGTGCCACCGTTGCCGACTCCATATGCAGCATCTGATGCGTGAAGAAGCCGAGAATGACAAGGCCCAGAACGACAAGCGATTGGATAAGCAGCTTGCGGTCCGTAATCAATTCCTTCTCATTGATCGCCATCAAGCTGCGGACGGCTTCATCCGTTGTGCGAAGCTTCTTGCGGAACATCAAGATGAAGATGCCGACATACACGGCCATAATGACGACAACGATTGGCGCCAAATTCGCCAGGAAGGCATTGAACGTCAGTTCCTTGACGGCGCTGCCGATCATGATATTCGGCGGGTCGCCGATCAGCGTCGCCGTGCCGCCTACGTTCGATGCGACGATCTGCGTCAGCAAGAACGGGAGCGGCGACACCTTAAGCTCCCGCGTAATGCTGAACGTGACGGGAACCATGAGCAGCACCGTCGTCACGTTGTCGAGGAAGGCCGAGCCGACGGCGGTAATGAGCGCCAGCGCAACGAGAATTCGAATCGGCACGCCCTTTGCCTTTTTCGCGGCTGCGATCGCAATATAATTGAAGAGACCGGTCTCGGCGGTGATGCCGACGATGATCATCATGCCGACCAACAACCCGAGCGTATTGAAGTCAATGTGATGGATGGCGATCTCCTGATCGACGATGCCCACGCCGACCATTAGCGCCGCTCCGATCATCGCGACGATTGTCCGGTGAATTTTCTCCGTGATGATCATGGCATAAGTTGCTAAGAATATAACGATTGCCCAAATAGCTTGCTGTTCCATGGCAGCGCCCCCTCTAATGCTTTCTGATTGTTAGAAATTCCCCATTCCGACCTTCGCAACCCCAAAAAAATGCAAAAAGAAGCCTGCGAATGGCAGGCTCCTCCGGTTGATGCGTATTCGGTTAAGGAAAATATTCTATAAGATCATACCCGATTTCCGGCCGATGATCAAGCAATTTCGTCTTCCGTGCCAGCTGACGGCGGCAGGTTGAACCGCTGCCTGTACCCGCACTTGCGGCACAGCTCCTCGACAACCTCGCGTCGGGAGAATCCGTCGTACAGCCGATTGGCCCGTTCACCTTCAATGATGTCGCCGAACGGCTTGTCGTGGATGTTGCCGAGGTTAATGACGCCTTCGCCGTCGAGGCAGCACGGGACGACCGTCCCGTCGACGAGCACGCCGGCTTGATTGCGAAGCGCGTGGCAGAACCCTCGCCCCTCGGCTTCCCGCTCCTCCAGCTTCGGCCATTTGAACTCGTGATCCTGGTTCAAGTAGATGCGGTCGGTGAGTTTAAGTCCTTTGCCCCGCTCGAACCTCTCTTCGATATTGTAGTCGAGATTGAATTCACGCTCGAGAATGTCCAGCACCTCGCGGTTGCGCTTGCGCTGCAGGTTCGTCTGGTTGTCCTCCGTCAAGTTCCAGAGGCGCAGCGAGATGAACACGCCGTGTTCCTTCGCCGCTTCCTTAGCGAAATTGACGACGCTAGTGACATAGCCTTCCTTGTCCTTCGAGCCGGGATGGCCGTCGAAGCTGTGCAGACTGAAGTTCATCTGCCGCAGCGCCGGCTTGCCGAGCAGCTTGTCCCGATTCTTGTGCAGCAGCGTACCATTCGACGTGATGTTCACCTTGAAGCCCTTCTCGCAGCTGATGTCGAGCAGTTGATCAATCTTCGGATGCAGCAGCGGCTCGCCCTTCACGTGAAGATAGATCGAGTCGGTATGCGGCTTGATCTCATCCAGTATATGGCGGAAACGATCCACCTGCAGGAACTGCGCCTGACGCTTCGTCTCTGGACAGAACGTGCAAGCGAGATTGCAGACGCTCGTTATTTCGATATAGAACTTCTTGAATGTTTTCATGATTGCGATTACCCCCATAGCGTCTAGCTATTCTATTGTAGCAGAGTTGCTAGAGTTGCGGGAGGAGAAGAGTTGCGCGGCTGCTTCGAGCGCCGAGTTAGTTCGGTTTGCAGACTAATTCCCCCCCCTTCCTCCGTACGTCCGCCCCAACGTTCACCATTTCTTCATCAATTCTTCATGCTCTAGCGACCATATGGTGTTATTATGTTTTTAGATTTAGATTGAGTTTAAATTTAAAAGGAGGAATTCTCAATGAATGCCATGACAACTGAACTGAACAAACAACTTGCTAACTGGATCGTAACGGAGATGAAGCTTCGCAACTTCCACTGGCATATCAAAGGACCTCACTTCTTCACACTCCATGCGAAGTTCGAGGAGCTCTATAACGAAGCAGCGGATCATATTGACGTATTGGCGGAACGCCTTCGCGCCCTTGGCGAAGATGCTGTAACGACACTTAGCGAAGTATTGAAGCTGGCAACTGTTCAAGAGGATGCCTGCAACCGCACTTCCGAGCAGATGGTTGAGACCATCGCGCACGACTTCGGCCTAATGATCGACGAGCTGCAAACAGCGCTTGCTCTCACCGAGTCGGTCGGCGACGAAGTCACCCACGATATGCTGCTTGAGATCCAAGCGGGCCTGCAGAAGCACGTCTGGATGCTGAATGCCTTCGCCAGCAAGTAAAATCGGAGCCGTTGCCTTCATCGCACAACGAACAACGATAACCCGCTATGATACGTTTGCCGTGCTGACTTTAACGGCCTATTATGGAGCCATCCTTTGTGATGGTTCTTGTTTTTTTCTAGCTTTGTATATATTAAAGCCTTAGATCGCTAGGTTTACCGTCTGCGAATACGCCTCCTACCTGAAAAACGCTTGCATATTGTCTTAAACTGCTGTAGTATGAGAGACCTGTCCAACGTAAAGAACATAATGCTTTTTACTATCGCGGGGTGGAGCAGTCCGGTAGCTCGTCGGGCTCATAACCCGAAGGCCGCAGGTTCAAATCCTGCCCCCGCAACCAACTTGCAAATTCTAGCTCACCATATACATCAAAAAAAGCCTTTAACCCGCTAAACGTGGATTAAAGGCTTTTCGGCATGATTTGTGGTTCCTTTGGCCATAGGCGCTCAACCTATTACTTATACAGCGCCTTATCTACATTGTACTTCGCCTTATACTCGTTAATGATGTACGTCTCGTATATTTCCCGATGGACGGGATCTTCGACCAAGCTAACTTCAATCTTGGCCACTTCCTCCCGATGCTCCTTGATGTCCGACACCGTATCCTCGAAGTGCTTCTTGATCCGAGGTCTTAGCTTCCGCGCTTTGCCTACGAATAGGAGTTCATCCTTATCGTTGTAGAACATGAAGATCCCCGCTTTATCTCTAGGAATCTGTATGAAATCCGTAAATCCGTAGATATGGCTTAATTCAGGATCCTTCTGTTTGTATATCGTGACATCCGGAACTGGCACCGTTATTTGTATCATGAACATTCACTCTCTCTTATTCGTTATTGTTCTATCCTAAGTCTAGACATTCCCGTTGCAGCGCAACCCCCTGCGGCAAGATGTCCTCAATCGCCTGCCGAAGGATCGGGTCAAAGTGGATCTCCTCACTGAGGATGGCGATGATACCGCGATCATCGCGAGAGCGAATCAATCGTCCCATTCCTTGCTGCAGCCGAAGCAGCATATACGGCAGATCTACTTCTTCGTACGGCGATGCCGCCGCCTCCCGCTTCGCCATGAACACGGGATCTTGCGGAGGATAAGGCAGCGACCAGATGATGACGTTCGAGAGCGAAGGCCCCGGGATATCGAGGCCCTCCCATAGCGTTAAGGCGCACAGGACGCTTGTCTCGTCCCGTTGGAAGGCGCTAATGAGGTGGCTGATCTCAGCGTCGCCTTCAAACCAGAACCGCATGTCCTTGCACGCCGGATAGGACGGAAGCAGCTCCTTAAACTTGAGCAGATCTTCTTTGCTGTTGAACAGCACCAACGCCCTGCCGCCGGTTCGATTCAGCAGGCTGACGGCAGCTTTCATTCTCTCCTCAGACGAAGCCCCGCGAGGCCACTTAGGAGCCAGCACTTCCATCTGACTCTCATAATCGTACGGGGATTGCGTGCTGAAGGATACATAATCGTCAATGCCTAAGCTGCTAGCGATATAATCGAACGAACCGTTCACCGATAAGGTCGCGGATGAGAATACAACCGGCATATTCAGGGCAAATACCCTCTCGCGCAGCACTTCCTTCACCGCTCTCGGCATGATGACCAGCGTGAGCCCGTCCTCATCCTCCGTTACCCAGCTGATCAACGCTTCCGAGTGCTGGAACAAGCTTAACGCCTTCTGGATCATCTCCAGGTGCTCCTCGACGATGCGCAGCTGGTACTCGTTCAACGTATACAGCTCACTCTCGAAGACCAGTTCTTCTTCGATTCCGTCAATGACCTCGCGGAACCGTCGCACTTCCCCAAGCAGCTGCTGGCTCAGCACAATCCGTTGCCGGTCAGAGCCGGGGATATCCTCGCAATATCCTGACAGCATCCGGAACAAGGACTCGCTGCGGTCAATCGCCTCGTCAATGAGCGCAGCCAACGATTCCCGAATATCATTCTGCAGCAATCGGCCGACGATTTGTTCGAACACCGAATGCTTCAATCGGTAAGTGAGCGCCTTCTGGGCAGCCGATTCTAACAGATGTCCCTCGTCGAAAACGACGGCACAGTGATCCGGCAACAGCGGAAGCTGCCCCTCCCGCTTGCGTCCTTCATACGTCCATACGTGTTCCATATAGAAGTCATGCGAGCAAATAATCAAATCGCTGGACTTCCGATAGTGTTCGCGCGACAGCGTCTGTCCGCAGCGGTGTCTCTGCTCGCAGGAGAAGCAATCTTGGAACGAGTCCCAGCTGATCTGGTCCCACTGCTGATCGTTCAGCTGCGGATATTGTTTGCGATCGCCGTAGGCGTGGAACGACTGCATCGCTTTGTATTGATGGACGAAGTCAGGCAGTTCGTCATGCACCGCTTTGAATACATCGGCATGCTCGTTACCGGTTCGTGCCTGATCCAATTTGGTTAGACAAAGATACCGATCCGCAGATTTGGCCAACCGAGCGTCGATCGACAGGCTCAAATGCTGTGCCAGCTTGGCCAGATCGCCTTCCGTCTTGGCCAGCTGCTCAATTAAGGATTCGTCCGCGCAGGCAATGATCGCCGGCTTCCGGGTATATCGAGCGTAACAGATCGCGTACAACAGATACACGAGCGTCTTGCCCGTTCCAACACCTGCTTCTGCGAAAATCGTCTGCTTCTGAGCGAACGCCCGCTCCAGTTGGTAAGCCATATAAATCTGCTCGTCGCGCACTTCGAAGCCGGCTTCCGGCAGTATATCGTAGAACACATCCGCGACCCACTCGCCAACCTGCGCGAGAAAGGGCCGGGAATGGTCAACTTCAAAAGGGTATCGATTCAATCTAAGTTAAGCCTCCAAGAACCAAGAATCATGTCGAAACATTATCACATGTTCCTCGCATGAAAGCAAAGCTCCAACATCAGGAATGCGATTGGAATGAATAAAGAATCCCTGTCAACTGTTCGGAAACTTCCCATAGCCTTCCCGCGATTATAGGGTCGTCGATGCCGTCAATCGCGGGATCAAGCGCCGGATACCCTCGCTTCGCGCCTTTGCCGCCGGGTCCGATATATTCGCCGCCGCTGAGCGAAGGTTCTGTCGAGGCGTACAGGGTCGGCAGCGCTCCCATCTCCGCGCTTTGGAACAGCCGATAGGCTTCGTCCCATTTCTTCGCCATGTATTCGAACTCACCCTTTCATACGTCTGTCTTATACAGCGGCCATTCGCAGCGCATGCGCAGCCGGCTGCCGTCCATGTCGGCTGTCAGACTGCCGCCCATCTTCTGCATGAGGCTGCGCGCGATCGACAGGCCGAGACCGGCTCCCTTGCTGGATCTCGACCGATCCGCCATATAGAACCGGTTGAACAATAGCTCAAGATCGAACTCGCGCAGCTGTGGAGCGTCGTTGCTGAGGATCAGCACGGCGCTTCGGTCCGTTCGCGCAGCTTCTACCGTCAGCACGCCGCTTGCATGCCGAATCGCATTCACGAGCAGATTCTCCACGACTCGCCGCACCGCCGGCTCGTCTGCCACAATGACAAGCGGCTCCTCCGGCAGCCGGAAGTCAGGGCGAAGCTTGCTGTCGCTTAACCGATCATAGAAGCCAAGCATCAGCTCCGGAAGCAGCTTATTCAGATGAACCGACTCTAGGCGCAGCTCGTAATCCGTCGATTCGATGACAGACAGCACGAAGAAATCGTTCAGCAAGGCCCGAAGCCTTGCCGTCCGATTCTTGACGATGCCGATCGCTTCCCGCCGCTGCTCCTCCGTCAGATCGTCCGACTCCAGCAGTTGAATGTAGCCGGAGATGGACGTCAGCGGCGTCCGCAGATCATGCGACATATTGGCGACGGCTTGCCGAAGCTCATCCTCGGTCCGCCGCCGCTGCGCATTCGCGTGCTCGATGAGCGCCGTGTGGAGGTTAATCTCCTCCGCCAGGCGCTCGACATCACGGTCACCGAGACCAACCGTCATCTTCTTCGCCCATTCGTGCCGGTTATACCTTCGAAGCTGCTCCGTCAGGCTGCGAATTTGCCGCTTGACGAACGCCAGCCGGAGCAGGCTTGCCGCAGCAACCGCCAATGCGCCAAGCGTAAGTCCGATCCAGATCCACATGCCAGCCTGCTCCTCTCCCGTATGATCGCGCAGATTACTTGATTTCTTTTCTCCGGAAGATCGCTATGCATACCGCCAGGCACACAAGCGCCGTCAACACCGGCTCCGCTATGATTCGCAGCGGGCTCATCGCGATGAGCTCATCTGTGTAAACTTGTTTAATCATCAGGAATATCGAGTAGTCATAGACGTCTTCCATGAACGGCATGTAATGAGCCAGCAGCATGAACAAGTAATCGACGAAGAAGTAGAACGCGAAGCTAAGACCGATCGTCTTGCCGCTGTCCGTCAGCGCCGTGGCGAACATGCCCGTGAACGCTCCGTACGCGGCGCCGAGAAGCGCTGTCTCGCCGAGCGTACGCAGCAGATACTCCGCAAGCGAGAGCGGTCCCGGAGCATCGCCGACGCCGTAGATGATCGAGCCGACCGTGAAGCCAACCACGGGGAAGATTAGCGCGGCAATAGCGGAACCGAGCATGAACACCAGCAGCTTCGACAGAACGACCTTCGTGCGGCCGGCGCCGGCCGACACGCTGCGCTTCATCGTTCCGTTCGCGTATTCGCTGGAGAGGAAGAAGCCCCCCAGAATGCTGACGCCGATCTTAAGGAAGTATTCGTTGCCGCCTAGACAAGACGCGAGGACGTCAAGGCCCTTCTTCCCGCTCTCGTAGCTCGGAGCGTCATAATAATCCATGATCGGGTAAGCGATTGCCGCTGCCAACAAGAACAAACTCCCGAGCCAGAAGGTACGGTTATGCATCAGCTTGTACCACTCGAACCGAAGCAGGTTATTCATGCGCCCCGCCTCCGATCCGAGCCGTGAAGTAGCTCTCCAGATCCTCGCCCATCGGCATGAATTGCTCGATCTCCAGGCCATGCGCCGCCAGCGCGGACGACACCCGGCCCGGACGCTCCAGATGGGCGTACAGCCGGATCGCGCCGTTCTCGAGCACCTCGAATTCATTCGTGTCCAGCTCGCGCTCGATGACCGCCGCCGCTCTCTCCGGCGCATCCACTTTAATGTGCAAGAACGTTCGGCAGCGCGCCTGAAGCTCGTCCGCGGTCAGCTGTTCCAGCAGCTTGCCATGATGGATAATGCCATAATGCGTAGCCAGCTGATGCAGCTCGCTCAGAATATGGCTTGAGATGAGAATCGTAATGCCCCGCTCGCGGTTCAGCTTGCGCAGCAGTTCCCGCATCTCGACGACGCCCATCGGATCGAGGCCGTTCGTCGGCTCGTCCAGAATGAGGAATTCCGGGTCGCCCAGCAGCGCCACCGCGAGCGACAGCCGCTGCTTCATGCCGAGCGAGAAGTTGCGGGCCTTCTTCCGCCCCGTCTCGCCGAGCCCGACCAGCTTCAGCGCCTGCGCCACGCATTCCCGGCCGGGAATGCCCCGCTGGATTCGATGGGCCTCCACATTCTCATACGCGGTCATGTACGGGAACAGCGCGGGCTGCTCGATGGCAACGCCAATCCGGTGTCTCGCCTCGATCAGCGCCTTCTCCTCGCTCTGCCCGAACAGCTCGATCGACCCCGACGTCTGGAACGCGAGGCCGGTCACCAGCTTCATCAGCGTCGACTTGCCGGCGCCGTTCTGCCCGATGAACCCGTAGATCGAACCGGCGCGGATGGACATGTCCACGTTGTCGAGCGCGAGCTGCTGCTTGTATCTCTTCGTCAGCAGGTTCGTTCGAAGCACATATTCGTTCATCCTGTTAACCTCCCTTATTCGTTAGCTTCAGTTTAGAGAACGAACCATAAGAGAAGCTAAAGGCATTTCGTAAGAAAATCTTAAGTTTTGAGCCGATACCCCATTCCCCAGATCGTCTCGATATATTCATCGTCCGGATTCGCCTTGGCGAGCTTGTTCCGGAGGTTGCTCATATGCACGTTAATCGTATTCTCCTCGCCGCCGAGGAACGTCTCTCCCCAGACGCTCTCGAACAGGTTCGCCTTCGAGAACAGCTTCTTCGGATTAGCGAGCAGCAGCGCGAGTATGTCGTATTCCCGCGCCGTCAGCGCCAGCTCCGCACCGCCTACGGTTACCGTCTTGGCGTCGGTGTCCATGACCAAATCCTTGTGGGCGAGCGTCTTCGGCACAGCCTTCGCCGGCAACCGCAGGTACCGTCGCAGCACCGAGTCGATCCTCGCGGACACTTCCTCCAGATCGAACGGCTTCGTAATGTAATCGTCGGCGCCTGTCCGCAGTGTCTCAATCTTCGTCTGCTGCTCGCCTTCCGCAGAGACGACGACGACAGGGCATTCCCCTCGGCCGCGAATGACGCCAAGCAGCTCTTCTCCGCGAAGACCGGGGAGCATCAAGTCTAGCAGCACGAGGCTCCACTCCTGCTTGTCCAAGTACAAGAGCGCTTCCGTGCCCGAATAAGCGGGCTGCGCCAGATAGCCGCTTCGGCGGACGATGCCGCAGAGCAGCTGGTTAATCTCGTTATCGTCCTCGACGACGAGCACGTGAACCGCGGATTCCAACGGTCTCCCACCTTCCGATTGTGATCGCATAGCGACATTATAGCACGATGCCCGGATAGACAAAGACCGTCTCTAGTCGGGGGTACCCGGCTGAGACGGTCTGATGGCATGCGCCAATTAATGAATGTGGGTGAACAGCTTCTGTTGGAACTTCGCGATCTCCGAGTATTCCGGTTCGAGAGCGCGCGACAGCCGCACGTAGATCGGCAGCAGCTCCTCGTACACGGCGGCAGCCGAAGCGTTCGGCACGTGCTCGTGGGTCGAGCCGACCATGCCGGCAACGCGGGTGAACGCGTCCTTGTCGCCGAAGGCAAGCTGCCCGAGCACGACGGCGCCGAGGCAGGAGCTCTCGAAGCTCTCGGGCACGACGACGTTCTGGTTGAAGATGTCCGCCATCATCTGCCGCCACAGCGGAGAGCGGGCGAAGCCGCCGGAAGCCTTGATGCGCTTCGGCACACCGGTGTTCTCCTGCATCGCCAGCATGACCGTGTACAGATTATAAATGACGCCTTCGAGCACCGCGCGGATCATATGCTCCTTCTGGTGATGCAGCGTCAGGCCGAAGAACGAGCCGCGCGCGTCGGGATTCCAGAGCGGCGCGCGTTCGCCGGTCAGGTACGGGTGGAAAATCAAGCCGTCGGAGCCCGGTCGCACGCGCTCCGCAATGCGGGTCAGGACATCGTATGGGCTGATGCCCAGACGCTTCGCGGTCTCGACCTCCGAGGCGGCGAACTCATCGCGCGCCCAGCGGAAGATGACGCCGCCGTTGTTGACCGGACCGCCGACGACCCAATGCTCCTCGGTCAGCGCGTAGCAGAAGTAGCGGCCCTTCGGGTCGGTGGACGGCTTGTTCGTCACGGTGCGGATCGCGCCGCTTGTGCCGATCGTGATGGCCACGACGCCGGGATTAATCGCGTCGAGTCCTAGGTTCGCCAAGACGCCGTCGCTGGCGCCGACGACGAACGGCGTCCATGGAGACAGCCCCATCTCGGCGGCGTAAGCGGCTTTAAGCCCTTCCAGCTTGAAGGTCGTCGGCACGAGCTCGGACAAGCGGTCCGGCGTGATGCCGGCCACGCGCAGCGCTTCCTCGTCCCAATCGAGCTTCTGCAGGTTCATCAGTCCGGTCGCGGAAGCGACGGAGTAATCGACGACGTAGCGGCCGAACAGCTTCTCCAGCACATATTCCTTAATCGAGATGAACTTCGCCGCCTTGGCGAACAGCTCCGGTTGGTCGTCGCGGAGCCAGAGCAGCTTCGTGATCGGCGACATCGGATGGACGGGCGTGCCGGTACGCATGTAGATCTCGTGCCCGCCAAGCTCGTGCTTCAGCTTCCTCGCCCATTCCGCGCTGCGGTTGTCGGCCCAAGTGATGCCGTTCATGAGCGGCTTGCCATCCGCATCCACCGGCACGACGCTATGCATCGCCGAGCTGCAGGAGACGAACAGAATCTCCTCGGCTTGCACGCCGGCGGCAGCCACCGCCTCCTTCACCGCCGAGACGACAGCGTCCAGAATCTCGTCCGGATTCTGCTCGGCGATTTGGGGCGTTGGCGTATAGAGCGGATAACCGACATTGCCGACGGATACGTTGGAGCCGTCTTCCCGGAAGACGACCGCCTTCGTACTGGTCGTCCCGATATCGATGCCTATCATGTACCGATTTGCAGCCATTTCAATTCCTTCTCTCTAGCATGGTTTCTCTCTCTCTATTTTTTGCACCTATCCATTTTACACAATTACGTTCCTTACACAAACATGCTGACGGCCAGAATAAGTACCAGTCCGAGCACCGACAGAATCGTCTCCATGACCGTCCAAGACTTCAGCGTCTGCGGCACGCTCATGTTGAAGAACTCCTTCACCATCCAGAAGCCGGCGTCGTTGACGTGCGACAGAATGAGCGAACCAGCGCCCGTCGCCAGCACCACAAGCTCCAGGTTAGCGCCGGGTGTCATCGCCAGCACCGGCGCGACGATGCCCGCAGACGTCGTCATGGCGACCGTTGCGGAGCCTGTCGCTACGCGGATCAAGGCAGCGACGAGCCAAGCGAACAGAATGACATTGATATTGGCATTCGTCGCCATATCGGCGATCGCTTGGCCGACGCCGCTATCGATCAGCACTTGCTTAAACGAGCCGCCGCCGCCGATGATCAGGACGATGCCGGCAATCGGAGCGAGCGAATCGGATGCGAACTTGGACACCTCGTCCTTCGAGAAGCCGCGGGCGAAGCCGAGCGAGAAGAACGAGAACACGACCGAGATGAGCAGCGCCACAACCTCGTGGCCGATAAATTCGCAGAAGACGGTGAAGCCGTATTTAGCATCCGGATCGATAATGCTTGCGATCGAACCGATCAGCATCAGAATTACCGGCATCAGGATCGTTAACAGCGTAATGCCGAAGCCGGGCAGCTTGCGCTCATTCTTCGATGCGAATTGCTCGACGAGCTTCGGATCCGGATGAACGTCGATGCGCTTGCCGATATATTTGCCGAACAAGGGGCCAGCAACAATCGCGACCGGGATACCGATCAAGAGCGAGTAGACAATGGTCTGACCGAGATTCGCGCCATAAGCGTCAATGGCGATCATCGGTGCTGGATGCGGCGGCACGAGGCCGTGCACGACGGACAAGCCGGCCAGGACGGAGATGCCGACCTGCAGCAATGGCTTCTTCGTTTTCGCGACGACGACGAACACGATCGGGATCAGCAGAATAACGCCGACCTCGAAGAAGACCGGGATGCCGACCAGAACGCCGACGAGCAGCATTGCCCAATGCACCTTGCGGTCGCCGAACAGATCAATCAGTGTCGTAGCGATGCGTTCAGCTCCGCCTGACTCCGCCATCATCTTGCCGAGCATCGTGCCCAGGCCGATGACGATGGCGATCGTGCCGAGCGTGCCGCCGAGGCCTTTAGTGATCGAAGTGACGACATCCGTCGACTTCATGCCGGTGAGCAAGCCGAGCAGGATGCTCGCCAGCAGCAGCGTCACGAATGGATTCCATTTGAATTTCGAGATGAACACGATCAAGAACGCGATCGCGATCAGCGTCCATACGAGTAACGTAGCCGAATGGCTCATTCCAAAAAGCGTATTCATGGAGACCTCCAGGTTGTTTAGTTTGCCTTGATGCCGATTCTCCTTATTTTGGCCGATAACCCTCGATTTTAGGTACGTATACTTGTCGACAAGTTTGGCCGAAAGACAAGACCGAGCGTTAAGCCCGATCAAGGGTGCTGCTTGCCTGCGCCGAACCGGAGTTAGACAGCTTGCAGAGATACCTCTGGCGATTCGCGCATGGAACCCGGTTGAGCCGGCTTACTAACACAATCGCCTCTTGCGGTTTACCTTCGCGTAACCGGGTCTAGCCCTCTTCCAGTTTCGAGCCATTAGCCGCGAGCCGGCGAGATGCTGTCGTGCAGCGTCACGTACGAGTCGGCGAAATAGTCGCGCACCGTCCGTTCGATCGTCTTCGGATCGTTCGTCTGAATGCCGTTCAGCAGCTTGCGATGCTTGTCAATAACGCCGGCGACTCTCGCCTCCCCCTCGGAGAACACCTCTTCCGTAGTGAGCAGCATGACGGTCATGACGATCTGGCGGATACTCTTCCACAGCTGCCAGATCCTCGAATGCTTCGCTTCCGCAATGATCGTCTCATGGAATGCGAGGTCTTGGTAAGCGAATTCAATTGGGTCCATATGTTTAGCAGCCAGCTCCATCTTGTCGATGATGCGGCCCAATTGAACGATCAGCGGGCCGGTGTCCAGCCCAGCCATTCGTTGCTGCGCGAAGCTCTCGATCAGGAAGCGAACGTCGTATAACTCATCGACTTCCTTCTCTCCGAGTCCGATGACGACGGCTCCCATCCTCTCCAAGCGTATCAAGCCTTCGCTAGACAGCGTTTTCATGGCTTCGCGAACAGGAGATCGGCTTGTGCCGAAGTCGGCGGCGATCCGGTTCTCGGACAACGTCTCGCCCGGCTTTAGCGCACCGCTTATGATTTGCATTCGAAGCTCGCATGTGATGCCTTCGCCCAGCGGAGCGCCGCGGAGCCAAGATTCAGGATAGCGCATTCAACGCCTCCTTTGACTGTGTACTTGTATACAACTTCTGCGATACGTTTTTTATAATACTCCGCTCGATTGCTCTTGTAAATACGTGATTTTGTGCAGATCCTAGATTTTCCGCTAACAATTTTTCCCCAAAATAGCAGCGTTGGAAGCGGTTCCGGCGTTCCCTATCGAACCCAGACGGACAGAAAAGCATGGAGCGCCGCTTCCGTGTCCAAGTCAACGGCGAAGCGAACCGGCCGGCCCCCTGGAAGCGACGGCCGGCGGCGGCGGTCGGCGATCACCATGCCGGCCGTGAGCTCGCCTTCCGCGGCGACCCGGGCGGGCCATACGCGGTAGGCGAACAGCTCCGGCCGGGTCGCCGCAAGCAGGGCCGCGACGCCTGGCAGCGGCGCCAGACCGATCGGATCGCCATCGCGCAGCGGATGGCGGACGCGGTAATCGAGCAGGCGGCGCAGCAGCCGGAGCGCACGCGCCTGAGCCGGAGGTACGATCGGCTCGATCAGACCTAGCCGCGAAGGCGCAATCGCAAGCTTCGCGGAGGCGTCCAGCCCGACCGCCGTCAGGTCGGGCGCGGTCTGCAGCAGCGCATCCGCCGCCTCGGGGTCGGCGCGGAAGTTCGCTTCGGCGACCGGCGTCGCGTCGCCCGACACGAGAACGGCGCCGCCAAGCTGGACGACGCGGCGCAGCTTGCCGGCGAGCGCCGGGTCCTGCCGCAGCGCGAGCGGCCAGTTCGTCGCGCGCCCGGCGAGCACATATGCGAGCTCGCCCGGACGCTCGCCCGCCAGGCGCGCGACGAACTCGGCAGCCGTCTCTCGCAGCGGCTGCCCTTCGGCCGGCGGCAACAGCACGCCGCCTAAACCCGTCGGCCCGTGCCCTGCGGCTGCCGGGCCAATACGGCCTTGGCGCGGCGCAGGCGCATCCGCACCGGCGGCCGCGCGCAGCCCGCTGCCGGGCGCGCACAGCTGCGCAATGCGCAGCGCCTGCTCCGCCGCGATGAACGCGCTCGTCTCGCCGCGCACCGACGTTACGCCTTCCAGCGCTATATCAGGCGCGAGCAAGGCGTAGATCAGCGCAATCGCGCCATCGATGCCGCCCTCCAGGTCGAGGATGATACGATGTCTCTCCACCGATTGCCCTCCTCCTGCCGCCTCCATGCCGATCCGCCCCCCTTCTCCCGCCTCTTTTACAGGCTTATCCCCTCAGCTCAGCTGCAAAATCATCAGTGAAGGATGAAGGACAACAAAGGTCCATGGGGAGTGCAGATCCCGCTACTTGTTCATTTCCCGCCGCTCATCTTCCGATCGCAAGAAGGGGGCGCTCCCGGCGGGCCAAACGGCCGATGGGACTGCCCCCTTCAGTTATATTTACTTATGCTTCTTCCAATCCATGCTGCTGTTGTTCAGCAAATACTCAAAATTGTTCTCCAGCCGCTTCTGCTCGGCCTTCCGCGCCTCTTCCTCTTCCTGTCGCTTCTGCTCCTTGCGTCGGGCTTCGTCGGCCTTCAGCTCTTCGGCCTGCGCCTTCAGCTTGCCAAGCACATCCGCGCTTAGCAGTTCCTTCAGCGTAGCCCCGCCGGACGCTTCCTGCGACTGCGGCCGCGTCTCCGGCTGCCTGCGCTGATGCTGCGCGGGTCTCTTCTTCGCCATGATGATGACTCCTTCTATCAACCTCAGTTACAACAACATCCGTTTGAAGCTAAAAAAAAGAATTCCAGCATTCGTCGCCAAGCTTCAGTAACACTCCCGCTCCTTACAGCGTGAGCGTCTCGCCCGGCGCGAGCACACGGCCGCGAATGCCCTTCTCTTCCAGACGGCTGGCGAAGGCTCCGGCATCCTGCTTGATCGGCGGGAACGTGTCGTAGTGGATCGGCACGACTTGCCGAGCCTTGAACCACTCCGCCGCTTGGAGCGCGTCTTCCGGGTCCATGGTGAAGTGTCCGCCGATCGGGATGAATGCCAGATCAATTTTCTCACGCTCGCCGATCATCTTCATGTCCCCGAACAACGCCGTGTCGCCCGTATGCAGTATCGTCTTGCCCTCCGCGCGAATGATGAAGCCGGCCGGCATGCCCGCGTTCACGATTCGCTTCTCGTCCGGCAGCGCGATGCCCGAGCTGTGGAATGCTTGAATCATCTTCACTTGAGCGAAGCCCAGATCCACCGTGCCCCCCATGTTCATGCCGATCGTACTCAGGCCTTTCCAAGACAGCCACGTCGCGAGTTCGACGATCGATACGATCGGCGCATCGCCATTGGCCTGCGAGATAGGTCCGGCGTCCAGAATATGATCGTCGTGCGCATGCGTCAGCAGCACCGCGTCAACCTTGATACTCTCAGGCTTCGCCTTCGCGAGCGGGTTGAAGCTTAGGAACGGGTCGATAATGAGAGACTTCCCGCCTGTCGTAATCTGGACCGTTGAATGGCCGTGATATGTAATTTCCATATTCGAATCATCCTCCTCTACCTCTATCATAAGCAAAAAATTTCCGTAATCAAGCCGACTGGCATATTCTGTGCAAATATTGACTACAGTTAGGCCGAGCGTTATGATAAATAACCATATGGTTCTCACAAAATAGGACGGTCCGCTCCATCCAACTCCGTCTTCAAAACGAGGTGTGTCCGATGATATTAAGCGTCCTCGATCAATCGCAAATTTGCGAAGGACGTACGGCTTCCCAGACGCTGGCCGAGACGACACGGCTCGCTCAGCTCGCAGACGAGCTAGGCTACCACCGCTATTGGGTGTCCGAGCACCATGCATCGCGCGCGCTGGCCCATTCGAGTCCTGAGGTGCTGATCGCCCATCTCGCCGCAGCGACGTCGCGAATCCGCGTCGGCTCCGGCGGCATTATGCTGCCCCATTACAGCGCATACAAGGTAGCCGAGAACTTCAAGCTGCTGGAGGCGCTGCACCCTGGCCGGATCGACCTCGGCCTCGGCCGCGCGCCGGGCGGCATGCCGCTGTCCACCCGCGCGCTGCAGGAAGGCAAATTCGTCGACATCGACCGTTACCCCGAGCAAGTCGACGATCTGAACGCGTACTTGTACGACAAGCTGCCGGCCGGGCATCGTTTTGCCGGATTGCAGGCGTCGCCGCTCATTCCGACCGCTCCCGAAGTGTGGCTGCTCGGCTCAAGCCTCGGCACCGCTCAGATCGCCGCGCGCAAAGGCGCCAACTATGCTTACGCGCAGTTCTTCGGCGTTCCGGGAAGCGAAGACGCCGTTCATTACTACAAGGAGAACTTCAAGCCGTCCGAGCGCCACCCGGAGCCCCGCGCCTTGGCCGCCGTCATGGTCATCTGCGCCGACACGGAGGAAGAAGCTTCGCGGCTTGCGACGAGCACCGATCTGTTCTTCCTCTCGCTCGAGCAAGGGCGGATGCTCGACTGGTTCCCTTCCGTTGAGACGGCGGAGAGTTATCCGTATACGGACTATGACCGCGAACGCATCCGCGCTGTGCGCCAGCGCCGGATCATCGGGACGCCTGCCCAAGTGCGCGCGCGGCTGCTGAACATGCAGGACCAATTCGGCATCGACGAGTTCATGGTCGTCACGCTGACGCACGACTTCGAAGCCCGCCTGAAGTCATATCGGCTGCTAGCCGAAGCGTTCGGCATGTAACCGCCGGCGACGCGTTGGAACAACGAACCCCCAAGGGACTCTCCCTTGGGGGTTCGTTGTGTGCTCGTTGTCAAACCGTACCGGAACGATTCGTCCGACACATCCCTTTGTCACACGGATATGCCACTATCCCCTCCGCTCAGGCTGTTAGGCTTATCCCCTTGCGTCAGTACAGGTAGATCGGGCGACGTGGAGCTCTGCCTGAGTTGTGGGGATAAGCCTCATAGGTGCCTGAATAGATATACCCCCGCCGGGCGCTTTAGTCCGATAAAGCAATCCGGTTCAAGCCGTTCCGCTTTACGCTTCCAGCTTAAGTTTATCAACGGCAGACGTCAGCATCTCCGCGTAAGACGCGGCTCCTTCGCTGTTCAGGTGAACGCCGTCTTTGGCGAAATAGCCGTCCTTGCCTTTGCTGGCAGCGTACCAGTCGACCAAGGCGACGTTGTCCCGGGCTTCTGCCGCGTTGGAGAGCATCTTGTTGACTTCGTCCTGCCACTTCCGGGGCACTCTCGTGTTAATGAGCAGAATGTGCCGCTGGTCGCCGATCGCATCTAGCAGCTGCGACAGCTTCTTGGCGGTGAACGTGCCGTTCGTCCCGAGCTCCAGAATAACGATGTCACCCAGAGCTCCAGCCTTCTCATACGAATCAATCGTGTCGAAAGCCTGTGTGAGCTGCCGGCCGATCTTGCCGTCTACGACAATGCCCGGGCGCTGCTCCTCCAAGGTCGACTTCACGCCAAGAATGACGGAGTCGCCGATGATCGTAATGCCTTCGCCGGACTTCGGCGCTGCTTCGTCCGAGGCTGCTTCATCCCCGGCCGGGGTCGAGCTCCCCGCGCTCGAAGCGCCCTTATCGTCTGCTGGTATCGGGGCATGGTCACTGTCCGTTTGCTTCCCTGCATGATCGCCACTTGCCGGATTCGTCGAGCCGCTGCCGGCGTGTCTCGGAGCGCCTTTATCGGATGCGCCGCTGCCTATTGCATTGGAAGCCGCTCCGCTCGATGCCGCCCCGCTCGACGCTCCGCCGCCTAGCGCATTCGATATCCCCTCGTTGGAAGGGACTCCGCCAGCTGCGCTCGCAGGGACAACCAGCTCGCCTGTATCGGAAGCGGCCGCGCTCCGCTCGCCGCCTACCGATCCCGTGCCTATACACGATACGCAGAGCACAACCGTCAAGCCCGCAGCCGCGATCGCAGCCGCATGCTTGCGGGCGCCGCGGGACATGCGGTGCGACAGTCGCGACAACGAACCTGCCTGTACCGCCTTCCTCCAAGTGCCGCGAAGAATCGGTTCCTCCACGAACTTCCAAGACAGCGCTGCCAATATGATACTGGCAGCCGCCTGCAGCGCGATTCGCGTCACACTCGGGCCATCCGTACTGATGACTGGCGTCGTCAGCGCGATAACAGGATAATGCCACAGATAGATGCCGTAGGAGCGAACGCCAAGCCAGCGCAGCGGCTTCACCGACAGGAGGCGGGCAATCCCGCTCGCCGGATGAGCCAGCGTGGCGACTAGCACTGCCGATGCGACTGAGAGCAGCACCAGGCCGCCGCGGTAGACGAAGATGTCGTATTCCTGCATTCGCCACATCATATAGAGCAAGGCCGCGAGCGAAGCCAACCCGAATACGTTAAGAGCAACGCGGGAACCCGCTCCCGCCTTCGCCTCCGTCAGCTTGCCGCTTGGCCAGATGACGGCCAACACCGCGCCAATCAATAGCCCGAACACGCGAGTGTCGCTGCCATAATAGACGCGGCTCGGATCGCTGCCGGGCGTGTACATCAGCGCCATCGCCGCAGCGGAAGCCGCCGCCAGCGCGAGGATGATGGCCGCGAGCTTGCCGCGCTGCGGTATGAATCGCAAGCCGATCGCCAGCAGCAGCGGCCAGACCAGATAGAATTGCTCCTCCACCGCTAGCGACCAATAATGGCCGAATGGGGAAGGAGGTCCGAAGCTCTCAAAGTAAGATACCTTATGAAAAATCAGCCACCAGTTGTTGACATACGTGACCGCAGACAACACGTCGCCGCCTAGCGTTCCGAGCCGTTGCGGATCGGTAATCCCCAAGTACGCGCACACGACCGCAGTCATGAGCAGCATGGCGGGGAGCAGACGGCGGGCTCTGCGCAGCCAGAAGCTTCCGAGCGCCAAGCTGCGATCGCGCTGCCATCTGGCGACCAATTGGTCTGTAATCAAATAACCGGATAACACAAAGAAGACGCCGACGCCCAGATAACCTCCGGGAGCCCAATTCAAATTCAAGTGGTAGGCGATAACCGCCAATACCGAGATCGCCCTAAGGCCGTCAAGGCCGGGCATATAACGCGACTTGCTATTCACTTGTTTACGCATGCCAGCGGACTCCTTCTACTTGCCGTATTTCTGGTTCGGAGCGTGGTCCCTAGTCAATCAAGCATGATAAATCGCCGATGGGCTGATAAGGCCATATAACTTCCGAGTTCGAGGTTTGCATTCGAGGTTAATCTAGATGAATCGGTACTTGTTAAATCTTTATGCCGTTCTGTCTTGTCCTGCTGCCAATCTTCGGTGCGATCCAACGTTCGATTCAGCATAACTACTCTTGCTGCCGTTCGTCAGACGAACCCATGACTCATGCTTGGTATAACTTCCGCTGTCAAGCTTAAAGCGCAATCGGCGTGTGCATCCCTCCTTCATTCGGAGCGGCTTATCTAGTGCTTACCGCCCGTTTGCTTAGTTGTTAAATAGACGATAGTCAGGCTAAATTAGTTCAAGTAATATCAGGTGAAAAGGCTCGAAAAACAAAAAAAGACCGCGAAATTTCGCGGTCTCCAACTTCCAATTTCTGGTCCGGCGCACAAGCGCCGCCGATCAGCCTTCCGCCGGCTCCAGCATATACGCCAGCAGTAGCGCCGCCGTCCCGGCGATAGCGTCCGCGTGCGTACGCTCCATGCCGTGCGAGGCATGCACGCCCGGCCCGATGAGCGCGGCGCGGATGTTGCTTCCGCCTCGAAGCGCGGCGGAAGCGTCGGAGCCGTAATGCGGGTAGATATCTACCGCATGCGGCACGCCTTCCCGCTTGGCCAGCTCGATCAAGCGGGACGTCATGCCGTAATCGTACGGCCCGGACGAATCCTTCGCGCAGATCGACACGTCGCGCTCGGTCGCGGACAGGTCGTCGCCAAGCGCGCCCATGTCGACGGCGATCATCTCGGTAATATCCTCCGGGATGTGGGAGGCGCCGTGCCCGACCTCCTCGTACGTGGACAGCACCAGCTTCACCGGCCGCGGCGGGCGCGTGCCCGTGCGCTTGAGCCATTCGAGGATGCCGAACAGCGCGGCCACGCTCGCCTTGTCGTCCAAGTGGCGGGACTTGATCCACCCGTTCGGCAGCATCCGCGCGCGCGGGTCCCAGGAGATGATGTCGCCGACCTGAATGCCGAGCTTCAGCGTGTCTTCCTTGCTGGATACCGCCTCGTCGATGCGGATCTCCATGTTCTCCTCGTCGCGCTTCCAATCCCGCGCGTCCGAATGCACATGCACCGATGGCTTCGTGGACAGCACGGTGCCTTCGTAAGCGCGGCCGTCGCGCGTGTGGATGAGGCAATATTCGCCCTCCACCGTCTGCATCGCGTAGCCGCCGATCGGGGTGAAGCGAATCATGCCGCTTGGCTTGACGGCCCGAACCATGGCGCCCAGCGTATCGACGTGGGCCGACAAGCCCAGCGTACCGCCGGCAGCTCCATTGCCGGGCGCGGGGGCGGGAATGGTGATGATGCCGTTGCCCTTCGGCGTCATCTCCACCTCGAAGCCGAGCTTGCCGGCTTCCTCGCGGACAAGCGCCATGATCCTCATGCAGAAGCCGCTTGGGCTCGGCGTGTTCAGCAGCTTGTCCAGCATCGCGAGCATGTATTCGCGATTCAATTGCGGATTAAGCGGTACGTTCATGCGGGATCACCTCACCTTTTTTACCCGGATATTAATCATAGTCCTTGTGATGCCATTCGTCCTCCGGCATGTACATATCGTCTTCCGAGAAGCGCTGCTCCGTGAACGGATCGCCGTAGCTATGGAAGCCCCGAACCTCCCAATAGCCCTGCCGGTCCTCCTTCATGAACTCGAAGCCGCGAATCCACTTGGCGCTCTTCCAGAAGTACAGATGCGGCACGAGCAGACGGAGCGGGCCTCCGTGCTTGTCCGATAGCGGTTCATCGTTATACCGGAAAGCCAGCAGTACATCGTCCCCCATCAAATCCTCTAGCGGCACGTTCGTATCGTAGTCCGGATCGGCGTGCACCATGACGTACTTCGCCTCCGGCTTCACCTTCAGCAGCTTGAGCAGCTCCGTGAAGCGAACGCCTTCCCAGACGGTGTCGAACTTGGACCAGCGTGTGACGCAGTGAATGTCGGTCTCCACCCGCGTGCGCGGCAGCGCCAGAAGGTCGTTGTAGCTGAACGTTCGCGCCTCCTCGACCTCGCCGAACACGCGGAAGTCCCAGGCGTCCATGTCGTACCGGGGAATATCCCCTTCGTGCAGGATCGGGAACTTCTCGGTCAGCGTCTGGCCCGGCGGCAGCCGGTCGCCCCACTCCCCCGAGGATGCCGGCGCTTTCGACCGTTTGATGCGTTCCGCTTTGCTGAGCATGTTGGCAACAATCCCTTCCTTAGATGTCCCTGAACGTTCGCGGTAACTTTAACCATACTCCAGAATTATAAGGATCGGCGAAGAAGCGTGTCAAACGTTAACCGGATGATTCATCCACGGATGGCTCATTCTATACGGGAATGGCAATCAGCTTCGGAGGGATTAGGCATGCCGATATTGGCCGTGAAGGAATTGACCAAGATATTCGGAGCGGAGCCTCAGCGGGCTTTGGATCTGCTCAGGAAGGGGCAGACGAAGAAACAAATTTTCGAAGAGACGAAGAATACGGTTGGCGTGAACCGGGTGGACTTCGAGATCGAGGAAGGCGAGATCTTCGTCATTATGGGACTGTCGGGCAGCGGCAAGTCCACCTTGATTCGGCTGCTGAACCGGCTTATCGAGCCTACGGGCGGCGAGATCTGGTGCGGAGGACAGGACGTCGCGCGAATGAATGCGCAGCAGCTGCGGGATTTCCGGCGAAGCAAGATGGCGATGGTCTTCCAGAAGTTCGGCCTATTCCCCCACAAGACGATTGTCGAGAATGTCGAGTTCGGCCTGCAAATCAAAGGCGTCGGCAGCGAGAAGCGGCGCGCGAAGGCGCTGGAAAGCCTGGAGCTCGTCGGCCTCAAGGGCTGGGAGAACAGCTACCCCGATCAGCTTAGCGGCGGCATGCAGCAGCGGGTCGGCATCGCCAGAGCGCTCGCCAACGAGCCGGATATTCTGCTCATGGACGAAGCGTTCAGCGCGCTCGATCCGCTCATCCGCAAGGATATGCAGGACGAACTGCTCGATCTGCAGCAGAAAATGCGGAAGACCATCGTCTTCATCACGCACGACTTGGACGAAGCGCTGCGCATCGGCGACAAGATCGCCTTGCTCAAGGACGGCTCCATCGTGCAGATCGGCACGCCGGAGGAGATTCTGATCAACCCGGCCAACCGTTACGTCGAGCGGTTCGTCGAAGACGTCGACCTGTCCAAGGTGCTGACGGCCGCTCACGTCATGCGCCGGCCGGAGACGATCTCGCCAGATCGCGGGCCTCGCGTCGCGCTGGAGCTGATGCGCGCCAGCGGCGTCTCGAACCTGTATGTAGTGGACAAATCGCGCAAGCTGCTCGGCGTCATTACGGCGGAGGACGCATCTGCGGCAATCAAGGACGGCCGTTCGCTGGCCGATATCGCCATCCGCGACGTACCGACCGTTCGGCCCGATGCGTCGCTGAAGGATCTGTTCGAGCTCGTCGGCCAGACGCCGATTCCGGTCGCCGTCACAGAGGAGAGCGGCAAGCTGCTTGGCATTATCGTACGCGGCGCGGTGCTGGCGGCCTTGACCGGCGCCTCCGAGCATATTAATACGGAAGGAGAATCGTAAATGCCGAAGCTGCCCCTCGACCAATGGGTGGAGGCCGTCGTCGATTGGCTGGGCACGAATCTGGGCTGGCTGTTCGATATTCTGTCCGCAGCCATTGGCGGAACGGTATACGCCTTCTCCGCTCTGCTGCATCTGCTGCCCTTCTGGCTAATCATCCTCGCCCTGGCGGCGCTCGGTTATCGGCTGGGCAGGTGGTCGATGGCTCTGCTCACGGTTATCGGGCTGCTGCTCATCTGGAATCTGGGCTATTGGGACAACACGATGGAGTCGACGGCGCTCGTGTTAACCGCATCGCTCATCTCGATCGTCGTCGGCATCCCGCTTGGTATCTGGTGCGCCGCTAACCGGACTGTCCGCAGCATTCTGACGCCGCTGCTCGACTTCATGCAGACGATGCCCGCCTTCGTCTACCTTATCCCTGCCGTGACGTTCTTCGGCCTCGGCGTCGTGCCGGGGGTGATCGCGTCCGTCATCTTCGCGATCCCGCCGACGATCCGGCTGACGCTGCTCGGCATTAAGCAAGTGCCGGGCGATCTCATCGAAGCCGCCGATTCGTTCGGCACGACGCCGGGTCAGAAGCTGCTTCAGGTGCAGCTTCCGCTCGCGCTGCCGAACATGATGGCCGGCGTTAATCAGACCATCATGCTGTCGCTGTCGATGGTCGTCATCGCCTCTATGATCGGCGCGCAAGGCATTGGCGCGGACGTCTATCGCGCCGTCACGCAGCTCAATACCGGCCAAGGCTTCGAAGCCGGCCTCGCCGTCGTGATCCTCGCCATCCTGCTCGACCGGCTCTCGCAGAAGGCAGTCGGCGGCAAGCGCCGCACTCGTGCGGGCAGCTTCCGCCGAACGGCTTGGATCACGGCGGCGGCAGTCGCCGTGCTGATTGCTGCCGGCATCACGCAGTGGGCCATGAACAGGACGGGATCAGATAACGAGATTGCGCAGCAAGTGGGCTCCGAGATCATCGGCATCGATCCCGGCTCGGGTCTCATGAAGGCGACGGCCAAGGCGATGCAGGATTACGGTCTGGACGACTGGCGGCTGGTCGAAGGCTCCGGCACGGCGATGACTGCCGCTTTGAGCCAGGCATTTTCGCAGCAGCAGCCGATCATCGTCACGGGCTGGACACCGCATTGGATGTTTATCAAATTCAAGCTGAAGTATTTGGACGATCCGAAGCAGTCGTTCGGAGGCAGCGAGGAGATTCATACGATCGTTAGGCTCGGGTTGAAGAACGATATGGCGTCCGCGTATCAGTTCCTCGACCGCTTCTCGTGGCAGCCTTCGGACATGGAGGCCGTCATGAGCCTGATCGCGGACGGCATGGACCCGGCTGCCGCCGCTGACAAGTGGGTCGACGAGCATCCGGACGTCGTCGCCAAGTGGACCGAAGGAATCCCTCCAGCCTCCGGTCAGACGATCCGGCTTGCTCTCGTCGCGTGGGATTCCGAGATCGCGAGCACGAACGTCGTCGGCTCCGTGCTGGAGAAGAAGCTTGGCTACAAAGCGGAGCTGCTGCAGGTGGAGATCGGTCCGATGTGGGCCGGCATCGCCGGAGGCGACGCCGATGCGATGGTCGCCGCGTGGCTGCCGACGACGTCGATCGACTATTACAACCAATACAAAGGCAGCTTCGAGGACCTGGGGCCGAACCTGTCAGGCACGAAGCTGGGATTGGTCGTTCCGGAGTATATGGAGGATGTTCAGTCTATCGAGGATTTGAGGTGAGAAGCGCTTCCTTATTATAGTACAGCCCGTTGCCGTAAGCCCTCGAGGAGGGCTTACGCAGTCCATTCCGGCGTCGCTCGCTCGCACAAGCCGCTGGGGCTTACGCGCTGCCGCTGCCACCGGCGGCGGCAGCGGCGAACCAGTCATAGCCGAAGCCGACCTGCTCCGGCTTGTGCGCGTCGGAGCCGTAGACGACTTCGACCCCCGCCGCTTGGCACTTGCGCACGAACCAGTCCGGCGCATACGCTTGTCCGCACGTCGGCACGCGCAGCCCTGCCGTGTTGACGTCGAGTCCGACGCCGGACTCGGCCAGCAGGCGCACGATGCGCTCCAGCCGGCGGTTCAGCAGCGCCTCGCCAATCGGCGGCAGCTCCGTCCGGAACTTCTGAATGAGCAGCGGGTGCCCTACGCGCTTACGCATCGGAAGCTTCGACGCCCAAGCGATCGCCTGCTCCATATGGTCAAAGTATGCATCCGCTAGGCTATCCATCGAGCCGTACGCGGGCAGCAGATTCCGCCGCAGGTCGTCTGCTGTGAAGTCGACGCAGTACATGCCGTCCTCGCCCGGCAAGTAATGAACGGATACGACCGCGTCTTCGAGCACGTCCAAGTACGGCTTCATCAGTTCGTCGGAGAACGATGTGCTTCCGTGCAGATAATCCATCTCGAGGCCGACCGTCAGTTCGATTCGGCCTTCATACTGCTTTTTCACTCGCTGCACGTACTCGATATAAGCCGGAAGCTCCGCCAGCGGCATGGCGAGCTCGTCCATCAAGCGCTCATCCGGAACCCAACGCTCCGGCAGCGGCGGATGCTCCGTAACGGAGTAACGCTCGAAGTCGAGCGCAATCGCGCGATCCACATATTCGCTAAGCTCCGCGCCGCTCCCGTGATAGCAGAAGCGCGTATGCGTGTGCCCGTCCCACTTCAACATCCTGTCGGTTCACTCCTTGGAGGCTTCTCGAAGCCTCTTATTGTATTTCTACACTTCGTTGAAGCGTGATGCGTCTGGCCCCCGCCGCTAAGTGCAAGTGTGCAATTAAATGGAGCGTAATTCGGCGATTGAAGCAATTGAGGCGCAATTAAGCGGACATATGCAACTAGATGGCGTACGGAGCCCCAATCCAAAAGAATTAGTTGTACAAAATACAATTAGTCGGCCAAAGCCAAGACGCATAGTAGGCGCACGTCTAAGCGCGGCTGCCCGCCGTTTTGTTCATGCGCAAATACACGAAGAAGGCAACCGTCATCAGGGCGAAGAACACAAGATAAGCCCCGAGCAGCACCCGAATGTCAGTGTCCGGGAACACGATGGAAGAGCTAATAATGCCGAACAGCCAGATGTGCGACAGATTGCCGATGATCGATGAGATCAGATAAGCGTGCGGCCGAATCGATGAGATCGACGAGAGGAACGCGATCACGTTGTTCGGCATGATCGGCAGCGTACGCATGAGGATAATCGTCCATACACCGTACAGCTGAAAATACTTTTTCCACTTCTCATACTTCGTCTCGAATCGCGACATCTTCCGATCGAACCATTCTGCGAACCAATAGCGGCAGCAGAAATAAACAACGAGCGATGCCACGATGCTGACCAGCCAGCTGATGATTAAACCGTTGACAATCCCAAGCGCCGAGATGTGCAGCAGAATAAGCGTCGCAAACGGAAAACACCCTAAGAAATTCTGAATGATAGCGAGCGGTAAAGTTAGCAATATGATTTGGAAGCCATCGAGCTGTGTGACGGATAGCAGCCAGTCGATGGCATCGTTAACGAATTGCATGGGCAATCACGAACCTTCCGAATGCGGCGTTCGCAGAGATTTAGGCTCCATCGACGACATTCTTAAATTGATTATAGTACATACGATAATAGACGCCTTGCCGCCCGATCAGCTCGTCGTGCGAACCGGATTCGACGATGCTCCCCTTGTCGATGACCATGATCGTGTCCGCGTCGCGGATGGTGTTCAGGCGGTGGGCGATGATGAACGCCGTCCGCCCCTTCATAATATGGAGCAGCGCGTCCTGAATATGCCGTTCGGTCCGCGTATCGATGCTGCTGGTCGCTTCGTCGAGAATAAGAATGGACGGCTTCGCCAGCACGACGCTGGCGATGGCCAGCAGTTGCCGCTGCCCTTGGCTCAAGTTGCCGCCGTTCTCGGTCAGCTCCGTGTCGTACTGCTTCGGGAGCAGCCGAATGAAGCCGTCAGCGTTGGCCGTCATGGCCGCTTCCCGTACTTCCTCGTCCGTCGCATCCGGCTTGCCGTACTTAATGTTGTCTCTGATCGTTCCGGAGAATAAATACGTGTCCTGCAGCACGATGCCGAACACGCGCAGGCTGTCGCGCGTATATTCGCGGACATCCTTGCCGTCGATGCGGACGCTGCCTCCCGTCACATCGTAGAAGCGCGTCAGTAGATTCACGATCGTCGTCTTGCCCGCGCCGGTCGGGCCGACTAAGGCGACGTTCGTTCCCGCTTCCGCCCGGAAGCTCATCCCCCGCACGATCGGAGTATCGGCGCGATAGCCGAACTGAACGTGATCGAACACCACCTCGCCCTTCGGCGACTGAAGCGTGACGGCTCCCGGTTCGTCGACCGGCTCCTCCTTCTCGTCGAGCAGCTCGAACACGCGCTCCGCTCCGGCAATGCCCGATTGCAGCATGTTGTAGATGTTCGCCAGGTCGTTCAGCGGGCGCACGAATTGGCGCGAATAGCTGATGAAGCTGGCGATGACGCCGACGGTGATGATCCCTTTGACCGCAAGCGTACCGCCGACGATCGCGACCGCGGCGAAGCCGATATTGTTAATGACGCTGAGCAGCGGCATGAGGAATCCCGACCAGATCTGCGCCCGAATGCCGATGTCCCGAAGCTTCCTGTTCGTCTCCTCGAAGCTCGCGACCACTTGCCGTTCGCGGTTGAACGACTTGACCGCTTCGACGCCCGAGATCGTCTCCTCGATCTGTCCGTTCAGCATGCCGAGCTGCGCCTGCTGCTGCTTGAACAGCACGGACGTCCGCTTCGTAATCGTCCTCGCGAGCAGATAGACGAGCGGAACGGTGATGAGGCTGGCCAGCGTGAGCAGCGGGCTGAGGACGAGCATCATGACGAGCGAGCCGACGATGGCGATCGCGCCGGTCATCAATTGCGACGTCGTCTGCGAGACCGTCATGCTGACGTTGTCGATGTCGTTGGACAGCCGGCTCATGATCTCCCCGTGGCGGCGCGTATCGAAGTACGCGAGCGGCAGCTTGTGCAGCTTCGCGAACAGCGATTCGCGCAGGCTGCGCACAATTCGTTGCGAGACGCCGGCCATGAGCCAGCCCTGCAGCCAAGTAAGCACGGCGTCTCCAATATAGGCGGCGGCGAGCGCGATAAGAGCGATGGTCAGCAGTCGGAAGTCGACGCCGGAACTGTCTGCGGCTGCGTCGACGGACGTGCCGATCAGATACGGCCCCGCCAGCGTAAGGGCAGAATCAACGAGCACGAAGAGGAAGACGATCGCGAGCCACCTGCGCTCCTTGCCGACGAATTCCCACAGGCGCCGCAGCGTGCCTCGCATGTTTTTGGGCTTCTGCACGGGGCCTCCGCGTCCCCGAACCGGCGGTCGGCCATGGCCGACGTGAACCTCCGGCGGGCTCGCGCCGGCAGAGCCTGCGGAGCCGCTGGCAGCCAAGCCTTCCCTGGCGGAAGCTCCGCTGGCCGAGGATGCAGCGCCCGCCCCCACGGCAGCGCCTGCACCAGTCCCAGCACCAGCGCCTGCACTGGAGGAGCCCGAAGCTGCGCTTGCGCCGGCGGTGAGCCCTGCATTCGGATTAGGCTGTTGCGCCATCCGCGCCCACCTCCTTGCCGATCTGCGAACGGTAGATTTCTTGATAGACGACGCAATCCTGCATCAGCTCTTCATGCGTGCCGAAGCCGGCGACCGCGCCGCCGTCGAGCACGAGAATGTGGTCCGCATCCATGACGGACGTGATGCGCTGCGCGATGAGCAGACAAGTCAGCCCCTGCGCATATTCTCGCAGCGCCTGCTTGATGGACGCTTCTGTGGCGGCGTCTACCGCGCTCGTGCAGTCGTCGAGAATCAAGATGCGAGGCTGGCGAACGAGCGCTCTCGCGATTGACACCCGCTGCTTCTGCCCGCCGGACAGGTTAACGCCTCCTTGCCCGAGCTTGGTCTGATACCCTTCCGGCAGCGCGGAGATGAAGTCATGCGCCGCCGCCATCCGCGCCGCCGCCGCCACCTCTTCCTCCGTGGCGTCTTCCTTGCCCCATCGGATATTGTCCATGATCGTCCCCGAGAACAGCATCGCCTTCT
Source organism: Cohnella lubricantis (assembly GCF_014212015.1). Classification (GTDB taxonomy): domain Bacteria; phylum Bacillota; class Bacilli; order Paenibacillales; family Paenibacillaceae; genus Cohnella; species Cohnella lubricantis. The sequence continues at coordinate 90,277 of NZ_JACJVN010000019.1, read as the reverse complement.
GCGGCACGATGGCCGCCTTGTCCCGAATGAGGCTCGGATCCAGCTTGCGGACGTCCGCGCCGTCCAGCCGCACAGCGCCGCCCGTCGCATCGTAGAAGCGCATGACGAGCCCGACGAGCGAGCTCTTGCCCGAGCCCGTCGATCCGATAATGCCGACCGTCTGGCCCGGCAGAATCGTCAGGCTAATGTCCTTCAGCACCGGAGCGCCGTCCTCGCCATGATAAGAGAACGAGACGCGGTCGAAGTCGATTCTTCCTTCGCTTCCCGCGGGAAGGCTTACGCCTTCCGTCCACGTCATCGTCGATTCGGCTGCCATTACTTCTCCGATGCGGCTGTAGGAGGCCTTCGCACGGACGAGCATGTTGAACACCATCGAGATCATCATGAGCGAGAACAGAATCTGCGTCATGTAGTTGACGAAGGCGACGATGTGTCCGACCTGCATCTGTCCCCCGTCCACGCGGAGCGCGCCGATCCACAGCACGGCCACGATGCCGAAGTTGACCGTCAGCAGAATAGCCGGGTTGAACACTGCCATCCGGCGCATCGCGCGCATCGAGCTTAGGCGGTATTCGTCGTTGACGCCGGCGAACTTCTCCGACTCGCTCGTGAATCGGTTGAACGCCTTGACGACGCGAACGCCGGACAAATACTCGCGCATGATGCCGTTCAGCCTATCCATCGCCCGCTGCACCCGCAGGAACAGCGGAAAGCCTATCTTCAAATTGAAGAAGATCAGTACGGCGACGATCGGAACGACGACGATCAGCACGGTGGAGAGCGACGGGTTCAGCCGAATCGCCATCATGAGACTGCCGATGCACAGAATTGGCGCCTTCGCGAAAATGCGCATCATGCCGTTCACGAAATTTTGCAGCTGCGTCACGTCGTTCGTCAGTCGCGTCACCAACCCCGCCCGGTCGAACTTGTCGATGCTTCCCAGCGAGAGCGATTGAATGTGCCCGTACAGATCCGAACGCAGCTCTGAGCCGAAGCGCTGGGATACTTGGCTTGCGACGATGTTCCGACCGGAAGCGGCCAGCGCACCTGCGGCTGTCACCAGCAGCATCAGTCCGCCGTAATGGAGCACGATCGACTGATCCAGCTTCGCGACGCCATCGTCGATCATTCGCGACAGCAGCGTCGGCTGGAGCAGATCGGCGACGGCTTCCATGGCGACCATCAGAAATGCGGCGATGTACGATAACCCGTATTTGCGGATGTACTTGGACGAATAGCGCATGTGCATTGTCCTTTCTGCCATAACGACGGAAGGAAACCGCCTAGACGGTTCCCTTCCATTGCATTTGCCCGAACATTAGCTTAGCTTCTATTCTATCTCTACCCGCCGCATAGCACAATATATCCGATCGGCAGGGCGCTGGGCCGCGCAAGCCCATTAACCCTTCTTATCGTAGAAAAGGTGTCTGGCCTTAATCCGACCATCCGTAATCTCCAGCAGGCCAAACGAATACCGCGGCTGCCTCCGCTTATCCGTCGGCGAGCCGGGATTGAACACCAGCACCCCGTTCACTTCCTTCAGAACGGGGACATGGGAGTGACCGAACACAATGCAATCGATATCGTCGTCCTTGAACGCGCGGATCACCCGCTCTTCCGTCGCCGCCGCCGTTCTGGCCCCGCTGCCGTGGCCATGGACCAGGCCGATGGAGACGCCTCCGACGCGAATGATCTTGCGCCAGCCGAACCGCCTGACGATCTCCGCTCCGTCGTTATTGCCTGCGACGCCGTCGACCGGCGCCAGCTTCTCGAAGGCATCCAGCACCCGCAGATCGGTCCAATCGCCTGCGTGCAGAATACGATCCGCCTTCCGGAACGCATCGTCCAGCGTCGGCGGCAGCGCTTTGGCCATTCGCGGCATATGGGTGTCGGACACGACTCCGATCAGCATAACGGCAGCTCCTCTCTTACGATCCGTAATAACTGCTCAGCAGAGGGACCAGTCCGAGCGGATTCTTGAGCAGATCCTTCGCGCTGAAGAAGACGTCTCCCTCCACTTGCTCTATCTTGCTATTATATTGCAGTTGATGGATGATTTCTTGTGCAGATTGCCAGCCGGCTTCCGACGTTCCCAGCTTGTATGGGGAATGGCCGATGTACAGTTTGACATCCGTCCCCTCCACCGCATCCGCCCACCAGTCGGTGACGATGTCGTAGCGGGCTGCCGATGTAGAGAGGCTCCAGTAGACCTGCGGCACGACATAATCGATCCACTCTTCCTGAATCCACTTCCGAACATCCGCGTACATGCTGTCGTAGTCGGTGATGCTCGCCCTCGTATTCGACCCTTCCGGATCGGCGGAGCTGTTCCGCCAGACACCGAACGGGCTGACGCCGAACGCAAGCTGCGGCTTCGCCGCATGAATCGATTCGCCCAGCTTCCGGATGAACTGATTAATATTATCGCGCCGCCAATCCGCCTTCGAGGCGAAGCCGGCGGTATTGTACTGCTTATAAGCGGCGTCATCGTCGAAGGACGCATTCGACGGATAGAAGTAATCGTCCAGATGAATGCCGTCGACGTCGTACTTGTTGACGACTTCCATGATAGCATCGATGATATGCTGCCGGGCATCGGGGATGCCGGGATTAATGTACGTCGTCCCCGAAGCGGCGACGACCCAATCGGGATGCTGGATGGCGACATGATTGGCCGCCAGTCCGGCCGCCGAAGTGCCGTTGTTCGCCCGGAACGGATTGAACCACGCCTCAAACTTCATGCCTCGGCTATGCGTCTCCTCGATCATGAACGCGAGCGGATCATAGCCGGGATCCTTGCCCTGCGTTCCCGTGAGGAACTTGGACCATGGAACAAGGCTCGACGGGTACAGCGCATCGCCCGAAGGGCGAACCTGCACATAGACCGTATTGATGCCCATCGCCTGCAGGTCATCCAGTTGCTTCCGGTATTCTTCTTGCTGCTGCGATGCGTTGTTGTAGGAATCATCGGAGGGCCAATCCAGATTGTAGATACTGGAGAGCCATGCGCCGCGAACGACCGTTCGTTCGCTTATCGCGCCGGGAGCTTGCGCCGAGCCATTGCCGCTTCCACGGCTCGTGAGCGATACCGTCTGCGTCGCTTGATTCCAGCCGACCAGAAGTCCCAGCTTCTCGCTGATGAACCGGAGCGGGACCATGACCCGGCCGTTCTTCACCTCGACCGAAGCGTCCAGCTTGACGGTTGCGCCGTTCACGACCGCCTCCTGCTTGCCGGCAGTCATCTGAATCGTCATGCCGCTTCCGGTTACCGTCGCGGTTCGGTTCGACTGCACCCAACCGACCGTAGCGCCGAGATTCTCGCTTATGACGCGAGCCGGCACCATCGTCACGTTCACCTTCGGCTTCATATAGGGGGCGGTATCCGACTTCAAGGGCAGCCCGTCCAGCACCAGTGAGAGGCTGCTGTCCGAATCCGCCGCTTCCGAGCGGCCTTCCAATGGAGTTAGAGGCGATAATAGAACCAACAGGCAGCATGCTGCCGTAAGCTTGCGCATTCGCATCGTCGGCAAATCTCCTATTCGTGTCATGATGGGATCAGTCATGCATGAATAGACGCCATTTGACGCCAGAAGTTGCACTTCTTCGATACAGGCAAGCGCCATCGGAAGGAATTAATAGGATCGGCGCCTTTGTCCGGGGAAGGGCACGTGAACCTCTCGCCGAAGGGGCATGACTCGCTGCGGATCTTGTCCACGAACCGGGTGGCGTATTTGGATCTGACCGGCAGCGGCAACGAGACGAGCGCACACAAAGAACGGGATACGCTTCAGCGGTGGTCGATCCAGAAGGGCGAAGCAGGATTGCGGCAGTACTGGCGGGAGAAGAACGTCAAGAGCATAGATGGGCTTCCCGCTCCGCTTGGAGATCAATGGGCGAATAGCTAGTTATCGATTAGCTGCTCGCAGCACAGCTAATGCTCGATATTCCGATCGTCCTGCTTCTTCATCTCGTTATAAATCAGATCTAACCGTTCAATGACCCGCTCCGTGTTCTCATTCTGCTTCTTCAGCCGAGCATCGATGCTCAGAAACGTGAAGAAGAACACGACGGTTAAGATGATTAGAATTATCGCCATATTGCCGACACCTCCCATATTCGATAATCGCCATTCCGCTCCCCGATTACATAAGGCAGCCGCGCTAGCACGGCTGCCTTATCTCTGAATATTGCTTGCTTAGAAGTTAAACAGCTCGGTGGACAAGTAGCGCTCGCCCGTGTCCGGCAGCAGAACGACGATCGTCTTGCCCTTGTTCTCGGGGCGCTTGGCTACTTCAAGAGCGCCGGCAGCTGCGGCGCCGGAGGAGATGCCGACCAGCAGGCCTTCGCTGCGCGCCAGCTCGCGGGCCGTCTCGAACGCGAGCTCGGACTTCACCGTCACAACCTCGTCGACTGCCTCGCGGTGGAAGTTGTCCGGCACGAAGCCCGCTCCGATTCCTTGAATCTTGTGCGGGCCCTTCTCGCCGCCGGTCAGAACCGGCGACTCCGCCGGCTCCACCGCGACGATGCGCACGGCGTTCTTATGCTGCTTCAGCGTCTCGCCGACGCCGGAGATCGTGCCGCCGGTGCCGACGCCGCCGACGAAGATATCCACTTCGCCGTCCGTATCCCGCCAGATCTCTTCCGCCGTCGTCTTGCGGTGGATGGCCGGATTCGCGGGATTGCTGAATTGCTGCGGGATGAACGCGTTCGGCGTCTCCTCAGCCAGCTCCTGCGCTTTGCGGATCGCCCCTCCCATTCCCTCTACAGCCGGCGTCAGGACAAGCTCCGCTCCAAGCATCTGAAGCAGCTTCCTCCGCTCAATGCTGAAGCTCTCCGGCAGCGTGATGATCAGCTTATAGCCAAGCGCGGCAGCCGCGAATGCGAGACCGATGCCCGTGTTGCCGCTCGTCGGCTCAATCAGCACCGAATCCTTGTTGATGAGGCCCTTCGCCTCGGCATCCCGGATCATCGCTAAGCCGATGCGGTCCTTGACGCTGCCTGCGGGGTTGAAATATTCAAGCTTGGCGACGATTCTCGCCTCCAAGCCGTGTCTGCGATTGAAGTTGGCTAGCTCGAGCAGTGGTGTGTTGCCAATCAGTTCTGTCAAATTCGTCGCGATTCTCGTCATGCTGCGGTACTTCCTCCATTGGTTGATTGTTTATCCCACTAATTCAGTTGGTCTTTTTTAACTCTAACATTGCAGCCGGTCAAAAACAAATGAGGTACAGGGCGGTCACCTGCCGAACAGGGCGTCGAGAATCGTCCCCAGCGACCCTGCCTTGTGGCCCCGCAATACATCGGGATCATAAACTTCGACGTAACCGCACTGCTCGCAGGAGACGAACAGATAATGATTGTGCTGGATGTCAAACATCTTGCTCAGCCCGGTGCCGGTCATCGCGACTTCCTTAATAGAGCAATCCTCGCCAAGGCACTTCGCACAACGGTAGCGGCTTTGAATCGCCTCTTCGATGCTCATGTCCTCGATATCGCCGGCCGCTTCGTCCGCCCCCTCTGCTCCTTCCCTGATCACTCCGAAGTCCTCATCCGTCACCTCATAGAGCCTTTGCTTGCACACCGGGCATTTGCCCTTCAAGATCTCGATCTCACTCTGGCAGTATGGACATTCCATGGGACTCCATCCTCCTCGTCACGATTCACCTGATGCTAGCACTCGCTGCCGCTATATGTATAGAACGCCATTCAGCGGCAGAAGTTAGACCCGAGGTGACGCCAATGTGGCAAAAATGGTTATGGTTCGCCGCGATAACGTGTCTGGCTATACCGCTATTCTCGCAGCAAGCAACGGCATCGGCCTCCCAAGCGGATACCCATAAGGAAGCGCTGATGGAGGAAGCGTTGCTCCAACTGCTCCATGAGGATATTTACAAATCCCTTCAAACCATCTTCCGCGTCACGATTCCGCAGTTCAATCACGAGAGAATCGCCCGCATCGATTCCTACGTGACCGGATTGAAGCCGCACCGTCCTGTAGATGCGATTGGCGGCGCGCGAGTATACGAGATCGACGTTGAGGTGACCATGAGTAACGGCCAGAGAGTGCTGCTCACGTTAAACAACGAGTCCGGCAGCTACGGTATGGTCAAACATCGATTGCTGAGATAGGAGTAGCGAAGTTGCCGCGCTCCTCCCGCCTTATAGCTTCTTGAGCATGTGGATGTCGAGCGGCTCCTTGCGGAACAGCTCCTCGTCCACTTCGTCTGCCAATCGGCTGCCGACACTGCGATAGAACGAGACCGCAGATCTCGTCTCCGTGGATGAGATGTAGAGATAGCTGGCCCCGCGTCTGCGCGCTTCCTCGCTCAGTTGTTCGATAATGCGGCTGCCGATCCCTTGTCTTCGGTGCGAACGGGATACATACATCAGATCAACCTGCAGCCGGTCGGCATCCTCACCTCTGAACTGATGGGCCAACACGCCGAATCCAACCAGCGGATCGCCATCGAACGCGCCGATCGCCATCCCGCCGTTCTCCAGCTCATAGCGGAAGCGGTCTTGAATTTCTAGCAGCTGAGCATCGTTCCAAGTCGGGCATTCATTCGAGACCGGCTTCTCCTTCACGACGCCGTCCTGCATCACATAGATCAGATCGATCGTCTCCGACCGGTCGATCTCCCGAAGACGGCCCGCCTCTTCAATTGTTAGCCGCCGATATTCAACTTTGCTCATAACTCCCTCTCCCCCGCACATCGATGCCGCTATCCCCTTCGATCAGACCGAACGGAAACTCCCGTCTGCGCGGGAGTTATACCACTATCCCTTTCGTTCAGACAGAGCGCAAATGCGGCATCTATTCTCACTTCAATTCGCCCAGAACACCAGCGACTTGCGATCCGTCTCCGCGCCAAGCTCTTGCAGCAGCTTCCCGGCTTCGCTTGAGGAGATCGGCTCGCCGTTCCACGAATCGATCACGACCTTGACCAACCCTTGCCGGCGGAGCAGCGTAAGCAGCGCATCCTTCAGCAGAGCTGCCTTCTGATCCAAAGGGATAGTGGTCGAATTGTCTAGCGAATAGACCCTCCGCCCATAATTCTCAATCCAGAACACACCGTTCTCACCCTTCATCACCAAGTAATTTCCCGCTTTGCGAGAGAAGGAAGCGCCGCGAGCGGACTCCGGCCAATCGATCAGAAGTCCGTAGGGATTCGCCGGATCGGCAGCAGACAGGACCGTGACCGGAGCCGCATCTAGAACGGCAATCGGGCGGCGCACCGCGTCGGCCACCTCGCGTGTCGTGAACTGCAGCGATTCGTCGCCTTGCACGTAATGGCCGCGAATGACCGCTCCCCAATCCTCGAGACGCTTCATCACCGGGTAGAACGTATCCCATGAGAAAGGCGTCACGGCCGCTACCAAGTCCTTGTTGACGAGCCCGAAGCTCTGGAGAAGTTGATGCGCCCAATGGACCGCCGACTCCTCTGCGCCACCACTTGATCCCGCGCCTCTTCCTCTGCTGCTCCTTGCGCTCGAGCTCTCGTCCCTGCCCGTCCCCAATCTCGCGCTCAGGCCATCGACGTTCTCCGCTTCCTCCTCCGCCAGCGTTCCTGTCCAATACCAGCGGCCGAAGCCGGAGCCGGTCTTATCCGCCGCCTTGCGAGATTTGCCGGCTTGAGACAGCCGCAGCGGCGCGAACTGGTCGTTCGAGACGTGCCCTTCCCACACCAGATCCAGCAGATCGGGCAGCAGCTCGGAAGGAAGCTTGCCCTCTTCCCGGCTCAGCTTCGTCAGGAAGCTCGCGCCGTCTGCCCGCAGCTTCTCCAGCAAGCGAGGATGCCGCGTCGGCTTGTTCGCCTGCCCCGTCACATAGGGGGCGTACAATTCCTTCGATTCCGCGAGGAAGAAAGCCGCTTTGCCTTCCTTGTCTCCTTCCTCTTTCTTCCCCAGCCAGATGACGTCCCCGGAAGCGCACAACAGATCGAGATCTTCCTTGCGGTAGCGGCTCAGCCGGGAAGGGAACAGAATCGTCTCCCAATGCGACAACGGCGCGAACAGGCCTTGCATAATTCCGATAACGCGCCGAAGGCCGTCCGTTCCCTGCTGCTGCGTACCTTGAAGGGCATGCTGCATCAGCGCGATCTGCCCGCACCAGCGGGACGGCTCTACCGGCTGGGACTGCTTGCGCGTCTCACGGATGGACAGCCGCACGAGCCGAGATGCCACTTCGATGCTTGTCCAGATCCGCTCCGTCTCGTGAGCCGCATGCGGCGCGCGTTCGATCTGTCCTTGGGCCAGCATGTCCTCGACGACGCCCTGCGCCTGCGCGTACGTCAGCGCCGGGTACCGCTCGCACAGCTCCGCCTCGGTGAAGCTGATCACATGCCGCACATGACGGCCAATAATGAACGAGACCGAATCTCCTTCCTCGGGAAAAGCTTCATAGATCTCGCGCTCATCCGCGCAGATCCACCGATACGCTCCATCGCCAGCCGGATCGATCGGCACGATTCGCCCACTCTCGCGAAGCTCCTCCAGCCAGCCGAATGTCTCCGTTCGGCCGCCCGCAAGCTTGGCGAGTTCCTCAGCCGACAGATCTCCGCGCTGCTTGAGGAGCCGGTAGACGTCCTCTGGGCTGTCCGCCGCGCGTTCGGGCTCTTCGAGCTTGCGAGCCTCTTCTTGGACAATGTCCGGGTGGACAATGCCGGGAAGATTCGCTTCGCCGAACAGCTGGGCAGCCAGCTCTTTGCTCACATTGAGCAGCTGGAGCTGAATCGATTCGTCCACGCCTTCGCCTTCGTAGACGCGCATGTTGACGTAGTCGGCAATGAACTGGGCGGCGAACGGCGATGGATGAGGCGTCTCCCGCGTCGCTAGCTCAATCTCTCCGCACTGGATGCCCTCCAGCGCTTGCTTCAGGCCCTCGTAATCCAAATAATCGTGCAGACATTCCTTCATTGCCTCGCGCAAATACGGGAATCGATCGGCGTACGGCAGAGCCGAACGGAGAAGCTCTTCGCCGCGCAGCCGCTTCTGCCAGAGCGGCGTACGGGTGAAGCTGCGCGATAGCAGCAGCGACGTCTCCGCGATGCGCCGGAACGATAGCGCGAGCAGCGGCGAGCCGGTGACCGCCTCCGTCAGCAGCTCCTCCAGATTGGCCGGCGTCACGTGCTGGATCGCCTGCAGCCAGGAGGCGTCCCACTCCGGCAGCACGAACTCAATGCCGTTATCCTTGGCGTTGCCATAGAGGCGGTAGGGAAGCAGCTTTTCGAACTGGCGTTCAATGGCGAGCAGCCAAGCGCGATTCACGCTTCTCCCGCAATAGTTGTGAATGACGACGTGCGTCTGGTTCATGACGTCCCGGTAGGATTCGATCAGCATGCGCTTGTCCGTCGGCAGGCCGCAGAATCGCTGCTGTGAATGGGCGAGCCCCGCTAATTGAGTGCCCGCCTCCCGGTCCATGCCGTGATCGGCCGCCAGCCAGGCCAGCGTCTCCTCCAGTGTCGCTTGGTCCAGCTCGCCTTCGGTCGCCTCCAGCCGGAGCCTGCGGCCGAGCTCCCGCATGAACTCGCCGACTTGGACGCCGAGCGCGTACGATCTGCCGCCGGCCTCGTTGCGCCAGAACGGCACTTCGCTGAACCGGTTGCCGACTTCCGATACATAGACGCGATCCTGCTTAATCTCGCGGATCATCCAAGAGCTCGTGCCAAGCTGGAAGACGTCGCCGACTCGGCTCTCCTGAATGAACTCCTCGTCCAGCTCGCCCAAGTGGACGCGGCTGTCGATGTGATGAACCGGGTAATTCCCGCTCTGCGGTATCGTGCCCGCCCCGGTGACCGCTGCCATCGCCGTATTGGCGCGCTTCGTCAGCAGGTGTGCGCTGCGGTCCCATTCGAGCAGAGGCCGCACGAACGGGTAGAGGCCGGCGAGCACCTGTAATAGCTCTTCTATCTGTTCGCGGGTGCAAGAATAATAGTTGTCGCTGCGCGCGATGAGCCGGTGCAGCTGGTCCACCCGCCAATCGGATGCTGCGACCATGCCGACGATCTGCTGCGACAGCACGTCCATCGGCTCGCGCGGCACGCGGATCTCTTCGATGTCGCGGGCCGCGATGCGCCGGCTGAGCGTCGCGATCTCGGGGAGCGGCCCCTTCGACCGCGACAGAATGACGCCGCGGCTGGCGCTGCCGACGGCGTGTCCCGCGCGGCCGATGCGCTGAATGCCGCCTGCCGCGCTGAGCGGCGAGTCGATCTGGATGACCAGATCGACATGACCCACGTCGATGCCGAGCTCCAGCGACGACGTCGCCACGATGCAGCGCAAGCTTCCTTCCTTGAGCAGGCGCTCGACCTCGAGGCGGCGTTCGCGCGAGACGCTGCCGTGATGCGAACGGGCCAGCTCGCAGCCGACGTGATCGTTCAGCCGCAGGCACAGCCGCTCGCACAGGCGGCGGCTGTTCACGAAGATGAGCACGGAGCGCGCGCCTTCCATGAGCTGCACGATGCGGTCAAGCAGCGGCAGCCAGACGCCTTCCCGCGTCTGGACCGGGCGGCTCTGGTCGGGCATCGTCACGGTGACGGCGAGCTGCTTGCGCATGTCGCTCTCGACGATCGCGACCGGCCGCGGACGATAGCCGAGCGGATGCACGGCCCCCGCGGAGGCGTTCGCCGCGGGAGCGGATTCCGCCGGCTCCCAGCCGCCGAGATAACGCGCCACTCGCTCCAGCGGCTTCTGCGTCGCCGACACGCCGATGCGCTGCACCGGATGGGCGCACAGCTCGGCCAGCCGCTCCAGCGACAGCGACAGATGCGCGCCGCGCTTGCCGGCCGCCAGATCGTGGATCTCGTCCACGATCACCTGCCGGACGGTACGGAGCATGGCGCTCCCTTTGTCGGACGCGAGCAGCAGGAACAGCGACTCCGGCGTCGTGACGAGCACGTCGGGAGGCCGGCGCTGCATCGCGGCCCGCTGGCTCTGCGGCGTGTCGCCCGTCCGGACGGCCGAGCGTATGCCCCGCCACTCGCGGCGGCCTTCCGCCGCCGCCCGGGCGTCCAGCTCCTCGATATAGCCCAGTGCATGGTGGTGTATATCGTTGTTCAGCGCTTTGAGCGGCGTCACGTACAGCACGCGCACGCCCGGCGACGTATCGGCGCTGCCCGCTATCGCGTCCAGGCAAGGCAGCAGAGCGGCCAGCGTCTTGCCCGAGCCGGTCGGTGCCGCGATCAGCGTATGACGGCCGGCCGAGATCTCTCGCCATGCCTGCTTCTGCACGTCGGTCGGCTCGCCGAACTTGTCGGCGAACCATTCCGCCAGCAGCGGGTGGAACGTCTCCGATGGATGTGACGACACTCGCAACGACTCCTTCATTAATTGAAAATTTCCACGAACCGGAGTTACACGGCTTCGCCGAGTATCTCGCGCGCCAACGTGCTGCCGCTCCATAGCCGCCGACCGCCAACCGCCCGCCGATCGGTCACACCTCCGACTCGCCCGTCAGCAGCCATTCGCCGGCGATACCCGGCGTCGTCATCTGGACGGGGTCCAGAATGACCGCGATCTCCTCCGGCGTCAGCAGATGGCGCTCCAGTATGAGCGCCTGCACCGTCGTGCCGCTCTTCAAGGCGTCCTTAACGAGCTGGGCGGCCACTTCATAGCCGAGATGCGGGTTCAGCGCCGTCACGATGCCGAAGCTGCCCCGCACGTACTCCTCGCACCGCTCGCGGTTCGCCTCCATCCCGTCCAGCGCATGGCGGATGAAGACGTCGACGGCGTTGCGCAATATTTTGAGCGATTGCAGCAGGTTAAAAGCCAGCACCGGCCCCATCACGTTCAGCTCGAATTGGCCGGCTTCCGACGCAAGACAGATCGTATGGTCGTTGCCAATCACTTGGAATGCCGTCTGGTTCACGACCTCGGCCATCACCGGATTCACCTTGCCCGGCATGATCGAGGAGCCCGGCTGACGCGGCGGCAGCGCAATCTCGCTTAGTCCCGTACGCGGCCCCGATGCCATCAAGCGGATGTCATTGCATATTTTCGACAGGTTCACCGCGCACACCTTAAGCGACGCCGACAGCTCCGTATAAGCGTCCGTGTTCTGCGTCGCGTCGACGAGGTTCTCTGCATCCTGAAGCGGGATCCCCACATCCTCGGCCATAATCCGCACCACCTCGCGGATATATTCCGGCTTCGCGTTCAGACCGGTCCCGACCGCCGTCGCGCCCATGTTCACCACGAGCAGCCCGTCCGCCGCTCTCGAGATGCGGCCGATGTCGCGGCCAATCACCGCCGCATAAGCGCTGAACTCCTGGCCGAGCCGGATCGGCACCGCGTCCTGCAGATGGGTGCGGCCCATCTTGATCACGTCGTCGAATTGCTCCGACTTGCGGTACAACGCGGATTGCAGTCCGTCAAGCGTCTCCAGTAGCGTCTGCGCCATCCGGTATGCCGCGATCCGAATCGCCGTTGGAATGACGTCATTGGTCGACTGCGACATATTGACGTGATTGTTCGGGCTGCAGTGGAAGTACTCGCCTTTCTTGTGCCCCATTATCTCAAGCGCTCGGTTGGCGAGCACTTCGTTCATATTCATATTGATCGAGGTGCCGGCCCCGCCCTGAATCGAATCGACCAGGAACTGGTCGGCCAGCTTGCCGCCGGCGACTTCGTCCGCGGCCTGCACGATCGCGTCCGCGATGTTCGCGCGGAGCATCTTCGTCTGCTTGTTGGCGAGAGCCGCCGCCTTCTTCACATGGGCGAGCGCCCAGATTAACTCGGGATGGACAGGGACTCCCGTGATTGGAAAATTTTCGACCGCCCGCAGCGTCTGAATCCCATAATAAGCGTCTTCCGGCACCTGCTTCTCGCCGAGGAAGTCCTTCTCTACTCTGTACGCCATATCGCAGTTCCTCCTTCAGGCTCTCATGCGTGTCCTCTTCATTATAATGGAAAAGGGTTCCAGTATCGACCCCGCTCGTTCCGCCTGGCGCGCATAACACACAAGAAAGCAGCCTGCTCCGGATTCGGAACAGACTGCTTGCGATAATTTCATGATTTGGCGTGATCGGCACCTGCTGTTTATAAACTTCAATAAGCTTCTTCGTATGCCGTCCAGCCGCCGTCCGCCGTGATGAATCGTGCCGTTCAGGAAGCTCGAGTCGTCAGAGTCGAGGAACAGCGCGACGGTCGCGATCTGCATGGGGTCCGCCGCATCGCTGCGCATCAGCTTGAGGCCGTCGCTCATGGCGGCCATGCCGACAGTAAACGACAGGCAGCGTTAGAGTGTAAACGATTCTGTTGCTAACGCGTGCTTCCTCCTCTACCCAGACTGATTCGTCAGCCGCAGCACGTCTAGTACGCGTACCCGCTGCTGCGTCTGCTCGTGATACAAGTATGGCTCCTCCACCCGATCCACGAACAGCACGCCGTCCAGATGATCGATCTCATGCTGGATGCAACGGGCCAGGTAGCCTTCGCCTTCCAGCTCAAACGAGCCTCCTTGCCGATTCCTGGCGCGGACCCGGACATACTGGGCTCGCTTGACATTGCCGGCGAAGCCGGGATAGGACAAGCATGCCTCCGGTCCGATATGTTCGCCGCCCATCTCCAATATCTCCGGATTGATCAGCTCCATCAAGCCTTCCCCGCAATCCATCGAGAGCGCCCGGCGCAAGATGCCGATCTGCGGCGCCGCCAGCCCCGCCCGGCCCTCGGCCGCGTACAGCGTATCGCGCAGGTCGTCCATCAGCTTGCCGGTCCTCGGACCAAAGTCGGTGACCGGCTTCGCTTGTTTGCGCAGAATCGGGTCGCCGAACGGCATAATGAGTTTCTCCGACATCCGAGTGTCTCCCCTGTCTATTCGTTTAAGCTCCTTGCGTCTCACCGCGCTCATGCAGCCACAGATCGCCCGGCGTGCAGTCCAGCGCGGTGCACAACGCATCCAACGTCTCCGACTTCATCTGCTTCGGCTGTCCCCGAAGGAGCGCGCTGATCGACGGAGCCGACAACTCGTATCCCGCTCTGTCCTTCAGCAATCGAGCGAGCGCGGCGCCGGTCCATACGCCCCTCTCCGTCATCATCTGTCTAAGCCTCCATGTGAGCATCTCCATCCGCCTTTCCGATACGGAATCCAGCCTTTATATTTTAGTTATTGCCTAATTTAATTAAGTTGTACCTAATATATCAGATCGAACGCCAGTTGAGAAGCAACGAGCCGATCCCTACCAAGCGAGCCAGAATCTTGGACAGGATCGGCTCGCGAAGCCGGAAGAACGGAGTATGCGCCTTGCACGGGAGCGGGGAATATCCCGACGTCCGGGTCGCTCGCACGCGGAAGCGGCTGAAGGACGCCTTGTTGAAGCTGCTCACAGAGAAGAGCATTCACGAATTGAAGGTGAAGGAGCTGGCGGAGCTGGCGGAGTTGGCGGAGTTGGCCGGGGTGAACCGCGTCACCTTCTGCGACCATTACGATTCGCTGGACAATCTGTTATGGGAGCTGGTTGACGGCAAGCTGCGGGAATACGAACGCATCATCATTATTCAGACGATCGAGCACATACGGAGCAACGAGACGTTCTATTCAATCATGCCGCTCGGCAAGAACGATACGCGAGTGGCGGACTTCATTCACGAATAGGCAATCACGGGTCGAAAAAGAGGTTTGGCCCCAGCCGCACGCCTCTTCTGCCGTTAGTTCAGGCAGACCGCGCTCTTGTCGGATTGCGCGCCTCACGCGTCATTTCCGCAAAGCCCGACGCGAACTCGCGTATTCAGCCAACCCGCAAGCGCCATTCCCCCGCCGCACGCAACGAAAAATAGCGTATCCCGCCGCTTCACGTGAAACATATGAAGCGGTTGTGCATGGTATACAGTTTCCATTCATACCCATTTCAAAAATATTGGAGGTCGCGCAATCATGAGCGTACCTAAGCCGTTACAAGGCGATTATCAGCCATATTGGGACGATTATTTCCGTCTGCTTCCGGAAGGAGATGCGACCCTGCTGCTTCAAGAGCAGCTGAAGGAGGTTGTCTCGCTATACGTATCGTTCGGCGAGGAGAAGAGCCTGTATCGATATGCGGATGGCAAATGGAGCTTGAAGGAGGTGCTCGGCCATCTGATCGATACCGAGCGTACGAGCAGCTACCGGCTCATGTGCATCGCGCGCGGCGACAAGGTGCCCTTGCCGAGGCACCCGGAGCACTTCGTGAATGGAACCCGCTTCGACCGTAGACCGCTCATCGATCTGGTGGAAGAGTTCCGCGCCGTCCGCGCCTCGACGCTGGCGCTGGCGAAGGGCTTGACCGCAGAGGAATGGCGGCGCGCCGGCATCATCAACGACACCCGCACAACCGCCGCCGCCATTGGCTACTTCATCGCAGCGCATACGTGTCACCATCTGGACGTAGTGCGGGAGCGTTACATGGGCGGGTGACGGGGATCGGCGGAGCGCGTGGAGCGGGCTAAGCGCCAACCCCGCAACAAGGCACAAAAAGTGCCTTGTCCGCTCCAATCGCCGCGCCAACCCCGCAACAAGGCACAAAAAGTGCCTTGTCCGCTCCTCTCGCCGCGCCGCTACCGCTACAAGGCACAAAATGTGCCTTGTCCGCTCCTCTCGCTGCGCCAAGCCCGCAACAAGGCACAAAATGTGCCTTGTCCGCTCCTCTCGCTGCGCCAAGCCCGCAACAAGGCACAAAAAGTGCTTTGTCCGCTTCTCTCGCTGCGCCAACCCCGCAACAAGGCACAAAAAGTGCCTTGTCCGCCCCAATCGCTGCGCCAACCCCGCAACAAGGCACAAAAAGTGCCTTGTCCACTCCAATCGCCGCGCCGCTACCGCTACAAGGCACAAAAAGTGCCTTGTCCGCTCCAATCCCAGCGCCGCTACCGCAACAAGGCACAAAAAGTGCCTTGTCCGCCCCAATCGCTGCGCCAACCCCGCAACAAGGCACAAAAAGTGCCTTGTCCACTCCAATCGCCGCGCCGCTACCGCTACAAGGCACAAAAAGTTACTCATGAGCCTGCTTCCGAACGTTTCGGCCATCCATCTAACGGGTTTGTGATGTCCGGGAGGTTCACTTTGAGGTCGGTTTGCGCCGGGGACAGCATGAGTGTAAGTAAGTTGGTGCGACCGAATGGCGACCGAACGATTGGTTACGATCATCCCCGCACCGTCCCGCTGTTACTTAGTTCACCTCGCAACCAAGCGCAACGTCCAGCGCTCGAGTCACACCTCAGAACGACAGCGACAGGTAGCTCAACGCGCCCATCTCGTAGCTGCGGTGAATCTCCTTCACCCCGC
Organism: Cohnella lubricantis; assembly: GCF_014212015.1. Taxonomy (GTDB): domain Bacteria; phylum Bacillota; class Bacilli; order Paenibacillales; family Paenibacillaceae; genus Cohnella; species Cohnella lubricantis. The sequence continues at coordinate 74,025 of NZ_JACJVN010000019.1, read as the reverse complement.
CTGCCGGATCGCCGCTGCCGAAAGCGATGTACAGCGGCACGAAATGCTCCGGCCGCGGCACTGCGAGCCGAGCGTTCGGCGCCATCTCCTCGCAGCGGAACAACGCATCAAGGTCACGCCCGCGCATGCGCTCAACCAGCCAATCGTCGAACGCGACGGCCCAAGCGTCCGGTTCCTTAGCATGCGGGTTCAACGTCCGAAAGTTGTGTACGGTCGCCCCGCTGCCAATAATGAGAATATCCTCGCGGTCCAACCCGCGCAGCGCTTCTCCGATGCGATACTGCTCCTCAGCCGGCAGGAAAGGGTTCACCGACATCTGAACGACGGGGATAGCCGCATCCGGGAACATGCGGGACAACGGGACCCACGAGCCGTGATCGAGCCCTCTCGCCGCATCAAATTGCGAAGCAATCCCCTTCACGCTCAGCATCGAAGCCACACGCTCCGCCAACTCGGGCGAACCCTTCGCCGGATAGCGGATCTCGTAGAGTTCCTGAGGGAACCCTCCGAAGTCATAGATTGTATCGTACTCGCCGCTTACCGAGGAGATCGTCGTTACCCGGTTCTCCCAATGGGCTGTGAAAATGATAATGGCTTTCGGACGAAGCGTCTTCCCGTATTCCTCCAGAAATCTCGCGCAGGCATTGTCCTGCACCGCCATCATCGGCGAGCCGTGTCCTACGAATATGGGCGCTGTCAATGGCTACACCCTCTTAACTTTATTTTTTAAAGTAACTATTGATATCACTATATCCGGCGCAAGTCTGCTGGTCAAGGGCTAATGCTCGAATGCTGCATCCCAAACATAAGCGTAACTCCGGCAGATGCAACAACGGCTGCCCGAAGGCAGCCGCTGTAGCCAATTTGGAATGGAGCCCATATCTATCAGCTAATGAACGATCATACCTTCACATACGCACCATTACTCACTTCACATAATCCCGCTTTCACATGCGCTCGTCCGGCACTCCGCACATTCACTCGCTCGTATGCGCTTCATCCGGCGCACTGGCGTATCGCGCCCTCACTCACCCCCACGGCCAACCTTCGCCCGCTGCAGCCGCAGCGCGTTCAGCACGACCGACACCGAGCTGAGCGCCATCGCCGCGCCCGCCAGCCAAGGGGCGAGCAGGCCGCTCGCCGCGATCGGGATGCCGACGACGTTGTAAGCGAGCGCCCAGAACAGGTTCTGACGAATGTTGCGCATCGTGCGGCGGCTCATCTCGATCGCGTCGGCGATGCCATTCAGATCGCCGCGCATAAGCGTCACATCCGCCGTCTCCATCGCGACGTCCGTCCCGGTGCCGATCGCCATGCCGACATCGGCCGTTGCCAGCGCCGGCGCATCGTTGATGCCGTCGCCGACCATGGCGACCTTGCGGCCGCGCTCCTTCAACCGGCGAACCTCCGCCGCTTTGCCTTCCGGCAGCACCTCGGCCAGCACCTGCTCGATGCCTGCGTCGCCAGCGATCGCCTTCGCCGTCCGCTCGTTGTCCCCGGTCATCATGATGACCGTCAGACCGAGCCGCTTCAGCCGCTCCACCGCCTGACGAGACGTCGGCTTCATCGTGTCCGCGACAGCAATCATTGCCGCATAGACGCCGTCCTCCGCCGCGAGCACCACCGTCTTGCCCTGCTCCTCCAGCCGTCGCAGCGCCTCCAGCGCATCCGGCGGCGCCTGCACGCCGTTCGCCTCCATCAGCCGCCGGTTGCCAATGAGCAGCGTATGCCCGCCGGCTTCGGCGCGCACGCCATGGCCCGGCACCGCCTCGAACGCTTCCGCCTGCGGGAGCTCGATACCCCGCTCCCGTATGCCGCGGACGATCGCCTCCGCCAGCGGATGCTCGGAGGCGCGTTCCGCCGCGCCGATCCCCGCCAGCACCTCCGCCTCGCCAAACCCGTCGGCAACGACCGCATCCGTCAGCTCCGGCGCGCCCTTCGTGACGGTGCCCGTCTTGTCGAGCACGACCGTATCGATCGTATGCGCCGTCTCCAGATGCTCGCCGCCTTTGAACAGCACGCCGAGCTCAGCCGCCCGGCCGGAACCGGCCATAATGGAAGTCGGCGTTGCCAGGCCAAGCGCGCATGGGCAGGCGATAACAAGCACCGCGATAGCCGCTTCCAGCGCAGGCGCCACACGGCCTGCTTCAATGAAGAGAATCCAGATCAGGAACGTCAACACCGCGATGCCGACGACAATCGGCACGAAGATGCCCGAGATCTTGTCCGCGACCCGCTGGATCGGCGCTTTGGAGCTTTGCGCCTGCTCCACGACGCGGATAATCTGTGACAGGGCGGTCTCGCTGCCGACCCTCGTCGCGCGGATCTTGAGCATGCCGTTCTTGTTCAGCGTCGCGCCGATCGCTTCAGCGCCCGGCTGCTTGCCGACCGGCATGCTCTCTCCGGTCAGCATCGATTCGTCCACGGCGGACGAGCCTTCCACGACGACGCCGTCCACCGGAATTTTCTCGCCCGGCTTGACGATGCAGATGTCGCCTACGGCTACCTTTTCGACCGGAACTGCTATCTCTTCTCCGCCGCGCACGACGAGCGCCGTCTTCGCCCGCAGCTTCATGAGCGAGCGAATCGCTTCGGACGAACGCCCCTTCGCCATCGCTTCGAACAGCTTGCCCAGCAGAATAAGCGTGATGAGCACCGCGCTTGTCTCGAAGTACAGTTCAACCCGCCCCATCTGCATGCCGCCGGCCGAATCTATTGTCAGATAGAGGCTGTAGAAGTAGGCGGCCGACGTGCCGAGCGCGACAAGCACGTCCATATTGGCGCTGCCGCTCCTCAGCGCTTTGAAGGCGCCGGCGTAGAACCGCCAGCCAATCACGAACTGCACCGGCGTCGCGATTCCTAGCTGGAACCAGGCGTTCATGAACAGCTCGGGAACCCGCAGCCATGATAGAAAAGCGAAGTGCCCGGCCATCGCCCAGAGCAGCGGCAGCGTCAAGATCGCCGAAGCGGTCAGCCATCCCCGCTGACGGACGATCTCCTTCCGGCGCCGAGCCGCGCCGTCTTGCTGCTCCGCCTTGCGCGCTGCCTGGTAGCCGAGCTGCTCGACCTTGCGGATGACATCCGGCAGCGACGCCCCGCCATCCGGTGCGAACTCGACGTGCGCCGTCTCGAGCGCCAGGTTAACCGTCGCCATCGCGACGCCCGGCATTCGATTCAGCCCTTTCTCGATCCGGGCCGCGCAGGCCGCGCAGGTCATGCCGCCGATCTCCAATTCTACGCTTGCGTTGTCCGATTGTGCTGCAGCGTTCATCTATATCCCCTTCTTCGTCGGTTAAATACCCCCATAGGGTATCGATTCGGGTGAAAAGAGGGAGCCGCCCAAGACGGCTCCTTCCGTTAGCCTATGCCTTGCTGCGTTCAGCGCAACGCACCGGCCATTTGCCTTGCCGCGTCAAGCGCAAAGCCTTACTCATTCCCCTACGACATCGTAGCCTTGATCCTCGATCGCTTCCTTGATGGCAGCGGCGCTAACCTTCGTCTCGTCATATTCGACCGCGACGGACTTGCCCGCCAGGTTCACCTTCGCCGATGCGCCCAGCTTGCCGACCGCGCCTTCGACTGCGTTCACGCAATGATTGCACGACATGCCTTCCACTTTTAACGTTATATTCTGCATAGTTATACCCTCCTATGGTTTATCTCATCAATTTGTGGACGGTGACCAGCAGCTCGTCTATCACTTCATGCTCGCCCGCTTGAATCCGCTCCACGATGCAGCTCTTCATATGCCCTTCCAGCAGCAGCCTGCCGACGCTGTTCAGAGCCGATTGAGCAGCCGCGATCTGATTCAGGATGTCGTCGCAATAAGTATCCTTCTCGATCAAGCCTTTAATCCCGCGGATTTGCCCTTCGATCCGGTTAAGCCGCGAGAGCAGGTTCGCCTTGACTTGGTCCGAATGATGGCTCTTCCGCTCCATGCCGCCTGCAGAACAGCTGTCGTGGAGGCCCGCTTCGGCCGCGCCTTTATGCTCCATGCTTAGTCACCTCACAGCCTTATCGTAATATACCCCCATGGGGTATGTCAAGCGGCGATTTCCTCGACTTCTATCTGGTCCATCCGATCCAGCCGGCCCCATCCGGCTTCAGTCCCATCCGGCTCCTCGCCGCAGGCGCATCGGGCCTCAATCTCTCTCGTAGATTGAACCTGACCTGCTCGCGAAGAACTCCGCGTATACCTTCTCCGCGTAAGCGTCCGTCATGCCGGAGATATAGTCCGCCGCCAGCCGCTGCCAAGGCCAGCTGCCCTTCTGCTGCTCATAGCTCTCCAGCCAGTCCGGCGGCAGAATGAGCCGGCCTGTCTCGTAATCCTTGAAGCTGTCCCACAGCCTGCGAAGCATGACTTCGCTTCGCTTGTGCAGCCGTTGAACCCGGAAGTCCTTGATCAGCGTCACCCATGCCAGCTTCTTCAGAATTTCCATCGTCCGCAGCAGCTCCAGATCCTCCGCGCCTTCGCGGACGAACGTCACCTTGTGCCACCCGGTCGCCGGATCGTCAATAATCCCCACTTGGTTAGCGAAGTAGCGTACCCATCGCGCTTTCATCTCCCGCCTCGTCCGGGACGGATCGCGGCCGAATTCAGCGAGAATCTCCTCCCACTGGCGGGCCACCTGGCTCAGCACCTGGCGCACCATCTCCGTCATGTCTACCTGGCTCCAGTTCATGCTGTTATGGCCCGGATCGTCCAAGATCTCCTGAATGAGATGAGCGACCACCCGATCATCTTCGAGAAAACCGCGGTTCATCTGAATCTTGCCCGCGCGGATGCCGTCCTCGAGATCATGCGTGGAATAAGCGATGTCGTCGCATAGGTCCATCAGCTGCGCTTCGAGCGTCGCGAGCCCCTCCGGCATGCCCCAACGGCCGCGCAGGTAGCTGATTCCCTCCCACTCGCGGGAGAACACGCCTTTGAGCCGGCCCGGTTCGTCGATGCAGTAAGGATATTTATTGATAGCGAGCAGCACGGCCGCCGTCAGGTCGAGGCCGCTGTCGCTGCCCGCTCTCTTCTCGAGGAACATGAGAATGCGGAAATTCTGGGCGTTGCCCTCGTACTTCATCCCATACCCGTGCGTCAGCACATCGTTGAGCACCTCTTCCCCTTTGTGGCCGAACGGGGGATGGCCCAGGTCGTGCGCGAGCGACGCCACTTCAACCACCTCGGGGTCGATCACGAGACCCGGATGCTCCTTCCTTGCCAGCATCGGATAGCTCTTGTTCAATCGGCGGGCCACTTCCCGCGCGATCTGCGACACCTCGAGCGAGTGCGTGAGACGCGTGCGGTAATAATCGCCGGAGCCCGCGCCGAACACCTGCGATTTGCCCTGCAGCCGGCGGAAGGCCGGGGACTGGATCAAGCGGGCGTAATCCTTCTCGTATTCGTCGCGGTCTTCGCCGGAGTGGATATTCTCGGTATCGAATAACCGAAGCTTGCGAACGTTCATTGCGGCTCACCTCAATCCTGCTGTTTACGCCATTTTATTTGTTTTCCGGCAGGGACGCCAGTATTCGGTTGAAAATGTACGTAAAAAAACCGTCAACAAAGTTGACGGTTGGTGTTCGTCCCATCGCGCAAAGCGCCTCAGACGTCAAGATGGCTGACATCGTTGGCCGCAAGCTTAGCCGACGATTAGGGCATAGACGATTCCTGGCCCGTGCACGCCGATCGTCAGATCGTTCTCGATGTCGGACGATCGGCTCGGTCCCGAGATGAAGTGAACGCCTGCCGGCAAGCGCTCGCGTCCTGCCTGATCGAGCTCCGTCAGCACCTCGCCAAGCCGCGTCCGGATGCGCTCCGCCGGCAGAATGATGAAGAGCGCCGTCGGCAGCAGCGACACCGAGCGGCCTTTGTCCTTCGAGGAGAGCACAGCCACGGTCCCTGTGTGGGCAGCCGCATGGTCCGCCATGACGACACCGAAGTCGGCCTCCGCCGCGCGCGCCTTCCAGTCGGTGCCGCCGTCTTCATTCCAGACGGACACCTCGGCATCCGGCAGCGCCTCTTCGAGTCCTAGCGCTGCCAGCTCCGGCTCGTTCTGCCGAAGGACGATCTTCGCGCCCATCTCAGCGGCCTTCTCCGCGATGAAGCTGCGGACGGCGCCAAGATCCGGCAGCCGGGCGACATGCCCGCCAACGCTGCGCCAATGCTCGGAGAAGCGCGCGACCCGCTCCTCCGGGAACAGCTCGAAGCCGCGCCAGAAGTCCGGCGCTCCGCGGAATGGATGGACTGGCGCTTCCATCACGCGCGGCCGCTTCAGCCGGCCCGCGATGCCGGCCATGAACGCTTCCTGCTTCGCGCGAGACTGCTCCTCTAGGCGCTTCAGCCATTGCCGGTGCGCTGCTTCCTTTCCCGCCGATTCGGTTTGCGCCGATTCGATTTGAGCCGCTTCCGTATGCTGAATGTCATCCGTTTGCCTAAGCCGTTCCCGCTCCGCATCAGCCATGCCCATGACCTCCTTGCTCCGGCTTCTCGTCTCGCTGCCGCTTCAGCGCTTCTTCCATGCGCGATCGAACATCCGGGCTCATCTCCTGGAGGCCGGCTCGGATCTCCTCGTCCAGCGTCTTGAACCGCTGCCGGAACGACTGCTTCGGCAAGCTCGGCAAGACGCGCACGCTATTCCACCCCTTCAGCGGCCCCAGCTTCGAGCGAATCTCTCCGCCCCGCACGACAAGCTTCTGGCCGAGCTGGCCCATGCGTACCGCAGCCGAGTATCGCTTCGCGCTTCTCATCACCGTTCCGAAGCCCTTCATACCCGCATTCTCCGCCTTGTTGCCATGTCCCTGCTCCACCTTGCGGCGGCGCAGGTAGACCAGCATCTCGTGCAGCGGGATCTTCACCGGGCATGCCTCGTAGCATGCTCCGCACAGGCTGGACGCGTTCGCGATATCGTCCCACTCCGCGACGTTCTTGTTCAGGGCCGGCGTCAGCACGGCGCCGATCGGCCCGCTGTACGTGCCTCCGTAGGCGTGCCCGCCGATATGGCGGTACACCGGGCAGGCATTCAGACACGCGCCGCAGCGGATGCAGTTGAGCAGCTCCTGGAACTCGGGATCGCCAAGCTGAAGCGAACGGCCGTTGTCGATGATGATGATGTGCATCTCTTCGGGACCGTCCGCGTCCGCCTCCCGGCGCGGCCCGGTAATCGCCGACATGTACATCGTGATCCGCTGGCCGGTCGCCGAGCGCGGCAGCAGCGTCGCCATCACTTCCAGATCCTCGAACGATGGGATGATCCGCTCCATGCCCATGAGCGTAATCTGCGTCTTGGGGAGCGTCGTCACCATGCGGGCATTGCCCTCATTTTCGAAAAGCACCATCGATCCCGTCTCGGCGATCGCGAAGTTGCAGCCGGTCATGCCGATGTCCGCCTCGAGGAAGTTCTCGCGCAGCTTCTTGCGCACGAAGCCAGCCAGCACCGTCGTATCGGCTTCGAGCTGTTCGCCCGCGACCTTGGACAGCACGTCGGCGATCTGGTAACGGTTCTTATGGATCGCCGGGATAATGATGTGAGACGGCGTCTCGCCCGCAAGCTGAATAATATATTCGCCAAGGTCGGTCTCGATCGTCTCGATGCCCATGCGTTCCAAGGCGCTGTTCATATGAAGCTCCTCGGATACCATCGACTTCGACTTCACGACCGTCTTCGCCCGTTTGCGCTCCGCGATCTCCATTGCGATCTGGACCGCCTCCGCGCCTGTATCCGCGAAATGCACCTGTACGCCATTCGCCCTCGCGTTGTTCGCGAACAGATTCAAATAGTAGTCGAGGTTCGCGATCGTATGAAGCCGAATCTGCCGCCCTCTCTCGCGCCAATCTTCCCAGTTGCCCTGCTCGCTCGACGCGTTCTTCTTGCCGCTGCGAAGCCGCTCGGTCGTGAACTTCACCGCCTTGCGCAGGAAGTCGTCGTTGAGTGCCAGCTCCGCCCTTGCTTTAACTGTTCTTGCCTCAGCCTTCGCACTCATAGCAGCCCAGCCCCTTCCGCCAGCAATTCGGCCAGATGCATGACACGCACCGGTTCATTGCGGTACCGCAGGTTGCCTCCGATGTTCATCAGGCAGGCCATATCCAGCCCAACGAGCACCTCCGCCTCCGTCTCCTTCACATGGTCGGCCTTCTCCGAGACCATCGCGGCGGAGATGTCCGCCATCTTGACCGCGAACGTACCGCCGAACCCGCAGCAATCCTCCGCGAACGGCAGCGGCACGAGCTCCAGTTCCTTCACGTTGTCCAGCAGCGTCATCGGTTCGTCCTTCACGCCGAGAAGACGGCTGCCGTGGCAGGACGGATGGTAAGTTACCTTGTGCGGGAAGGTGGCGCCGATATCGGCGACCCCGAGCACGTTCACGAGAAATTGCGTGAATTCGTACGACTTCGCCTGCAGCTTGCGAGCCTTCTCCAGCAGAACGGAGTCGTGCTCGAACAGCTTCGGATAATGATGGATCATGCCGGTGCACGAGCCGGACGGCGAGATGACGAAGTCGCTGTCGTCGAATGCTCGCAGGATCGTCGCCGCCGACTCCCGGGCTGCATCCCAATAGCCGCTGTTAAATGCCGGCTGCCCGCAGCAAGTCTGAATCTCCGGGAATTCCAGCCGAATGCCGTGCCGGGCGAGCAGGCGGACCATCGCCTCTCCGACCCTCGGGTAGATCGCATCGCTTAAGCAAGTAATGAACAAGGAGACTTTCATTCGCCGAGCAGCCCCCTACCAGGTTAATAGTGTTTCTTGCGAGGTTGTGCCACTATCCCCTTCCGTCAGAATGCCATCTCCAGGCCATTCGGCAGGCTTATTCTGAACGATAGGGATAGTGGCATACTTTCCGTCAGAACCCATACCCGTTCGATTGGTCTGCGAACGCGTCTAGCATATCTTCTTCCTCTTTGAAGTGATTTGTGAGAATCGCGTACGCTTGCAGCAGATAGGAGGCGAGCCGCTGCGCTTCCACATGATCGATCGGGCGTTCCGGCGGCTGGTCCACCTGCATGAGGAAGGCGTCAATATAGTGCTCCGCCAGCACATGCTCTTGCTCCATTAACGTGAACACGTCCATATCGTTGCCGAAGTACCAGACCGCGAGCGGGATCAGCTCCGACTCTTCCCAACGCGAATGCGATGCCAGCTGTGACTTAAATTGCCGAACGGTTGAACGAAGCCGAATCATCAATTGATTAATCGCATAACTATTCTCTTCTCCGCGTACAGCGCACGTGTCGGAATATAGTCTCTTCAAAGCTATGCTTAGACGGGAGTGCTCCGCCTTGAGCCGATCGATCGCCTGCATCAATCGGTCTAATAACTGCATGGCCTCGTCAGAGCTATGGGGCACGATCGCTTCCATCACATGTGTTCTCACCATGATTCCTCCATTCAAGTCATATCAATGGACAGAATCATCGTAGCGCACATCTTCGAAAATGTATGTGAATCCAGTCACAAATCTCTAGGATTCATCAATTCAATAAAGCCTCATTCATTCAAGCAGGTCATTCGCCGGCCTTCCGCTTAGACGGTTGTCACGTCAATGGAACGTTCCGCCAGTTGCCGAAGCATATCCGCTCCGAGCCGCTTGTCGGTAATAATCGCATCGATGTCGCCCAGCTCCGCCACGTGCGTGAACGCCTGCACGCCGAACTTGCTCGAATCGGCCAGCAGAATGACTTGATCGGCCATGCCGACCATTCGATTCTTGATCCGGGCTTGCAGTTCGTTGGACTCGCTGACTCCCCGCTCGAGATGTATGCCTTTGCAGGACAGAAACGCCTTGTCGACGTGGTAAGCATCGAGGGAACGTTCGGCCAGCGGCCCGACGAACGATAGCGAGCGCTGCGCGAGAATGCCGCCGGTCGAGATCACCTCGATCTTCTCTTTGGACGCGAGCTCCGCCGCAACCTTAATCGAATTCGTCAGCACGGTCAGCGGGATATCCGGCATGCATGCCGCCATATACCAAGCAGTAGAGCTGGCGTCAAGGAGAATGCGATCCTTCGGTACGATCCGGTTGACTGCTTCCTCAGCGATTCGCCGCTTCTCCTCCGCATGCGTAATCTCACGCTCCGCATACGGAATCTCCGGCTGCTGCGGCTGATCCTTAATACTCACGGCGCCGCCGTGCGACCGGCGCAGACGTCCAGCCATCTCCAGACGGTCCAGGTCGCGGCGGATCGTCTCCTCCGTCACCTGGCACAATTCGCTCAACTCGGAGACGCGCATGCTCCCCCGCTCATTCACCCATTGCACGATTCTCTCATACCGCTCCGCTACCAGCATACCTTCCTAACCTCTCTCCTGGCACCTATACTGTCAATATCGTCCATCGCGCTTAAGCGCGCTTGCAGCCAACTCGCAATGGCCGTTCGATATAGCGCATCTCTTCGCTATATCACTCCCAATCGTTACCTGCATACGCGTCACGCCTTGGACAACCCCGTCTTGCGCAGGTATTCCCCATAGGCGTTCTCCCATTGCTCGACGTCCTGCGGCTCATAGACGGATATCGGGAACGAGCCCTGAATGACGCGCCGCGCTTCCCAGATGTCGGCGAGCTCGCCCCGGGCAATCCATTGCACCGCCAAGTTGCCGATCGCGCTCGCTTCCGCTGGTCCTGCCCACACGGGGCGCCCTAGCGCGTTGGCCGTCCATTGGCACAGAAGCGTATTCTGCACGCCGCCGCCAACCATATGCAGGCCGTCAAATCTCTGTCCGGACAATTGCTCCGTCAACTCTAGCACGTAACGATATTTTAGAGCAAGGCTCTCTAGGATGCAGCGGACGAGTTCGCCAGGCTCCGACGGCGCCTTCTGCCCGGTGCGTTCGCAGAAGCTCCGGATTCGCTCCGGCATATTGCCGGGCGGCAAGAACAGATCATCGTCCGGATCGATGTAGGTCGCGAACGCGGGCGCTTGAGAAGCCAGCGCGATCAGCTCCGGGAACGAATATATCCGGCCTTCCCGCTCCCACTCGCGCCTCGTCTCGCTCAGAACCCACAGGCCCATAATGTTCTTCAGCAGCCGGAACGTGCCGTTCACGCCGCCTTCGTTCGTGAAGTTCAGCTCGCGGGCTTGCTCGGTGATGACCGGACGATCCACCTCGGTGCCCATGAGCGACCACGTGCCGCAGCTCAAATACGCGAAGCTGCGATGAAGCGCCGGGACTGCCGCCACGGCCGAACCGGTATCGTGCTCAGCGACCGCATAGACGGGAATCGCGGGAACGCCAAGCTCTTCCATCAGTGACGGCCTCAGTTCACCGGCCAGCACGCCTGGCTGGACAATCGGCCCGAACAGCGATTCCGAGACGCCGATCCACTTCAGCAGCTGGGAATCCCATTGCTTGTCGATCGGATTGTACAGCTGCGTCGTCGTCGCGTTCGTGAATTCGCTCGCCATCTCTCCGGTCATGAAGTAGCGGAGCAGGTCCGGAATCATCAGGAAGCGCTGCGCCTCCCGCAGGAGAGGAGATCTGGCCTTCTTAAGGGCATAGAGCTGGAAGATCGAATTAAACGGCAGGAACTGAATGCCCGTTCGGTCGAAAATGCTCGCCGGCGACACCTCGGCCAGCAGCCGTTCCATGGCGCCGTCTGTATGGCGGTCGCGATAATGGTACGGATTGCCGAGGAGCTCGCCGTTCGCTCCGATCATCCCGAAGTCGACCGCCCACGAGTCAATTCCCATGCTGGCGACTTCAATGCCTTGATGCTTCGCTTTGAGCAATCCCTGCTTCAGTTCGTGATAGAGCCGCAGAATGTCCCAATGCAGTCGATCGCCCACCTGCACCGGATCGTTGGCGAAGCGGTGCAGCTCCTCCGTCTCGATGCGATTGCCGTTCAGCCGCCCAACGACGGCCCTTCCGCTGCCGGCGCCAAGGTCATACGCGAGAATGCTGGACATAGGCGATTAACCTCCGCGCTTCAGCAATACTTCTTGCTCGTACACCTTCACTTCGCCAAGCCAGCCCTCGCGAACCGGTACGCCTTGGCGCTCGCAGTAATAATCCCATACTGCGCCGAACGGATAGGTCTTCATCTCCTCCGACAGCGCGAGTCGCGTCGTGTAGTCGCCTTCGAGTTCGGCTTGGCGAAGCGCAGCGGACGGCTCCAGCATCGCGCGGAGCAGCGCCTTGATCGTGTTGCGCGTGCCGATCACCCATGCCGCGACGCGGTTGATGCTCGCGTCGAAGAAGTCAAGGCCGATATGCGTCTTGGCCAGCAGATCGCCGCGAACGAGCTCGCGTCCGATGTCGAGCAGCTCGTCGTCGAGTGTGACGACATGATCGCTGTCCCAGCGAACGGGCCGGCTGACGTGCAGCAGGATGCCCTCCGCGAAGAGCGAGAGCGCGCTCAGCTTGTTCGAGATCACTTCCGTCGGGTGGAAATGTCCGGCGTCGAGGCAGATCAGCTTATTATGCTGCAGACCATAGCCCATGTAGAATTCGTGTGAGCCGACCGTGTAAGCCTCGGCGCCGAGCCCGAACAGCTTGCTCTCGACTGCGTCGAGATTGTGCGCAGGGTTCAGCTCCTCCGCGAACACTTCGTCGAGCGCCTCCTTCAGCCGCTTGCGCGGCGCTAACCGATCGAACGGCGTGTCCTTGAAGCCGTCCGGAATCCAGACGTTGGTGACGCAGGTCTGGCCGAGCTGCTCGCCGAAGTAGGCGCCGATCTTGCGCGACGCCTTGCAATGGCCGATCCAGAACTGCCGAATGGCCGGGTCCGGGTGGCTGAGCGTGAAGCCGTCCGCCGACTTCTCGTGCGAGAAGCAGGTTGGGTTGAAGTCGAGGCCGAGCCCCTGCTCCTTGGCCCACTCCACCCACTTCGCGTAATGTCTCGGCTCCAGCGCGTCCAGCTCCACTCTCTCGTCCGTGTCCGCATAGATCGCGTGAAGATTGACCTTGTGCTTGCCCGGGATTAGTGACAGCGCTTTCTCAAGATCAGCGCGCAATTCGTCCGGCGTCCGCGCGGCCCCCGGATAGTTGCCCGTCACCGAGATGCCGCCGGTCAGCTCCTGCTCGCGGTTCAGAAACCCGCGTACATCGTCACCTTGCCAGCAATGAATCGATATTTTGACCTTCTCCAGCTTCCGAAGCGCTTGATCGACGTCGATACCGTGCTTCGCATATAGCTCCTTGGCTTCGTTATAGCTGCGTTCGATTGGGGATGACATGGATGGTGCCTCCTCTTCGCCTTATTTGATCGGATAAGCAACGACGGACATGAGCGCGTTCTCGGCTTGCGTCGCATCCAATCGGCTATACTGCACGATGACCGGAATGTCGCTGCGCACTTCGATCGCATAGGGAATGCCGGGTGGAATCGGCGTCCCCTCCTTGTTCAGCGATGAAGTGCGAATATGCTTCGTTCGCCTTGGCGGCACAACGAAGGGAATATCCTCCAGCGGCTCCCGATCCTCGAAGTAGATCGAGAAGCGAAGCTTCGCTTCCTCGGAAGATACGTTAAGCACGCAGACCGACTCGTGGCTCGTCAGCGTTCCCGCGCTCGTCGGCGGAATATAGCCGTCGGGAATGATCCAATGCCTCTCGCCAATGGCTGGCCGCATCTTGGTTCCTCTCCTCTCTTAACGGGTGAACGCCGCCGGCACGCCGCCGTCGATCGTCAGCATACAGCCGGTCGTCTTCGCCGCCTTCGAGGAGGCGAAGAACGCCACGCCTTCCGCAATATCGCGCGGATAGATGTTCACGAGCAGCGTCGTGCGCTTGCGGTAATACTCCTCCAGTTGGTCCGGCTCGATGCCGTAAGCGGCCGCGCGTTCGTTCCGCCAATTGCTGTTCCAGATCGCGGAGCCTTGCAGAATCGCGTCCGGCAGAATCGTGTTGACGCGGATGCCGTATTCGCCGCCTTCCGCCGCGATGCAGCGCGCCAGATGCGCTTCCAGCGCCTTGGCGGAGCTGTAGGCGGTGACATTCTTGCCCGCGTACACGGAGTTCTTCGAACCGATGAATACCATGCTGCCGCCGATCTCCTGCGCCTTCATCAGTTTGAACGCTTCGCGGGCGACGAGGAAGTAGCCCGTGCCGAGCACGTTCATGTTCAGGTTCCATTCCTTCAGCGATGTCTCGTCGAACGGGCTGGAGGTCGCGAGGCCGGCGTTGTTAACGATGATGTCGACACCGCCGTACGTGAGCGCGGTTAGCGCGTAGGCGGCCTGAATCGCTTCCTCGCTTGTTACATCCATTCTAACGGCAAGCGCGCGATTGTCGCCATACTTGGCGTTAATCTCGGCGGCCACCTTCTCTGCGCCTTCGAGGTTCAAGTCGGCGAGCACGACGTGCGCGCCTTCGGAGACGAGACGACGCGCCGTCTCGCTGCCGATGCCGCCGGCTCCGCCCGTGATGAACGCGACCTGGCGGGAGAATTCCGCTTCCGGCGGCGCGAGCGACAGCTTGTAGAGCTCAAGCGGCCAATACTCGACGTTGTACGATTCGTTCTCGCTGAGCGAGACGAATTCGCCAAGAGCGGTCGCGCCGCGCATGACGGCGATCGCGCGATGGTACAGCGCGCCGCTCACCTGCGCGTTCGCCCAGCTCTTGCCTGTGTTGATCATGCCGACGCCGGGGATAAGAATGACGCGCGGCGCAGCCTCGAACATAACGTCGCCTTCGTTCTTGTTGCGCTCGAAGTAGGCGGCATACTGCTCTTTGTACGCGGCGATGCCGGACGTGAGCGCAGCCTTCAGCCCTTCGGCGTCGTCCGCGTTCGGCGTCCAATCGACGAACAGCGGCACCACCTTCGTGTGCACGAGGTGGTCCGGACAAGCGGCGCCGACCTGCGACAGCTGCGGCGAGTTCGCGCCGTTCACGAACGCGAGCACGTCTTCGGAATCGTCGAACGTGAGGATCATCCGCTTCGCGTCGCTGACGGCGCCGCGGACGACCGGCATTACTTCGGCCGCGATCGCGCGGCGAGTGTCGCCTGGCAGCGCCGCATGCTTCGCGCCGCCGAACAGCTTCGCTTCATTCACGCGAGCCTCGATGAATGCCTCCGCCTCGCTAATGATCTTGATCGTCTGCGCATACGCTTCCTCCGCCGTCTCGCCCCACGTCACCAGGCCGTGCTTCTCCATGAGCACGAGCTCCGCCTTCGGATTGGCGAGCACGCCTTCCGCGATCATTTTCGACAAGGCAAATCCCGGACGAATATAAGGAACCCACACGAACCGGTCTCCGAAAATCTCCTTCGCCATCGCCTTGCCGTTGTCGGCGCAGCAAAGGCTGATGATCGCATCCGGATGGGTATGGTCCACATGCTTAAATGGAAGAAAAGCATGCAGCAGCGTCTCGATCGACGCGCGCGGATGCTTGGCATCGATCATGCAGTTCGCGAGATACGCGACCATCTCTTCGTCCGACATCTCGCTGCGCTCGAATAGCGGACGGATATCGTCCATGCGCAGGCCGGTGAAGCCCGCCGCCTTCATCGTCGCTAAGTCCGAACCGCTGCCCTTCACGTACATTACTTCCACGTCACGGCCGCGAAAATCCTTGACGATCGTCTTGCTGGACGTATTGCCGCCGCCCCAGTTGCAGACGCGCCGATCCGCCCCAATGATGTTCGAGCGGTACACGAGCAGATCCAAGTCGCCCTGCAGCTGAGATGCCTTCGATGAATCCCACAAGCTTTGCACCATGACCTTGACCTCCGGATGATTGGTTTTATTTTTGTTTTTGTTTGTTTTTATTATAATATCTTTGTTTGTTTTTGAATACTATTTTTTTCAAACCGATAGCTTAGAACAACTTTTCTTAAATTTGAACGTCTATGTTGAAGACGGAGGTGATATCCGATTAATCTCTTACTAAGATTGATGATCATCGCTATGCTACTTGTCTCTCTTGCTGGCTGCGCTAGTTCCTTCGCTTCGTCTGATCGCCAACCCGAGAGTAATAGCCGTGTCGATGCACCGGTTGTATCCTCTTTAACTTTCTCTTGGCCCGAGAAGTGGCGCATTCAAGTTATAAGCGATAAGCATGCTGACATTTACAACGACAATGATGTGTACATAGGCTATATATCGGCGATCGACGTTGCGAAGGACTTCGATTTCGCGCAGTTCAAACCAAACCATAGCTCCATTATCGATGAGGAATCGTTTGACATCCCGCTAGGCGAGTGCAGCCTCTATACGTTAGACGCCGATAACGGAACCGCCGCTTCAGGGATAACTGGAACCCATAACGAGTATTACGCCGTCATTCGAACGGCAAATCGGACGATACTTATTATCAATTGGTCTATGAAGGATAAGAAAGCGGAAACCAAACAGCAGCTCATCGGCCTGTTGAACAAGATCAGCGTCAAATAATCTCATTATCAAAAAAACCTCTCTGGCATGCTTCCGCATCACAGAGAGGTTATTGGTGTTGGGAACGTATTTAGAAGGCCCCAGCCAGCGGCCTACCCCCGCTTGTTCCGCATCGCAGGAATGAGCGCTGGAGCATCCGATCCGGAAGCTTCGATCCAAGTCTGGTATTCCGGCGACTCCTTGCCATACAGGGCGATCCGCCCTTGCGCATCGAAGTGCGCGCCCCAGCCGTACTTCTTCGGCAGCATCGAGGCGCGCATGCATGGATGCGGCTTCGCGAACAGCTCGCTGCGGATCTCGACCCCGCGCGCCTTCAGCTCGTCATCCGGAATGCCCTTATGCCGCACATGCACCTCATACAGCAATTCATCGTACGTGTAGAAGTAAGGCCGCTCCGTCAGCAGCTCGTATTGAATCAGATGAGCAGACTTGCCGGCTTTGCCGCTTGTCGGCACGATGCCGCGCTCTACGGGGCAATCGGCCGATACAAGAATGAGCGTATTGTAGTAGCCTCTATCCTTCATGGTTTACCTCTCCTTAGAGAACGCAGATTAATATTCTTCCCGCCCGGGAGGATGCTTGGCAAGCCAGTCCGCCGCGTAATCGACGGCGGCCCGCTGCCGGAACAAGCGGGATTCCGCCACGCCGACAGCGCCCTTCGTTACTTCGCAAGCCGCTTCGAAATCTTCGCCGAGCTCGTCGAACCGATCGGTATCGAAGGCGACTTCCCGATACTTGCGCCACTCCCGCTTGCCGTTCTCGAGGATCGGCGCGCCCTCCCAAGTGTGCGGCGGGTTCGGCACGCGGTTCTCGGCCAAGTGGAACGACGTGTTGCTGTCATAAGCGACGCCGAGCAGCAGCACTTTGCCGTCCAGATCGTACAGCCGCGCGAGCGGCGACTGTTCGCCGAGGCCGTATTCGAGCGAATGGCCGCTGACGATCCATTCGGCATCCTTCCCCCACGCCGCGAACGACAATGCGGGGTGGCTGCTCCGCCGCACGCCTTCGAACGTGCGGAAGCATTCCGGAATCGCCCCCATGCCGCGGCTCGGCGTCGTCTTCGGGTCAAACGCCGGCATCGTCTCCCGGATGGCGTCCCACCACGATTCCGGCACCGGCGGCATCATCCACTTAGACGGCTCCGAATAATCGCCGGAATGCGTCGGCATGACCAGATTGCCTTCCGGCGTGACCGTCTCCATCAACGCTTGGACGACCGCGACCGGTCCTCCGCACACCCAGCCGAGCTTGCTGAGCGACGAATGAACGATCAGCGAGTCGCCGGCTTGAACGCCCAATCGCCGCAAATCTTCTATTAAGCTGCCGACCGTGACGGGCCGCGAGCTTCTCAAAATGACGCGCTGTTCGTTCATGAGTGGATATTCCTCCAAAATATTACCTTAAGAATTCACTGTGCCGGTTCTCAGATAATAGGGATAAGACAGAAGCTGCAGCTCGGCCATTCCTTCCCGCTCCAACTCGATTCGAACCGGATAAACCGCCGCTTGCCGGTCCGATCCGAACCAGATCCGCCCCGTTCTCACCAGGATCAGCAAGCCTTCCTCGTCACCGATCGGCGTGAACGTATCGGTCCCGCTTAGATAGACGCCTTCCTCTAGTCTTCCCGTCAGCAGCCCCGCCAGCTCAGGCACGTCGTCAGCCGGAAGGCCGACTTCGCTGACGTTTAGCACATGCCGCGGATGATAGTCTTCCTCCGTCTCGCCGGGCAGCGTATGGCGAACGATCAACTCCACGATATTGCCCGCTGGATCGTGGAAATAGACTTGGTCCGAATTCCAGCGTTCGGAATGCACGACCGCGCTTCCTTCCTCGGTAAAGACCTCGATTCCCTGCGCCCCCAGCCAGCGGACAGCGCTGTCCATCCGCGATGTCGATACGTTAAACGCGAAGTGATAATAAGGCTGCGCGCCGGCTTCCGCCTGGCTAAACGTCAGCTTGGTCGCCCCCGCCGTGATCGTGAAGGCATGCTCCTCTTCCGACAAGACCGGCAGCTCCAGTCGATCTCGGTAGAACCGCTTTAAGATTGTCAGATCGCTTGCAAGCAGCGTAACACCTGCCATCTTCACAACAGATCACCTCTCTCCTTCCTCCTCCAGCAGAGCCACCGCCCGCACCGGCGAGCCGTCTCCTCCCGCGATCCGAAGCGGAAATCCGAAGAACATAAAGTCAACACCTGGCGGAATCCGCTCCAATTCAACCAAATCCGTAAATGTGATGATGCCATGACCAAGCAGCGCACGCTCCAGCTCCTCCGACAGCCCGCCTCCGACGAACGGCGGCGCAAGCTCCTTCAGCCGGGCCGCGCACTCTATGCCGGCTGTCTCCGCGAAGAACAGCCCTCTGTTCGGCGGCCATTCATCCGGCGCGTCGGCACGCACGACTCTCGCTTTGCCGCAGAAGCGCTCCACCGGCAGCTCATCCAGCGACGCGGCGCCCGGGTGCATATGAGACGGCGCGTCCACGTGCGTGCCGGCATGCGTGCCGAGCGTCATCCGCCGCAGCTCCCATGTATGCTCCGCGTACGTATGCGCGACTTCGATCGACACTTCCGGATCGCCGGGATAGGCCGGCATTCCACTATAGATAGGCCGTGACAAGTCGATCCATCTCATGCCGTGTTCCTCTCTTGTTCCAATGCTGACGCCAACGGATGGCGATACTCCCACGATTATACATCCTTGCGGCGCGAAACGTAAGGCTGTTTTGCCTTTTGCCCATTGAGCTAGGCGGCCTGCCCGCACTATAATGTAAGAATGTCGATTTTCGAAAATAAAGTTGAAAAGGTGTCTGCACAATGAGCATAATGACGGTTACGAATTTGAGTCACGGCTTCGGCGATCGGGCGATCATGAACGATGTATCGTTCCGCCTGCTGAAGGGCGAGCACGTCGGTCTTGTCGGCGCGAACGGCGAAGGCAAGTCGACGTTCATGAACATCATCATGGGCAAGCTGGAGCCGGACGCCGGCAAGGTTGAATGGGCGCGCAAGGTGCGTGTCGGCTATCTCGACCAGCATTCGGCGCTGCAGAAGGGCATGACGATTCGCGATGTGCTGAAGGGCGCGTTCCAATATTTGATGGACGCGGAAGCCGAGATGAACGAGATGTATGGGCGTATGGGCGAGGTGTCGCCTGAGGAGCTGGAGCAGTTGCTGGAGGAGGTCGGCACAATACAAGATTTGCTGAATGCGAACGACTTCTACCTGATCGACGCCAAAGTCGATGAGATCGCCCGCGGTCTCGGGCTGGCGGACATCGGGCTTGACCGCGACGTCAACGACCTGAGCGGCGGCCAGCGGACGAAGATTCTGCTCGCCAAGCTGCTGCTGGAGAAGCCGGACATTCTGCTGCTCGACGAGCCGACGAACTATCTCGACGAATCGCATATCGAGTGGCTCAAGCGTTATCTGCAGGGGTACGAGAACGCGTTTATCCTTGTCTCCCACGACATTCCGTTCCTGAACAGCGTCGTCAACCTGATCTACCACATGCACAACCAGCAGTTGACGCGTTATGTCGGCGATTACGATACGTTCGTTCAGCAATTCGAAGCGAAGCAGTCGCAGCTTGAATCCGCCTACAAGCGGCAGCAGCAGGAGATCGCCGACTTGAAGGACTTCGTCGCCCGCAACAAGGCGCGCGTCTCGACCCGCAACATGGCGATGTCGCGCCAGAAGAAGCTCGACAGCATGGAGCTGATCGAGCTGGCGAAGGAGAAGCCGAAGCCGGAGTTCCGGTTCAAGGAAGCCCGCACCTCCAGCCGGCTCATCTTCGAGACGCGCGGTCTCGTCATCGGATACGAGGAGCCGCTCTCCCGCCCTCTCGATCTGAAGATGGAGCGCGGGCAGAAGATCGCGCTCGTCGGCGCGAACGGCATCGGCAAGACGACCCTGCTGCGCAGCATCTTAGGCGAGATCCCGGCGCTTGCCGGCGAGATCGAGCGCGGCGACAACCAGTTCGTCGGCTACTTCGAGCAGGAGTCGAATGCGCAGAACGACCTCACTTGCATCGAAGCCGTCTGGAACGAATTCCCTGGGCTTACCCAGTTCGAAGTGCGCGCCGCGCTCGCCAAGTGCGGCTTGACGACGAAGCATATCGAGAGCAAGATCGCGGTGCTGAGCGGCGGCGAGAAGGCGAAGGTCCGCCTGTGCAAGCTCATCAATCGCGAGACGAACCTGCTCGTTCTCGACGAACCGACGAACCATTTGGACGTCGATGCGAAGGATGAGCTGAAGCGCGCGCTGCAGGCGTATAAGGGCAGCGTCCTGCTCATCAGCCACGAGCCTGAATTCTACCGCGACGTGGCGACGGAAGTGTGGAACTGCGAGTCGTGGACGACGAAGGTGATCTGATCGGTGACATCGGTTACTTCCTTTGTCGACATCAGCGCGATCGTGCCGGCACACTTTTGAAGCAACTCCTCAACAGCAAGAGCATGCGTTCCGCCGCCCGGCGGTTCGCATTTGATGCCGCTAATCAGCCTTCACTCTCGTTCCTCAAGCCTCAATGCAGCGCTCGCTCGCGCCCATACAGCTCAATAAGGCTCGGCCGGATGCCCCTTCTGCGCAGCAACATCCGCAGCGCCAGGGTGCATGACGCCGAGCTCGCCGCCGGCTTCCATGCCATCCTTCCCGCCCGCCTTCATGCCAGCCATCGCCGCCTCCAGCCCCTTGCGCACCCGTTCGCCGTAATCGGGGTCGCACTGTGTCAGGTGGCTCACCATGTCATCCTGGATCTTCTTGCGACAGGTGCTCAGGTTGCCCACAAGGTTCGAGATCAGTTCCTCCCGCTCCCAATCCTCGAACAGCCGGTACCGCTCGCCGGCCTGCTTGTAATCGTTCTGCCGCTCAATCTTCTGCCGAACGACGTTGCCTTGCACATACGGCTCATGGTCCTTCGCCTTCTTCGGCGCTTCATCGAGCCCGCCGATCGTCGAAGGCTCATAGTTCACGTGAGGGTCGGGACGGTCGACCTTGTACAGCATCTGTCCGCCTTCTTGATTCGTCGCGACCGGCGTATTCGGCGCGTTGATCGGCAGCTGCAAGTAGTTCGCGCCGACGCGGTAACGCTGCGTGTCGGAATACGAGAATGTGCGGCCCTGGAGCAGTTTGTCGTCGGAGAAGTCGAGCCCGTCGACGAGCACACCGGTGCCGAACGCCGATTGTTCCACTTCCGCGAAATAATTCGTCGGATTGCGATTCAGCGTCATTTTCCCGACAGGGAGAAAGGGAAACTTGTCCGTAGGCCACAGCTTCGTCGCATCGAGCGGGTCAAAGTCGAGCTCCGGATGGTCGTCGTCGCTCATAATTTGCACGCACAGCTCCCACTCCGGATAATCGCCCCGTTCGATCGCCTCGTACAAATCCTGCGTCGCATGGTTGAAGTTCGTGGCCTGAATCTCATCCGCTTCGCGCTGCGTCAAGTTCTTGATCCCCTGCTTCAGCGGCTCCCAGTGGTACTTGACGAGCACGCCTTCGCCTTTGTCATTCACCCACTTGTACGTGTTGACGCCGGAGCCCTGCATCTGCCGATAGTTCGCCGGAATGCCCCACGGAGAGAAGATGAACGTGATCATGTGCAGCGCCTCGGGGGAATTGGAGACGAAGTCGAAGAACCGCTCCATATCCGGGAGGTTCGTCACCGGATCGTTCTTGAACGCATGGACCATGTCCGGGAACTTCATCGCATCGCGGATGAAGAAGATCTTCAGGTTGTTACCGACGAGGTCCCAGTTGCCATCCTCCGTATAGAACTTGACCGCGAAGCCGCGCGGATCGCGCAGCGTCTCCGGGGAGCCGGTACCGCCGATGACAGTCGAGAAGCGGACGAACACCGGCGTCGTCTTGCCCTTCTCTTGGAAGAGCTTCGCGCGAGTATACTTGGATACCGGTTCGCCGCCAACTTTGCCGTAGGCTTCAAATACACCGTGCGCGCCGGCGCCTCGCGCATGAACGACACGCTCCGGCGTCCGCTCGCGGTCGAAGTGCGTGATTTTCTCCAAGAAATCATAGTTCTCCAGCGTCGACGGTCCGCGGCTGCCCACCGTCCGTATGCTTTGGTTGTCGGTAATCGGATGCCCTTGCCGGTTCGTTAACGTATGGTCTTGCTTCGACTCGGATTCGCTCATAGGTCCTCCCGCATTTGCCAATTGAATTGGAATCTGATGGAAGTTTGCCACGCGGCGAGCGTTTTATGCGAGTCGAATACCGCTTATTTGAATTTGTATTTGCGAATCAGGTCCATCTTCTGCTGCCATGCCTGAACGCTAAGATCGACGGGATAGCGCTCGGGGTTCAGCTTGCGGAGATGCTCCGGCCAGAACAGTCCCAGCTGCTTGCGGTGGAGCTCACGCATCGCATCCAGATCCGGCAACTCGTAGATCAGCTCGCCTTCCCGGAAGATCGGCTTCAGCATGGGGATGGCGTCGTAATCCTCGGCCATCTCGTGGATGTACGGATGCACCGGATCGAACAGCTCGATCGGCTCTCCCGCCTTCACCTCTTCCTCCCCGGTCAGCGCGACGTAGTCTGCCTTAGCCCTGCCGCTCTTACGATCGACGATGCGGTAGACGTCCTTCGCCCCCGGCGTCGACACCTTCTCCGGATTAGCGGAGATCTTGATGACCGGCTCCCACTTGCCGTTCTGCTCGCGGGCGACCAGCTTGTACACGCCGCCAAGCGCCGGCTGGTCGGCCGCTGTGATCAGCTGCGTGCCGACGCCCCAGCTGTCAATGCGCGCGCCTTCCGCCTTCAGGTTCATAATAATGTTCTCGTCGAGATCGTTCGAGGCGACGATCTTCACATAATCAAGCCCCGCCTCGTCGAGCATCCGGCGCGCCTGCTTGGACAAGTAGGCGAGATCGCCGCTGTCCAGCCGGATCGCCCTCATTCGATTGCCTGCCGCCTCCATCCGCTTCGCGACTTTAATCGCATTGGGCACGCCGCTCCGCAACGTATCGTATGTGTCCACGAGCAGCGTTACTTGATTCGGGAGCGCCTTCGCAAATCTCTCGAAGGATTCCAGCTCTGTCTCATGATGCTGCACCCAGGCATGGGCATGCGTGCCCGAGGTCGGGATGCCGAACAGCATGCCGGCGCGCAGGTTGGAGGTGGCGTCGAAGCCCGCAATATAAGAAGCTCGCGCCCCCCACACTGCGGCGTCGGCCTCTTGCGCTCGCCGCGTGCCGAACTCGAGAAGCGTCTCGTCCGGAGCGACAAGCCGGATCCGGGCTGCCTTCGTCGCGATGAGCGTCTGGTAATTGACGAAGTTGAGAAGCGCGGTCTCGAGCAGGTGCGCTTCGAAGACGTTCGCTTCTACGCGTACCAGCGGCTCGTTCGCGAAGACGATCGCGCCTTCCTCCATCG
This sequence comes from Cohnella lubricantis, assembly GCF_014212015.1. Classification (GTDB taxonomy): domain Bacteria; phylum Bacillota; class Bacilli; order Paenibacillales; family Paenibacillaceae; genus Cohnella; species Cohnella lubricantis. The sequence goes on along the minus strand of NZ_JACJVN010000019.1, from coordinate 50,320 downwards.
ACCAGATGCGGCCGGTGAAGCGGAATGTACGCAGCCGCTCCAGGAAGCCGGCATCGTAGCCTTCCTCCTGGGCGGCCAAATATTGAAGGATCTCTTCATCGAACTTCAAATGCTGAACGTAATGGATGAACCGCTCCAATCCGGCGAACACCGCGAAGCCGTTGCCGAACGGCAGCTTGCGGAAGTAAGCCTCGAACACCGCTTTCTCGCGGTCCGAGCCGTTCAGCCAATGGGCGTACATCATATTGATCTGATACTTATCCGTGTGCAGCGTCATGTTTGTGTATTTCATTTGTTTGATCGCTCCAATTAATTCTGTTGACATTCGCTTGACATACGCTTGACAACGATACGTTTTGTATCATAAAGTAACATTAGGTAAAAAGCGAGCCTTTATGCGGACGTACGATTATTTTCGCATTTCCTATTATTCCATCGTGGCAAGGAGAGCGTTACTATGACCATGGGAGATCGCCTACGCGAGTTACGGCTGAAGCGCAACCTGTCGCAGGAAGAAGTCGCCCGCCATATCGGCATTACGCGATCCGCTTACAGCCATTACGAGATTAACAATCGACAGCCAGTCTACGACACGCTTATTAAGCTAGCTTCCTTCTTCCATGTCTCCCTGGATTACATTATCGGCGGGAACGCTCCGGATCAGACGCACGGAGCGCAAGAGACGTCGGAGGAAGCTCGCGACTCCAAGGAGATTCTGAAGCTGATCCAGGATATGAGCCAGGAGCAGCGCAAGCAATCGATCGGGCTTCTGCACAACATCATTTTGAAGGAGAGAGGCTCCTAAAGCAAAGACGGCTTCAATTAGCCTTCCTAGCGACCATCCGGCAGCAGCGGCAATTGAATTGTGAGAACGCTGCCGCCGGCATCGGCGTTCTCTGCCGTTAATCTCCCCCCATGCATCTCCACAATCTCTTTGGCGATGGACAAGCCTAGCCCGCTGCCTCCCGATGAGGCACGGCGGGTTGTGTCATTCGGGTAGAATCGTTCGAAAATGTGAGGTAGATCGTCCGGATGGATGCCCGATCCCGTATCGGCGACCTGAACCTTCGCCGACTGCAATCCCGCTTCTGCCGTCACCGTCAGCGCGATGCTGCCCCCCCTCGGCGTATGCTTGAGCGAATTGTAGATCAAATTCGCTAACACGCGGTCCATCTGATGCTCGTCGATGCGGACGAAGCTTGTCTCGAGATGATCTCCTCCCCCGCTAGCAGAGAAAGCAATCCCCTTCTCCTTGAGCTCCGGCTCGTATTCCTCGGCCAGCCGGCGGAGCCAATCCGCCAGCCGAATCGGCGCGAACGCCATCGGCGCGCGGCGTGCTTCCAGCAGCGACAGATCGAACAGATCCTGAATGAGGCTGTTCAAGCCTTGGACCTTCGTCAGCATGAGCCGAATCGCCGAATCGAGCTTGTTCGGGTCGTGAATAACGCCGTCCCGAATGGCTTCCAAATATCCCTGCAGCAAAGTGATCGGCGTTCGGAGATCATGCGAGATATTGCTTACCAGCTGCCGCCGGGACAATTCCATCCGTTCCAAACGGCCCTTCGACTCTTCCAGTTCCGCATATGACCGGGTCAACTGCTCGGTGCGCTCCGCGATTTTCTCCTCCAATAGATTGTTCCATTCCTTCAGCTCACTGGACATCTGCTCCGATCGCACGAACGTTCTCGAGAACCGAAGCGAGATGGAGAACGAATTCAACAGGATCAAGAACAACAAGCCGAACGCGGCCAGATCGAGGGATCTCCACCAACCGTTGTAGAAGAAAATATCATTCACGATCGTCACAACGAGCCCCGCTACGCCAAACAGCGCAAGACGAGCTCCTTCCCGCTTCCGGTACAATGCCAGCACAAGCCCCGCTAGCGTTCTTGCGCTAAGGAGGAGAACATAAATTTGATAGATGACAATCATTGCGCTTACTTGCAGGACCGGCACTGTCCAGCAACAGGCAACAAGCACGATGCCTGCGATACGGGACAGCCAGACCCAGCGCTTGCCGATCTCTTGGAAGAACGTTCGGCTATAATAGGCGAAGCCGAATAACGCGCTAAGCGCGAATGACGTATATTCGATTCGCGTGCCTGCCGTCCACGTGAGGGAAGGAATCCAGTGGAAGAACAAACCATCTCCGATGACACCCATCCGGCTAGAGACGAAGAAGCACATCAAGGCGAAGTAGAGATTCGCCGTCTCTCGGCGCCGAAGCGCGAACAGTCCCAAATGATAGAAGCCAATCATAGTGAGACAGCCGAACACGACCATCTCCTGCGATTGGCGAGAGAAGTCGAGGTTCTCAATCTGCCGGTCGGTTCCTACGATTAGGTCCGTTCGCACCCCGCCGTTGCGGTGGTCGAAATTGGACACGATCAGCTCCAGCTCTGTCCGGCCCGTGCTCCCATCGAAATAGACCGTTGACGGAAGCTGATACGGCCTTGTCGAATCCGGCCCGCTGCCGGCTTGGCCGAGCGACAGCTTATGTACTCCGTTCACATATAGCGTATAGGCGGTCGATATGTTCGGCAGACGGATCGCCAGCATGCCGTCATACCGCTCGTGTAGAATCGTAAGCCGATACACGCCTCTCCCTTGGCTGCTTAGCTTCGTTCCGTCTTCCAGCCGGACGCCGCTCCACAGCTTCGGCACGTCAATGGTCGAATAGATCGGCTCCGTGTGCCCTTGGGCGTACCATACGAAGGACCATTCGCCTGATAGCGGCAGGACGCCTTCCGTCTGGAAAGAGCGGTCCCTCAGGTCGAGAATCCCCTTCTCCGCCGAGGCTTCCGGCGATTGCCCCGCGCCTGCGCAGCCGAACAGCGACAGCAGCAGTACCCCAGCCAGCAGCGCCCATAGCCGCCTGCCGTTGCGATTGCAGCCGCACTTGCTACCTAGCCCGTTCATTCTAATCGCTCCCGCTCTCCTAAAAACTGACAACCTCATCGTAAACGTGCATTGATTCCCCGTCAACGATTTAAGTATAATATGGTACATATGTACACCGAATTCGGTAGTCGGGGGATGAAGAGTTGAACCGTCCGATAACCTCCGTTCTTGTTGCAGACGACGAACGAGAGATCACGGAACTTATCAAGCTGTATTTAGAGAGAGAAGGCTTCGCCGTACTGATTGCTGACAACGGCGACGATGCGATCCGTCAGGCGGAGGCTTCCGCGCCTGATTTGATCATACTGGACGTGTCGCTCGGTCAGCCGGACGGCATCGAAGTGTGCCGACTGCTGCGTCAGGGCTGCTGCGCGAGTGTGCCGATCCTGTTCCTCAGCTGCAAGAGCGAGGATGCCGATATTATTCTAGGCCTGTCGGAAGGCGGCGATGACTACATAACCAAGCCGTTCAGTCCAAGCCAATTGGTAGCGCGAGTCCATGCACATATTCGCCGGCGCCGTACGCGGGAGCGTCTTCCGGACGAGTCGCGGAGAATCCTTCGTTATGGCGATCTTGAGATCGATACGGACCGCTGCGAGGTGAGACGCGGCGGCGAGCTGATCGGCCTCTCCGTTAAAGAGTTTGATCTGCTGACAGCTATGGCACGCCAGCCGAATCGAGTGTTCTCGATGAACGAGCTGTACAGGCTCGTATGGCATACCGACAGCATGGGCGACACGCGCACGCTGATGGTTCACGTTAGCAATCTCCGCAAGAAAATCGAACCCGATCCGGCCAAACCGATGTATATTCAGACGGTGCGCGGCTTCGGATACCGGTTGTCGTATGAAGCAAGCGATCTCCGGTCGGAAGCTTAGCGTCCGACACAGCACCGACAGCAACGTCAATTAGACGGGAAAAAGGAAGTAACCTAACAAGATGAGAATGGCAACCGACTGGCAAGATTACGAATTAATCGACACGGGCAACGGCGAGAAGCTCGAACGCTGGGGCAGCGTTATCCTTCGCCGCCCCGATCCGCAAATTATTTGGCCGCTTACGCAAGAGACGCCAAATTGGAAGAACGTTCACGGCCACTATCATCGCAGCTCGTCCGGCGGCGGACAATGGGATTTCCGCAAGGATATGCCCGAGCGCTGGACGATCGGCTACGGCCCCCTCAAGTTCCATATCAAGCCGACCAACTTCAAGCATACAGGCTTGTTCCCGGAGCAGGCGGTGAATTGGAGCTGGATGATGGAACGCATCCGCAGCGCCAACCGTCCGATCCGCGTGCTTAACTTGTTCGCCTATACGGGCGGAGCGACCGTCGCCTCCGCAGCGGCCGGCGCGGACGTGTGCCATGTCGACGCCGCCAAGGGCATGGTGCAATGGGCGAAGGAGAACGCCCAGTTGTCCGGACTGGAGTCGGCGCCGATCCGATACATTACCGACGACGTGTTCAAGTTCGTGCAGCGCGAGCAGCGGCGCGGACGCCAGTATGAGGCGATTATTATGGACCCGCCTTCCTACGGACGCGGACCGAACGGCGAGATGTGGAAGCTGGAGGAGAACCTCTTCCCGTTCCTCGAGAGCTGCGCGTCGATCTTGTCGGATCGCCCGTTGTTCGTTCTTATCAACTCCTACACAACGGGCCTGTCGCCGACCGTCCTGAATAATCTGCTGAAGATGTCGATCGGCCGCAAGTTCGGCGGCCAGATCGACTGCGGGGAGATCGGCTTGCCCATTACGGCGAGCGGCATGACGCTTCCTTGCGGCATTTATGGCCGCTGGGAGAGCGGAGAGTAAGGCGCGTTACGCGCGTGGTGCAACGGCCCGCTAAGCCTAAGTTCGCACCTATGTGGCGCCAGCGCCAGTCGTAACGTTAGCACGTAACCCCTGGGAGGGAGTTATCGCGATGCGGTTAGCAAGTCCTAAATGGGGCAGTACGACGTACGCCCTGCTGCTGCTCAGCTTGCTGCTGACGGCTTGCAGCGGGGATGCCGGAGTTGCCCCCGCTTCTCTGCCCGAGCGGGCAGGTATGGTGTCGCCGGCTGATGGTGCCACTATCCCCTCTGCTCAGTCTACTGGTACCAACGCTGCAGATGGTGCCTCTATCCCGCCGGCTCAGACGCCGGGAAGTTCGTCGGTTATCCCATCCGCTCAGTCGTCCGGTTCCTCTGCCGACAACATGATTCCCTCCAACAACGATCAAGAGAAGCCTCCGATTCAGACGGAGGCTTCTCTTGTTGCCGTCGGCGACATTATGGTTCATTCGCCGCAATTGCCAGGCTATTACGACGCATCCGCGGACACCTACGATTTCTCACCGTGGTTCAAGTTAGTAAAGCCGATTCTGAAGCAAGGGGATTGGGTGTTTGGTAACCTGGAGACGCCGCTCGCGGGTGAAGACCTGAAATATTCCGGTTACCCGCGCTTCAACGCGCCGACCGAATTAGCCGGCACGCTCCAAGACACCGGATTTCAAATCCTATCGACCGCCAATAACCACACGCTGGACCGCGGCTTCGTCGGCTTGACTCGAACGCTGCACAATCTGCGCGACAATGGGCTTGTGCCTGTCGGGACGAACGAATCCACGACAGACGCCAAGCGTCTCGTCATCGAAGAGCGCAACGGCATCAAGCTCGGCTTCCTCGCGTATACGTATAGCACGAACGGCATTCCGATCCCTAAGGATCATCCTTACGCGGTGAATATGATAGACGTCCCCGCTATGACGGAAGACATCGCCAAGCTCCGTCAGGCCGGCGCGGATGCTATCGTAGTATCGGTTCATGACGGGATCGAGTACCAACGGATGCCGAACGACTCACAGCGCAGCGTTGCCAAACAATTGATCGAAGCTGGCGCAGATATTATTCTCGGCTCTCACCCGCACGTCGTGCAGCCTTACGAGACCATCGAGGTGCAAGATCCTCTGCGTCCAGACGGCGTTCGCCGAGGGTTCGTCATCTATTCGCTCGGCAACTTCATCTCGAACCAGAAGGACGATTGGAAGGATGTCGGCGTGATCCTTCAGCTCAAGCTGACCAAGACGACCGATTCGAACGGCAAGTCATGGACCGAATGGAGCGACGTCCAAACAACGCCTACCTATGTGATCACCCGAATGATCGCCAAGAACAAGCATTACACAATAGTTCCCCTGTCTGTGGCGCTTGCCAATCGAAGCAGCAAGACGTGGACCGAAGCCGAATATTCGAAAATGAACGAGTTGCTGGAAGGCATCACACATCATCTGCAGAGTCTGGCCGGTGACATTAGCGCTGACTAACCAACTTCACACGCACTTCAATCGTTATCCCATCGGCTCAGAGCGAAATACGATGCTCCTCGCAGCCCAGCTCCGGACCGTCACAGAATTGGCAACGCGCGGGTAAATATCGCAAATACAAGGAGGCTTTCTCACCTGGGTGTCACCCCTTGTGAGAAAGCCTCTTCTACTAGCGTCATGCCTGGATGATAACCGCCTGCGCTGCTACCCGTTAGCCGCTTCTGCGCTCGCCTGCACAGCAGATTCGGCTGCAGCCCGCTCCCCATCAGAAGAGCTGGCAGCCCGCTCCCCCGCTCCGCCGGCTCGTTCACCGCTCGGCGCAGCCTCTCGCGTTCCCGCCACTTTGCCGATCAAGTACATGAGAAGCTGGCGATTATGGAGCGACAGACGTTCCAGCGACCGGCCGACGATACTGCTGCGAACCTTCAAGCCGCGTTCAGCCTCTGAACGTCCCAGCTCGGTCATGCTCACCCACACGATGCGCCGGTCGTGTGCGTCCCTTTCCCTCCGAACGAGCCCGTTGCGTTCCATCCGGTCTAACAGGGTTGTGACTGCCGCAGGCGTCGTCTCTAGATGAGGAAGCAGATCGGAAGGCTTCATCGGCTCGAATGCCATCATCAGCTCCAGCACCTGCAGCTGTCCTTCGGTCAGCTGCGGCGCGAGCTCCGCTTCCAATTGCGTATGCCATTCTTTCGTGAGCTTCATCCAGCTTTTCACAAATTCCGCCGCTATCTCCATTCCATCCCCTCCCATTAACCCGAACAGTGCCTTCTCTTTTATTATACCCGTCGCTCATGTCGAATGATAGTTTAATGAAGTTAATAATTTACGACCTGAATCCTCACAATCAGGTACAATGCGACAATCAGCGACATACACTGGAGTCAGAAGCTGCTGAAGCTAGGAAGTACAAGTCGTCTTGTTTGGAGGCGCTTGAGATTGAATTCAGCTGATGAACGCAAGCGAATGATTGGCCAGATGGCGAAGGACGCCGGGATACTAGAAGACCCACAATGGCTGGAAAGGCTCGATGAGCCAGTGCCGCTGTGGGTCGTGTTAGATATGATGCTGAGATGGATTGACCGTACCGAACGAGAGGCTGGCCCCTTCGATTGAACGCTAGAGCTGCGGCGAACTATTCTGAAGCGACGGGATAGTGGCACACTTATCGAAAAGCCGGTATGCCCTGCACGCCTTACTCCGTGATAGACAACACTGGCATAAGGAATGCCTCTGCGAGAGGATCTTCCCGGCCAACGGCGGCGACAGACTTGCCAAACGTGCGGCGGTCGTCGATCGGCGCGTCTTCCGACGAGAACTCGAGATGCGCCCCTCCCGCCGTGACGCCGCTCAGCGTGACGGCTTCCTTCACGTGATAAGCCGCCACGATGCGATTGCCGTTCGGCTTCATTCGTTTGCCTTCCTTGAACTCGAGCGTTTGAATGCCTTTGCCCCCGCGCCCTTGCTGCGGATAATCAAACAGCAGCGAGCGCTTCGCGTAACCGAGATCGGTGAGGACAAGCACTTCGCCTTCGTCCCCGAACACCGGGAAGCCCGCGGCGACCGCGTCCCCGTCCTTCAACGAGATGCCTCTCACGCCGCCCGCGACGCGGCCTTGCAAGCTCACTTCGCTCTCCTGGAACCGAATGCTCATGCCTTGCTCCGTGACGAGCATAACCTCCTGCGGATCGTTGCTGCGATACACGGTCACCACTTCGTCGCCGTCGGCCACTTTGACAGCCGCGATCGCGATGTTTCGGCTCGTCGCGTATTCGGATAACAGCGTGCGCTTCACTTGTCCGCGCCGCGACACGAATACGAGCGCAGTCTCAGAACTAGCCGATGCTGCGCCCGTACCCGGCGCGCTGTTGCTATCCGTCGCCGCTGAATTCCAATCGCCCGGCTTCGTCGGGATGACGGAGATGATTCGATCATCCTTGGACAGCGGCAGCACGTTGACAATGGCCGTACCGGCGTCCTTCCACTTGAACTCCGGAATCTGGTGAACCGGAAGCAGGAAGTATTGCCCTTTCTGGGTGAACAGCAGCAACGAATCCAGCGTGTTCGGCTGCAGGCTCCAGCGAATGACGTCGCCTTCCTTCACGCCGGAGCTGCCGAGATCACCGCCCGAACGGGTGAACGACAGCAGGCTCGTCCGCTTCACATAGCCTTGGCGGCTCAGCGTCACGACGACTTCTTCGGACGGAACCGTCACTTCGAGGTTAACCTTCAGCTCTTCAACCTCACCCTGAAGCTCCGAGCGGCGGTCGATGCCGTATTTATCCCGAATCTCGCCAAGCTCGTCCTTGATGACGCCGAGCAGCTTCTTCGGATTGTCGAGAATGGAGCGCAACTGCTGCATCTTCTTCAGTGTATCGGCATGCTCCTTCTCGAGAGAAGTGATCTCGAGGTTGGTCAAGCGATACAGCTGCAGCGTCAGAATCGCGTCGGCCTGCCGTTCGGAGAAGCCGAACTTGGCGACGAGGTTGTTCTGCGCGTCCTGGCGGTTCTTCGACGCTTTGATCGTCTCGATAACGGCATCAAGCAGATTGAGCGCTTTGACGAGTCCTTCGAGGACGTGCGCTCGGTCTTCCGCTTTCTCGAGGTCGAATTGCGTCCGATGCGTCACCACTTCTTTCTGGTGAGCGATATACGCCTCGAGCATCGCCTTCACGCCAAGCTGGCGCGGCGCCTTGTTGACGATAGCCACCATGTTGAAGCTGTAGGCAACCTGGAGATCCGTCTTTTTCAACAGATAGGCCAGAATGCCTTCCGCATCCGCGTCCTTCTTCAGCTCGACGACGATACGCATGCCGTTCCGGCCGCTCTCGTCGCGCACTTCGGCGATGCCTTCGACCTTCTTCTCGGCGCGCAGGTTATCGATGGCGTTCACGAGCTTCGACTTGACGACCTGGTACGGAATCTCGGTGACGACGATCTGCTGCTTGCCGCCGCGAAGATCTTCGATGGCCGTCTTGGAACGAATGTAGATTCGCCCCTTGCCCGTCTCATAAGCGTCGCGAATGCCATCCTCGCCCATGATGATGCCGCCCGTCGGGAAGTCGGGACCGCGCAGCACGCCCATCAGGTCGGCAACGGTCATCTCCGGATTGTCCATCAACGCCACGCAGGCGCTGATCACTTCCCGCAGGTTGTGCGGCGGAATCTCCGTCGCGAAGCCGGATGAGATGCCGCTGACGCCGTTGACCAGCAGGTTCGGATAACGGGACGGCAACACGACCGGCTCCTTCGCCGTGTTGTCGAAGTTGTCCTTGAACAGCACCGTACGCTTCTCGATGTCGCGCAGCAGCTCCATCGCGATCGGCGCCAGCCGCGCTTCGGTATAACGCATCGCCGCGGCCGGATCATCGTCCATCGAGCCCCAGTTGCCATGGCCGTCGACGAGCGGGTGGCCCATCTTCCACGGCTGCGCCATACGTACCATGCCATCGTAAATCGACGAGTCGCCGTGAGGGTGGTAATTGCCCATGACGTCGCCGACCGTCTTCGCCGATTTGCGGTACGGCTTGTCCGGTGTATTGTTCGAATCGTACATCGCGTACAGAATACGCCGCTGCACAGGCTTGAGCCCGTCGCGGACGTCAGGAATAGCGCGGTCTTGGATAATATATTTGGAATAACGTCCGAAGCGGTCGCCTACGACCTCCTCCAGATAAGCCGGCAAAAAGTTCTCCAGCAAGCTCAAATGCAAGCGCCCCTTTCCTCTATGCCCGGACACTCCAGCACCGGATTACTCCTCGTATTCGGTAAAATCGACGTTGTCGATAATCCACCGTTTGCGCGGATCAACCTTGTCGCCCATCAACGTCGTCACGCGGCGCTCTGCTTTGGCGGCGTCCTCGATCTGCACTTGCAGCAGCGTGCGCGTCTCGGGGTTCATCGTCGTCTCCCACAGCTGCTCGGGGTTCATCTCGCCTAGTCCTTTGTAACGCTGCAGCTCAGCATTCTTACCGAATTCCTTCAAGTAGTTCTGAAGCTGCTCGTCCGTCCAGGCATATCGCACCGTCTCCAGCTTGCCGGACTTGCGCGTAATCTTGTACAGCGGCGGTTGGGCGATGAACACCTTGCCCGCTTCAATGAGCGACTTCATATACCGGTAGAAGAACGTCAGCAGCAGCACTTGAATGTGCGCGCCGTCCGTATCGGCGTCGGTCATGATGATGATCTTGGCGTAGTTGCTCTCCTCTACGTCGAACTCGGAGCCGATGCCCGCCCCGATCGTGGCAATGATCGCCTTGTATTCGTCGTTCTTGAGTATGTCGGCCAGCTTCGCCTTCTCCGGGTTCATCGGCTTGCCCTTCAGCGGCAGGATCGCCTGATATTTCGAATCCCGCCCTTGCTTCGCAGAGCCGCCGGCCGAATCGCCTTCGACGATGAACAGCTCGTTGCGAGAGCTGTCCTTTGACTGCGCCGGCGACAGCTTGCCGCCGAGGCTCGGACTGTCGCTGCGCTTCTTGCCGCTGCGAATCTCGTCGCGCGCCTTCCGCGCCGCCTCGCGCGCTTTGGACGCTTGGATCGACTTGCGGATGAGCATCTGGCCAACCTGCGGATTCTCCTCTAGGAAGATGGCCATCTTCTCCGCCACGACCGCGTCTGTCGCGCTGCGAGCGGATGCGCTGCCGAGCTGATCCTTCGTCTGGCCGACGAATTCGACATCCGCCATCTTAATGTTGATGACGGCCATCATCCCTTCGCGCAGGTCGTTGCCCTCCAGGTTCTTGTCCTTCTCCTTGAGCTGGCCCGTCTTGCGCGCATACTCGTTCATGACCCGGGTGTACGCCGTCTTGAAGCCGGTCTCGTGCGTACCGCCGCCGCGCGTCGGAATCGAGTTGACGAACGATGCGATCGTCTCGGTGTAGCCGTCGTTATATTGCAGCGCAATCTCGACTTCAATATCGTCCTTCTCCGCCGAGAAGTGGACGACGTCGTGCAGCACCGTCTTCTCCTCGTTCAGGAACTGGACGAACTGGCTTGCTCCGCCCTCGTAGTAGAATGTGTCCTCCTGACCGCCGGACCGCTGGTCCTTCAGCACGATCTTGAGACCGGAATTCAGGAACGCGATCTCCTGCAACCGTTCCGCCAGCGTATCGTAATTCAAGCTGACGTTGCCGTGGAACACTTTCGCATCCGGCTTGAACGTAACCTTCGTTCCGGTCCGGTTCGTATTGCCCAGCACTTCCAAGCCGGTCACCGGTTCTCCGACATGCTCCTTGCCATTCGTATCCGTCCACGTCTCGAAACGCATCTTATGTATCTTGCCGTCTCGATAAATCTCAACCTCGAGCCATTCCGACAGCGCGTTCGTTACCGATGCGCCGACGCCGTGCAAGCCGCCTGACTTCTTATATCCGCCGCCGCCAAACTTGCCTCCGGCATGTAGAATCGTGTACACGACCTGCGGGGTCGGGATGCCTGTCTTGTGCATGCCGGTCGGGATGCCCCGCCCGTTGTCCTGCACCGTAACGGAATTGTCCGAATGGACAGTGACGTCGATGCGGCTGCAATAATTGGCCAGATGCTCGTCCACGGAATTGTCGACGATCTCCCACACCAAGTGATGCAATCCGGCCGAAGTCGTGCTCCCGATATACATACCCGGCCGTTTGCGAACGGCCGTCAGCCCTTCCAGCACCTGGATGTCGTCGGCGCCGTATTCTGCCTGCGCCTGTGTCGCTGGTGAAGCGAACAGATCGATTTGTTCGGCCACGAAGGGTCCTCCTTGCTTTACGTCTCTCGGGTTTGTCGAATGCAGTCCTGACAAACTCACTTCCGCTTATTTTAATTCATTATATCTCGCTTCGTAAAGCCTGCAATAGCAACGCCGATCCACGTTATGCCCCGGACGCCAAGCTCTATAAGGGAAAATCAGAGCAGCGCTCTATCGATCGGAGGAGGCGATTCCTGCCAATAAGCAAGCCCCTCTGGAAGCGAATTTCGCTTACTCAACATATCGCTTTACCGCCGAATGATCAAGTAGGTCTGCTCGTCAGCCTTAGGGGGCGGCGGCGGGGCGCATATCCCTTTTTTACGAAGTGTGCCACTATCCCCTTGCGTCAGTGAAGGAGCCGACTTTCGATTCAGCGTGTTCTATTTATCCATTTTTAATCCAATTGGTATTGATATAAGAACATTTGTTTGGTATTATCTTTATAGGAACACATGTTCTATTCGGAAAATGGAGGGGTTGCCGTGACCCGCGAAATGCCGCCGTCGTTCGATTCGTTCTGCCAGCAGTTCCACTCCGAGCAAGCCTGCGCCGATGCGCTCTTTGCGGCCCGGTGGCCGGACGGCTTCCGCTGCCCCTCTTGCTCTCATACCCGTTACTATCTCACCTCGACCCGCAGGCTTCCTTTATATGAGTGCGCCTCCTGCCGCCGTCAGACGTCCATCATCGCCGGCACCGTCATGGAAGGCTCCTCAACGCCGCTCACTCGCTGGTTCCAGGCGCTCTATCTGCTCTCCCAGCCGGGCGGCATCAGCTCGAACCGCTTGTCCAAAGTAATGGCAGTCACCTACAAGACCGCCTGGCTCATCAGCCACAAGCTCCGCCATGCCATGCAGCAAGCGGACTTAGCCGAACAGCTGACCGGGCAAGTCCGCGTGGAGCCGTTCACGTACGGATCGGCCTTCTTCCCCGACGCCAAGCAGCCGCTGCTGATCGGAGCATCGCTGGACGAGAAGGCTAACGCAGCTTATGTGAAAATCAAACAGCCCGATCCCCGCCACGTGAACAACGAGCTTCGAGTGATCAACCCGATCGGCATCCATACGTTTGTGCGCACGCATACGAACGAACGCAACGTCACGGTCCATCCGCTAATTAACAACTCCATCTCGGACTTCCTGTACCTCAAGCGATACGTGTGCGACTGGCTGAACGATACGTTTAACGGGATCGGGGCCAAGCATCTGCAGGCGTATTTAGATGAGTTCTCTTTCCGAATCAACATGAAGCTGCGCAAAATGTCCTCTTTCGCCTGCCTGCTCGCGTGGTGCGCGAAGACCGCGGCCCTTCAATATAAGATGCTGATCCGCGACAAGCTTGTCCTGCCCGAGCCGTGGCGCGCCTACGGCAGCCGCGCGAAATGGAGAGCCCGGCAGCTCGCCCTCTGGATGGCTTAGCTGTATTTTAAGGACCCTTTTCGGATCTCAACGAACTTCTGCTCTGTCCTTCCATTACACTAGTTGCGGGTTCTGGGCCCTCTCTCGCCGTCTCCCCCGTTATTCTTAGGAGGTCGCACCACATTCCGCATCTGCACTTGTTTATCTACGTCCCCGAAGGAGCCGTGTACTATCCGTGTGTTGTCCGTGTTCTACCCGTGTACTATCCGTTTACTATCAGTTTACTATCCGTGTGCTATACGTCTGCTATACGTGTACTATATGTGTGCTATATGTGTGCTATCCGTGTTCATCCCTTACCCGATATCAGTCCTGCTTCTGAACGAATGGGATAGTGGCACACTTCTTGGAAAAGAGAGTATGCGAGCCCGATACATCCCGCACCCGCACCCGCTACGGCTCGCAACGAACAAAAACCAGCCGCCCGATTCGGGACGGCTGGCGCGGACGTGCGATTAGGCGGACAGGAAGCGGTACTGCGCTTCGATGAGGCCGCGGTAATGGCCATCGGGTTTCTGCATTAGCTCCTCGTGGCTGCCTTGCTCGACTATGACGCCATGATCGAGTACGATGATCAGATCTGCGTTGCGGATGGTCGATAGTCGGTGCGCGACGATGAAGGAGGTTCGGCCGGCAAGCAGCGTATTTAACGCTTCTTGGATACGAAGCTCGGTCTCGGTGTCAATGCTGGCGGTCGCTTCATCGAGAATTAAGATGCGCGGGTCGGCTAGCAGCGCACGGGCGAATGACAACAGCTGCCGCTGGCCCATTGACAACGCGCTGCCGCGCTCCTGCACCTCGGTGTCGTAGCCATCCGGCAATTGCACGATGAAGTCGTGGGCCCGCACCGCGCGAGCAGCCGCTTCCACTTCGAGATTGCTGGCGTCCGGGCGGCCGTACCGAATGTTATCTCGAATCGTACCGGAGAAGATAAAGGTGTCCTGCAGCACAATGCCGATCTGCGAACGCAGGCTATTAAGAGTCGCATCGCGTACGTCTACGCCGTCGATCGTGACCCGCCCTTGCACCGTATCGTAGAAGCGGCAGAGCAGGTTTACGATCGTGCTCTTGCCTGAACCCGTATGCCCGACCAACGCCACGGACATGCCCGGCTTAATGTCGAGATTGATGCCCTTTAACGCGGGGCGGTCCGCCTCATAACCGAACTCTACCTTTTCGAAGCGTATATGTCCGGCTGCTTCCGGCAATTCCTTCGCATCTGCCTTCTCGGCGACCGTCGGCTTCTCGTCCAAATATTCAAAGATTCGCTCAGCCGACGACATCGAGATGAGCAGCTGGGAATACAATTGTCCCAAGCGGGTGATCGGTTCCCAGAAATAACCGACATAAGTAATGAAGGCAACGAGAACGCCGACGGTCATCCCCTCTGATCGGATCAGATGAGAGCCGTACAGAAGGAGAATGAGAGTGCCGGCTGCGGACGTGATCTCAATGACCGGTCCGAACGTCTGATTCAAGGCGGATGCGAAGTTCCATGAGCGCAAGTTGCTGCGGTTCATCCCATGGAAGTAGTTCGTGTTCTCCTTCTCCTGCGCGAACGCTTGGGTTACGCGAATGCCTTGAATGCTCTCGTTCAAGTGAGAGTTAATCCGCGACTGCTTGATCCGCACCGTCTGCCAAGCGTAACGAATCCGTTTGCGCAGCGAGGACGAGACGATGAACATGAGCGGCACCGTGATCATGACTGCCAGACCGAGTTTGAACTGCAGCAGGAGCAAGATCACAATGATGCCCAGCAATTGGGCGATGTCGATGACCGAGTTGACGACGCCGTTCGTGAACAGATCCTGAAGCGAGTTGACGTCATTAGTGACCCGGACGAGAACGGAGCCGGCTGAACGCTTGTCGAAGAATCGGAACGACAGCCGTTGAATATGCTTGAACAGCGCGGTTCTCAAGTCGAAAATGACCTTCTGACCGATGGCGTTCGTTTGAAGAATGGTGTAATGCTGCGCCCACCAGCGCAGTCCGTAAAGCACCAGCATGACGGCTGTAATTCCGATGAGCATGCCAGAGCTCGGCGCGCCCTCCTTCGGATCAATCGCACGGTCGATCGCTAGACTGATAAGAAATGGAATGGCGAGCTTCGTGAGCATGCCGAATACGGTCATGACGAATACAACTTTGCTGACATCGGATCGATATGGTTTAACGTAAGTGAGCAGTCTAGCCATCTGCTTCCAGTTGAAGTCTTTCTCGATTAAGACGTCATCCTGGTATTTAAACTGGCGGCTCATCCAATCACCTGCCTCTCGCAATCGGATGCCGAGTCCAGATCGTCCGGCCGGTCTGCGTATTGGGTTTGGTAGGTCTCCCTGTAGAGGCCGGGCTGCCGGATCAATTGATCGTGCTTGCCCCGCTGAACGACGCGGCCCTTCTCGAGCACGACGATCTCATCGGCTTGACGCAGCGAAGAGATGCGGTGTGCGATAATGAACGTCGTACGTCCTGCCATTACTTGACGGAGAGATCGCTGGATCGCATGCTCCGTCTCCATGTCGAGCGCGCTCGTCGAGTCGTCGAGAATAAGCACCTTCGGCTTGAGCAGCAACGCCCGCGCGATGGCGATCCGTTGCTTCTGGCCGCCGGACAAGCCCATGCCGCGCTCGCCGATGATCGTCTCGTAGCCGTCCGGCAGCTCCATGATGAAGTCGTGGGCTTGCGCCAGCTTCGCGGCTTCGACGACGTCGCCCATACTGGCGTCTGCACAGCCGTATGCGATATTCTCATGAATAGTCGTCGAGAACAGGAAGGTCTCTTGGAACACGACCGCAATCTGCCTGCGCAGGCTCTCTAACTCTAAGCTTCGAATATCGATGCCGTCCAGCTTGATAGCCCCTTCGCTGACGTCGTAGGCGCGAAGCAGCAGCTGCACGACAGTTGATTTGCCCGAACCGGTGCCGCCTAGCATGCCGATGACAGAGCCTGGCTTCGCGTCGAGATTGAAGCCAATCAGCGCGGAAGGTTGATGCTCATGATTCGGATAGCGGAAGCTGACGCGATCGTATTGAACATGACCTCTTACTTGGCTGTCATCCAGGACGATCGCATCCTGATCGCTATGAATGGTTACCGGCTGATGAAGCAGCTCGAGCAGCCGCTCTCCGCCGGCTTTGGATTGCGTATAGTTATTGATCTGGAACCCGAGTGTCCACAGCGGAGCGACGATCATGCCCAGCATGGCGTTTAAGGACACCAAGGCGCCTAGCGTAAGGGAACCATTAATGACCCGAAGGCCTCCCGCGAGCAGAAGCAGCACGATGCTGAGGTTCGCTATGAACTCGATAATCGGGAAATACTTCGCCCAACCAGCCGCGAGATTCAGGTTGTTGTCGCGGTAATTCTCGTTGCCCGACCGGAACTTCTTCATCTCGTGCTGCTCGCTCGGGAATGATTTGACCGTCCGGACGCCGCTAATGTTCTCCTGCACGCTGACGGTTAATCGGCCGACCGCGACGCGGATCGAGCGGAACACCGGATGAATGTTCAGCTCGAAGCGGATCGCGACGAACGCCAGCACGGGTATGACGACAAGCGTCATCAGCATGAGCTGCCAATCGATCATTGCCATCATGGTGAAGCCGAACAGAACGAGGAAGCCGGTGTTGAGCAGCTGCGCGAAGCCGAAGCCGATGAAGTTGCGAATGCCTTCGATATCCGCGGTGAGACGCGACATCAAGTCGCCAGTGCGCGCGGTATCGTAGAACGAGAACGGCAGCACCTGCAGCTTCTCGTAGCTGGTCATGCGCAGTCTCGTCGCCGTGCGGTTGCCAAGCCTCCCTCCGCAGAAGCCGTGAACGTATTGGCATCCGGCTTTGAGCACAACGATGCCAACCGCGAGCAGCGCTAAGCCTAGTAATCCGCCGTACTCCCCTGGCACGATCATGTCATCGATGAGGATTCGAAGCAGCATCGGATACACCAATCCAAGCGCGGTTGCGGCGGCTAAGCCGAGTACGGACCCCAAGAGAAATCCCTTGTCTTGCCAGAAAAATGCCCTTAACCCCCGGAACACGTCCAAATGATGTCAGCCCTCCCAGTCGATCGAATACGACGGAAGCATAACAGGATCCTCTCCCCCCTTCAAACGCCGTAAGCAAGGATTACGCGACCTCAGGAGGGAAGACGATACTTCAGCTTAGGGAGAACCCTCCTATTCTCTCGAATCATCGCAAATTCTGCCACTCATCCCCCTATTCAGGTCTATTCACGTGTATAGCGGAGGGAATAAGTGAAAAGGCTTTCTTATGTCACAAAAATGACATAAGAAAGCCTTATTCTGCTCCATACAATCGTTGAAATGATCAGGAATTGATCCCATTCCGCAAATTCGTCAGCTGCCCGGCCAATTGCTCGATCAGATGCTCTTCTCCCGGCTGATAGATCGTCTCTTCCAAGCCCGCCGCATAGGCGGCAAGCTCGCTTGCGAGCGACTCTCCCGCCCGGTTCAGTTCCGAACGGAACGCATCGGCAATCGCCTGGCTCCACTCTGCTCGAATCACCGCTAACCAGTCGTCAGCCGCATGGAACAACTCCGTCTCCAATTCGTCTCGCAAAGCATTCTTGCCGTCTCGTTCAAAAAAGTGCTTCGGACTTCGGAACGCGCTCCACAGCTTCCTCGTCTCGACCTCCGGCCCCCGGTCAAACGGCTCGCCAACCGGAAGCGGCAGTTCTGGCTTCTGCTGCGGCTCGGGCTCGAAGCCCTCCAGCCACGCACCGGATATCTCATCCGCCAATCGTCCTTCGACGAGACGGTGCAGCGCATGCTCCATCCGCAGGCTGGCTGCCCGCAGCTCCTGCTGCAGGTCTTCTCCCACGCTTCGCCTTAAATCTTGCCAACACGCTTGCAGCAGCTTCTTCAGATCCCTGCCGTCGTCCTGCAGCACCGAAGGATGGAACGCGAGCATGAAGAGCTCGTTGAACCGATAACGGACCCGTTGGCGTGAATGATAGAACTGCTCTCCGAGCTCCTGAAGCAACGGCTGCACCGCTGTGTCATTCAGCGAGGAGCTCAGCCGGTCGCGCAGCGCTGCGGCGGACTCCAGCATCCGCTTCTTCCGCTCCTGCCGCGTCGCCGCATCTTCATTCGCCGCTTGGAGCATATGGTGAAGCTGCGCCTCGATTCGCTCAAGCTCTCTGTTCGCGGCAGCGACGGCAAGACTCCCGAGCTCGCCTTCCGAGAAGGAGCGGAACGCCTTCTCGAACGCCATTAAACCAGAGGCTCCCAGCTTGACGGACGCCTCTGCTTGATGGCCGGCTGCCGCGGCAAGCTTGGCCTCCAGCCCTCGCAGACTGGATACCGGGAACAGCCGCGGACGACGAATGCCGTGCTTCAGCAGCTGCGTCTCGACGTGCGTGACGACCGACGCGAGCTCCTCTTCCGAGGAAGCGAGGTCGGCGGCATTGATGACAAAGAACATTTTGTCGAGCTCGAAGACGTCTTTGACGCTGCCCAACTGATTCAGGAATCGTCGATCGGCCTCTGTGAACGCATGGTTGTAGTACGTAACGAATAGCACGGCGTCCGCATCTTTGATGTACTGGAAGGCGACGCCGGTATGCCGGGCGTTGATCGAATCCGCTCCCGGCGTATCGACGAGCACCGCGCCAGCGCGCGTTAGCGGCGAATCGATGTGCAGGTCGGCCGAAGCGACGAAGCAGGAAGCCTCTTCTTCGGCAACGTAGCGACGATAGTCGGCCTTGTCCGCGATCAGCTCGCGGCCGAGCAGCTCGCCGTAGCGAGGCCAGCCTGCCGCTGCTGCCTGAATGAAGGCCAGATGCGGCCTTCCCTTCGGATGCAGCTCGTCAGGCGACATGGATTCCGCAAGTCTCAGAAGCGCTGCAATATCCTCGCCTGCCCGCTGAACCGATTCTGCAGGAACGCCGAGCCTGCCGAGCGACAGTTTGACGTCTTCTCGCAGCTCTTCTCGAGTTTTCATTCGAATAAGCGCTGATCCATGGCGGCACTGCTCCGTCGGCGCGACGATCCGATTGATCGTCGCCGTCGTCGGATTCGGGGACACCGGCAGAGCCGGAAGCCCAACGAGCGAGTTGGCGAACGATGATTTGCCCGCGCTGAACGCGCCGAACAGCGCGATCGTGAAGCGGCTCTCGCGCAGCCGCGCCGCCTTGGCGAGCAGGCCGTCCGTCTGCTTGCGCAGCGGCGCGATCGGCTGCAGCAGCTCGGCCGCGCGCTCGAGCCGCTCGGCGGCCCGCGTCTGCGCGCCGAGCGGCGAGATACCCGCGGAGGTGCTGGCTGCTGAGCCCTCGGCTGCGGTGAATGCGGCCGTCTCGGTCGCGGCCGTGTTGGCGGCAGCAGCTGTGTTGCTGGCACCGGCGATACCGTTTGTTGCGGCAGCAACAGTACCCGCACTGGCAGCAGCATGATGGCCAGCAGCCAGGGAGGTAGTGTTAGCGGCGGTGCTGACCGTATGAGCAGCACCGCCCGCAGGCGCCGCTGTCACGCCGCCATGCCGCTGCGAGTGCGGCTCGGCCAAGCCTGCTTCGGCGGCACCGAGCGCTCGCTCGTGCGGCGCCGGCAGCGGCGCTTCTTGACGCCAAGAGGCCGTTTGCGGCAGCAGCTCGAGCAGCCGCTGCTCCTCGGCCAGCTCCATCGCATCCAGCGCCGCCAGTCCGCGCGCAGCGGCTTCGCGGGCCTCGAGCGCCTGCAGCGCGGCTCCCGCCGCCTCGACGCTCGCCTGCCGCTCCGGTGCCAGTCGAGCCTCGTAAGCCTCGGCCAGACGCAGCGCTTCGCGGCGGACCGCCGACTTCATCTCGGCGGCGAGCTCCGCAGCGAAGTGCAGCGTCGCTTGGCCGTCGGCTCCGGTGCCGGGCTTAACGCGCTGGCGAATCCACTCGGCCGTGACGCTAGGGAACGCCTGCTCCAGCTCCGCTTCCAGCGCCTGGCCCTCCAGGCCGGCTTCCTTCGCTTCCTCGCGCAGCATCGTCAGCACATGGCTTCGCACATGCGCCGCCAACTGCTCGTTCAAATCGCGCTCCAGCTCCGCGATTCGCCGTTCGCGCTCGGCCTCCGTCTTGGCCGCGCCGCCAAACCAGCCTCCCGCCTTGAAGTTCGGCTGCAGGCTCTCCAGCACCGCCCTTACCCGTTCCCGGGTCTCGGCCGGCGTAACTCCCGCGTTCGCGAGCAGGTGGTCCACTCGCCCGCGGAAAGCCTCCAGGCGGCGAACGCCTTCGCTTCGCGCCGCCTCCAGCTCGCCTTCGAGCCGTTCCCGCTCTTCGGCGAGCCTCCCAGCCTCTTCCGGGCCGCCCGCCGCCTCGGCCAGCTCCTCCCGCTGCGCCGCGTGCCGCTGCCGCCAGAACTCGCGGTACTGCTCCGCCAAGTACCGGGCAGAGCGCTCTGCGCTTCGGAGCAGCAGCTCCTCTCGCAGCGGCTTCAACGCCTCGATGACGCCGATCAGATCCTCCATCTGCGATAGAGGATGATCCGGCTCTCTCAGCGACAAGAACAACAGCCCCGCCGGCTCAATGCGCCAGTTGGCCATCGCCTGGCGGAGCCCCTCCTTGAACTTCGCAAACGATACCTCTTGCTCGCGGTGCTTGTCGATCATATTGACGATCACATACGTCGGCTTCCCCCAGCGGTGCAGCGTCCGCAGGAAGCGGAAGTTCACTTCCGACAGCACATGGTTATAATCCGTCACGTAGAAAACAACGTCAGCCAAGTGCAGCGCCGATTCGGTCGCCGCACGGTGGGCGCCGTCGGTGGAGTCGACTCCCGGCGTATCGACAAGCGCCGTCCGGCCCTCCAGCAGCGGCACCGGATACGACACATCGATCGCGGCCACGCCTTCGCCGTCTATCGCAAGATCGCTTAGCCGTTCGACCGGCAATTCCTCGGTCTTCGCCTCGCTGCCGTCCTTCGGACGGAACGTCACCTGCGCCAAGGGCTCCCCGCTGCGCACCGTCACGACGTTCGCCGTCGTCGGAATCGGCGACGACGGCAGCAGCGGCGCGCCGATGAGCGCGTTCACGAGCGTCGACTTGCCTGCGGAGAAATGCCCGCAGAAGGCGATCGTCAGATCGCCTTGCTCCAGCTTCTCCGCCAGCTCGACCAATTTGCCGGCTTGCGTATCGTCGCCGGCAGCCCCAGCCCGCTCCGCCATTGCCCGCAGCGCTTCGCGGTACAGGCTCACATCCTGCTTCCTCTCTCTAACCGCCGATTCGCGGATCTCTTGCTGCGTCATCGCTTTAGTCCCCCTTGCGCTTCACGCTGGCTGCGGCCTTGGCTCCGCCAGCCGCACCTCGCGTACTTGCGCCAGCCTTCGCGTTCTCTCTCTTCACAGGAGCCGCTTCGGCCTTCGTCTTCTTCGCCTTCCCCGCTGCTGCACTCTTGCGAGCGGCGGGCTTCGCCGACGGCTTCATCCGCTTCTTGCCCTCCGGGCAGACGTCCAGCAGCGGACAAATCTCGCATTGCGGATTCTGCGCCTTGCAATGGTAGCGCCCGAAGAAGATGAGCCGGTGATGCGTCAGCGTCCATTCCTCGCGCGGCACCAGCTTCATCAGCTTCTTCTCGACCTCAAGTACGCTGTCATCCGCCTTGGCGATGGCGAGCCGCTTCGAGACGCGCTCCACATGCGTGTCGACGGCAATCGCCGGCACGCCGAAGGCGTTCGAGACGACGACGTTCGCCGTCTTGCGCCCGACGCCGGGCAGCTCGGTGAGCGCTGCATGCTCATGCGGCACTTCGCCGTCGTAGCGGTCCAGCAGCATGCGGCACAGCTTCTGGATGTTGGCCGCCTTGTTGCGGAACAGCCCGATTCGCCGGATGTCGTTCTCCAGCTCTTCCAGCGGCACGCTCAAGTAGTCTTGCGGCGTCTTATATTTATCAAATAGAGACACCGTTACCCTATTCACCGTCTCGTCCGTGCATTGTGCGGACAGCAGCACCGCAATCGTCAGCTCGAACGGATTGCTGTGATTCAACTCGCAATGCGCGTCCGGGAACATCTCTGCGATCGTATCCAGTATATGCCTCATTCTCACCGCGTTCATCCGGCCGCCCCTTCTCCTCGTTCCGTCTCCATGTTGAAAATTTACCTTACAAGTGTACCGAAACTTGACCGCTCCGGCAACAGCAAAAGGGCTGCCGGCGATTCCTCGCCGACAGCCCTCTAAACCTTCAAATCTGCTTAATATGCTTTCTGAATCGATACCATCTGCAAGCCTTGATACGTGACTTTGATGCTATTGCCGGTGGCGAACGCCGACAGCTTCACCGTATTGCCCGCTGCATCCAGCAGCTTCACGTCCGCTGCAATGTTCCACGTCTCCGTACCGGAAGAACCAGTCTTCGTCACCGTCAACTCGTCGCTCGAAGCTTTGACGCCGAGCACGATGTAGTCGATCGTGCGGTGAACGTCCACCATATCGACGACGCCGTCAAGCGTCGTATCGAGATAGGCCGTCACGACATCGCCGACTTCGACGTCTTCGATGGTTGGAGACATCTCGCCATACATGAAGACGTCCGGGGCGCTGAACGTCAGCGAGATCGAATTGCCGCTCGCGTCCTTGACTTTCATCTTGCCGCCATCCGTATCGATGCTCGTAACCGTACCAATCGCCTTCGTTATGAACGCGGCGGATACGACGGTGTCGCCCGAATAAGCAATATTTACCTTGCCGATTGTATTCAGCAATTCGACGCCGGCTTCTGCCGTAATCTTCTCGCCGTCGAGGTTAAATCTCGTCGTATCCTTAATGAAGAGCGGCTTCGAGTTCTTGGCCGAATCCTGTACAAGAAGCAGCTTGTACTCTTCGTCATACTTAAGAATAACAGCCGAATTCAACGTTTGAATGTTGCGGTTGCTGACCGTAACGGCACTTACATAACCGCTCGCGTCCAGCTCCAAGCTGACGCTGTCGCCGGCGTACAGATCGTCGAGCGTAGCGGCCGTGACTCCGGGAATCGTCACCGCAACCGTGTTCGCCAGAACCTTCGCCTCAACCTTGCCGCCGATCGTCAGCTTCAGCGTCTTGTCGGTCTTGTTGACCGATTCCAGCGTGCCGACGATCGAAGCCTTCGCCACGTCGATCGAGATGATCTTGCCCGAGCTCGGAATCGTGTCGACCTTCAGCGACACAGTCGAGCCCTCGGTCAGGCTTGCGGTCGTCAGCGCGGTGCCGGCCGCATCCTTCACGACTGGCGGCGTCGATATGTCATACGGGTACGTCTCCAAGCTATCGTTGACGCGAAGAGTCAGCTCGCCCGGCTTGATCAATACGATTTTGCCCGACACGGTTCTGACCGCCGCGTTATCGTCGATCTGCTCCACATATTGGGCAGCCCCGCCGGAGCCGATCACCGTTACTTTGCCATATTGCTTCAGCACTTCCTGTCCGGCGATCTTCTCCGAATCAAGATGGCTGTACACGGTATTCTCGTTCAACAGATAAGATACTTGCTGTCCGTTGTCCGGCAGCACGGTCAGATGGTTAACGTCGAACGACATGAGGGTTCCCGTCACTTGCCCGTCGTAAGCAACCGGCGCGAGCGTCTCCGCTCGGCCGAACACCGTTGCCGCCATGGCGCGGGTCAAGCTGGACTTCGGATCGAAGCGATTGCCGTCCACGCCGTTCATCAGCTTGTTCGACACCGCCGCGTTCACGAATCCTAGCAAGCTCGTATCGATGAATGAGTTATCGGCGAAAGTCGTCGCCACGCCTGCTTGCGCAGTCGCATCCGCTTCCTTGCCGACCGCGCGCACGAGCAGCTTCGCCATCCATTCGCGGGTTGCGGGAGCGCTGCCCCATTTCTTACCCTGCTCATTGTTCGCTAGATTCGCTTCTTCCGTGACATTCAATAGCTTCTGTTGAAAAGCATAGTTTATGTAGGGCTTGTAATAGTTGTCCACATCAATCGTGCCCGGAAGCGCGACAATTCCGTTCACATCCACCTTATCTTCCAGACCCATGAATCGAATCGCGATCAGAACCGCCTGTTCGCGGCTGAGCGAATCGTTCGGGCTGAACAATCCGTTGTTGCCAATCAGCAGCCCTTGAGCAGCCAGCTTTGAGATCCATTTCTCTGCCCAATGGCCGGAAGCGACGTCGCTGAACGGCGTCGCATTCGCCGCCGAAGCGGAGGAAGCCGGCAGAACTGCACCGGCCCATATCAAAGTCAATAACACGATCATGCTTACCCACGATTTACCGCGAGACACCAGCGTCATTTGTCCTTCTCCCCTGTTCGATCCGTTTGTACGCGCGCGGATGGCCGCGGCGTTAAGCCAACTTCAAATATTTCAGGATGGCCGTCGCTAAACCTTGTGCGACATTATTCTGGAAGCTATCCGTGTACAAGATCTTCTCGTCGTCGGCGTTGGACAGGTACCCGGCTTCATAGAGCACCGCAGGCATCATCGTCTCGCGGGTTACCGCGAGGCTCTGCTGGCGGATGCCTCGATCCCGAAGTCCTCCTGCCGGAACAGCGTACTGCTGAACGACCTTAGCGAAGTCCAAGCTGTCCGCCCTTGTGTAATAAACCTCCGTACCGGCAATCGATCGGTTGGTATTGCTGTTGCCATGTACCGACAAGAACAGATTGGCATTCAGAGAGTTCGCTAAATTATATCGGTCCGCCAACGTCGGATAGGTATCGCCTGATCTCGTCAGCACTACGTTTAACCGACTGTCTTGAACGAGTATCGCTTGAAGCTTCAGAATGACGGACAGCGTGAAGTCCTTCTCCCACTTGCCGGTAATGCTCGGCGCTCCCGGATCGCTGCCGCCGTGGCCGGCGTCTAGGACGACTGTATACTTGCCGTTATTAAGCAAGGTAGGCTGCTGCATTCCGATTCGCAATTCGCCTGTCAAAGCGTCATTCGTGATTGAATAGCCCCATCGCTGGCTGAGATCAAGAACGATCCGAATCGTTCTCGGATTATCCGAATACATCGAGTAGCGAATCTTCGTCAAAGCTTCGTGCCCGGTGACAGCTATCTCCCCGATCTTCTTCAAGCTGCCGTCGGCATTCGCCTCCAGCGTCGGCATGAAGTCCGCCGCGAAGTCGGCGCCGGGCAGATCGACAACGATTCGATCCGGCCCTGTCAATACCGTCACGGCTGGCTGAAGCGAGCCGTCGCTGTATTTGAGCACGACTGAATTGTTCTCGAAGCTGACGGAATGAACCTGAGCCAGCGCGCTGTCCGGCACGCCGTTCGAACTGTCTGTCACGCCGCCTTCCAGATTATCCTCCGGCGGCACGACCCCGATCAGACCGCCCTCCGGGGGCGCTGAAGCGCTTGGAGCCTCGTTCGAGCCGGAGCTAGAACCCGAGTTCGACCCGGTGTTCGAATCGGCGCCGGAAACCGGTCCGGAAGGGGTTTGCGAATCCGATCCGGATGACGAGCCGCCGGCAGAGGATGCGCTGTACATGAACGCAGATTTGCTAATGTTGTCCCAGTACACCTGCACCCCTAACGCTTCGCCAACGAACCGGAGCGGCACGAGCGTAGTGCCCGACTTAATGACGGGAGGCGCTTGCAGTGCGGTCGTATCGCCGTTCACCGACGCGTTGCCCTGATTGACAACCATCGTAATGACATTCGAACCGCCGGTGACCGTCACCATCTTCTTGTCGTTGTCGAAATCGACGTTATAACCCAAGTTCTCCGAAGCCGTCCGGATCGGAACCATCGTATATTGGCCGATCAGTTCAGGGGGCTGGGCGGGATTCAATACTTTGCCGTCCAGAATCAGCTTTGGCGTCACCGTCTCCGCGGACGCCATATTCGCTGACAGGAACAGCATGACGGCAGCGACAATCAACAGGAACGTCCACTTCTTCATGCTTCACCTCGGTGTCAATGTCTTGCGAACGTACCGGCCGGGCGTCTGCCGACCGGGCTTGTCTACGAAACATTAGACGCCGGTAGTAGGCAAAAGTTGCGAGATTTCGAGGAAAAAAAGGCCCTTTGACCCGAATATTGCCGATTCGGGCACAAAGGACCATTCGTTCTTGTCGATTCTTGCATGCAATAGGTCTCAGAAGCTATAAATCTTAGAAAGAATTGGCTAGGCGAGCCGCATGCTTCGCTTCATAAGCATCGATCGCATCCGCTTGCTTCAGCGTCAAGCCAATATCGTCAAGTCCTTGCAGCAAGAATTGGCGGCGATGCTCATCCAGCTCGAACTTGATGTCGAAGCCGGCGCCGTCCGAGATCGTCATGTTCTCCAGATCGATTGTCAGCTGATAGCCGACATTGGCTTCCGTCCGCTGGAACAGCTCCTCAACCTGCTCTTCGCTAAGCTTGATCGGCAGAATGCCGTTCTTGAAGCAGTTGTTGTAGAAGATGTCGGCGAACGACGGCGCGATCACGACGCGGAAGCCATAGTCGAGAATCGCCCATGGCGCGTGCTCGCGGGAAGATCCGCAGCCGAAGTTGGCGCGCGAGATCAGAACGGACGCGCCTTGATAACGCGGCTGGTTCAGGCTGAACTCCGGAATCTCGTTGCCCAACTCGTCCCAGCGCCATTCGAAGAACAGGAATTGGCCGAAGCCGCTCCGCTCGATTCGTTTGAGGAATTGCTTCGGGATAATTGCATCGGTGTCTACGTTCACGCGGTCAACCGGCGCGACGAGCCCCGTCAATGTCGTAAATGGTTGCATAGTATCGCAGCTCCCTTCTTATGCCGTCACTTCGGACTTGAATTCCCAGTTGCGAACGTCGGTGAACTTGCCCTTGATCGCCGCTGCCGCAGCCATCTCCGGCGAGACGAGATGCGTGCGTCCGCCGCGGCCTTGACGGCCTTCGAAGTTGCGGTTCGACGTGGACGCGCAGCGCTGTCCCGGCTGCAGCACGTCAGGGTTCATCGCGAGACACATGGAGCATCCCGCTTCGCGCCATTCGAAGCCGGCTGCGGTGAAGATCTTGTCGAGTCCTTCCTTCTCCGCCTGCAGCTTGACGCGTCCGGAGCCCGGCACGACGATCGCCGTGACGTTCGGGCTCACCTTGTGGCCGTTGGCGACCTTAGCCGCGGCGCGCAGGTCTTCGATCCGGCCGTTCGTGCAGGAACCGATAAACACATAGTCGATCGGGATCTCCGACATCGGCATGCCCGGCTTCAAATCCATGTATTCCAGCGCCTTCTCGGCTGCTTTGCGCTCGTTCTCGGTGCTCATCTTCGCCGGATCCGGAACAGCCGACGTAATATCGGTGCCCATGCCCGGGCTCGTGCCCCAGGTCACTTGCGGAATCAGAGATGCGACATCCAGCTCGACGACGCGGTCGTATTCGGCTCCCTCGTCGGTGGTCAGCGCCTTCCATTGCTCGACCGCACGGTCGAAGTCCGCGCCCTGCGGCGCGTATTCGCGGCCGCGCAGATAGTTAAACGTCGTATCGTCCGGTGCGATCAAGCCGGCGCGCGCGCCGCCTTCGATGGACATGTTGCAGACGGTCATGCGCTCTTCCATCGACAGGCCGCGGATCGCTTCGCCGGTATACTCGATGACGTAGCCGGTCGCGAAGTCGGTGCCGTACTTGGCGATCAGGCCGAGGATGAGGTCCTTCGCCGTAATGCCGGCCGGGCGCTTGCCTACGAAGCGCACTTCCATCGTCTTCGGCTTCGATTGCTGCAGGCATTGCGTGGCAAGCACGTGCTCTACTTCGCTTGTGCCGATGCCGAATGCCAGGGCGCCGAACGCGCCGTGCGTAGACGTGTGGCTGTCGCCGCAGACGATCGTTTTGCCCGGATGGGTTAGTCCCAGCTCCGGTCCCATGACGTGCACGACGCCTTGGTCAAGCGTATTCAGGTCATACAGCTTCACGCCGAAGTCCCGGCAGTTCTTCGTCAGCGTGTCGACCTGCTGCTTGGAGATCGGATCGGAGATGTTGAAGCGATCCTTCGTCGGCACGTTATGGTCCATCGTCGCGAACGTCAGATCCGGACGGCGCACCTTGCGGCCGTTCAGGCGAAGCCCCTCGAACGCCTGCGGAGAAGTGACCTCATGCACCAGATGAAGGTCGATATACAGAATGCTTGGCTTGCCTGCTTCCGAATGAATAACGTGATTGTCCCAAATCTTCTCGAACATAGTCTTCTTGCTCATCCATATTCACCTCTTGTTCAACTGTCCAGCTTCCTTCTTGCCTCTATCATAGCACCGTATGATTAATTGCTCCAAGATATCATATCTATAAGCTTGATAGGTTCATGCTATAATGGGATACAAGAATCAACTTTAGCCTTCGGTCGAAAGGAAGAACCGTTATGGAAATCCGATTGCTTCAATACGTCATTCAAATCGCCGCGGAACGCAACTTCTCTCGCGCCGCCGAGAAGCTGCACATCGCGCAGCCTTCCTTAAGCCAACAGCTATCCAAGCTCGAAAAGGAGCTCGGCGTGCTGCTGTTCAAGCGCAGCACCAATTCCGTGGAGCTGACGCATGCGGGCTCCGTGTTCGTGGAGAAGGCCCAGCGCATCGTCGACATGACCGAGCAGCTGCGGCGAGAGATGGAAGACATTGCCGATCTGCGCAAAGGCCGCATCATCATCGGCAGCCTGCCGATGACCGGGTCGCACTTGCTCCCCCACGTGCTGACGGCGTTCCGCGCCTCCTACCCGGACATCGAGCTCGCGCTCGTCGAAGAGACGACGTCGCAGCTCGAGCAGCTGACGGCCAGCGGCGGCATCGACGTCTGCCTGCTCTCGCTGCCGATGATCGAGCCGTCTCTAGCATACGAGTCGATCATCGAAGAAGAGATCTACCTCACGGTGCCTCCGGACCACCGGCTGGCAAGCGCCGCAGGCAAACGCGCGGTTCCCGTCGCCGATCTGAAGGACGAGCCCTTCGTCCTTCTGAAGAAAGGTCAAGGCTTCCGCGCGATCGCGCATAACCTGTGCGCGGAGGCGGGCTTCAGCCCGCGCGTCGCATTCGAGAGTAACAACATCGAGACGGTGCAGTCGCTCGTCGCCGCGGGCATGGGCATCGCCTTCGTGCCGCGGATGATGGCGCGCAAGCCGACGAACGGGCTCACCCCGGTCTACGTCCGGCTCGAAGGCGCGCCGGCCCGAACGCTCGTCATCGCCTACCGCAAGGGACGCTATCTCTCCCGCGCCGCCGAAGCGTTCATCGACACGTTCCGCGAGACAATGAACAAGCTCTACGCAAGCGACGGCGGATAACTGACAGCGGGCGCACAAGCAAACCGCACCTCTAGAGGCGGTTAGATTATCGAGAATACCGTACGTCTCGTACCAAGACGTACGGTATTCTCGCCAATAACGGAATGGCGTTCCGCTATTGGCGAGCCAAAGCACGATGTACGCGAAGTTACGGAACTGCGTTCCGTTATTTCCGCGTTCTTAGAGGGTTACTCGAATGAATGCGGCGGATAACGGAACGGTGTTCCGCTATTGCGTCTACGAGCAAGTATTGGCGGCGAGATAACGGAACGCCGTTCCGTTATGGCATGAACGTTCACCTCAATCCACCGAATGCTGCTCGTACAGCTGCGGCCGCCGGTCCGCGAACACCGGGATGCGCCCGCGCACCTCGTCCGTCAGCGCGAGGTCGATCTCCGCCCGCACGATGGTCTCCTCTTCGCCTGCCTCGGCAACGATCTCGCCCCACGGGTCGACAACCATCGAATGCCCGAAGAAATGCGTATCGCCGCTCACGCCGGAGCGGTTGCACGCGACGACGAACATTTGGTTCTCGATCGCGCGCGCCTGCAGCAGCGTCCGCCAATGGTGCAGCCGCGGATGCGGCCACTCCGCCGGCACGAACAGCACCTTCGCGCCGTCAAGCGCGAGGCGGCGCGCAAGCTCGGGGAACCGGATGTCATAACAGATCATGACGCCGGCCTGCACCCCTTCCAGCTCGAACCGTCCGAGCTGCCCGCCGGCTTCCAAGTGAAGATGCTCGTCCATCAGCTTGAACAGGTGGATTTTCGAATAGGCCGCGATCTCATGACCTTCCCGGTCGAACCCGTACGCCGTGTTGGTCACATCCCCGCTCTCCCGCTTCTCGGCAATCGAGCCCGCCATCACGTTCACCCTGTGGCGGCGGCAGAAGTCCGACACGAACGCCTTCGTCCGCACTCCTGCCGGATCGGCGAGCTCCTGAATGCGGTCCAGCGCGTAGCCGGTATTCCACATCTCGGGCACGACGATGACGTCGGGCTTCGGCTCGGCCGCGACTGCTTCCTCCAATAACTGCTCCAATCGCGCGAAGTTATCCTCAGGATCCCCTGCGTGAACATCCATCTGCACCAGCGCCAAGCGCAACTTGCCTGCCATCTCGCCTCTCTCCTTCGAACCTGTCTATTGAAGCTATCGTACTTCATTCCCCGCCGCGCCGGCAAGCGAGGGCATTCCGCCTTTTCCGATTGCCTATGAGGTGCGGTTATGCTACATTCATCCTATCTTTGTTTGGATAATGCCTTATTTGCTGGAGTGTGAACGATACTTATGGCTATCAACATTCAACCGGCGGACCGTCTGAAGACGCTCCCCGAGCAATTTTTCGCGAAGCTCGTCGGCAAGGCGAACGCCCGCGCGGCGACCGGTGCCGACATCATCAACCTCGGCCAAGGCAATCCCGATCTGCCGACGCCGCCCGCCATCGTCGAGAAGCTGAAGAACGCGGCGGACAACCCGCTGTACCACAAGTACCCTCCGTTCCGCGGCTATCCGTTCCTGAAGGAAGCCGTCGCGCAGCGATATAAAGAAGATTACGGCGTCGAGCTGGACCCCGCGACCGAAGTCGCCATCCTGTTCGGCGGCAAGACCGGCCTCATCGAGATCAGCCAATGCCTGCTCAATCCGGGCGACGTCTGCCTTGTGCCCGATCCCGGCTATCCGGACTATTGGTCCGGCGTCGCCCTCGCCGAAGCGGAGATGGCGTTCATGCCGCTGCTGGAGCGGAACGGCTTCCTGCCCGACTACTCGGCGCTCGGCGAAGACGCAGTGAAGCGCGCCAAGCTGATGTTCCTGAACTACCCGAACAATCCGACGGCAGCGACCGCATCCCGCGAATTCTATGAGGAGACGGTTCGGTTCGCGAAGGAGAACAGCATCGTCGTGGCGAGCGACTTCGCTTACGGCGCGATCGGCTATGGCGGTAAGCGTCCGGTCAGCTTCCTGGAGACGCCCGGCTCGAAGGAGGTCGGCGTCGAGTTCTACACGCTGTCCAAGACGTACAACATGGCGGGCTGGCGCGTCGGCTTCGCGCTCGGCAACGCGCAGATCGTCGAGATGATCAACCTCATTCAGGATCACTATTATTGCAGCCTGTTCGGCGGCATCCAGGAAGCCGCCGCCGAAGCGCTGACCGGTCCGCAGGATTCGGTCGCCTCGCTCGTCGGCACATATGAGCGGCGGCGCAACACGCTGTTCGAGGCGCTGGATGAGATCGGCTGGCAGGCGAAGAAGCCGGAAGGCTCCTTCTTCTGCTGGCTGCCGGTGCCGCAGGGCTTCACGTCGATGGCATTCGCCGATCTGCTGCTGGAGCAGGCGGATGTCGTCGTCGCGCCGGGGAACGGCTTCGGCGAGCACGGCGAAGGCTACGTGCGGCTCGGCCTTCTCGCGCCGGAGGAACGGCTGCGGGAAGCGATCCAGCGCATCGGCAAGCTGAACCTTTTCCGCTAGGATCAGAGTTCGCGCGATCGCCGCTTCGGGAGTCATCGGATGCCCTTCAATTCCTTTACAACGCTTGATGCGCATGGTATTCTAAGGATTAATCGATGCCGTCTGAGACGGACGGCTTCACACGTTCAAACGCCTTGACGGGCCACGAAGCGGATCGGGCAAGATCAGAGAGCGAGCTCCTTGGCTGGGAGAGCTCGCCTTCGCTCCCGCTTCCCCCACCCCCGAGCGGCCGGCGACGAGCCGGACAGTTCCTGCTGTTACCAGGATCTCAAGCGGATGCCCGCGCGACTGCGCGCGGCGTCAATGAAGGTGGTACCGCGGAAGGTGACTTTCGTCCTTTGATCAGAAGGGCGGAAGTCTTTTTATTTGGCATACATACTAGGAGAGGTTGTGACCGGTTATGTACGGACGCATCGTCGTCAAGATAGGCAGCAGCTCCCTCACCTCCGAAGAAGGCGGGCTCAGCCGCGACAAAGTCCGGTTCTATGCGGGCGAACTCGCCGAACTGAAGCGTTCGGGCCGTCAGGTGCTGCTCGTCACCTCCGGCGCCATCGCGGCGGGCTTCCGCCCGATCGGCTACCCGTCGCGGCCCAAGCTTGTGCACGAGAAGCAGGCCGCCGCGGCCGTCGGGCAAGCGCTTCTCATGCAGGCTTACCAAGAAGCGTTCGCCGCGCATGGCCTTGCTGCCGCGCAGATCTTGCTGACCCGCCCGGACTTCAGCAATCGCGTACGAGCGCAGCATGCGATGCGAACGATCGAGGAGCTGCTGAAGCATGGCGTCGTCCCGATCATCAACGAGAACGACACCGTCGCGACGGATGAGCTGAAGTTCAGCGAGAACGATACGCTGTCGGCTCTCGTCGCCAATCTGGTCAAGGCGGACGGCCTATACATCCTGACCGACATCGAAGGGCTCTACACCGCCGACCCGCGCAAGGATCCGGACGCCAAGCGGATCGGACAGATCGACTTTATCTCCGAGGATCTGTATCGCATCGCTGGCGGCGCGGGCTCAGCCGTCGGCACCGGCGGCATGCGCTCCAAGATTGAAGCAGCCCGCATCGCCATGGGCGGGGGCGTCGCGACGTTCATCGGCCGCGTCACCGAGCCCGGCGATCTGGCGCAGGCAGCCGGCGGATCCGGACGAGGCACTTACTTCACGACCTCCCTCCATACGCTCTCGTCCAAGAAGCAATGGATCGGCTTCCTCTCCATCCCGCAAGGGCGCATCATCGTCGATGAAGGCGCGGAGCGAGCGCTGCTGCACGGCGGCAAGAGCTTGCTCCCGGCCGGCGTCGCAGGAGCCGAAGGCGACTTCCATCCCGGCGACGTGGTAGAGGTCGTCGGCGCAGACGGCAGCACGCTTGGCAGAGGCGTCACCAATTATGCTTCGTGGCAGCTCATTGCCGCTGCCGGATTGCCAAGTGAAGAAGCGATCCGGCGCGTCGATGTTCACCGAGTCGAAGTGATACACCGTGACGAATGGGTCACGACCCATGTATTGAAGGAGGCGGAGATTCATGAGTGAAGTGAGAACGAAGGCCGCATTGGCCAGGGAAGCCGCAGCGACGCTGAACCGGCTGATGACGGAGCAGAAGAATGAAGCGCTGCTGGCGATGGCCGATGCGCTGCTCGCCCGGCAGGACGAGATTCTGGCAGGCAATGAGCGCGATCTCGCGCGCGGACGGGAGAACGGAACGTCCTCTTCCCTGCTGGACCGGATCAAGCTGACGACGGCGCGTATCGAAGATATCGCCCAAGGGGTGCGCGAGATTGTGGAGCTGCCCGATCCGGTTGGCGTGCTGCTCGAAGCGTTCGACCGTCCGAACGGGCTGCGCGTCGAGAAGATCAGCGTGCCGCTCGGCGTCGTCGGCATGATCTACGAGGCGCGCCCTAACGTGACGGTCGATGCGGCCAGCTTGTGTCTCAAGACCGGCAATGCGGTCGTGTTGCGCGGCGGCTCGGCTGCGATCGAATCGAACCGGACAATCGTCGGCATTCTGCGCGACGCCCTGGCGACGACGGCCATTCCCGCCGATGCGCTGCAGATGATCGAGGATCCGAATCGCGCTTCCGTCGACGAGATGCTGAAGCTGAACGGCTTGCTTGACGTCGTCATCCCTCGCGGCGGCGCTTCGCTGATCCGCAACGTCGTCGAGAACGCGACCGTTCCCGTTATCGAGACCGGCGCGGGCATCTGCCACACATTCCTTGACGCGTCGGCCGATCCGGCCATGGCGGAGGCAATCTCGCTGAACGCGAAGGTCCAGCGCCCTTCCGTCTGCAACTCGATGGAGACGCTGCTCGTCCACGAGAGCTTCGCGGAGCGCCATCTCGCGGCGCTCGCGGGCCGCTTCCGCTCCGCCAACGTGGAGCTGCGCGGCTGCGCGCGGACGCGCGAGCTCGTGCCATGGGCGAAGGAAGCGACGGATGAGGACTATGCGACCGAATATAACGATTATATTCTGAACGTCAAAGTCGTCGCCAGCCTTGCCGATGCTCTGCAGCACATTCGACGCTTCGGCACGATGCATTCGGAATGCATCGTCACCGAATCCGGCGAGAACGCGCAGCGGTTCCTGCAGGACGTAGACGCGGCGACCGTCTATCACAACGCCTCCACCCGCTTCACCGACGGCTTCGAATTCGGCTTCGGCGCCGAGATCGGCATCAGTACGCAGAAGCTGCATGCGCGCGGCCCGATGGGCCTCCCCGCCCTGACGTCGACGAAGTACGTCGTGACCGGCAGCGGGCAAATTCGCGGCTGATCCTGTACAATCAAACTAATGAGATTACATGATACTATCAGATCGGAGCGCGATATACGTTATGGCTAACCAAGCAGTTCAAAGCGTCGTCTCGCCTTTGCAGCAGCTGCAGATTTGCTTCTTCGGAGCGGGCTCCATGGCGGAAGCCATCCTCCGCGGGCTGACAGAGACGCAAGTCGCTGCCCCAAGCAAGATCACCGTCCTGAATCGGCAAAATGCGGATCGGCTCCGCGAGCTGAACGGCCGCTACGGCGTCGTTCCGGCCATCACCCCGGAATCGCGCATTGACGCGCTGTCCAGCGCAGACATCATCGTCCTCGGCATGAAGCCGAAGGACGCAGCCGAAGCGCTGCTCTCGCTGAAGCCGCTGCTGCGCGAAGACCAAATGCTCGTCTCGCTGATCGCCGGATTGTCGATCGAGACGATGGAGACGCTGATCGGCCGCAAGCAGCCGATCGTGCGCACGATGCCCAACACCTCGAGCACGATCGGGCTCGGGGCGACGGGCATCAGCTTCTCCGAAGCGGTCTCGCCGCAAGGCCGCGAACTCTCGCTCGCCATGTTCGGCGCCGTCGGCTTAACGACCGTCGTCGAAGAGCCGTTGCTCGAGACCGTCACTGCGGTCTCCGGCAGCGGTCCCGCTTACATCTATTACATGATGGAAGCGATGATCTCCGCCGGCGTGGCCCAAGGCCTCACGCAGGAAGCGGCGCGCGAGCTGACCGTGCAGACGGTGCTCGGCGCGGCCGAGATGGTGCGGCAGACCGGCGAGGAGCCGGCCGACCTGCGCCGCAAGGTGACGTCGCCGAACGGCTCGACGCAAGCGGCGATCGAGACGCTTGAGCGGCAGCAGTTCACGGAGGCGGTCCATCAAGCGATGGCTCGCTGCGCCGATAGAGCGAGAGAGATGGGACAAGCGATCGCCGAGCAGGCGCTCGACCGCTGACGGCTCGCTTAACGAACAGAAGACGAAAGAAGGCTTGCTGCGATGAGTAATCAGAACCTATTCAACCCTAATACTTACAGCACCGCGACATACCGGCTGTTCGACGACAAAGCCGACTTTGCCAAGAAGGCCGAAGGCATCGCTGTCGGTCTCACGGTCGGCAGCTGGACCGAGCTTCCCGAGGTTGCGAAGCAGAAGATGGAGAAGCATCTCGGGCAAGTCGTCTCCGTCGACGTCCACGAACCTGAAGGCGCTTCGCCGGGCGAGCGGTACGCCGACATTACGGTCGCCTATCCGGATGCGAACTTCAGCCGCGATCTGCCCGCGCTGCTCGTCACGACGTTCGGCAAGCTGTCCATGGACGGACGCATCAAACTGCTCGACCTGAGCCCTTCCGCCGAGTTCTTGAGCGCATTCAGCGGTCCCCGCTTCGGCATCAAGGGTATCCGCGACCGGTTGGGCGTTCATGACCGGCCGCTGCTCATGAGCATCTTCAAATCCGTCATCGGCTACGACCTGCCGAATCTGCGCGAGCAATTCCTGCAGCAAGCGCTCGGCGGCGTCGATCTGATCAAGGACGACGAGATTCTGTTCGAGAATCCGTTGACGCCTCTCGAGAAGCGAGTCGAGGCTTGTATCGATGCTGCCCGGCAAGCCGAGCGCGAGACCGGCCAGAAGCTGATCTACTACACCAACCTGACCGGCCCAACTTCGAAGCTGCGCGAGAACGCGAGACGGGCGATCGACGCGGGCGCGAACGGCTTGCTCTTCAACGTGCTCTCCTACGGCTTCGACGCGCTCGCCGAGCTGGCGAACGATTCGGCGATCAACGTGCCGATCGCCGCTCACCCGGCGCTCGCAGGCGCCTATTATCCGTCTCCCTATCACGGCATCGCAGCGTCCCTTCTGCTGGGCAAGCTCGTCCGTGTCGCCGGCGCCGATCTGTCCTTGTTCCCTTCTCCCTACGGCTCCGTCGTCATGCCGAAGGAAGAGAACCTGG
The DNA here is from genome assembly GCF_014212015.1 of Cohnella lubricantis. GTDB lineage: Bacteria > Bacillota > Bacilli > Paenibacillales > Paenibacillaceae > Cohnella > Cohnella lubricantis. Next base: position 13,631 of record NZ_JACJVN010000019.1, on the reverse strand, counting down.
CCATTCAAGCCGCTCTGATGGACAAGTCCCTGCCGCTGCGCGAGACGTTCCCCGTACCTTCCGCCGGCATACATCCCGGCCTGGTACCGCTTATTCTGCGCGACTTCGGCGAGCAGGTCGTCGTGAACGCCGGCGGCGGCGTGCACGGCCATCCGCAAGGCGCTGCCGCCGGCGGGCGAGCGTTCCGCCAAGCGATCGACGCCGTCATGGCCGGCCGGGAGCTGGCTGATTATGCAGCCGATCATGAAGAGCTGAGACTGGCTATTGAACGCTGGGGGGTTCGCAACGCATGACTTCAATAGACAACAAGAGCAGCATGAGCGGCAATAGCAAAGCGAGCCATTCGAAGCTTACCGCCAGCGTTAATCCGATCCTTCGCAGCGGCAAACCGCCCGTCCTGTTCTGCGACTTCGACGGAACGATCACGCTGAGCGACAACATCGTCGCCGTCATGAAGCACTTCAATCCGGAGGGCTGGGTGCCGATTGTCGAAGACATAATTGCGCTTCGCAAGTCCGTACGCCAAGGCGTCGGGGAGATGTTCGAGCTGCTGCCGTCGTCCATGAAGGAGGAGATCACCTCCTACATTCTGAAGACGGCTGGCATTCGCCCCGGCTTCCAGCAGCTGCTCGACTGGTGCAAGACCAATGGCGTCGAATTCTTCGTGACGAGCGGCGGCATTGATTTCTTCGTCTATCCATTGCTCGCCCCCTTCGGCATTCCGAAGGACCACATCTACTGCAACGGCAGCGACTTCAGCGGCGAGCGCATCCGCATCACTTGGCCGCATTCGTGCGACGAGCATTGCGACAACGACTGCGGCATGTGCAAGACGGCTGTCATCCGTCGGTTCCCGCAGGACCGCTACACGCGGATTCTCATCGGGGACAGCGTCACCGACTTCGCCGGCGCCAAGCTGGTTGACCTCGTCTTCTCCCGCTCCCACTTGACCGAGAGATGCGTCGAGCTTGGCCTGCCGCACATTCCGTTCGAGACGTTCCACGACGTCGTTCATCATCTGGAGCAAGGAGACTGGAACTCATGAGCGAACTACAACGTAAGCTGATTCTGCTAGAGGAGAAGCAGCGGATCTACCGCGAGCTAAGCGCCGTCAAAGCCGACTTCGCCTCCCGAGGCTGGTTCCCGGGCACGAGCGGCAACCTGTCGATGCGCGTCGGCGATTACTCGCCCGAGAGCTTCACCTTCGCGGTGACGGCCAGCGGCAAGGACAAAGCGGCTTCCACGCCGGAAGACTTCCTGCTCGTCGACGAGACCGGCAAAGCGTGCGAGCCGACCGCGCTCAAGCCTTCGGCGGAGACGCTCATCCACTGCGAGATTTACCGGCTGACGGGCTGCGGCGCGATCTTCCACATCCATTCCGTCTTCAATAGTCTCGTATCCGAGCTGTACTGGGACCGCCGCGCCGTTCCGATCGAAGGCGTCGAGCTGATCAAAGCGTTCAACATCTGGGACGAGGAAGCGGTCATCGACGTGCCGATCGTCTCCAACTTCGCCGACATCCCGCGCATCGTGCCCGAGGTGACCGATCGGCTGAACCCGCGCATCCCCGGCATCCTGCTTCGCAAGCACGGCATCTATGCTTGGGGACGCGACGCCTTCGAAGCGAGAAAACATCTCGAGGCGTTCGAATTCCTGTTCGAATACGCTTATCGCCTGAAGCTCGTGCGCGGTTAATGATTTGTCGTTCAGCGCCAAGAAGGCCTGCGGATGAACTCCGCAAGCCTTCTTTTTAATTTTCCCCTTATCCCATCACTTCAGAACGCCCTCATCCTGTTCGGCTCCCGCTGGAACCCAAGATAACGCGTCCCCTGAAACTGCAGCGAACCGATATCCTCTTCCGCCAGCATCCCGAATTCCGTCCCGCTCACCTTCAGCTCCATCCGATCGCCGCTCTCCACCTCGAACGTCACATAGTAGGTCGTATGCGAGCTGTCATGAATCGAATCGTTGTCATGGTGATAATGGGACACATTAGTCCGCTTGCTGACGATGCGCGCGTGAACGTTTAACACCGGCTGCCCGTTGTTGCGGCTCCATTGCCCGATGCTGCGAACGACGCTGAATACGATCAGGCCGATAACGATTACGAAGAAGATCGGAACAATCGTGAACATTACTTTCCCCATTTCAAACATCGAATCAGGACCCATGGACGATTCACCTTTCTTTTCTGTTTTTTATATGAAACGTTAATAGTAGGCTGCTGGTTGCTGAAGTGCATATATCCTTTTCGAAAATAGCACTGAGCTGAGGGGATAAGCCTATAAGAGTATAAGTGGAAAATGCAAGGGATAGCCGCCGTTGTCGCCATTCCGCTCGATAACACAAAAATCGCCTCCTCGACTTTGGAAAGCGATCTCCCGTGATGTCGAAGAAGCGATATAAGTTGCTGCGTCTTATCCTTATTGCGATTAGCTTATTTGCCTGTGTGCCCGAAGCCGCCTTCGCCGCGGACGGTCTCGGATAGCTCGGACACTTCGGACAGCTCTACTTGCGGAACGGTTTGGAATACCATCTGCGCGATGCGCTCTCCCCGCTCGATGACGAACGGCTGCTGCCCCAGGTTGATCAGCAGCACCTTCACTTCACCGCGGTAGTCGGCGTCGATCGTGCCCGGCGAGTTCAAGCACGTAATGCCGTGCTTCAACGCCAAGCCGCTGCGCGGCCGGATTTGCGCCTCCAGCTCGCGAGGCATCGCCATCGCGAAGCCCGTCGGCACGAGCGCGCGCTCGCCCGGCGCGAGCGTCAGCGGTTCTTCGATCGCCGCATGAAGGTCGAAGCCGGCTGCCCATTCGGACATCCGCTTCGGCAGGGCGATGTCTTCATTCCCCGGAAGACGCTTCAGTTGAACTGGATACAACGAACTCCCTCCCTATTCCGGACAACACTTTCTCTTGCGAGCCTACGAGGGCGATCGAGCACGGCTCCGCCATGATCCGATCAATCATCCCGTTCACGTCTTCCACCGTTACCGAATCGATACGATCCAGCATCTCATCCAATGTATAGTGGCGTCCAAGCATCAGCTCGTTCTTGCCTAGACGATTCATCCGGCTGCTTGTGCTCTCCAGGCTCAAGATCAAATTGCCCTTCAGCTGTTCCTTGCCCCGAACGATCTCGGCTTCAGTCAAGCCATTCGCTTTGATCTCGCCCAGCATCTCCATCGTCAGATCGTACACGTCCTTCGTCTGCTTCGGCGCCGTGCCGGCGTATACCGTGAACAAGCCGCTATCCGCATAGGACGTATGATAGGAATAGACGGAGTAAGCCAGACCGCGCTTCTCTCGAATCTCTTGGAACAAGCGAGAGCTCATGCCGCCTCCGATCGTATTGTTGAGGAGGACCATCGCGTACATTTTCGGATCTTCGATCGAGCAGCCCGGGAACGTCAAGCACAGGTGATTCTGCTCCGTCTTCTTCTGATGGAACAGCGCGTCGGAACGGAAGGCAGGAGCCGACAGCTTCATCTCGCTTCCCGTGACGTCGAACCGGCCGAAGTGACGCTCCAGCAGCTCGAGCGCTTCTTCGCCGACGTTGCCGGCGAGGCTAATGACGGTGTTCGAGATCGAATACCGCTCCGACATATATTGCCTAAGGTCCGCCGGTCCCATCGCGTTCAGTCGTTCGGCCGTTCCGAGAATGGAATAAGCAAGCGGATGGTCGCCCATCGAGGCGCGGGACGCCAGATCGTGAACCGTATCGTCCGGCGTATCTTCGTACATCGAGATCTCCTCGAGAATGACGTTCTTCTCCTTCGCAAGCTCTTCTTGCGCAAGCTGCGATTCGAAGAACATGTCGGAGAGAATATCGACAGCTATCGGCAGATGCTGGTCCAGCACCTTGGCGAAATAGCACGTATATTCCTTCGATGTGAACGCATTGACGTTGCCGCCGATGCCATCGAATTTGTCGGCAATGTCCTTCGCCGTATGGCGGTTCGTGCCCTTGAACAGCATATGTTCGATGAAATGGGAGATCCCGTTGTTAGCAGGCGTCTCATAGCGGGAACCGGTCTTAACCCAAATGCCGAACGACACCGACCGGCTGGTCGGAATCGACTCGATGACCACTCGAAGACCGTTCTTCAAATAATATTTATTCACCCGATTTCCCCCTAAAAGATCAATAGTAACACTATACCAAATATCGACACCCGCCTCAACCTGCGCAGCTGGAAGCAACAACCAGCGAACGAAGGCCGGCGGGCGTCCATTAGCGCTTCTCGGGCAAATCAAGACGCTTGGCCGACAGGGTCTCCGAGACGGTTCCCGGGACGAGTCCCTTGGAACGGATCAAGCGGATGATCTCTCCCAGCGATTCCTCCGTCGTTTGGGTCGGATGCATCAGAATAAGCGTTCCGGCTTGCACTCGGGCTCTCACTTTAGTGATGACAGAGGATGCGGGAGGGTTCTTCCAATCAACCGTATCCAGCGTCCACATGACGGTCTTCAGCCCGTAATCGGAAGCAGCGCGGATCGTCTGCTCGTTATAATCTCCCGACGGCGGCGCGAACCACCGGTTCGTCACGCCCAGCTTCGTCTTAAGCAGCGCTTCCGTCCGTTCAATCTCTTGCCGTTGCCGCGCAACGCCAAGACTGCTCATATTCGGATGCGTGTACGCATGGTTGGACGCTTCATGACCCTGCCGCACGATCTCCTGCGCGAGATCGGCGTTCTTGTTCAACCAGCTTCCGTCGAAGAAGAAGGTGGCCGACACCTTCTCTTCCCGGAGCGTGTCCAAGATCGGCTTCAAGTGCTCGTTGCCCCACGCGACATTGATCATGAGGCCCACCATCGGCTTGTCCGGGTTGCCCCTGTAAATTGGAGACGCCGGCAGGTCGTCCAGCCCGATGCGCGGAGACACTTCCTTGTATACCCATGGAAAAGAGTCCCCCGCCCCCGGCTTGGCGCCGATGGCGCGAGCTTGCGCATAGGTGGCTTCGATGTCGACTTCGCGCCCGTTATAGCCGGGGATCGCCTTCCAGACTCGGTCGATAACCGCGTTCTTCGGCTCAATCCGGCGCTTCGGCGCCTCGGATTGAATCCATTCCAGCAATTCGGGCCCGGAGCCTGTCCGGAACGCGTTCGCCGACGCGGTCACGTGCTGTTTGACGGTGTGTATGTACGCCTCCAGCGGGCCATAGCGGCCAGCCGCCAGCAGGGCTGCGAATACTATTACAATCGCCGCCAGCCGGGCAGGCGACGCCTTTCTCATCGCTCCACTCACCTCCGGTCACATCTCGCCAATCGCATCGCCGATCATCCGGCATGTCCGTCATTTGCCTTGTCTCCATCTTATGCCAAAGCGGCATAACTTATCCCCCCAAAGTAACGCAGCAGCCCCCATAAGGGAAGAGAGCCTCCTCCGAAGGCAAATAAAAAAAGAGACTGACGAAATCGGTCTCTTTTGTCCCTTGCTATTTAGGTATGGAGCGGCTTACTTGACGGACTCTTCCGGGCTCAACAGCACTTTGCGGGAGAGATTGATCCGTCCCATCGAATCGATCTCGGTCACCTTCACCTGGATCTTGTCTCCGATGTTCACGACGTCCTCCACCTTCGCCACCCGCTCGTTCGCCAGCTGCGAGATGTGTACGAGGCCGTCCTTGCCCGGCAGAATCTCAACGAAGCAGCCGAACTTCTCGATCCTCTTCACAGTGCCGAGATAGATCTCGCCGACGACGACTTCGCGCACGATGCCTTCAATGATGGAACGCGCCTTCTCGTTCGCCGCAGCGTCCGAAGAAGCGATATACACCATGCCGTCCTGCTCGATGTCAATCTTGACGCCGGTCTCTTCGATGATCTTGTTGATAACCTTGCCGCCGGAACCGATGACATCGCGGATCTTGTCCGGATGAATGCGCATCGTGACGATCTTCGGCGCGTATTTGCTGAGCTCGCCGCGCGGCTGCTTCATTACCTCGAGCATCTTGCCGAGGATGAACATGCGGCCTTCGCGGGCTTGATCAAGCGCCTGATTCAGAATCGCGCGGTCGATGCCGTCGATCTTGATGTCCATCTGGATGGCCGTTACGCCGACCGATGTACCGGCTACCTTGAAGTCCATATCCCCGAGATGGTCTTCCATTCCTTGAATATCGGTCAGGATCGAGAAGTGTTCGCCGTCCTTGATCAGGCCCATCGCCACGCCGGCAACCGGAGCTTTGATCGGCACGCCTGCGTCCATCAGAGCGAGCGTGCTCGCGCAGATGCTGGCCTGCGAAGTCGAACCGTTCGACTCCAGCACTTCGGATACGAGACGAATCGTGTACGGGAACTCTTCCTCGGAAGGGATAACTTTCAGCAGCGCGCGTTCGCCCAATGCGCCGTGTCCGATCTCGCGGCGGCCTGGCGCGCGCAGCGGACGGGCTTCGCCGACGGAGAACGGCGGGAAGTTGTAATGGTGCATGAAGCGCTTCGACTCTTCGAGGCCGATGCCGTCGAGAATTTGCACGTCGCCGAGCGCACCCAGCGTACAGATGCTAAGTGCCTGCGTCTGGCCGCGAGTGAACAAGCCGGAGCCGTGCGTACGCGGCAGCAGCGAGACATCGGCGGAGATCGGACGGATCTCCTCTAGCTTCCGGCCGTCCGGGCGCACTTTGTCATGCGTAATCAGGCGGCGGACTTCATTCTTAACGATGTCGTAGAGCACTTCCTTGACGTCAGCCAGCTTCTCTGGCGTATCGGCATAGACAGCGGCGAAGTGCTCTACCGTCTCGTCGTTGATCGCGTCGATCGCTTCTTGGCGGGCATGCTTCTCGGCGATGCGAACCGCTTCAACTAGACGGTCCTTCGCATAAGCGTTGACGTCGGCTTCGACGGCCGAATCAACGGCATGCAGCTTCACTTCCATCTTCGGCTGTCCAGCGACTGCGACAAGCTTGTCAATCGTATCGACGATCTTCTTGATCTCGTCGTGACCGAACATGATCGCTTCGAGCATGTCCGCTTCCGGCACTTCGTCGGCTTCGGCTTCCACCATCATGATGGCGTCGCGCGTGCCTGCGACGACGACGTACATGTCGCTCTTCTCTTCTTCGGCGACCGTCGGGTTAATGACGAACTTGCCGTCGACACGGCCGACGATAACGCCGCCGATCGGACCGTTAAACGGCACGTTCGAGATCGACAAGGCCGCGGAGGTGCCGATCATGGCCGCAATCTCCGGCGAGCAATCTTGATCGACGCTCATGACCATGTTGACGATCTGCACGTCGTTCCGGAACCCTTCCGGGAACAGCGGGCGAATCGGGCGGTCCGTCAGGCGGCTGGCGAGAATCGCCTTCTCGCTCGGACGTCCTTCCCGCTTGATGAATCCACCGGGAATTTTGCCTACGGCATACAGCTTCTCTTCATAGTTAACGGTAAGCGGGAAAAAATCGAGATCCTTCGGCCCTGGCGATGCCGTGACGGTGGACAATACGACGGTGTCCCCGTAACGGACGACGACGGCGCCGTTGGCCTGCTTAGCCAGACGTCCCGTTTCCAGTGCGAACGGACGTCCGCCAAGCAGCATTTCAACGCGTTGTTCCATGGGAATCCCTCCTCTATGTAGACTTATGTACTTTCGACACTGTCTTTATTATTTCCTGCCAAGCGCATCTTAGGCAATAGGCCAAGCGCGCCAAGGCGCAAATAACTCTGCAATCATGTAAAAAGCAACCCGGCGCCCGCGGGTTCGTTCCCGTGCGACACGACCAGGTTGCTTCTCTCGATAACGAAATTAACGGCGCAAGCCGAGTCTCTCGATCAGAGCGCTGTAACGACGAACGTCCTTGTTCTTCAGGTATGCCAACAGCTTGCGGCGTTGGCCGACCATCTTGAGCAGGCCGCGGCGGGAGTGGTGGTCCTTCTTGTGTTCCCGCAAGTGAGTCGTCAAGTTATTGACGTTCTCCGTCAGGATAGCGACTTGGACTTCCGGGGATCCCGTGTCCGTCGGGTGCGTCTTGAATTGCTCGATCAGTTCCTGCTTGCGTTCTTGAGTCAATGCCATCCTAATTCACCTCCTTAATCTTATAATCGCCGTTAGCCTCGCAGCCGCCGGTGAGCGCGGACAGCCAAGCTAAGGTTATGCCGCGAGTATAGGCTATCGCCGTTCTACGCAACGAATAGTAGTATAACATATGAAGGATGCCGAACACAATCAGAAGGTTGGAAAAAGTGCTTTATTTCGCGGCGTTCAGCCATTCCTCCGCCGCTATCGCGTCTTCTCTGATCTGGGCGACGAGATCGTCCAGCGAACCGAACTTCATCTCGGGCCGCAAGTAATGCCTGAATTGCACCTTCAAGCTTCGGCCGTAGAGATCTCCCGAGAAGTTCAGCAGGTGCACTTCCAGCTTCGGCACCGTACCGTCTTCGTCGACCGTCGGACGGACGCCGACGTTGATGACGCCGTTTAACGCCTCGCTTGAATCGCCGGCCGCCCCTCTCACCTTCACGGCGTAGACGCCGTGACGCGGAAGAACGTATGCGCCCGCTGCATCCAAGTTCGCCGTCGGAAATCCCAGCTGTCTTCCAAGCGCCTTCCCGTGAACAACCGTGCCGGTCACTTCATACGGGCGGTTCATCAGCGCAGCCGCTTGCTCGCAATCGCCTTCGGCCAGCAGCTCGCGAATGCGTGTGCTGCTCACTTTGACGCCTTCCCGGTAGACCGGGTCGACGACCTGTACGTCGATGGCGCCTCCGGCCGCTATGCGAAGCAGAGACGCATCGCCTTGACCGCGATGGCCGAAGCGGAAGTCGAAGCCGACAACCGCCGTCTTCGCGCCCATCGTCAGCAGCAACTCCTTCACGAACTTGTCGGCCGGGACTTGCGAGAACTCCTTGTTGAACTTCATGACGAACGCCGCTTCCACGCCAAGACTCGCGAATAAGTCCAGCTTATCCGCCAGCGGAGTCAGCACCGTATGGTACTGATCCTGGCCGAGCACAACGCGCGGATGCGGGTCGAATGTGAGCACCGCGGGAATCTGGCTGCGCTCGCGGGCGGCTGCGACCGCCTTGCGAATCACTTCCGCATGTCCGAGATGAACCCCGTCAAAGAAACCGATAGCGAGCGCCATCCCTTCGGGCCGAACGGCGCCGGGAGGAATAACGAACGATTGCTCCGCCTGCGAATACGTAATCTCGAAACGTTCCACCTGAATCCTCCTGCACTTCGTTCTGCCGGTTCTTCTATCCTTCCGGCTGCTCGGAAGGATGAAATACTTTGACCGGCCGAACTGTATCTTCCCCGGCCGCCGGCTCGAACAAGCCAAGGAAGGCGCCGTCTTCTTCCCGGTACAGCCGCCATAGGCCGCTCTCCCCCGGCGCCGGCTTGAGCGCGCTGCGCGGGATCGCTTTGCCTTGCAGCGCGTGCTCGGCTTCCCGGGCTTCCGCCGACGTGCGCGGGAGGTAATCCAGCAGTTCGTCGGCCGCCAGCAGCTTGTCCGTCGTCTCGCCCCGCTTCTGCAGCTCTTCAAGCTCCTCGAGCGTGACGGAATCTTCCCGGGTGAGCCCAGCGCTTGACGTCCGAATGAGCTCCGCCATGACGGCGGGAACGCCCAGCTTGCGTCCGATGTCCACGCACAGCGTACGGATATACGTTCCTTTGGAGCACGTCACGGAGAACCGAAGCTCCGGATGCGGTCTGGACGCGTCGATCCGTTCCACATCGATACGGTGAATGGTGACCGGCCGCGCCTTGCGCTCGACGGTAACGCCTTGGCGGGCGAGCTCATACAACCGCTTGCCGTCGACCTTCACCGCTGATACCATCGGCGGAACCTGGAGGATATCCCCAATGAACGACAGCGCCGCTTCCCGAATCTGCTCTTCCGTCAGATGGGAAGCATCCATCCTCTCAATCACTTCGCCGCCGGTATCCTCCGTATCGGTCGCGATGCCGAAGCGGAGCAGCGCTTCGTAAGTCTTCGGCATCTCCTGCAAGTATTCCACCATCCGCGTCGCGCGTCCGATGCAGATCGGAAGCACCCCGGTAACAGCCGGATCGAGCGTGCCGGTGTGTCCAATGCGCTTGATTCGCAAGATCCGCCTCGCCTTGGCCACCACGTCGTGCGACGTCCAGCCAGCCGGCTTCCAGATTGCAAGAACGCCTTCTATCGCCGCTGCAGCTTGCGGGCTCATCCCGCATCCTCCAGCGCCGTCCGAATGGCGCCTACCACCTGCTCGACCGCCTCGTCCAGCGGAACCGCCACTCGGCAGCCCGCGGCTCGGACGTGGCCGCCGCCGCCGAATTGCTGCGCGACTGCCGCTACGTTCACGAGGCCGGCGGAACGCAAGCTGATCTTAACCGAGCTTGGTTCTGTCTGCTTGAACAAGAGGCCGACCTCCACACCCTCCACGTTGCGCGGATAGTTAACCAGCCCTTCCAAATCTTCGTTGCTGGCACCAGTCTCGCTTAAATCATCCTTCGATACCCATAGCCAGCCGATACGGCCGTCTTCGCTGAATGACAAGCGGGCGAGCGCCCGCTGAATCATCCTCATCTGTCCCATCGTCATGCGCTCCAGCAACTTCTCCGCCAGTGCGGGTCCGTCAGCTCCGGCATCGAGCAGCCGGGAGGCGATGTTCATGACATGCGAGCTCGTATTCGCGTAACGGAACCCGCCGGTATCGGTCATAAGGCCGGTATATAGGGCGGTCGCGACGTCGGCGTCCAGCGGAAGGTTGAACGCCTGGATCAGGTCGAACAAGATCTCCGCCGTCGCCGCCGCATCGAATTGAAGCAGATTCACGAGGCCAAAGGCATCGTTGGTCGGATGGTGGTCGATGTTCAGCAGCTCCGCTTCATCCGCGAACAGCTCCTTAGCCGCGCCGGAGCGAGCGAAGTCAGCGCAGTCGACCAGAATAATATTCCGGTATTTCTTCTGCGGCGGCCTCGCAGCCGTTGCGATCTCTTCACTGTTCCATAGGTAACTCAGCCTGGAGGGCACAGGCCCGTCATTGTACATGGCGTATTGCTTGCCCAACTTACCTAGCAGCCAGCCGACGGCCGCCGTCGAACTGATGGCGTCGCCGTCCGGCTGCACGTGGGAGACGATGAGGAACTCGTCTCGTCCCCGGATGAAGTTCGCCGCTTCCTCGAGCTGCCGTTCTAAGCTCATACGTTCCGACTCTCCCGATTGATCTCCTGCAGCAGCGCTTCGATGTGGCTGCCGTATTGAATCGAACTGTCAAAGCGGAATTCGATCTCCGGCGTATGCCGCAGACGCATCCGGCGTCCGAGCTCGGTGCGAAGGAACCCCTTGGCTCGGCCGAGCGCATGCAGTGTCGCTTCCTTCTGCTCCTCGTTGCCGAGAATGCTCAAGTAGATGCGAGCTTCCGACAGATCGCCGGTTACGTCGACGCCGGTTACCGTAATGAATCCGATCCGGGGATCTTTGAGCTCCGTCTGAATTAGCGTACTGATCTCTTTCTTGATCTGTTCGCCAACCCGTCCGACGCGAAATTTCGCCATGTATTCACCTCATTGTCTATTGCGGATCAGCGCTCGACGGACTCCATCACGTATGCTTCGATGATGTCGCCGATCTGAAGATCGTTAAACTTCTCGAGCGTAATGCCGCACTCATAGCCTTCCGATACTTCCTTCGCATCATCCTTGAATCGCTTGAGCGAATCGATCTTGCCTTCGAACACGACGACTCCGGCGCGGATGACGCGGGCTTCGGCGTTGCGGGTCACTTTGCCGTCCGTCACCATACAGCCGGCGATCGTGCCGACCTTGCTGACCTTGAACGTCTCGCGTACCTCGGCGTGGCCGGTCACTTTCTCCGCGAATACCGGATCCAGCATGCCCTTCATCGCCTGTTCAATCTCTTCGATCACCTTGTAAATGATGCGGTGCAGGCGAACGTCGACCTTCTCCTGTTCGGCCGTCGCCGCCGCGCGCGCTTCCGGACGAACGTTAAAGCCGATGACGATGGCGCCGGATGCGACCGCCAGCGAGATGTCGGATTCGGTAATGGCGCCGACGCCGCTGTGAATCGTCTTGACTCGAACGCCTTCAACCTCAATCTTCTCAAGCGACCCTTTGAGCGCTTCGAGCGAACCTTGAACGTCCGCTTTGAGGATGACGTTGAGATCCTTGATCTCGCCTTCCTTGATCTTGCTGAACAGATCGTCCAGCGTGACCTTCTGGTTCGACTTCATCGCGTCTTGGCGCGACTTGATCGAGCGCTTGTCGGCAATCTCGCGAGCCTTGCGCTCGTCCTCGAACACCATGAACGGATCGCCGGCTTGCGGCACTTCGGTCAGACCGGTAATCTCAACCGGCGTTGAAGGTCCGGCTTCCTTGACGCGGCGTCCGCGATCGTTCGTCATGGCGCGCACGCGGCCGAAGCAGTCGCCTGCGACGAAGGCGTCGCCCACTTTGAGCGTACCGTTCTGAACGAGTACACGGGCAATCGGGCCTTTGCCCTTGTCGAGTTCGGCTTCGATCACCGTACCGCGAGCGCGTTTGTCCGGGTTCGCCTTGTAGTCGTTCACTTCGGCAACGAGCAGAATCATCTCAAGCAAGCCGTCAAGGTTGGTGCGCTGCTTCGCCGATAGCTCGACGAAGATCGTATCGCCGCCCCAGGACTCCTGAACGAGGCCGTATTCGGTCAGCTCTTGCTTGACTTTGTCCGGATTCGCGCCTGGCTTGTCGATCTTGTTCACCGCGACGATAATCGGCACGTTCGCCGCTTTGGCGTGGTTGATCGCCTCGACCGTCTGAGGCATGACGCCGTCGTCGGCCGCAACGACCAGAATCGTAATATCGGTCACCTGGGCGCCGCGGGCGCGCATCGTCGTGAACGCTTCGTGGCCCGGGGTGTCCAGGAATGTGATCTTCTTGCCGTTGACTTCCACTTGGTAAGCGCCGATGTGCTGGGTAATGCCGCCAGCCTCACCGCTCGCGACGTGCGTCTCGCGAATGGCGTCCAGCAGCGTCGTCTTGCCGTGGTCAACGTGGCCCATGATCGTAACGACTGCGGGACGCGTTACCAGATCGTCCGGATCGTCGTTCTCTTCGACCGTCTCGAAGTTGGTGTCCTCCACGACGATCTTCACTTCGGTCTCGACGCCGAATTCGCCGGCAACGAGCAGAACTGTATCCAAGTCGAGATCTTGGTTAATCGTGGCCATGACGCCCATCATGAGCAGCTTCTTGATAACTTCGGAAGCATCCTTATGAAGCAGCTTCGCCAATTCGCCGACCGTCATCTCGCCGCGGACAATAACCTTCTTCGGCGTGTTGTCGATCTTCTCGCGCGGAGGCTGGTTGCCTCTGCCTTTGGCGTTCTTGCCGCCTCTCACTTTGGGACGGGTGCCGAAGCGGCCTTCCTCGAACCGCTTGCCGAAGTCGTCCTTGCGTCCCTTCCCGGCTGCATTGCCGTTCCGGTTGAAGTCGTCGCGCTTGCCGTCCGGGCGACCGCCAGGACGAGCGCCGCCGCGGTTGGCCGGAGCCGCCCCTGCCGTGACCGGCGGAGCCGGAATGCGAGGCGCGCCGCCGTAGCCGCCTTGGCCCTGCGGACGGCCCCCGCCTTGGCCCTGCGGACGGCCCCCGCCTTGGCCCTGCGGACGGTTGCCGCCGTAGCCGCCTTGACCTTGGCCTTGCGGACGGTT
>NZ_JACJVN010000018.1 GCF_014212015.1 Cohnella lubricantis | reverse complement strand
CCCGCTAACTCGACCGCTTGGGCGCCTTTCCGGGTGAGTTACTCGGCTAAACCGGCTAACTCGACCGCTTGGGGCGCCTTTCCGGGCGAGTTACTCGGCTAAACCCGCTAACTCGACCGCTTGGGGCGCCTTTCGGGGCGAGTTACTCGGCCAAACCCGCTAACTCGACCGCTTGGGGCGCCTTTCGAGGCGAGTTACTCGGCTAATCCCGCTAACTCGACCGCTTGGGGCGCCTTTCCGGGTGAGTTACTCGGCCAAACCCGCTAACTCGACCGCTTGGGGCACACTCGAGCGCCGCGCCAGCACGCCTTAGCCTTAGGCCGTTAACGTACTGCCGAGGCAAGCTTGCCTTGCCTACCCGCCGTCACTTCCAACGCATAAACGGACGAAGCCTTCAGCTCGCAAATCAACCGACGGTTCGCATACGTTAATTCATGCGTCGCGCAAGTCACCGCTTCCGGCTGCCAGACGCTGTTAATCGTCTCGAAGTCGTCCGCCGTCAGCTCGAACAAGCGGGCTTCGCCCGACTCGGCGAAGCCGACTAGCGCAACTTCGACCGTCTCAGCCTCTAGCCCCCGATTGACGATGAAGATCGTCAGCTTGCCGCCGCTGTCATCCAAGCAGGCGACCACGTCCAAGACTGGCAGCTCATCCAACTTCGGACCGGCACCTGACGCTGGCGCTTGCGCGCGGAACGTGCCGCACGACGTCTCGCTCTTGATCACTCGGCTCAGCCCGCGGTTAGCATACATCTGCATCACATAGTAGGTCGGCGTGCCATACACGACCGTTCCCTTGCCCGTCCAGCCAGGCGCCTTCCCGCGGAATTGGTCCGCATAGAAGTCGCCGACGCGGATGCAGCCGCCCAGCCAGCCGTTGACCAGATCGGAGAAGTTGCCGATCTCCACGAGATCGCTGCTGCGGAGGAATTCATTCAAATTCGCCGCGTTCGCCACCGCAGCTTCAAGCGTATGCTCGTTGGGCAAGCCTTTGCGAATCGTATTCGGGTAATACATTGTGTTGTATTCAGTGACCGCCAGCTTCAAGTGGGCATAACGCTCGTTCGATCCAAACAGCTCACGCAGCTCCTGGATCGTCTCCCGAGTCCACTCCGGGAACGACACCATTGCTTTGTACCGCTCCAGCTTAGGCGTATGATCGTTCATGCCGAAGCGCGGACAGCCGTGATACAGATGAATCGTCAAATAGTCGATCTGCTCGGAAGCCCGCTCCAGCAGCGGCTTGTTCCAATCCATGCGGGCATCGCCGCAGGCCAGCAGCTTAATACCGGGATCCGCCGCCTTCATAGCCGACGCGAACTGCTCATAACGCTCGGCGAATTGCTCGGCCGTGCAGTGCCCGACCTGCCAGGCTCCCCATACCTCATTGCCGATCTCCCAATACTTCACACCATAGGGTTCGGGATGTCCGTTCGCAGCGCGCATTCGCCCATATGGCGTGTCGGCGGCTCCGTTGCAATATTCCACCCAAGCCGCCGCCTCCTCCGGCGTGCCGGAGCCGTCGTTGACGCAGATGAGCGGCTCCACCCCCAGCTCCCGGCAGAACCGGATGAATTCGTCCGTGCCGAAGTACTTGTTCGCCCATCCGCCCCATGCTTCGTTCACAAGGTTGGGCCGCTCATAGATCGGTCCAACTCCTTGCTGCCAATGATAGGCGCTGATGTAGTTGCCCGCGAGCCGCATGATGCCTGCGTTCAGCTCGCCCGTGAGCTCCATTACCTGCCGGCGAACGAAGCCTGCGCTGTCCGACGGCAGCAGCGACACATGATCGAACCAGAGCATGCCCGTCGAGACGTGATCCAGCCACCGCGGATGCTCCGCAGGGACATAGATCCGCAGCTCCGCCCGCTCGCATTCCCGCTTCACCGGCAGGCGCGCCTCGTATTCCGCCCAGTCATGGCTCTCCAGTTGAATCCGAGCCGTGCCCAGCTCCTCTTCGGTCATACAATCAACGATCTCCGCCGCGACGAACTTGATCTCCACCGAAGCCCTCGCATACAGCGTCAACTTATAGCCGTCCGAATCCTCCTGCACGGCAATCGCTTGACGGATGCCGGCATACGCCTCGTCGTCGCTATAGATGCGCACCGCTTGGCTGTGCCCCGAATGCCGTGCCGCGGCCGGCTCCAGCGCATACTTCGTGTTCCTTCCGTTCGTATAAGGACGCCAGTAGCCGGACAATCCGCGATACGAATGATCCATGCTCTCGAAGTCCATATCCTTCAGCGGGAAGGCAAGCATAGCGTCCATATGGTCGCGTATATCTTCGACGAAATGCCCGAACACGAACGAGTTGATGCGATGGTCCGAGACTTGGCTGGCATCCACTCGAATGGCGCCATTAGCCTTCATGACAGTTCACCTCTCCCTCTGCGCTTCCTTCACCCTCTTATCAAGAGAGGCGTGGAACGCGACGCGATTTAAAGAATGTATTGACTTCCCTACGATCAGTCTGGATCGAACTTACTAATGCTCTCTCTTCCCTATGATCAGCATGGATCGAACTTCCAAATGTTATCTCTTCCCCGCGATCAGCGAAGATCAAACCTCCAAACGCTCACTTCCCTACGATTGGCGGAGATTGATCTTGCGAATGATCTCCGGATCCACCTTCGGCTTGCGGTCTTCGGTCAGCAGTCCGTTAATCTCCTGCTGCACATCGGTAATCTGCGTATAGCAGTAGCCGACGATGTAATCCGTCTGTTGGATCGCCTGCGTAATCCGCTTGAACCGATCGATGAAGTCTTCCTCGGAGCTGACTTGGTTGCCGTAGCCCCAGCCTTTGTCCGACTGAAAGGCAATGCCCCCGAACTCGCTGATCAGAATCGGCTGTCCGCGATAGCTGTACCCTTCAGCCAGCGCGTACTTCCCGTTGTTGAACGCGATGCGGTTGTCCACGATGTCCGACTTGTCTGCGTACCGCTTCAAGAAGCGCTCTCCGGCTTCTTCGTAATCATGAAGCGTGAGAATGTCGGAGACGGTGTGCTCCCAGCCGTCGTTCGTGACGACGGGCCGGTGCGGGTCGATCGACTTGGTCAGATGATAGATCGCCTCGGTCAGCTGCTGCTGATTCACGTTCTTCAGCACGTTCGGAATGCCCCACGATTCGTTGAACGGCACCCACGTGATAATGCTCGGATGATTATACTGCTGACGGACGATCTCGACCCATTCCTTCGTGAACGCCTCGACGGCCCGGTCGTTGAATTCGAAGGTCGCCGCCATCTCAGACCAGACGAGCAGCCCCTTCACATCGCACCAATACAGGAATCGGGAATCCTCGATCTTCATATGCTTGCGCACGCCGTTATAGCCGAGGTTCATGATGTGATCGATATCGGCGATGAGCGCTTCCTCCGAAGGCGCCGTCAGATGGGATTCCGGCCAGTACCCTTGGTCCAGAATGAGACGTTGATAGATCGGAATGTTGTTCAGCAGCACCTTGCCGTTCTGGATCGAGATCTTCCGCATGCCGAAGTAAGACTGGACGCGGTCGACCTCGACGCCTTGACGGTACAGCACGAACTCGACGTCGTACAGATTCGGGCGTCCCGGCGACCATGCCGCGAATTTCCATGGCCCGTTCGCTTCATGCACGAGTCCTACCGACATCTGGATCCAAGCGCGGTCGATATTGACCGAGATGCGCTTGACGACCTCTCCCCGCAGGCTGATGGTCGTCTCGAGCTGCAGTTCTTCCGCCGCATTCGCTCCCGGGACATGGTACTCGAAGCTGACCGAGCGCTGATCGAAGTCCGGCGTCATCTTCACCGATTCGAGATGGGTATCGCTCACGTATTCCAGCCAGACGGTCTGCCAGATGCCGGTCGTCTGCACGTAGAAGCATTCGAAGCTGTCCTTCTGCCAGCGCTGCTTGCCGCGAGGCTGCGCGCAATCGAAGCTATCCTCCGCCTTGACCGTCACCCGGTTCGCGGCGCCGAACCGGACGTACGGCGTAATATCAAGGTTGAACGCGGTATAACCGCCTTGATGCCGGCCCGCATAGCTGCCGTTGATCCAGACCTTGGCCACATAATCGACCGCTTGAAAATGGAGGATGACCCGCTTGCCCGAGACGCCCGCGGGCACGTCGATCGTCCGCTCGTACCAGACTTGCGGATGGAAGGCTTCTTCCCCGATCCCGCTCGCTTCTGTCTCATAGGTGAACGGAACGCGAATGCGGCGGTCGGCTTGAAGCCCGTTCGGCCAGCCTTCCGCTTCGCCGCGGTTCTCGTCGTCGAAGCGGAACCCCCATTCTCCGTTCAAGTTCATCCACTGATCCCGCACGAATTGCGGACGCGGGTAGTCCTTGATATAGCTTTGGGTTGTCATCGGTCTCTCTCCCTTGAGTTCTCTATTTGGACGTGACGCTCATCTCGGTGAAAGTGAAGGCGGACAGACGGCTGCGCAAGCCGACCCGGCCATGGAAGAACGCCTCGGGATCGGTATAATCGATCACCGGCTCCTCGCCGCCGTTCCAGAACACCTGAATCCGCGAACCGTCCAACCTAATGCGCATCGGCACCGTCTGTCCCGGCACGGTGTCGATCGAAGCGCTCGTGACGGTCATGTAGTCGTAGTTGTTCTTCTGAAGCTGCACCTGCCCGTCCGACAGCGTGATCGAATACCCCATGAACGAGTCGGCCACCTGGCTCGGGTATGCGGATTCGTTCGTCGTCCGCACCAGGACGCTCGCCTCGCCGGCAATATTCTGCGGGATGCCGACATTCACTGACACTTCGTAGTCGTCCCAATCGGTATTGCCCGCGAACAAGCGGTCATCCTCCGTTCCGCTGCCTTGGAAGCCGCCGGGAGCCGAATAGAACATGCCGGACATATCGTCTGAATCGACGTCCTGCAGCACGTTCGGCGCATCTGCGGTCTCAGACCGGTACAGGCCGATGCGCGAGAATTGCAGCGTCCCCTTCTTCAGCTTGACGGTCAGCGTATGATAGCCGGCCTCCAGCTGGATCGTCCCCAGCTTGAGATCCTGCCAGCCTTCCTCATCCAACGGCTTGACGGCGAATGACCCCTTCGCGCCTGCGCCGGACACCTCCACTTCCGTGTCTCCCTCCAGCGGGTTCACCGTCAGATAGATGCCGTAAGTGCCCGCTTCCGCCGCATGAATCTTATAGGACAGCCAATCTCCCTTGCCAGACAGCGTGACGGAACGGCTTCCGTCCTCCTCCGCTTGAATTGCCGGTCCGTTCACGGCATCGACGGAATAGCCGCGGCCATCGCCCTTCATGTAGTGAACGGCTTCGATCGTGCCGGGAAGCGTCTTGTACGCCTCGGCGTCGCTGCTGCCGCCGGCATCGTTCGAGAACGCGGTGTAGGAATATTCGGGGTCGGCGTTCAGCGCCGCATATCCGATGCTTCCCTGCGCCGCGAACGGAGCCGTCAGGTCGAGCTTCTGCATATTGTCGAAGAACACATGCAGCTGCGAACCGTCATTTTCAACGCGTACGGTGTGGAGCTTCGTATAGTCGAAGGACACGTCTAGCTCTACGCTGCCGAGCTCGTTCTCTTGTCCCTGGCTCACTTGAGCGACAGTCAGCTTGCCGCTGGCCGGATCGAGGCGTACGGCCCCATAGTTGTCGGAATCCTGATAAGCGAACAACAGCTTGATCCAAGCGCTGCCATCCGACGGAGCGCTCCTCAGCCTGAAGTTGTATTCGGACGTGAACGAGGCCTCCGACTTGGCATTGCTCACGAGCAGCTTGCTTCCATCCGTCCCGGCGGAAGACTGCCAATCCTTCATCGCCTCCGAATCCGTCAGACGGCTGTGGAATTCCGGCTGCTTCGGCGCCGGCTGCGGCGTATTCGTCGGGCCCAGCACGTCCATCCGGCCGCCGCTGAAGACGAGGCGGTCGATGTTCATGTGCCGGACGGGCGGTCCTTCGGCGGATCGGCCGGCCAGATTGTGATAGACGATATAGTAGGAGTCCAGATCCGGGCCGAGGAAGGTCGAGCTGTGCCCGAGTCCGAAGAAATTGTCTTCCGTATGAATCAAGATCGGATTATTGGCAGGCACCCGATATTCGCCCAACGGACTCTCGTCCGATACGGCGTAGTTGACCCGGTAGCCTTTGCTGAACACGTGATTGCCGGTGTAGGTTAAATAATATTTTCCACCGCGCTTGATGATGGTTGAGCCTTCGGTCCAGCCTCCGAGGAAGGCGGCGCCCAGCGTCCTCGCGCCTGTCCCCATCGTATACGGATCGGTCATCGGATGAATGACGATCCCCTCGGTGCCGGCATGGGTGAAGTACCACTGCCCGTCGTCGTCGATGAACACCGAGCCGTCGATGCTTAAGCCGAAGTTGCCGGTCTTCACCTCGAACGGGCCGGTCGGCTTGTCGCTGCGCAGCACGTAATGCCCGTTGCCCGCCGGCGAAGTGTACATATAGAAGTAGCCGTTCCAGTAGACCACCTCCGGCGCGTAAGCGCTCGTCGTGATCGGATCCTCGGTGACCAGCCCCTCGTACGTCCAATGAACGAGGTCCTGCGAGCTCCACCCTTTGACGCCGGGGCGGTTGTCCTTCGTGCTGCAATATAGGTAATACATTCCGTCGTAACGCAGTATATAAGGATCGCCGATGCCGTAATCCTCCCATTCCTCCGGCAAGGTCATCGGATTCTGGTAGACGGGATCGTTATCGCTGTACATCTGAACTTCCTCCTTCGTATCGGATTGACATGCCGATAAAGCGATCACGGCCATCAGAGCCAGCAAGGCTGACAAGAGCTTGAAGGAACGAGCGAACCGTCGAACGATAGGCCTCCGCACGGCTCTTATCCCTTCAAGCCGCTGATCGCGAGCGACTCCACGAAGTATTTCTGGCAGAGGAAGAAGACGATGATGACCGGAACCATCGCGATGAAGGAAGACGCCATGATCATCGGATAGTTCGAGCTGCCGATATACATCGACTTCAGGGAGGCGATCATGACTTGAATCGTTTGCTTCTCGGTCGTATGCAGATAGATGAGCGGACCCAAGAAGTCGTTCCAGATGCCCATGAAGCCGAGCGCGGCTTGCGCGGCAATCGCCGGCTTGGCGATCGGCATGGCGATCGTGGCGAACGTGCGGAAGAAGCCGCTGCCGTCGAGCTTCGCCGCTTCGATCAATTCCGTCGGCACGGCACCCTGCATGAATTGCCGCAGGAAGAAGATGACGACAATGTTGCCGAACAGCCCCGGGACGATGAGCGGCAGCAGCGTATCGACCCAATTCAAATGCGAGAAGCCAATGAATTGAGGAATCATGACGACCGAGTATGGAATCATCATGGTGCCCATTAAGCACATGAAGATCGTATCTTTATAAGGAAAACTCACTTTCGCGAACGCGTAGGCAGCCATCGACGAGACCAGCAAGCCGATCGTCAGCACGAAGACGACAATCAGCGCGCTGTTCAAGAAGCCGTACAAGACCGGCACGGCTTCCCATACGGCTCTGTAGTTGTCGAAGGTCATCGGATTCGGAATCCACTTCGGAGGCAGATCGAATACGTTCTGTTGATATTTCAAGGAAGTTGAGATCGTCCAGACGAACGGAGCCAGCATAATAACCGAGCCGGCGAGCAGAATCAGAATCGCAATGGCTGTGTTCAGCCTGCGCCGAATAAGCATAAGCACTCCTCCAGTATCGTTACTCGATTGCGCCGCGGATCAGTCGTTATAGACCCATCTCTTCGACAAGCGGAATTGAACGAGGGTAAGCAGCAAGATAATCACGCCAAGCACCCACGCTTCGGCGCTCGCGTAGCCCATGTCAAAGTAACTGAACGCATGTTCGAAGACGTTGAAGACAACCGTCCCTGCGCTGTACTCCGGTCCGCCGTCCGGCGTCATGACATAGACTTGGCTGAAGGCTTGGAACGTCCCGATGACACCCATCACGATGACGAAGAAGTGGATGTTGGACAGCAGCGGCAGCGTGATCATTCGGAATTTCTGCCAACCGCTCGCGCCGTCTACTTCCGCTGCTTCATAATAAGTAGAGGAGATCGCCTGCAGTCCGGCCAGGTACAGCACCATGTTGGACCCGACGCCGCCCCACAATCCCATCACGATAAGGGACGGCTTCACCCAATTCGGATCGCCGAGCCAGTTCGGGCCGGTAATATGGAACCAATTCCAGAGCGTCTGGTTAATGACGCCGAAGTCATTGTTCAGCATCCATTGCCACAGAATAGAGACCGCCACGATCGGCGAGATGACCGGAATATAATAAATCGTCCGAAAGACGGATATGCCTCTCATCTTCCGATTCATCAGAACCGCCAGAAGAAGCGAGACAATCATGCCAAGCGGAACGTGAATAAGCATGAAGGTCGTATTGAAGAAGGCCTTGTACACTTTCTCGTCGCCGAACATACCCGAATAGTTCGCCCAGCCGATGAATTCGGGAGGCGTAATCATATCCCACTTCGTGAAGCTCAGAACCGCAGAAGCAATCAAAGGCGCTAAACCGAAAATGACAAAGCCGAGCAATGGTATCGCTACGAACGCATAGGCCCACAGCATCTCCTTGCGCCGGTAGCCGGGAACTTTGTTCGTCAAGATGCTCTCTCCCTTCCCTCCAACTATTGATAGAAGGTGAAGGGCGACTGCTCCTTCACCTTCCATGTTCAGCCTTCTATTTGTTGCCTTTGTCGTACAGCTCTTGCAGCTTCGGCGCTTCCTGCTTCAGCCAGTCCGCCGCTGACATCTGGCCGGTCCACACCTTGCTGGCATCCTGGTTGAACGTATCCAGCCACTCCGTGTTCTTGGAGCCGTATTCAACAGGCGGATGTCCGATCTCCTTCACGATATCCAGGAACACTTCCTTGTGCTCCGGCGCCTTGCCGTTGTTCATGTAGTCGTTCGTCGCCATGTCGATCAGGTTCGGCACCGCTTGGCCCAGCTCCATGTTCTGCTTCTGGCCGTCTGGATCCAGAGACAGGAACGAGGCCAGGTCGAACGCTTCCTGCGGATGATTCGTCTTGCTGGAGATGACGAAGCCCATCGAGCCAAGCCACGTCGACGTCTCGCCCGTCTTCGGACTGGAGGGCCATGCCGCGAGATCCCAGCCGAACGGCAGATCCCAGAACGCCGGCTGATCCCACGGCCCCATCGGGAACATGCCGATCTTGCCAGCGATGAACCGCGAGTAGGCGTTCATGGCCTGCACGTCTTCCGGCGAAGGAGCGACGTGGTGCTTCAAGGTCAAATCCGCTACCCACTGCATCGCTTCGGCGAATTCCGGCGAGTCGATCTTGACGGTGCCGGTCGCATAATCGACATAATCGCCGCCGTTCGCCCAGACCGCGCCTTCGAGCGGGAAGTTCGCCGCGCCGTAGATGTCGAATTTGCCGTCGCCGTTCGTATCTTCCGTAATCGCTTGTGCAGCCTTCAGATAGTCGTCCCATGTCCACTTGCCTGCTTCAGCCGGCGGATAGGCGACGCCTGCCTTGTCGAACAGCTCTTTGTTGTACGCCAGCGCCCAAGGGCCGACGTCCTTCGGAAGGCCGTACAGATCGCCCTGTCCGAGCTGAGAGCCGTCATAGCGGTACCGGTCGAGCGCTTGCTTCCACACGTTGTCCGGGTTGAACAGATCCGTCTGGTCCAGATACTGCTGAATATCGAGGATCGTGCCAGCCTCCGCATAACGATAGAATGCAGGTCCGGAAGTATAGAAGATGTCCGGCATCTTGCCGGCAGCGGACAACGTCGTCAGCTTCTGGTCATACTCGGCCGGCGGTACGCTCGTATAGTTAACTTTCACATTCGGGTATTTCTCTTCGAAGGACTTGATCAGCTTGGTGAAAATCTCTTTCTCATTCGGCTCCGCGTGCCCCATGAAGGAAATCTCAACCTTCTCCTTGGAAGCACCCGCGGAAGCGCTTGCGCTAGTCGACGCGCTTCCGCTGTTGTTAGCCGGCGAAGCGCTGCCTCCATTGTTGTCAGATCCGCAGGCTGTAAGCGCTGCCATCAATGCGACTGCTGTCGTCGCGGCAGTAAGATGCTTGAGCTTCACTGCTTCAACCTCCCTGTATTTATACAAGATAGCGAAAGCGGATACATGATAGCGGCTCTGCGTTTGTAACCGCTTTACACCTCGTATCTTACTTCATCCAGGGATATGTTAATATACTTTATTTAGTATATATTATACCTTTATATTTAACTTGACGGGGATCGCTACCCGCTGCGGGTTAAACGTCCCCTCCATCTGCTCCAGTAAGAAGGAGACGGACTGCTTGCACATGGCCTCTTCATCTTGCTCTACGTAGCAGACACCCGGACAATCCGGATCGTCGAATCCGAACAACAGGAAGTCTTCAGGAACCGGCCTCTCCAGCTTCTTCAGCGCCTGGAACGCGGTCTGGCTCAGCTCCGCATTCATCACGAAAGCCGCTGTAATCTCTGGACGATCCGCCAGGAAATCGCGGATCAGACTGCTAACGTTGCGGTCGTGCACCTCCTCCAGCCGGACAATGCACCACATGTTCTTGTTGATCGGCAGGTTCTGGTCCGAGAACGCCTTCTCGAAGCCTCTCGCCCGATCCTCGGTAACGGTATTCGTAATCTCTGGAGAGATAAGCGCAATATGCTCATGGCCTTGGCGCAGCATGTACGACACGGCCTCGTACGTTCCCGCGATGTTGTCCGCGCTCACGCTGTAGGTGCGGATCTCCTTCAGATAGCGGTCGATGAGCACGAGCGGGAATTTGTTCAAGGACAGTCGCAGAATGTCCTCGTTGTAGGTCTCTTCTTCCGTCGGGAAAATAATAATGCCTTGCGCGCCGCAGGCGATCATCGATTCGATCGCTTCGCTCTCGTTCAGCTGCGATTCTCTGGAGATGCGCAGAATGACTTGATAGCCATGCTGAACCGCGAACCGTTCGATGTGCTGAACGATGCGCTGCTCGACCTTCGTCCGAAGGGTGGGCACGATCAAGCCGATCAGGCCCCTCTTCTGCCTGCCGTCCGCGGCGGCGGCGTGCAGGCTTGGAATATGCGCGCTGAGGACGTCTTGATTCACGAACGTTCCTTTGCCTTGATGCCGGATAAGAATTCCTTCGTCCGCAAGTCCGATCAGCGCGTTCTTGCTCGTGATCTGGCTGACGTGGAACTGTTCGGCCAGCTCCTTCTCGGAAGGAACCCGGTCGCCGGGTCTTAACTTGCCTTCTCTAATCAGCTCTTTGATCTCATCTTGGATCTGCTTGTACAGCGGCTGGTTCTTCATCTTGTCCACATCCCGATAGTAATTGTTATACTTAGTATAATGTATATTATGTAATTAGCCTACTCCCAATCGTGAAATCTTCTCGAACACTTGGGTTTTTTGGCGTTTTTGCGCTTATCCCTTCGGCTCAGATGGCGGGTGGGTGGTGTGGCAGGCAGATCAGGCAGAGGCAGATTGGCTGATGTAGATTGGCTGAAGTAGACAGGAGGTACGGATTTGCAGAAGTAAACAGCAGGTATGGATTGGTTGATGTAGACAGCAGGTATGATTGGGTAGAAGTAGACAGCAGGTATGATTGGGTAGAAGTAGACAGCAGGTATGATTGGATAGAAGTAGACAGCAGGTATGATTGGGTAGAAGGTTACTAAGCAGAAGCAGATTTCAGGGATCGCGTTGGCAGTCGGGCAGGATCGAGTTGTAAAAGTACACTTAGTTGCCGCCCGCCTCGCTATTTCCGAGACCTAGTTGCATATCTGCACTTAGTTGGCGCCTCAACTGGCATTTAAGCTCGATGCCGCCGAATTAAGTGTACCATCTCCACGGCCCCCTAATTGAATTGGAGTCCTAACCTACAATATATTATTGTATTTTTAGGGGGGGACGAGCAGTATGCGACGATCAAACAAGCTGTACGAGGAAGTGCGTCTCGAGGTAGTACGTGAAGCAATGTCCGGGATCAAGTGGACATCCATGATCTCCCGCCGGCAGCTCATCAAATTCAAGAGCTAAAGCGGCTTCAGGAAGTCGAGCAGAAGTACGACAAGGCCATGAAGGTGCTCGGCGAAAAGGAACTTGAAATCGAAATTCTGCGTGAGCTCTTAAAAGGGCAGAACCCTGCTTATCCGAAAAATACGATTTAGCCGACCGCTTTATTAAGCAGGGGAACATTGCAACCCTCGTGTTGCGAATCATAGGTCTGGCGGAGTCAACCTACTATTAGCGTCTCAAGCGTACGAAGCAATGGACAGCCGCTCCTGACGTCAAAAGAGGCCGTCCTTGTCCAGGTTACTCCCTGACGTTGCAAGGGCACAAGGTGAGCGACGAACAAATCAAGGAGTCGCTGATGCTAGACTGAATAGTAGACACAGATTACACTGATGAAATGAAGCAGAATCGGAGGATTGTGTCGAGATGAAAAAGCCCCTGTATGACGAGACATACAAGCGTAAGACGGTACAGTACGTCAAGGAAAGCGGAAAGGCGGTGGCGGAAGTCGCCCGCGAACTGAAAATCAAGGACAACACGCTCAACGGCTGGATGAAGAGATATGTAATTGGTTGAAAAAATGAGCAATCATACGAAAGACATTATTCGTACGGTGTAGACTTCGGAATTAGGGGGCCTAGCCGATTTCGACAGGATGTATTACATAAAATGAACTTTAATATATTTTTCTTTACGAATGCAACTAAATGCCTAAATGGTGTGTCTTATTATATAAGGGTAATTTGGAATAAAAAAGAAAAGTAGGTTAAAATTGATTGGCGGTTTTCCTTATTCCAAATTAGCTCGAAAAATGGTTTAGGATGAAAAAAGGAGAAGATAAAGTTGAGAAAACAGTCGCTAAAAAAGTCTTTGTTATCTGTACTTACTATTGTCGCAGTATCTACTAGTTTGACTGGAGTTGCATCTGCTGCCTCCAACGACACGTCTACTCCAACTCCTTTTGTATCTGGTTTTACTGCAAATACTACATTTGTCTCTGCGAATGATGCACTAACTGATGTCACCACAATCAGTTCTGATGTTCCAATTGAGAGTTATACTGTGAAAGAGATAACAGCTGAGGAATTTGCACAGAGAACTGGAAGAAGTCTTGCACAACTAGAGCCAAAAACGCTCACAAAAGCTTCTACAGCTACGTATCAGTATAGAGAATATGGATTTAGCATAAGTCTTGGAGGTAATATAACTGCAAGAGCAGGTGTTTTGGTTCAACTCGAACAGCTTATGATGGGCGCAAGCGTAGTCTATCGAATTAACTTTAACGACACCGACTCAGCTTATATATCTCCTGGTAGCGGAGGACATTTCCAAATCTATAAGAATTACGCTTCTTCAATTCCAGAAAGCGACACTCAATTCGTTTTTGCTGTCAGTGGATATGCAGAAACTGCTGTAGTAGAAGAGTTTTCTACAGAGACTGGACTCACCATTGGGGAACTAGTCAATATTGGCTGGAGCTATTCTTCCACATCTTCTAGTACCACCTATTACCGGAAAAATTTTTCAGCTTCGGCTAGGTTCACAGTTTAGCCAATAGGAAAACGGATGTCCTTAAATCCAGGACATCCGTTTTTTGATTCCAATTTTGGGAACATTAATCAAAAGCCAATGCAGATCGTCTATAAGCCGACCGGGCAGCGGATCATATTCCGCGGTGCCGATAACCCAATCAAGATCAAGTCCTTGCGACTCCGCAAGGGCTTTTTTAAATCCGTTTGGTACGAGGAGGCAGACGAATTCGGGGTCGAGGATATTCGCTCGATCAACCAGACGCTGCTGCGTGGCGGCCACGGTTACCGAGTGTTCTACTCTTACAACCCGCCGAAGAATCGAAAGCGCTGGGTCCATGAGTATCGCAAAAACCCGCCTCCCGGCTGGCTGACAAATTACAGCGATTATCGCAGCGTTCCGCGGGAGTGGTTTCTACCTAGAGGCCGAGAGCCTCCGGGAGCGGAACGAGCTGGCGTACCGGCACGAGTATCTCGGTGAGGACACAGGAACGGGCGGCGAAGTATTCCGCAATCTGACGCTGCGCCGGATCAGCGACGAAGAGATCGCAGTATTCGACGCATTAAACGCGGCCTTGACTTCGGCTTTGCAGCACATCCGACGCATTATGGCGTCATGCACTTCGGTAGCTCCAATTGCAATTAGATGCTCCTAATCGCGCTAATTCGACGAAAATAAGTGTACAGCATACAATTAGTGCCCCCGCGCAAGCGGATTGGGTGGCAGCGAGTTGGGCGGCGGCGGATTGGGCCGCGATAGGTTGGGCAGCAGCGCCAACATGAACAGGCCGTTCGTGACGGCAAGAACGCCGGAACGAACGGCCTATTAAACTTACGATGACGGCTGCGGAAGCAGAACCTCAACTCGACGGACAAGGACAGACCAATCGCCCGTCGAGCGCCGCCTTATACCGGCAACTGGACCGATACTTCCCGGCGCAAGTCCGCGGAGCGAAGCACGCCGTCGATGATCGCCTGCTGGATGAGAATCTGTTCGCCCGGAATCGGAGCCGGACGGCCGTCCCGCACTGCCTCAGCGAAGTCGCGTACCTTCTCGTCGAACAGGTTGAGCTGGTGGCCGATCAGCGGCACTTCCGTCGACGTATGGCCGCCGAAGTCGTCGTGGAACATGGTCATGGAGCCGATCGCGCCATCCCATACGCCCGACCACGGGCCTGAGCCAGCCGGCGTCACCTTCAGTCCGGCGTCCGTCCCGAGGAACATCGTGGCGCCCAGCGTATCCATGTGCATCGCCCAGGAGATCTTGAACTGCAGCGTCAGATCGTTCTCGAAGCGGACCATTGCGACGCCGAAGTCTTCTACTTCAAACTTGTTCGCCTCCGGATGATAGAGCGGATTCGTTCCGAAGTGATTCGCCGTGAACGCCGATACTGTCAGCGGCCGCGGATAGCCCAACGTGTTCAGCGCCATGTCGAGCGAATAGCAGCCGATATCGGCCATCGCCCCTGCGCCGGCAAGCGTCTTGCTGATGAACGTGCCGCCCGGCATGCCGCGGCGTCGTCCGCCCCCCGTCTCGACATAGTACACTTGGCCGAGGCGACCCGACTGAACGATCTCCTGCAGCCGCTTCATGTTCGGATCGTACCTCGGCTGGAATCCGATCGACAGCATGCGGTCCGATTCCTTCGCCGCCTTCACCATATCCAATGCTTCCGCCAGCGTGACCGACATCGGCTTCTCAAGCAGCACCTGCTTGCCCGCGCGAAGCGAATCCACCGCCGTCCGATGATGGGAGACGTTCGGCGTGCAGATGCTGACGCCATCCAGATCGGCGGCCAGAAGCTCAGTATGGCTGTCGTAGGCAGCAGCGTCCGTCAGCCCCTCCCGCTCCGCGAATTCGCGGGCTCTACCGGGGATGACATCGGCTGCCGCAACGATCTGTACGAAAGGCAGCTTCCGGTAAGCCGATACGTGCGCGCGGGCGATGCCGCCCGTGCCGATAATGCCGATTTTCACCATGTTCATCAGTGACTTCTCCTCCCGATCCTTATTCCGTCGTTATCCCGATGATAGCGCTTCATCCGGCGAATCGCCGCCAGCCGGCTGCCGAACGCCGTGAAGCCGGCGATAAGCGGCAGGCGTCATGCCGAACTTGCGTTTGAATACTGGATACAAGTAATTCGGCGTCGCATAGCCGTGATCGAGCGCGATAGCTTCGATCGGGCGCTGCGACCGAAGCAGCTCATCCGCGATGCGCTGCAGGCGAACATGCTCGACCCAATCGCTGAACGTCGTCCCGCCTTCGCTCCGGAAGATTCGCTGCAGCTGCCGGGGACTCACCTGCACTCGCTCCGCCACCTCTTCCAGCGTGATCGGCCCGGCTTCGTTATCCTCGATGAACTGGGCCGCCAGCCGGAATCGATGATCGTTCATATCCCGCTCCGGGATGTTGCCGCAGGCCTCCGGCGACGCATGCACGCGAGCCGCGCGCAGCAGAATCTGCACGATCGTCTGCTTCATCGTTGTGTAGAATCCGACCGCCTGCTCCTCCCATGCCCGGTATGCTTCGAGGAAGCAGCCCATCGCATGATAACGGTCCCATGCGGGAACGCTTGGCATCGTCTCCAACAGCTGTACGCAATCCCTCGCTTCCCGCAGCTCCAGCGAGTCGCCCCAGCCTTCTGCCGGCGCCTCGTCCAGCGGAACGATCTCGCAATGCAGGCACAGCTCATACATCGGGTCGCATTCGTCCGAACGCTGCTCGTGGACAACGTCCGGGCCGGTCAGATAGAACAGCCCTTCCCGCAGCTCATAATAGACTCCGCCAATAGTGACAGAGCCTTTGCCTCTCGGAATGAAGTGGAACTCATATTCCGAATGCTTATGCGCGGAGATGACTTGCCCCGGACCGAATGACGCCAGATGGCAGCGCAGCACGCGAATGCCGTATCGGCCCCAGCGCAATTGCAGGTCAAGGCGGTCCAGCGCATACCGCTTGCGCTCCATCCTCGCGAACGGGAAAGGCGCTGACGCAGCCTTCCGTCCCGCATGATCCTCCCGCTGGCTAGCCATCTGCATGCCGATCGCTCCTTCCGCTCCATATGTATGCGCTATCTAAATATCGCGGGCTGAAGATTCCCATTGCAATCGCCAATGCCCCTGCCAGTCGCCATATCTGCGCCTTCGCCTAATCACGCAAGTTCGCCAACCGAACCGCGCTGCCATCCGAAGCGGATAGATTCGCCGCTTCCATCAGCTTCGTCAGATCAAAGGCCAGCTCCACGTTCTCGGCCGCTTCCGTGCCTTCCTCGACGTGCTTCACCCATTGGTCAAACGCGAACGGCAGCCGATCCTCCAGCGGAATCTCGCGCCAGCTGTCGCCAAGCCGGCTGCTGCGAACGAGCAGCTTCTCCTCCGGGAAGCCGAACAGCAGCGTGCCGTCCGTGCCGTGCAGCTCGATCGAGAACGGAGAGTGGCTGTTCACGAAGCCTGCTTCCGCGATGCCGATCGCTCCGTCCGCATACGTCATAATCGCAACGGCGTTGTCCTCCACTTCCTTGCCGGTCACATAGCCGAACCGGGCGCTCACTTCATCCGGCAACCCGAGGAACAGCCGTATGAGATAGACCGGATGGCAGCCCAGATCGATCAGAGCGCCGCCGCCGCACTGCTCCTTCGAATAGAAGTGTTCCGGCAGCCAGCCTGCGGTCGCGCCATTGTGCGACAGCCGAACACGAGCGAGCGTCAGCCGGCCAAGCGTCCCTTCTTCGATCACCCGCAGAATCGTCCGCGTATACCCGTCGTACACCCTGGGCAGCGATACCGCGAGCTTCACGCCTGCTTGCCGAACGGCCTCCAGGACAGCATTCGCTTCGCTAAGGGTAGGCGCAACAACCTTCTCGGTGAAAATGTGCTTGCCCGCCCGAGCGGCCCGGACCATAATGTCCCGGTGCAAGTTCGTCGGCGCGTCCACGACGACCGCGTCGATGTCGCTTCGCGACAGCAGCTCATCCAACGAATCGATGAACGGCACGCCGTACTTATTCGCCTTCTCCCGTCCCCGCTCGGGGATCTCGTCCCAGACGGCCGCGAGCTCCGTCCCCGGGTTGTCCAGCACTTGCCGGGTATAATCCTCCGCATGCACATGCCAATAGCTGATCATGGCTGCTCGAATCATTCCGCACGCCCCCTCACTTCAAATATACGACACATGCTCAAGATAACACACCTCGATCCTCGCGATGAATTCAGAATAGTGCCATTCGGACTATAAATATGTGACACAACACCGATAGGCTTCTTATGTGATACACTTCTCTTAAAATGGAAATGGAAGATGGAGGCGGATGCGGCGTATGGAACGGCTGCCAATGAAGTTCCAACAGACAGTGCGAAGCGTACATGGAGCGAATGGAGCCCGTTGGCTGGATGGCTTCGATTCGCTGATTCAGCACTGCGAACAACGGTGGAATCTCACGATTCGGGAAGCGTACCCGTTAAGCTACAATTACGTCGCTCCAGCCGACGGCGCGGACGGGCGCGAATACGTGCTGAAGCTGCGCGTGCCGGAAGATCCGGAGAGCATGCGCGAGTTCGATGCGCTTCGTCTATATGAAGGGAGAGGCGCCGTTCGGCTCGCAGACGCGGAGCCTGAGCGCGGGATTCTGCTGCTCGAGCGGTGCTCGCCGGGACGAACGCTCCTATCCGTCGAGGACGACGCCGAGGCGACACGGATTGCCGGCGCACTCATTCGCAAGCTGCGAACTCCCGCGCCGGCAGGCAGCCGCTTCCCGACGACGCGGGATTGGGCGCTCGGCCTGCAGAAGCTCCGCGCCCGATTCGACGGCGGAACAGGACCGCTGCCCGAGCGGCTCGTTGGCGCGGCGGAGTCTGGCTATGAGCAGCTGCATGCCACGATCTCCTCGCCTCTGCAGCTGCTGCATGGCGACCTGCATCATGAGAACATTCTCTCCGCGGAGCGCGAGCCGTGGCTGGCGATCGATCCGAAAGGCGTCATCGGCGAACCCGCTTTCGAGCCCGTCCAATATTTGATTAACCGCCTGCCGGATGAACCCGAGGCTGCAACCCGGTTAATTGCCGAACGGGCAAGGCTGTTCGCCCGCGAGCTGGAGCTGGATGCCCAGCGTATACTCGCTTGGACATTCTGCCACTCCGTCCTGTCGGCTTGGTGGTGCATCGAAGACGGCGTATCGGACGCCGAGAGCTCAATACGCATAGCGGAAGGATTAGAGACTCTATTGACAAGGCATTAAATCACAATCGGACCAGTCCTTTTGTATCATTTTCTATGCGAATATCTCTAAAAACCACTAGTTGGAACCCGATAAACTATTTAGACATAGCTTCCAGTGAGAGACAGCACACCTGGGGATCTATGCACCATAGCCGAGGAGAGAAAATAATGAACCGTCGCACGAATCGCATTATCCAGTTCACACGTACCCTTCGATTCCGACTCATTCTGCTGCTGTTAATTCCGATGTTCTTCTTCGTTCTAACGGCATTTATGCAGCTGAACACGATCTCATCCAATATGGATAAGATGGACCGCATTCTATTTGAAGGCACGTATCAGACGAACGATCTGACCGTTCAAGCTGACCGAGACGCCTATGAGGCCATGTCCAAATATAACATGCTGCGTTTCGCAGAGCTCAATCAAGAGCAGCACGATCAGATCGCGAAGGAATTCGAGGAGAGCGCCCACTGGGTAGACTCTCGTATCACCCGGCTCACCGCCTTGATGAAGAGATTGGATATGCTGTCCTTAACGGATCCCGAGACGAGCTTGACGGTGGAGCAGACGCTCGCCAACATCGATACGCAGATCCAAGCTTGGCATGACCAGGCGTCTGCCAACATTCAGAACAATACACCCGTCAATATCGATCAGGAGCTCGCGCTTGCCGACAACTTTGAAGCGAGCCGTGCGGGAATCGTCAGCTTAAACAGCATGATCGCCCAATATGCCCATGACGAGACTGAATATTTGAATCAATCGACTCAATCGAACAAGCAGATTACGATCATCTGTCTGGCGATTGAGTGGGTTCTCATCTTGAGCATGGGTTATCTGCTTATTCGCTACTTCGGCAGATCGTTCAACAAGACGCTGTACAAGACGACGCTCGTGGCTTCCGGCGACCTGCAGCCGGCTCCGGAGAAGAAGTATCGGAAGGACGAGCTTGGTCAGCTGCTTCAAGCGGTAGATACGATGATTGGGCGAATGCGCGGGCTGGTCGGTCAGATCAACGACAATACCCAGGCCGTCGCCGCTTCCGCTGTCGAGCTCTCGACGGGCGCGAAGGAATCGGCCGCTTCTGCCAACCATGTCGCCGCCCACATTCAAGAAGTGACGGAGCAAGCCGAAGTGCAGACGAACATCGCCGAGGAGTCCAGCCGAGCCGTCGAAGAGATGGCTGTCGGCGTTCAACGCATCGCAGAGAGCACGAACGTCATCGCGGACGCCGCCAATGTCGCTTCCGAGCAGGCTGAAGAAGGCAACACGCACATGCATAGCTTGAGACAGCAGATGGACAGCATCTTCGAGGGCATTCAATCTCTGTCCCGAACGGTCGCGCAGTTAACCGAGAAGTCGGAGCAGATCGGGCAGATTACCGAGAACATCACGTCCTTCGCCAATCAGACGAACATTCTATCGCTGAACGCTTCCATCGAAGCCGCCAGAGCCGGCGAGCATGGCCGAGGCTTCGCGGTCGTCGCGCAAGAGATTCGCAAGCTGGCTTCAGGCTCGCTCGAATCCGCAGAAGTCATCAGTTCCTTGATCGAAGAGACGCGCAGCGAGATCTCGAAGGCTTCCGGCTATATGAACTCGACCTTGTCGCAATCCGACGCAGGACAAGCGATGCTGAACGAAGTCGAAGAGGACTTCTCCGAGATTCTGCAAGCCGTTAAGCAAGTCGCGGTGCAAGTGCACGAGACGTCCGCGATCACGGAGCAGATGTCCGCCAGCTCTGAAGAAGTCGCAGCGAGCATGGAGCAGTCTGCGACAGCGGCACGCGAAGTTGCCGGCAAGACGCAGGAAGTGTCTGCGGCAACCGAAGAGCAGCTAGCGCTGGCGGAGAACATCTCGCATGCGTCCGAGCAGCTGCGCACCATCGTTGACAGCCTCAAGCAATCCGTGAGCCAGTTCAAGCTGTAACCCTCTGTTAACCGAACGGCAGATCCAGACGAATGTCTGGACCTGCCGTTTTATCTTGGCAGCCCTACTGCCAGTAGGCGACTATTCTATGACGCCTGGTCCCTTTTTTACTGATTTTCGACAACAATCTCTATAAAACTGCACCAGAACTCCCGATATATACAGTGACATAGCTTCTCATTCACTAAAGCGCTATCACAGGGAACCTATGCACTACCTCCGAGGAGTGGTCTCTTCCATGTTGCGTTCGATCCGATTCCGACTAGCTCTACTGCTTCTAATCCCTATGTTTTTCTTCGTATTAACAGCCGTTATGCAGTTGAACACGAACTCTTCCAACATCGGCAAGATGAAGAACACGCTCTACGAGGCCTCGTTCAAGTCGAACAATCTAGTCGTTCAAGCGGACCGGGATATGTATCAAGCTCTTCGAGCTTATGACCTGCTTCGTCTCGCAGGTCTGCCCCCGCAGGATTATGAGCAATTCCAGAAGGACTTCCAAGAGAACGCAACGCAATTTAACGAGCGTCTTACCGATGCTGCCGTTATTCTCAAGGCGAACAGCATGACCGAACTGATCGACCCGGAGACGAATCAGACAGCGGGCGCGCTGCTCTCGAGTCTCCAGACGGAGATCAATCAGTGGGTGCAGCAGACGTCAGCCAATATTGAAGGGCATACCGCCACTGATATCGAACAGGAGAAGGAGCTCTCCACGATGTTCGACAGCACCCGCGGGAAGATTGATATTCTGAGCGATATCATCAACCAATACGCCGTAGATCAGACTGCCGAGATGCAGAGAACGAACGATTCATCCCAAACAATCACATGGATCTCGCTATCCATTGAGTGGCTCGCGATTCTCGTCTTGGGCTACCTCCTGATCCGTTATATGGGCCGTTCCATCAACAAGGCGTTAAGCAAGACGACGCTTGTGGCGGCAGGCAACCTGCAGGCGATGCCGGAAGCCAAGTACCGCAAGGACGAGTTGGGCCGCTTGAACCAAGCGATCGATGCGATGATTGGGAGAATGCGCGATCTGGTTGGTCATATCACCGACAATACCCACACCGTATCCGCATCCTCCATCGAGCTCTCGATCGGCGCGAAGGAATCGGCGGCTTCTTCCACGAATGTCGCGGAGCATATCCAAGCCGTGACCGAGCAGGCGGAGATGCAGACGACGATCGCGGAAGAGTCCAGCCGCGCCGTCGAAGAGATGGCGATCGGCGTCCAACGGATCGCCGAGAATACGAATTCGATCGCGGACTTGTCCACGCGCGCCTCCGATCAAGCCGAGCTGGGCAACAGCCATATGCAGAGCTTGAAGGAGCAGATGGAGAGCATCTTCCAAGGGATTCAGTCTCTGTCCAAGACAGTCGCGCAGTTGAACGACAAGTCGGAGAAGATCGGGCAGATTACCGAGAACATTACGTCCTTCGCCAACCAGACGAACATTCTGTCGCTGAACGCTTCCATCGAAGCCGCGCGGGCCGGCGAGCACGGCAGAGGCTTCGCCGTCGTCGCGCAAGAGATTCGCAAGCTGGCCGCCGGCTCGCTCGAGTCGGCCGAAGTGATCAGCGCGCTCATCGAAGAGACGCGCGGCGAGATCGCGAAGGCATCCGGCTTCATGAGCGCCACGCTCTCGCAGTCCAGCGAAGGGGAAGCGAAGCTAAGTGAGGTCGGGCAGGACTTCACGGCCATCCTCGAAGCCGTTAAGCAAGTCGCCGTGCAGGTGCACGAGACGTCTGCCATCACGCAGCAGATGTCCGCAAGCTCCGAAGAGGTCGCGGCCAGCATGGAGCAGTCGGCGACGGCGGCTCGCGAGGTATCCGGCAAGACGCAGGAAGTGGCGGCGGCGACCGAGGAGCAGCTCGCGCTGGCCGAGAACATCTCGCATGCGTCTGAGCAGCTGCGCGGCATCGTCGAGAGCCTCAAGCAATCAGTGAGCCAATTCAGACTGTAGGGTTACCGCTCCGCTGTTACACGACAACGGCAGATTCGGGTTTTCGCCCGATCTGCCGTTGTCTGTTATGATAGGGATAGCCGCAACTGCTCGTCATGAAGCAGCGGCTCTGCCTGAAAGGATGATTCTCTTATGAACAATTCCCAATCCATTAGCTATGGCATTATGATCGTGGTGATTGTCTTGGTGTTCTGGCTGAGAAGCCGCCGCACGGGACGAGCGCGTCCCATTCGCCGCAACGGCTTCGGCATGCTCATCCCAGTTGTCGTGCTGCTTGCCGTATTTAGCTCCACCATCACCGCGCTGACACACGATCCGGAGCAGCCATTCCATTATCCTGCCGCTTGGGAGATGCTGATCGCAGGGCTCGTCGGCCTTGTACTCGGTGGAGTCATGCTCTATCACACGAGATACGAGAAGCGTGAAGACGGGCAAGTGTATACGATCCCGAACCCGTACTTCAAATACATCCTGCTGGCGATCATCGCGATCCGCCTTGCGTTGTCCGAATATTTCAAGACGCTGGACAGCTCCTCGTTCGCACTGCTCGCGATGATGATGGCCTTCCTCTACATTGCCGTCTGGCGGATCGGCAGCTTCGTCAAGTATCGCAAGATTAGAGCAAGCTAGAACGAACCCCATGCCTAACCTAGAGAGGGGCAGTCCCCGCAAGGTTCCAGTACTGCGAACCTTGGGGAACTGCCCCTCTTTATCTATTTGACGCGTTACGGCTCGATTAGAAGCCGCCCATGCCGTCCATGCCGCCAGGCATAGCCGCAGGAGCTTTCTCTTTCTCCGGCTTGTCGGCGATAACCGCTTCGGTCGTCAAGAACATAGCCGCGACGGAAGCTGCATTCTGCAGCGCGGAACGGGTTACCTTCACCGGATCGATGATGCCGGCTTCGAACATGTTGACCCATTCGCCGGAAGCGGCGTTGTAGCCGATGCCTACCGGCTCCTTCTTCAGGCGCTCGACGATGACGGAGCCTTCTTGGCCGGCGTTGGCAGCGATCGTGCGGATCGGCTCTTCCAACGCGCGCAGGATGATGTTCACGCCCGTCTTCTCGTCGCCTTCCGCCTCAACAGCAGCGACAGCGTTGTATACGTTCACGAGAGCCGTACCGCCGCCGGAGACGATGCCTTCTTCAACCGCAGCGCGGGTTGCGTTCAGGGCGTCTTCGATGCGCAGCTTGCGCTCTTTGAGTTCGGTCTCGGTAGCTGCGCCGACCTTGATGACGGCTACGCCGCCAGCCAGCTTCGCCAGGCGCTCTTGGAGCTTCTCGCGATCGAAGTCGGAAGTCGTCTCTTCGATCTGCGCTTTGATCTGGTTGACGCGAGCTTGGATGTCGCTGCTGTCGCCAGCGCCGTCAACGATGATTGTGTTCTCCTTGTTGACGCGAACTTGGCGAGCCGTACCGAGCTGTTGCAGCGTCGTCGACTTCAGCTCAAGGCCGAGCTCTTCCGTGATCACTTGGCCGCCCGTCAGAGCTGCGATGTCGGCCAGCATCGCCTTGCGGCGGTCGCCGAAGCCAGGAGCTTTGACAGCTACGCAAGTGAACGTGCCGCGCAGACGGTTGACGATCAGCGTGGCTTGCGCTTCGCCTTCTACGTCTTCCGCGATAATCAAGAGCTGCTTGCCGGATTGAACAACCTTCTCCAGCACCGGCAGAATCTCTTGAATGTTGGAGATCTTCTTGTCGGTGATCAGGATGTACGGGTTGTCGAGGACGGCTTCCATCTTGTCCGTATCCGTGATCATGTACGGAGATACATAGCCGCGGTCGAACTGCATACCTTCGACTACTTCCAGCTCCGTGTTGAAGCCTTTGGATTCTTCGACCGTGATGACGCCGTCTTTGCCGACTTTGTCCATCGCGTCGGCGATCAGCTGGCCGACTTCATCGTCAGCGGCGGAGATCGCAGCGACTTGCGCGATGTTGGCGCTGCCTTCGACTTGCTTGGAGATCTTCTTCAGTTCCTCGACAGCGGCGCGAACCGCCTTGTCGATACCCTTGCGAACGACCATCGGGTTAGCGCCCGCGGTGACGTTCTTCAGGCCTTCGCGGATCATCGCTTGCGCCAGAACCGTAGCCGTCGTCGTGCCGTCGCCCGCTACGTCGTTCGTCTTCGTAGCGACTTCCTTCACGAGCTGAGCGCCCATGTTCTCGAACGCGTCTTCCAGCTCGATCTCCTTCGCGATCGTAACACCGTCGTTCGTGATCAGCGGAGACCCGAATTTCTTCTCCAATACGACGTTGCGGCCTTTCGGGCCGAGCGTCACTTTAACGGCGTTGGCAAGCGAGTCAACACCACGGAGCATCGCGCGGCGCGCGTCTTCGCTAAACTTGATTTCCTTAGCCATCTAGATAACCCTCCTCAATTATTCGTTACGTATTGGCAATCGTCTGTCTTATGTCGTTCGCGCGAATAACGCAGGCTATTAACCTACGATCGCGTGGATGTCGCTTTCCTTCATGATCAAGTATTCTTTGCCTTCGTACTTGATCTCGGTTCCGGCGTATTTGGAGAACAGCACACGGTCGCCTACCTTGACTTCAAGCGCAACGCGCGCGCCATCCTTGTTCAGCGAGCCGCTGCCTACCGCGACGATGGTTCCTTCTTGCGGCTTCTCCTTCGCCGTATCTGGCAGAACGATTCCGCTGGCGGTTTTCTCTTCCTTGGCACTCGCTTCTACAAGTACGCGATCACCCAAAGGTTTGATCATGAAAATAGCCTCCTTTGTAAATAGGTTAAATAGTTAGATTTGAGTTGTTAGCACTCAATAATGGGAAGTGCTAATAACCATCTCTTATGATACTGATTTTGCGATTGGTTTTCAAGCCCTTTTCCGTTAAAAAAAGCAGACCCGCTCATCGATTCGGGTCTGCTTCCGTACGTGTTGGCTTATCCAGTTTGTCCCAATACCGCCCGATTCATTCGGACGCTTCCATTGCCAGCTCCATGGCGCGGAGCTTGGCTTGGCGCTTCTTGAACGCCCAATTGGATAGCAGCACGCTGAGCTCATACAGCGCGATGAGCGGCACCGCGACGAGCAGATCGGAGATGAAGTCCGGCGGCGTGATGACCGTGCCGAGCACGACCATCGCGAACCAAGCGATCTTCCGCAGCTTCTTCAGCACAATCGGGTTCAGGATGCCGATCCGCGACAGGAACATCACGACGACGGGCAGCTCGAACAATACCGCCAGCGGCACAACGATATTGAACATGAACGAGAAGTATTGATTAACGCCGTAAAGCTGGTTCAATCCCATGCTGTTCGTCACGTTCTCTGCGAATAGGTAGGCCATCGGGAACACGATGAAGTACCCGAAGGCAAGTCCTCCCAGGAACATGAAGAAAGCCCCCGGCACGTAGCGAAGCGTCGCCTTCTGCTCCTTCTCGCCCAGCGCCGGCCGTACGAACGACCAGAGCTGGAATAGCCCGAAGGGGATCGCCACGACCAAGGAGACGACTAAGGCGAACTTCATGTACAAGCCGATGGCGTCCCAAGGCGAGAAGGCGCTGAGCTCGATCCGTCCGGCAGGCGTCCGATTGACCAGATAATCGTACAGCGGACTAGCTGCGAACACGCCTCCTACCAACCCGAGGACAAGCACGATGATGATGTAGATCAGGCGCTTCCTTAATTCGCCGATATGGTCCATCAAGCCCATTCGCTCATCCCGCGAACGGGCTTCGGCGGAGCTGGAACGATCCGTCATGCCATCCCTCTATTCCGGAAGGCGGCGTTCCGTCTTGGGCTGCTCCGTCTCGGAGGAAGAAGACACATCCACTCTGCGGGGAGCCGCCTCCTGTTCTTCCATAATGCCGTTCGCGCCCTTCTTGAATTCGCGCAGCGTGCGGCCGAAAGCTTTGCCGAGCTCCGGAAGCTTGTTCGGTCCGAACAAGAGAAGAGCGACTATAACCAGCAAGATAAACCCTGTAGCGCCGATGCCTGCCATCGTAACGCCTCCCGTTCCATGTTGTTTGATAGCTGACCAGTATTCTAGCTTGGTTGCTGCTCATCGATGGATCAGCGGTGCAAACCGCCGTATCCCATGCGGACGATATCCTCTCGGACGATCGTCTCGCCTGCCAGCACGCGAGGCAGCAGCACGTCGAAGGATGTATAAGGGTCGTGCATGACGCACCCCGGCAATCCGAAGATCGGCACTCCTCGCAGATAGCCGAACAACAGCATCGATCCCGGCAGCATCGGCGTACCGTAGCTGACGATATCGGTTCCTGCGTCGGCGATGGCTCCCGGCGTCCGGTCATCCGGATCGACGGACATCCCGCCGGACACCAGTATCATATCATAGCCTAAGTCTAGGAAATAGAGAATTTCATTGACAATTGTTTGTCGATCGTCCGGCGCGAAGCGCTGCTCCGCCACTTCGGAGCCCAGCTCCTGCAGCTTGCGCGAGACGGCCGGGCCGAACTTGTCGGCGATGCGGCCCGAGTAGACCTCGGTTCCAGTCGTCAGCAAACCCGCCCGCAGCTTGCGGAAAGGCTTAATCTCGATCGGACGCGCCCCTTCGGCGCGATGATAATCCTCCGCGATTCGTTCGACTTCGGCAACCTTCGCCTCCGGCACGATGAGCGGAATGGCGCGCGTGGCGGCTACCGCATCGCCGGGATGAACGACGCGGCCGGACGTGACCGTCGCCAAGGCGATATCGCCGATGGAGTTGATCCGATCGACGGCATCCTTGTTTATTTTCACAAGACCGGTCATCGCGGACTTTAACGTCACTTTGCCCTCATGCGGCTCGGTACGGGTCGTGTTCGGACCGCCGAGCGCCAGCGCCATCCGCAGCGCGGCGTCGTCCTCATGCAGATCGCCGGGCGCAAGCTCCATGACGTACAGATGCTCCTTGCCGATATCCTTGAGCTTGGGAATGTCGGCTTCCTCGACCCTGTGCCCCTTGCGGAACAAGCGCCCCTTGAACGAACCCGGCACAATCTGCGTCAGGTCATGCGCAAGCAGCAGGCCGACCGCGTCTTCTACCTTCACCTCGCGGAGGAGCGACTGTCCGATCCGCTTCTCGTTCACGCCGCTTGCGGCCGAACTCGAATCCGTCATGCGTCAATCTCCCTCCCCAATCCCTTCACTTGCAGCAAGGCTGCCGGCAGCACCTCGATGATCGCCATCAGCAGCTCGTGCACGCCCTTCGGGTCTCCCGGAAGGTTCACGATCAGCGTTCGCCCTCGAATAACGACGACGCCGCGGTGGAGCATCGCGCGCTGCGTCCGCAGCATCGCCTTCGCTCTCATCGCCTCCGCCATACCGGGAACGCTCCGTTCCGCCACCTTCAAGGTCGCCTCCGGCGTGACGTCGCGAAGGCCAAGTCCTGCGCCTCCAGTCGTCAGGATGAGGTCGGCTTGATGATAATCCGCCATCTCGATCAGCGCCGCCTGAATCTCACTCGTCTCATCCGGCACGATGCGGTATTCGATGACTTCCCCGTCCAGCTCTTCCTCCACCAGCTCCCGGATGACCTGAACGCTCGTATCTACGCTCTCGCCTCTTGAACCTTTATCGCTTGCCGATAACAAAGCTACTTTCCAAGGCATGACTTCGTTCCCCCTCCGCTCCCGGAATGCCAACGCAAGCAACGTATGCAGCGACTGCGATTCGCCGCAAGCCATGATGCCGCTTAACGAATAGACGAGCAATGTCGCCTCTGAAAATGTATTTGCCGTGACAGTCTCTCTCTTTGTCAGCCGCCCCGGACATCTTGCGCTGCGGAATAGTCCCCGCTCTTGCCGCCGCTCTTGGCCAGCAAGCGCGTCGGCCCGATCTCCATATCTTTCTGCAGCGCCTTGCACATATCGTAGACGGTCAGCGCGGCGGCGGATACGGCCGTCAGCGCCTCCATCTCGACGCCTGTCTTGCCGGCCGTCTTCACTTCCGCTTCGATGTACAGCATATCCGAGCCGTTGTCGGCGAACCGGATGTTCACGCCTGTCAGCGGAAGCGGATGGCACATCGGGATCCAATCGGACGTGCGCTTAGCGGCTTGTATGCCCGCAACCTGTGCGACCGCCAGCACATCGCCCTTGGCGACGCCGCCGTCCAGTATGCGCCGGAGCGTATCCGGGCGCATCTTCACGCTCGTCTCGGCGGTCGCTGCGCGCGCCGTGACCTCCTTATCCGAGACGTCGACCATCCGCGCCCGGCCTTGCTCGTTAAAGTGCGTCAGCGGTTCCGAGTTCGCTGCCTGCTCCATCCGTCTTCCCCCTCCCGAACCACGTGATGCCTGCGTCCGTCGCTAATCCGCCGAGCGGCAGATCATGCGGCTCCTGCGGCAATCGGCTGTCAATCTTCTGGATCTCATAGGCGAAGCCGAGCCACAGCGTACCCGGTGCTTCGGAAGCTGCGGCGCTTCCAGCTCCTGCTGCGGATGCAGATGGCGGCTCCGCTTCGCTGGTTGCCCGTGCTTGAGCGGTTGCCGCCGCAAGCTTCGCCGCCCGCTCCGCGTATAGCCTGTCATAGTAGCCTCCGCCGTAGCCCAGCCTTCCGCCATACCCGTCGAAGGCGAGGCCAGGCACGAGCACGGCGTCCAGCGGACCGTCCAGCGGGTAGAGCTCCGTCCGTGCGGGATCCGGCTCCGGCACGCCCCACCGGCCTGGCTTCCAATCCTCCGCCTGAGCCAGCAAGCGCAGCTCCATGCCCTCTCCGTCGTCCCGTATCCGGGGAGCGACGACCAAGTGTCCGCGCGAGCGGCACCACGCTTCGACGGCGGATGGATCCGCCTCGGAGCGGAACGCGCCGTAGACGCACACAACGAGCGGCCGGCCCGGTCGGCGCTCGAGCGGGACGAGCGCTTCGCTGCGAACCGCTTCGGCCAGCCGCGTTGACAACTCTTCTCGCTGAACAGCCGTCAATTCGTCGCGGCGGGCGGAGACGATTCGGCGCAGCTCGCGCTTCAGCTCTTCGTCCTGCGAGCGGTACATGCTCATCCCCCCGGTCCAAGCGCCCAAAAGTTAGTTTCAGTTTATCATTTTTTCCCGAATTTCGCCAAGAAGACCTAATGGCCTATCCTAGGCCCCCTGTGGAGCCGAGTTACTCGGTTTGGCCGAGTATCTCCTGCTCGCCGCGCCCCTTCGGAGCCGAGTTACTCGGTTTGGCCGAGTATCTCCTGCTCGCCGCGCCCCTTCGGAGCCGAGTTACTCGGTTTGGCCGAGTAACTCCTGCGCGCCACGCCCCTTCGGAGCCGAGTTACTCGGTTTGGCCGAGCAACTCCTGCGCGACACGCCCTTACGGGGCCGAGTTACTCGGTTTGGCCGAGTAACTCCTGCGCGGGACGCCTCTTCAGGGCGGAGTTACTCGGTTTGGCCGAGTAACTCCTGCGCGGCTCGCCCCTTCGGAGCCGAGTTACTCGGTTTGGCCGAGTAACTCCTGCGCGGCACGCCCCTTCGGAGCCGAGTTACTCGGTTTGGCCGAGCAACTCCTGCGCGCCGCGCCCATTCGGGGCCGAGTTACTCGG
>NZ_JACJVN010000118.1 GCF_014212015.1 Cohnella lubricantis | reverse complement strand
GGGCATGAAAGTTTTTTGTAACCGATGAGGTCTCTCGTTTATAATCGTAGGCATGGAAGCACGTTCTAAGGAGGAAGCGACGATGATACCGGCATTGGACATACGCGGATTAACGGGCGGTTACAGCCAGCGCAAGCCGGTGCTCCACGAGGTGACGTTCTCCGTCCGGCCGGGCGAGATGACCGGACTGATCGGTTTGAACGGAGCGGGCAAGAGCACGACGATCAAGCATATTCTCGGGCTGATGCTGCCGCATGCCGGAGAGGTGCGGGTGGCGGGACTGCGCTTGGACGAAGATCGGGACAAGTACCGCGCCTCATGCGCTTATGTGCCGGAGCAGCCTTCGCTGTTCCCGAATATGACGGTGGCCGAGCATCTTCGCTGGACGGCGATGGCCTATGGGGTGGAGCAGGCCGAAGCCGAGCGCAGGAGCGCGAAGCTCGCGGGGATCTTCCGTATGGACAAGGCGATGAATAACTTGCCGGATACGCTGTCCAAAGGCATGAAGCAGAAGGTGATGCTGATGAACGCGCTGCTCGTATCGCCCCCCCTGCTCATTATCGACGAGCCGTTCCTTGGCCTCGATCCGCTGGCGACGCGCGCGCTGATCGGCGCGTTGGAGGATGCGAGGGAGCAAGGCTGCGCCATTCTGCTTAGCTCGCATATTCTGCCCGCCCTGGAGAGAAGGGCGAATCAGCTGATCGTGATGCATCAAGGGCGGCTCGTCGCTTCCGGCACGCCGGATGAGGTGAAGGCCGCCGCAGGCGGGCAGCCGACGCTGGACGACGCGTTCGAAGCTTTGGTCGCGGCGGCGGAGGAGGGCGCCTCCATTGGCTGAACTGGAACGAGCGCGCGCGGAGCGGCTTCGCAAGCAGCAGGGCGAGCGAGCGGCGGCTTGGCGCGGGGAGATTTATCCGTATTTCCGCTATGTGCT
Source organism: Cohnella lubricantis (assembly GCF_014212015.1). Classification (GTDB taxonomy): domain Bacteria; phylum Bacillota; class Bacilli; order Paenibacillales; family Paenibacillaceae; genus Cohnella; species Cohnella lubricantis. Next base: position 507 of record NZ_JACJVN010000118.1, on the reverse strand, counting down.
GCAGAGCGGCTTCGGCTTGGTGCTGGGCGGCATCGGCATCACGCTCGTGATGGGATACATTCGGATGCTGCGGGAGATGCCGGCGGATTGGCCGTCCGACATCGTCGGCGTCGCCTGCCTGACGCTGATCGCGCTGTATACGCCGCTGCGAACGTATGCGCAGCCGGCGGATACGGTCTTCGCGCTGCCGCTGGAGAGCGCGATGATGGGCAGCATCCTGCGCCCGCAGCTGCGCGGCGCGATGATTACTTCAGCGCTGCGGATGGCGGCGGCGTTCTGCGTGTACGCGCCGATCTACGCGCGCGCGCCGGCGACCGCTGCCGAAGCAGACGCGCGCAGCCTGGCGCTGCTCGGGCTTACGCTGGCGCTGCTGGGCGCGTGGAATGCGCGCGCGGCTTGGGACGAGCGCCGCATCGCCGCCGGCGGCTGGCGCATTGGCCTGCGAGCGGCGCGCTATGCGGCGGTGCTGCTCATGACGATCGGGCTGCTGCTCCGATCGTCATGAGC
>NZ_JACJVN010000017.1 GCF_014212015.1 Cohnella lubricantis | reverse complement strand
ATTACAGGAATAGCTCCTAACACCACAAAAAAGCCCTCGCCTAAGCGGAGGCTGCATAATCGACATCAGTAATGTCTTTAAATTGCTCAGCGGTGATCCAGCCAGCTGCCACAAATACCTTGATGCCCTCAGCGTCATAGCCTGGCATACCTGCGTCGTAGAATTGCTTGATCCAATCGAAGTACATTACTCAGCACCTCCAGCTTTTAATTGGGCGACCGTCATCATCAGGCTGGCGATCATCTGTTGCTGCTGGACGATCTGCACAGCCTTGTTGGCGGCATCCATGAGCATCGTCGCATTTTGCGCGGTCAACTGATCGATCCGCTCCGCATCAGTCGGCGGTGTCGGCGGCCGCGCCGCCCATTCGGCGTCGAGCTCGTCCAGCGACCGTTCGGCGCGCTGTCCATTAATCCACTTGTAAAGGTGCTGGCCGCGATCGTTGATCATCCGCTCCGTCCAGTAGAGCTGGAAGTGCCTTGGTCCGTCTTCGCAGATCAGGATCTCGTCAGCGGATCGCTTGTCCGTCTGCCAATCGGCGTATCCGTCTATGATACGCTGCTGGTCGTCTACACGGATATAGAGTTTGTATCCGTCCATATTGATCCTCCTTATAGTTCGGCATCTGCTGTCCAATGGGCAGACAAAAAATCGCCAGTGTTTGTAATGATGTTAACAACGAGAATCCTTGTACAACTTTGCGCAACCTCCGCCGCAGCAGTCAAATCAGCTCCGGTATTTTGATCGAAAATATTATTTGGAGTTCCTGTATTCGGAGAATAAATAACGAAAGTAGGATTAATACGCTTAGTTACTTTATATTGGACCATAAAACCAGAATAACTAGAACCCGTCGATTCCCATTTTAGTACTCCTCCAGCAGTGATGGTTCCTGGACTAGTATCAATGTTGTAACTCTTCTCATAGTATCTCTGACACAGCGCCAACTCTTCGCCATACGAACGCGGCTGAACCGGCAACGCCACATCGCCCGCATTAAGACCAACCAATTCGATCTCAACATAGTCATTTGCTCCAGCAACTCCAGTAAATTCGTTCGCGCCGGATCTCGTCTCAAACTTAGCACTTAGCAGGTTAGCATTAGCCGGCACTGCATTGCACGACACTTCAAAGTCCTGCCAGTTTGTCGTGAGCACCACAGATGTCGATCCGAGAGTCACTTCTCCATTAATGGACCCCCCCGAATTTGAAAAGGTGCCGTCTACATCCGTACCGCTCCGAACGGCTGCTGTCAGGACGGATTGCGACTGGCTATAGTCCGCCCCTTTGCGTGCACGAAACCGCAAAGAAACCTGCCGACCGCGAAACGGGATAGTATTCGCAGTCTCGATCAACTGAGACATCCAAGCGTAATTAGTAGCAGTATTGCCCACGTCTCTCTGAAGCCTAATGCAGTACCTGCCAATCCCGCCGGGCTGTCTGGACACTGTTAGCCCTAGAGCGCTGCCGTTGCGTCTTGCAAACCACCTATCGGCGGTATACCCTCCTCCGCCTGAGATCGGAAATGTTGTTCCGCGCTGCCACACATCAAAACTGCCATTGATGAGGGCTTGACGGAGGAGGCTGGACACTCCGAGCAGTCCATTCAGATATGCAAAGTTCCCGTTCAGTGGCCCCGACTCGATGCTAGGCCCGATTGTCTCCAAAGGCATATGATCACCTCACAGATATTTGAATCGCCAATCATATTGCACGACAGCGGACGCTGCCGCCGCCCGAAATATTAGACCATTAACACCAGGATGGAGATCGAAGAAGTCACCGGACATCTGTGGTAGTGCATTTAAACCATTGAGATTCGCCGTCATCTCTCCGGTATCGATGACTAGCGACTGTCCGATCATTGTCGGCAACCATAGCCTTTTGCCGCTCTGCTCATGCTCAATGCTGCCGCCGATGGCATTCCCGGCGATAGTGATCTTGATCCCGGTCTCCATTGGACCATAATTTTGCAAGCTGCTCCGCTGTTCCCCATATAACCACTCGAATCCGGTTGGGTTCGGGTAGATAAGCCCCGAATCGTATTGCAGCCCGAAATCATATAGGTGCCTTTGGTCCATGCTGTGCGGATAACCGTAAGCAAATGGATCGGTGCACTTCATCGAAAATTCGAACGTACCATACTTTCCGATTTGCTGAAGCCCCAACTTGGCGGTAAATTTAGCATAATAATAGCGGTCCGGTGTCTCGTCGAAAACGAGCACTCCGGCCGCCTGAGTAGGATTGAGCCAGTTATAAATGCGAGATTGCTGAACCTTGAACGGTTCATTGGACGGAGTTATATCGATAGAGAGATCAATCTGCCTCTTTCCGAATTCCGTTCCGTAGTCGATCACGCCAGGAAGCCCGGTCACCTCGTCCTCGTATTCTCGGAGATCGGGAGAGTTGATTTTGGACGACAGGAGCGTGATGCCGAACTCCGAGCTATGCCGACCGCGGTACGTAAACCCATACAAATCAACCACCCCCCGTGATGTTCTTGCGTAGAATTTCCGCAGCGGTGTCGCCTGTCTCGCGCCCGAACGTCCGAAGATCGATGCCGTCCTCGAACACCGGGTCGTTCACTTCCATGATCTTCTCAATGTGGATGGTTGCGGTCGAACCGCTAGCGTTGACAAGGCTTTTCAATTGCTCTGGCGTAAATACATACTCCGTGTCGCGCAGGATTGCTGTGATTTCGTCCGGCATCAGTTGGTCAGGCGAGCGGAAGTTGAGTCCCGTCACGCCGTCGCGGCCTCCGTGGAATAAAGGCATGCCGTTGGAATCGTACCACTTTCCGGTTGCGCTGTTCTTGTGCGCACCGATCGACGCCCCAAGCTGCTCGTTGGCCGCCGCATACGATGCCTTCTCGGCATCAGTGGTCGCGTTCCGCCAAGCGATGCTGTTCGCCTGCATCTGCGCAACAACGGAGGCGCTAGAAGAACCAGAAGTCTGCGCCGCGCCGCTGGAAGACGCCGCCGCTCCCGTCCCGCCCATGATGTTCGCATAATCCGCCGCGAGCTTCTCTAACTCGGCGCGAATCTTACTGTTGGTGGTTGTGAACGCCTTGAATCGATCATCTTCGAGTGCTTGATATATCTTGATAGCATCGCCCTTGTAATCATCGATGATGCTCTCGAGCTCGTCATACCATGCCTCGATATCATCTTTCTGCCGATCGAGCGAAGCGAGCTTCTGGTCACGCTCTTTGGCAAGAGCATCCTTCTGGTCGTCGAGGTCCATCTGCCGCAGCTGCTCATCGAGCTCCTGCAGATGCTTCTTGCCGGCTTCCGACGTCGCATTGGCGTACTTCGCCCGCTCTGCGTTCAGCGCGTCTCGTTGTCGTTGTCGCTCGCCTTGGTCGATCAACGCCTGTTGGGCATCGTAATAATCCTCGATCGCCTTGCGTTGTTCATCGATCGCGTCCAACTGCGCCTGCTTTTGTTTCTTGATCGCGTCAGTCGTCGATTTTAACAGATCATCGACGTCTTGCTCCTGCTGCTTAGCCGCCGCTTCTTGCACTTGTTGAGCGGCTTTGATCAGGTCGACCTTGAGGTTATAGACCTCGGTGTCGGCCTGCTTGTAGTAGTCGGTGTCCTTTGCGTAACGACTGCGAACTCGTGTCCAAGCGTCGAGCTTCATTTGTGTGATCTCATCCTCGTTCTTGCCAGCGAGCGTCATCCGACGTTCTTCCTGCTCAATCCATTCCTCGGAGGCTTCAAACGACTCTTGATTCATCTGCTGCTGCAACTGATACACCTTGACTTCGAGGTCTTGACGGATGTCGGCGTTGTTCTTGTACTTCGTCTGCATCCGGTTCAGGTAGTCCATCTCTTGCTGCTCACTAACCTGGTTGAGGTCTTTCTTGTACTGCAAGAATTTAAGTGCAGCCTGATACTGCTCTTGCTGGATGTCAGCGACAGTTTTGCTGGTTCCACCACTTCCAGTGCCACCTCCTGCACCGCCATCGGCTCCGCCGAACTTGTCAAAGGCACCACTTGTGATGTTCTGGATGTCTTGCTCGATCTGGTTAATCAGCAACTGATAGTCATTGACGTTAGACTGCGCTTTTTCGGCCACAGCCCGCATTGCAAGGTCGCCGGCAAAGTCCAACCCCTTTGCAAGACCACTCGGGAGTTTGCTGCCAATTTCGGTATCCTCCAGGTCGACACCAGCTGCAGACATAAGGGCTTTAACCTGCGCCTTCGCAAGTTTGAGCTTCGCTTCAGTCTCCGACTTCCATGTTTCAAGACGCTTCTTCGCTGCATCCGCTGTCTCAGCCACAGAATCTCTTTCGGCTTGGATCAAATCATTAATCAGGTCCGTGTTGCGGATGTGCCAACGGCCCTCTTCGTCCAACTCCGACTGTAACCCCGGATATTCCTGTGTCAGTTGTTTCACGATGTTCGCTAATTCAGCCTTTTGCTCGGTTGTCAGCTTCGTTTGCTTGTCCAACTGCTCGTATTGATCTTTAAGCTTCGCGACCGAATCAATGTGCTTTACCTGAGCCGCTGTATCTCGAAGATTTGCTTCTTCCAACTTTACTAGCGCTGGAATAGAGGCTTCAAGCTGATCATTTAACTCCTTCAGGCGCTTGGCAGCATCGTCGGGCGTCTTGATTCCTAATTGAGACAACTGATCATCCACATCAGAGAGATTGCTCTTCAGATCAGAGATTTGGCGATACAGTTTGTAAACTTCTCCATTGGAACCATTCGAAATGACAAGTTGATTGCGCTGATCATTTAGCTTGCTGATCTGGTCTTGGAGATTCTTCTGCTCTTCGAGCTTTTTATTGAGTGTATCAATATCATCTTGCAGCTTCTTTACATCGTCTGTCGATCTGGATAGAGGCGACTCGGCAAGCTTCTTATTCAACTCGTCTTGGTTCTGTGCGAACTTCCACACAGACTCAGCTGCTGCATCTGCTGCTAGGGAATAAGCAGTGATTCCTGCCGCCGCGGCGCCGATTAAAGTCAGGATAACACCAATCCCGCCCATAGCTGTGTTCAAGACGAGGAACGCGGTAGACAGCGCACCAATAAGCGCAATAAATCCCATAACGGCAACGGACGCTGCTGCGATACCAGCGACAACTTCCTCATTCCCATCCGCGAATGAAGCGAACTCTCGGATAAGCGGTGTCACTGTATCGAGCAGTTCCTGCAGGACCGGCAAGAAGTCTTCGCCAAGTTCAATCCGCGCCTCTTGGAGCGTCTGGTTAAAGGTGGCTTGAGTGCCGGTATAGCCAGTCATCGCATCGTCCGCGTTCCCTGCGAACATAGCGCCTTCCTGCAGCATGCCATTGTAGGCGGCTTGGATCTTCTCCGCCTCGGTGAGATTCGCTGCCGACTTTCCGATCGTCTGTGCATAACGATCATACATAACCGAGAGGTTCGTCGTGATGCCGGCAGCGTCCGTTAGGTCGGAGTTGCCCATCTTAATGCCTTGAGCAACCTGGTTGATCGCTTCGCCCCAAGAGAGGTTTGCTTGCCGGTTATACGCCGCGGCGTCAGCCGTTGCAATCATGATCTCCCGCGTTTGGTCGAGTGTCATGCCGGCCGCAAGGTATGTCTTGACCGTGTTAGCCATCTCCGTACGACTCAGACCCCACCGATCGGCGAGCTCGTCTGCAAGATCCGCTGACTTCTCGACGTCAACGTTAAGGGACTTTGACACCGCGGACAGACCGGAATACGCCATCGAGAGCTGCTGTGCTTCGTCAGCGAGAGACTTAATGGTGGCTGTCAGCTTTACGAAGGTAGCTCCGGCACCTACAGCGGCCACGGCAGAGCCAAGACCTTCCATAGACCCCTTCGCCTGCCTCGTCGACTTGTCCGTCTCTTTCAGTTCCTTCTCGATCTGCTCGATTTGCTTGGCATCCAACCCGATCCCGCGGAGTTGATCCCGTACTGCTTGCAACTGCTTCTCAAGGATTTTAGGGTTCGCCTTACGAATCTCGGTGTTTATCGCATCTATCTTCTTCGCGTCGATACCGAGTTGTCCCAATGCTGCATTAAGACCTTCGAAGCTCGCTTCAGCTTGTTTGGCAGCCGTGCCGGTGTCCTTCAGCTCGTCTCCGACCTTTTCGGCTTGCTTGCTCGCCTGCCCCATTTTCTGGAGTTCAGCGACGATTGCGTCGAGGCCCTTCTCTACCTTGGATGGATCAAGTTTCTTAAGTTGCTCGTCGATCGACTTCAATGCACTCGTGTTTTGGGCGATCTGCCCCAACGACGAACTCATCGTATCAAATGCCTTTGATGTCTTCTGTCCCTCTTCTCCCAGTCCAGTTATGCCCTTCTTAACTTCTGCAATCTCCGACTTCATTTGCGAAGCTTCAGCGATCATGCGCGCCCTAAGTTCCCCGATTTGAGTTCCCATCTAACCACCCACCTTCATCCGCGCGAGCAGCGCTTGATACTGATCTTCTGCCGACTTCGGCGGCTCCTTAGCCAGCTTCGGCATCTTCGCCTGTAGACCTTTTAAAATATCTTTGCGCGTCTCCTCGGTGTAATGAGGGAACGACGATACTTGGATATTCTCGATCAACTCTCGCGCCCGGCGCTCGCCGGTGAGATGCAGCAACTGCGGCAAATCGATCCAAGCGTACTCGCTCTCAATCTCGTGCTGCGTCTTGCCAAGAACAATGCAGCAACGCAAAACAAACTCGTCTGCCGTTATCCTTTGGCCTGTTCCATCCGCTTGAGAATGCTCTGAACGAACTGCTGAGCCATCGGAGGAATCAGGCCGTTTAAGTTTCCCAGAGCGGAATTAATGTCGTTTTTCTCCCACGTAAGCCGCAGGAACTCGGTGCACTCGACAAGGCTGGCGTGCTCGTCAAGGTACTCGATCGGGAGGTCGCTCAGCAGCGAGGTCAGTTCGTAAATCTCATCTATCGTCACGTCAGCGGCGGCCACGATGAACACCGCGCGATCTTGTTCGGGAGTCAGGAATAGCTTGACGAGGAAGTCGCCAATGGTGCCGATATGATCGGTCAGTTTCTTAAGGCGCGTGCGCGTCAGCTTCGGGACTTCGACTTTCTTGTTGCCGAGTTGGACTCGGTCTTTCTTCAAAAGGTTCAGCACCTTGATTCCCCCTATGGGATGGAATGAATAAGAGAGGGCCGAAGCCCCCTCTGCTGTCGTGCGGTGTTGATTAACTTGCTGCTGCCGCGGCGGAGATGTCCCCCCAAGTGTAGAGCAAGCCGTAGTGATCCGGGTCGGTGCTAGGATAGGCAGCGGCCGAGATCGACTGCTTCAGGTTGTCGTCGTTTTTGAAGCCAGCGTTCAGATCGAATTTGACCGCGCAGGCTTCGATGTAGATGAAGCGGCTCGGGTCCGATACGCCAAGCGGCTTGATGACCGCGCGCTTACGAGGCAATTCTTGACCGGCCAGACCGGAGACTTCGTACTTCACCTTCGTCGTCGTCGTGGCATCCGTGATCTTGTCGGCGTTCGGGTTGAATTTCACGACCTTTTCGAAGTCCATGTCCGGAGTATCGAATGTGACGGCGCCCACGATGCTGGTAATGACCGACTTGACCGGCGCATCACCAAATTGGTCTACTTTGGGCTCGAAGTAGGAAGTGGTCGTGGTGAATGTAATACCACCCTGCGTCAGATCGACTGTGACGGCATCCGTTTCGTTAGCACCAGTCTCGTCGACGCCCCAGATAAAGATGCCGGGGCCTGCGAAAATCTTATCAACGATTTCACTCATCGTTTAAGCCTCCTTCGTGTAGAACAGGAAATTGGTTGAAAACATGGGATGATCCGCATCGTCCTGACCGAGAGGAATCGGCGACGACTGCTGCGCGAGGCTCGAGAACACACGCGTCTCGCCAACCTCGTAGTTCGCCCGGCGATGCAGATGTTTGATGAGTCCCTTCGCGAGCGCTTCGGTTGCGGCCATGTTCGCCGGCAGCGTCTTGTAGGACTTGCCTTTGACGATGACTTGGAACGTTGGGCGCTCGGTCGGTACGTAGGCATGCGGTTCGAAGCTACCGGTGCCAAATACGAATAAGCAAGGCAGTTTCGTCTCAGGCAGATCAGCCGGGATGAAGTTCGGGTCCGGGTAGACGGTGTAGCCGGCCGCGGTCAGGTATTCAATCAGCTCGCTTGCCAACATTTACGCCACCCCCAGTACCTTCGACAACTCTTCGATGATGAGATTCTCGTTCATCTTCAAAGCGTTCTCGAGAAACTTCTTGCCCGGCAAGTATCCGTTATATGATCCTTTGCTCAGCGTCTTCTCGCCAGGCTTCATCTCGACGATGGAGCCGTTCGACGTGTGCCGGAAACCCTCATGCTGCACGACAGCGTATTGATCAACCTCTGGGCTTGTCCCGATGTCGATATACGTCATACCGATGAGTTTCTTAACTTCGCCGACGTTGATCGCCGCCTCGAGGTCGCCGGAATCGATCGGAGCAAGACGCTTGGCGTCGTGCGCTACCTTCAACGCGAGCTTCGTCAGCACCTCGTCGATACGTCGCTCGATGTGTTCGTCGATCTGATCTAGCGCGCCGACCATCGCCTCAATACCTTCAAGTCCGAAGCTAAATATTTTGCGGCCGGCCATAGACGACAACCTCCTTCACATCGTCGGTCCCGAGGTTTTTCCGGACTTCGATATGAGCGACTTCGCAGCGGATGGTGATGCCAAGCGCGTTGACGTACTCGATGTAATCGTCGAATCCGACAGCATTGACGCCCTCGAGAGAAATCGCATACGCGATCTGCACGTCCTCGCCCTTGGCATTCTTGATGAGGCGCTGTTCCTCAACGACCTTTGCTCGCTTCTCGGTGGCGGTCGGTGGAAGCGGCCGGCCCCAATCATCCACTTCGGAGTGATAATGAGTCACTTTCGCCGGGTAACCGAAGATGCTCATAAAAGAACACCGCCGTAGAGAGGCGTAGAGCCGTTCTCAGCCTCTCCCGATGCGATCTCGTCAGCAGTAGCCCCAAGCAGTTGGCGCACGTCAGGCGCAACGCTATCGCGGACACCGTCTTTGTACGAGATGGACTCGCCGTTGTCGGTGATCGTCTTGACGTTGTGCCGCTGGAACTTGAGCGCCGGGTCGACGCCTTGCAGTTCCCATACTGCCTGGTAGGCAATTAGCGAGACATCAAGGGCAGCTGCTGGATACCAACGGGCCAGATTGCGCTCAGCCTGCTTTACAGCAACTGCCTGCTTTTGTTCGTTTGCCCGGTCCCACGCGTCAGAGTCAAGGAGATTGTCCGCAATCCAGTCCGCTACTTCTTGGCGGTCCATCGGCGGTCACCTACTTTTGCTCTTTGGCAGCAATCTCCGCGGTCAGCGTTTCGGCATCCTTCTCGTCGGCGCCTTCGATACCGAGTTCGGCCGCCTTCTTGCGGAGAGACTTGAGTTCCTTCTCGGCTTTCTCGGCTTCCTTGGCGGCCTTTGCCGCAGCTTTAGCCTCTGCTGCCGCCTTCTCCTCGGCTTCCTTCTCCGCCGCGGACTTCTCGATCTCAACGCCGACGCGCTTCTCGATCAGTTCTTCACCGAGCTTCTCGTCAACGTCGACTTCGGCGCCGGGGCCCTTCCACGAGCCGTTGACCTTGGTTACCGCTGTAATCTTGACTTTCATTTTGCTCACCCTTTCTTAATGAGAAAGAGCGCCCGGAGGCGCTCCCTCTTAGATAATGGTTAGATGACCTTCGCGGTCATGACGCTGTCGGCATACGGGAAGACCGGGAACGCCAGGTTGACGCCCACCGTGCGCACGCGCAACGGATGTTTGTTCGGCACGTCGCGGAAGACGAAGATGCCGTTCTCGCCTGAGCCAACGCCGTCATAGCCGCCCATGAGTTCCTCCGTGGTCGTCGCCCACAGGTAGTTACCCAGCGGACCGTCAGGCAACATCACAAAGCGATCAGGAGCAGCCATGCGGACGTTGCTGAACGCCAGCTTTCCACCAGACAGCGCATCGTTCTCAACGCGCGCCTGCGTGTCGTATGCGACGATACGCGGCAGACCGAGAGAATCAGTGACAGCGTCGAGTTGCGCCTTGTTGAGCTGCGGCGGATTCGCTGTGCCGCTCGGGTCGCCGAAGTAGGCCTTGCGGATGGACAGGTTCTGCAAGAGTAGCGAGACGACTGCCTGCGTGGTCAGAGCACGCGTCAGCTTCACGCCGCGATCCGCTTGGTATTGGAACCAAGCCTGGATGTCCGCAAGCGGCGTCGAGTTGACCGTGTCCGACCACAAATCCGTGCCAGTCAGAACCGGTTTTTGGTCGGCAGTGAAGCCGTAGTCGACGGACAGCTTAACGTCGCCTTCAGAATAGGACACGACGCCAGTCGAAGCCGCCTGCATGGCAATCCACTCACGCCGGGCGAGGATGGAGTTGACTGCATACTTCGAATCGTCGAGTTGCTCCCGGACGATCTGCTGTACCTCCTGCTTACGCAGGCCGAGGTTCTGGCCGGCCATCAACAGCAGGCGAATGAGCTTCTCATCCATCCAGCGGCCGCGCTGGATCTTCGGGATTTCCACCCGATCGCCCTTCACACCTTCGCGGGAACCGTACCGCGTCTCGGTGCCGAGCTCGGCGATCTGCGCCATAACCGGCAGGCGAGACGAGGACTTGATAACATCGACCGTCAACTCGTCCGTTTGACGCGCCGGGAACAGAACGTTCTGCAGGTAGTCGTTCGGGACGGTGAGGTTCGACGCATACGTCAGGAGTTCTTCTCCCGACAACGCTTCTTCAAGCAGTTGGAGTTCGTTCATATTGGTTCTTCAGCCCTTTCGGTTTGAAATGGATCAAGGATTAGGCAAAGACGATATTCGGCATCTTGCCCTTGAGCGCGGCATCGACGGTGACCGGGACGCGTGCGGCGATGATCTTGGCGACCTCGTAGCCGCCGACAACCGCGTCGCCGTCCTTGACGTTGATGGTCCGCTTCAAGATGACGGTCGGGTTCTGGCTGCCATCGTTGCCAGCAGCATTGTACGGCACGTACTTGCCGCTTGCGGTCACCTTCGCCATCGGCATGCCCTTCTTAATGATCTTGTCGCCGTTGGCATCGGCTGCAACAGCCGCAGAATCGATCGTGATGCCGTTCGTAACTTCACGCACGACTTCATGCGAGGAAAGGATTTCGTAGTCATCCTGTACCTCGAATAGGGGTTTCGGTTGAAGATTCATGCTTCATACCCTCCTTATTTGCTTGCCCACGGGTCATTGGGTGCGGCCGCATGGGTGCCTTCTTGTTTTGCCAGATTGGCGAATTTCTCGAGAGACTTCTTCTTATCGTCATGGGATCCACCGCCGCGAACGTCTGCGCCAAAAGAGCCGTTTCCCTTGGACTTCCCCAGATGCGGCTTCTTCTTGAGCAGTTCCTGCAACGCTTCCTTGACGCCTTCGAGTTCGCCTTTGTCGTTCTCCTTGACCTTCGACAGATCAGCGAGAGCCGCGGCGTCCTCCCAATCGGCGAACCCGAGTTCATTCGCCAAAACCTTAACCTCGGCGCGGAGCAAGCGCTTGAACGTCGCTTCCGCCTGTTCTTTCTGGCTGGCTTCGAGCAGCTCCTTGGCGCGCTTCTCGACGTCTTCCATCGTAAGCGCATCTTCATCATCCTTGCCTTTCGACTTGGACTTCGAAGCCGCAGCAGCCGCTTCCTCGTCGGCTTTTTTCATGAGTGCGACGGCCCTCTTCAAATCCTTCAGATCCATTCCTGCGAGGTCTCCAAAGCGATCTTTCACTGCTTTCTCTGCAGCAGTTGTTGCCGCCGCCTTCTCGCGTTCCTTGACCTGTTCCTCGGTAAATGTGACAGGATCGCTCCCGCCACCGCCGCCTCCAGGTGGATCACCGGCGAACATCTGGAGGAAACCAAACGGCATGCCGATTTGGTTAAGGCGTCTCTTAAACGGTTGGTTCATATAAATCCCCTTCCTCTACTGAAAGGCAGTAGGCACCTGATCTCATCGGCAGTTTAATGTCATGACGATGGATGGACAAAAGAAAAAGCCGCTCGTTTGAGCGACTCATTCAGACATATTACAAAGCACATGATTCTTGCCGCACTCCAGAAGACCAAGCAGTTCGGTGTGAAGGGTATTGCTCCATCCGCTCTTGATCAATCCGTCCGGCTGCCTAGCGACGAATACAACGGTCTCCACATCGCCGCGCTCGATCGCCTGCAGCAGATTCTCGATGACTGCTCGCGGCGTCACCTTGCCTTCACGCTTAGAGCGTCGCTCCAGCACTTCATCCAATGGCGTCATCCCCCTTCACATTAGCGATTATCTTCCGGTAATCCTCCTGCAATTCCCGATAAGCCTGAGTATTCCTCGCCTTCATGCTCGCAAATGTCTTAAGGTCCGGTGCGTCCGGCATCGCCGCCTTGTACCGCATCCACTGCTTGCGCGTCTCGTTCTTCCGCGACTTCTCGCGTTGGAGCTGTTCGTACCGCAGTTTGTAGCGTTCTGTTCGATTGTCGGTAAACGGACGGTTCGATGCGGTTATCATGCGCTCGACTTCGTCGGCCGGCGTATACTCTTCCACCCATACCGACAGCGAATGAACACAATGCGAATGGTACGGCGGCTTTTGTTCAAGCTTCGGGAATCGCTCATCCTTGCCGCTGATCGAGTAAACGCGGCCCTGGTACTTGGCGCAGTATTCGCATGTGATGCCGACTGCGTTGACATATACGAGGTCCATGTCGTTCTGCGCCGCCATGTTCTCGGTCCCAGTGACGTGCGCCTTTCGCTGGTGGTAGTGGACAACGCCGGACATATACGCGTCAACCGGGATTCTTGCTCCATTCTTGGCAATGATACCGGTGATGCCGCGGCTATTGAGGTCTGCGACCGCCTGTCGTGTTGCCTCTCGACGGCTCATTCCTTCGGCGAGCGATTTCGCATTGGCGGCCCTCGCTACTTCCTCGATCCGCTTCTTGACATCCGCGCTCATGTTGTCACTGGCTTCAAGGATCGAGTAAAACGCCTCGTCCATGATCGCCTGCGCGGCACCTTGATGGACTATGGCCTTTAGCGTCTGGTTGATCGATTCGAACGATAGACCAGCAGCAACCATCTGCTCAACGGCCGCCGCAGCGCCGGCACGGTACTCTTCGCCGACAACGCCGGCCATCTGCTGCCCTGCTTTTCCGGTCAGCTCCGCAATAATCGCTTCGATCTGCCTCAGCAGTTGCTCTTTGCGGCGCTTCGAGACATTTCCATCCTCGAGTGACTGGACAAGCGCCCGTAATCGCTCGTCGGCATTGACGTAGAGCGCGATTAATTGCTCGACTGCGGCCATCTTATACCGTCACCTTCGGCGGCTGCGTGTAAGTTGGGTTCAAGGCATCCGTTGCTTTCTCGTCTTGAATCTTCTGGAGCTCGGCCGTGATCGCATCCTCGGACCAATCCGGGTGCATGCGCCGGACTGTCGCCTCGAGCGACTGGACTCCACCGGAATACTTCTCGATTTCTTCGGTGTCCTTCTCGCTGTCAGCCTTCGGAAGCATGTCGCCCCACTCGATCGCCGGCGCCGCAACCTCGTAGTCGGTGCCGCCCAACGCGTTCTCAAGGATGATGCACTTGCGGATCGCGTCCTTGATGCCGGCGTCAAACTTGTCCTTGATCGCCTCAGCCTTGATGACCGACTGAATCCAGAGGTAAAGGAGCGCGACGCCGGTGTCGCCCTTGCCTTCCTCGAGCCCAGCCGCCTGCGGCGAAGTCTTACTGATCGCCAGCATGTACTGGATGAGCCGCGTCACATGCTCGAAGCTCTGAGCCGTCTTTGCATCCCATGTGATGTACTGCGGAATCGCGCCCTTGTTCTCGTCGTAGCTGACCACCTCGAGGTCGGCGTTGCGGACGAAGCGTTGGCCGTAGTTCCTACCATTCTCGTTAGCGACGGTGTTCCAGAGTGCTGAAGGGATTGCCAACTTTGGCTTGCCGTGCTTTTCGAACACAATGGAATCGCGCGTGATGGTCCAGTTGATCTCTTCTTGGATTGTGTCGATGTTCCGCAGCGCCGACCGGCCGCGTGGGCGCAGCAGCGTCTCGTCGTTCGTGATCGCGCCGCACATGATCTCAGTCACGCCATCAAGAATGGCATCCTCCGGAATATCGACTTCATAAGTCGCTGCATACGTCGCCGTATCGACTTGCTCACCTACAACCTCACCCTCCACCTTAAACACCATTTGCTGCACCGTCAGGCCAGCTTCTTCGATTCGCTGCCGCTCGATGCGGAGGAACTTCTTCTTGTTCGTCTCCTCGCCGCGTTCCTCGATCCAAGCAAGGTCCGCGCCGCGGCCATCATCATGTGGGAAGTATCGATCGCCGAGCGCCCACTCGAACCACGTTTTGCCACTCGCATCCCGGCGAGCGCGGTACGCGATTAGGCCGTCGACCTGGTGCTGCGTGACCGCAGCCCATATCTTCTCGTTCACCTTGCTGACGCTGGCAACCGCAGTGATAAAGTCAAGCAGCGCTTGGTCGTCTTCAGTGTCAGCTGAGATATTTCCCAACGCGCGGTTAATAAGGTCGGCCGGCACCTCGGCGATTAGGCTGCTGAAGTTGGCTACCACGTACATTTGGTTGACGTCGACGACTTCACGTGTCTGCGTCCACGTCTTGACGCCGGTTCTTTTCCACCCGAAGCGAACGTCTTTCGCGATTTGCTTCGCTCGCGGGAAAATCTCGGCGTGATCGCCTTCGTACAGCGCCCGGAAGTACGTCATTGCGGCGACGTCCTTGTCGAACGGCGGAGGTGGGAACTTCTGTTTGGTGTAGACAATGGTCAATTTGTACTCTCCTTTCTTACCAGCCTGATGGCCGATGGATGCTATACTTCATCTCTGGCGCGAACACGACCGTATTGACGAAGTACCTGTCTCCGTCCATCTGGTGGTCATTCTGCTTAAGTGGCTTGTCCTCGCCGCGCGCGGCTGCTTTCTCGTCCCAGATGTACGACGAAAACTCGCGGAACGTCTCCGTGCAGCAATCGTTGTACTTGATCTTGCCTTCGCTGATCGCCGTCGCGGTGTTCCGAATGCCGTCAAGAACATCGTTCTTTGCTTCGGTGACGTAGAACCTCCCGCGCTTGCGGATCGCGGCTATGAACGATGCTGCCGATGGGTCAACGATGATCGCTTGCGGATCGACATCGCCGACGAACTCTTCCAGATCGGCGCAATACTCTTCATCCGTCTTCTGCCGTAATCTCTTCCGGCCATCGTAGTGATATTCTTTGACCTTGTACCATGTCTCATCAAAAAGACCCCATAGCCCGAAGGTCATAGGGTTCTGTGTGCCATAGTCGCAAGAGACGTAGTAATTGGAATACGCGCGCTCAATGGTCGGAACAACATGCTTCTCCCGGTCGAACATATCGTAGATGACGCCTTCGGCCATGACCCACAAGCCGAGAATATAGCGTTTGAAGAAGATACCGGAGTACATCCGGCGATAGCGTTCCTTCACTTTCTCCGACAGCGACAAGTTATCATCCATCGTGAAGTGAAGGTGCAGTGCATTCTTCTGCCGCAGCTGATCGAGCCATTCGATCTTGAACCAGTGATACGGTCCAGCCGGGTTACAGTTAAACCAGAACTTTGCGCCATCCACCGAACACCGCGCGGTCGCCTGATTGACGAACGACTGTGGCATCAGCGCGACCTCATCAAAGAACATGCCAGCCAACGTGATACCTTGAATCAGATCTTGTGACCGCTCATCTTTGCCACCGAATAGGAAGAAGTAGTTCACGACAAGTCCGCGTGTGACTGTGAGCATGTTCGCCGTCTGATCGTCATGCACATCATAACCGCGGCTTCGGAGCATCCGCTTGAGCGGCCCGACGACGTTACGACGCAGCGCGCCGATCGTCTTGCCAGCCATGCCGAACTGTTCGCCGATGAATGAATCCATCGCCCAGGCGACGTAGGAGAAGGACATCGCAACCGTCTTGCCGGCGCGCACCGAACCGTCTGCGATAATCGCGTCTTTGTCCTTGTGCGGTGATTGCGGCATCCACCACGTCAGCACTTGTAACTGCTTCTTCGAGAACGGCGACCATCGGAAGGTAGGCTGTTTAAGCTTCGGTGCCGCCATCGCTCCACACCTCCGCAGCCTTGCCCTTCAGTGCGTCCATGAATCCATCGTCCGAAGCGCCGGACCCATCGCCACCGAGTTTCTTGATTTCTGCTCGCGCTTTCTCGGCATCCACCTTCGCTTTGTCGATCTGCGCTTGCATCAGTTCCAGTTTAGCTCGGCGCTCGTCATTCTCGGGCGCTGCCGTCATGAACTGCTTGACCATCGAACGGAATTCGGCCATCGCCACCGATTGCGCTTTGAGGAACGTCGCGTAACGGTCCCAAGAGAACTGGAATTCAAATTCTTCTTCGACGAGCATTTGCTTGGGTTTTTCTTGGCCCGTTTCCTCGTCAACTTCGGAATGGATTTCAAACTTTTGCTTCTTGATTTCCTTGATCATCTCATCCTTGGCGGTAACGTGCATGATTGCCGGGGCGCGGATGATCGCGGTGAACTGCGTGATAATGTTCTGCCAAAGCATGTCCAATGGTTCCATTTCGGCTACCATGTCCATGATTTCGAGAAAGTCACCGTCCTGCGGCATGAACTTGCGAAACAGACCATGTTTAACGGCTCGATCGTTGCCAGGTGGAGCTCCAGAACCGCCTTTATTGCCCTTTGCATTCTTGTTTCCGCGCTGTCCGCCGCGGGGGCGCTTCTCCGGTATCTGCTCCCACCTGCCGAGACTCTTCCACTTGCGAACGAGCTCGGGCGATACACCGACTATCTCGGCGATCTCTTTCGGCTTCTTCGTGCGGTCTTTTAGCCATATCTTAAGGGCTCGCTTCTGCTCCGGACTCGGTTCTCTTGACATCTCACCACCACCACCCCCGTGCTATTCGAGTCTGTTTGGACGTTTTGAATCTCTGATCGCAGAGAAATGGGTGACGACGCTCGGATATTCTGCTATTTTTCAGCACATCGCCGCCACGATGTTCTCCTAGAGATTGTCAGTAGAGTTCAACACAACCCTGGTTCTGTTGCACTCATGAAAATCCAGAATCCTTGATATTTCTGGATTTTCTATTTCACACAGTTCGACTGCAACATTAACCGGATTGTGTGAAACTCAAACGAAGAATCATGCGGTCTAAGGTGTCTTGCGTGAGCCCCAAATACCGTAAAGTTTCCTCTTGAGTCTCATGACCGAAAGCCTCCATTAGTAACGCCATGACGTAGTTCATCTCTTCCGGAGGCGATCCCATGATCATGTGATAGCCCCAAGTCTTGCGCAGCGAGTGGCAGCCGATTTCTTGAAGATCGAAATGCTTGGCCGCCTTGCTCAGCATCTTCCAAGCTGTCTCTCGGCAAATTGGAAGCCCGGATTTTCCATCTCGCTTCCGCTGTCGACTAGCGAATAAATATGCATCATCCGGCATATCGCGGATGTAGACTTCCAAGTCCTCGCGGTAGTCCGGGTGGATAATGAATTTCTTTTCTTTCCGCCGTTTCCGCCGTCGGTTCTTTGTCTTCTCGGCGACAAAGGTGACATGAAGTTGCCCACGCACTTGCCATACCTGAAGGTTGAGCAAGTCCGATATCCGCAGCCCGCTGTGAATGCCCATCGAGAACATCAGATAGTCTCGGAAGCTCCGAACCTTAAGATAATTCTTGATCTGGACAATAAGCGCCTTGTCACGGATCGGCTGGACAAACTTCATGATCACCACCTCGCACATTAAATAAAAAAAGCGCCCGAAGGCGCTAATTCGTATTCGATATTTTAACTGATTCCATTACGATCTGATGCATTCCAAAGCGAACAAATAGATAGGCACAAATCAACGTAATGCCTATCATGAGAATTTTGAATATATCCCCTCGCACCTTAAGAACCCCGCCCAAAACGACGATAGCAACAATCTCGGGTAACAATATGTAAATGAATGCGATCTTGGCAATGAGCCAAGCACCTGCCTGCATCATCTTTGTTACGTCATCAAATGCGCTCTCCAAACCTTGATCACCCCCCGCCCATAATCATACATCATCTTCCACAATACGCCAATGTATGATATAATAGGAGACAAATCCGAAAGCATCGGTCAAGAAGCTCCGTGGCGAAGAACGCCCGGGGCTTTTTGTTTTATGATTTACTCGGCTGGTGGAAAAATTGATCAACCGGCCGCCACAGAGATAACTCATATCTCCATTTATCGAACCAGTTACGATCTCGCATAGCCAACGAAAGGTCGATCAAAACTGGGATGTCGTCAGGCCATATCGTATCATCGGAGCTCCAAACGCCCTTACTATCCATAACAATTGTTCCGTAATTCGCCGGTATGGTAACTTGAATTGTCAGTTTATCCTCGTCTACGTCAAGAAGAAAACCCGTGATTTTGTTCATGTTGTGACTCGTATGGACCCAGTCGCCTATTCTCACGGGTTCACCCTCTTTCTTCCTTTTATTCTTGCATAAGCCAGTCCCGTAATATACCGTATAGGTATAGGGAGGGAGGTGAAAAGCCATGGCCGGACTCTGTCAGATTACCCACATCCGCTTATCAAATAGCTATTCTTCATCCACCGAACATATCACCCATGTCAAGCTATCCACGGGGACAGTGGAAACCAGAGAACAAGCGGTAAGTTACATCGATATCGGATATGAGTACTACTACACCAATCAGTATGGATCAAAAGCGAATGTGGAGACCGTCCATCCCACTGGACGACCCGCATACATTCGCACGAAAGCCAATACGACTACAGTTGACAACTTGCTCAGTCTTCCACGATTCTAAGTTGCATAAACACCGTTTGGGTAGCATCCAACGGTGTTTTTCTATTTATCGCTAAACCCGCCTCTGAGCTCTCCGCACCCGGCGCTCCCGCCTATTCTTCGGCTCCGGGCCGGCGAGCGGAAGCGTCTTTCGAACCATCCAATTTGCGAGTTGTCGTAACAATGGCGTCATCCTCCTTCACACACTTTTGAAAAGGGCAATATTGTCTAGTCTCTCGCCAGCTGCCATAGGTGCACCTCTTACACTTATCAGGCTGCAGCACCAGATCAGGAGGCAGATTGTTCGCTCGAGACATCATCATCACTCCAATTAGGATTTAAAAAAGACCATCGCAGCCCTTTGGTGTCAAAGGAAATGCGATGGTCTTCCATTGCGCCATGCGTATCAACTAACGGGACCCTCCAGACCCACGCATGACGGTTAATTTCCGCCCCCTCCAATCGTCAGATAATGCTGCACACAATATACTGACAATTACATATCGGAGTTGACGTGTCGCCCACAGGCCCCCACCCTGACCATCAACGGAGCGTTTACCCTTGCGCGAATGCGCGCACACCTTCTTGCAGAGGATTTGCATCCTCTTCACCGTTCCGGAAAATCCGAGACAGTGAAGAAAATGCAAATAATAAAGAGGGTTTCGAACCCATCCCCATCTCCACACGCTCGGCGACTAGCGCCTAAGGTCTGATTGACCCACCGCATGGCCGGGTGCCGCAAACGATAAGGGGTACAGCGGCGATCACCCGAGCGTTTCCGCTCTATGTGATTCCACTGTACCCCTATGGCACTTGCATATTTGACGCACGTTACACGCGATTTACACGCATTATTTACACCAATGCGTCGATAATGCTTTTTCCTAGTTCAGCAATGCACGTTTCACATGCATGAATTTCATGACCGCATATCCCTATCAAGAATGCAGCATCTTTTCCGCATTCGCACTTCTCACCAGTGCTTCCTGGCGGGTCCACGACGTAGATATACTGCTCTCCCATGTGCCGCCACCTTTCTTTATTCCTCGAAAAGTTTGAGAGAATTCGCGACGGACTCGATACCTTCCTGCAGCTTGCGATCGACGGTTGAAGGGTGCATGCTGCTGTGTCGAATCACCGTCACCTTGTGGCGTTCGCCGCGAATATATCGCATCTCAACGATCTGCCGGACTTCCGGATCCAAGATCAGTCGGACAGCTCTCTCGAGTTCCTGGACAGCCTTCGCGATTGCATTGTACGTCATTCTCTTTTTCGGCGCAAGGTTCTCGATGCCTTCCTTTTCAAATTCAGCGACGTTAACTTTCATCTTTCTGTACTCGGCCAGCAGCGATTTGGTCTTTTTGATCTCGTCTGCTGTCGCTTGCGGAAATAGATCCATCTGCAATGCGATCATCCCCTACACCCCGCTGATATGGTATTATTGGTGTAGGAATATCTGTTCGCCCCCGGTCTCCGTTCCCCAACGCTCCGGGGGCTTGTCTTATTTATTTTGTTTGAGTTCCTCGTACAGCTTCGTGTCTTCCGGTTCGATAGTGTTCGGGTTCTCGACCTTAAGGCACTCGTACCAGCTCATTAGCCGGTCAATTTGTTCTTTGGTTAGATTCATCTCTCTGTCCCTCCAGAGCGCTGAGTGCTGCCATACATACGGCGTGAGGGAATGATGCTTCGCTGTCGTACTCGCCATATCCGCCCTCAATCCGCTCGAAGAATCTGGCGTGATACTTGATTCCGTCATACGTTAATGATTCGAGTGCGAAGTCCCATCCCCTCCGCTGCATCTCCTCTACTACTTGTTGCATTCCGTTCCATGTGGTGGAGAAATCAAGCGAAGATGTCGCATATTTACTCGTGTTGCTGTGCCACATGTCCAACTTGAATTGCTCATCATGTTTCTTGTACCACCCGAATAAATGTGCCAACTTCGCATCCATCTCCGGCCCCGGCTGTAGGTTCTTTCTATTACCTCCTATACTTGATGGATTAGACCCTTATTCGGCCTCCGCCTTCGGCTGCGCTGATTCGGTCGAGACGGAGGCCTGCGGCCTATGAAGTTGCTGTCTCCTGCTCACGATCCCACCGTGTACCGTACTTTTCCCACACTCTGTGCTGAAGGTTCCAGAACTTTGTCCGATACTCTTCTTTCTCCTTGCGCTCTTTATTTATGATGCGAGTCATTCGGTTGGTGTACTCTGGATCTGCGCTCTTGAACAGCTTATCAACGTCTCGTGATAGGGAACGAATGAGCGAATCCTTCAAAATCTGCTCGTCGACCTTTAACTCTTGCCGCTTCGCTTTTTTCACCAGCAGAGATCCAACATACACACCTACATGACGCGGAATATCTTCCTTCACTTGCTCGTATAGTTCCTTCGTCAACACGAAATAGTTAAAGTGTCCGACAAACGTCTTCTTGGCGGAACTATAGAAGTCGGACTTCGATGCCTTGATTTCGTAGCAACGGAAGATGCCTTTCGTGTCATAGGTCATATAATCTACTCGCTCATCCCCGAACCACCCTATCGTGACTTCCAAGCATCCGAATACGCCCTGCTTGTTCGTGGCTTTCCATATGTCGCGTTCTAGCGATAGCGTATCTTCCGTCTTCATCCCCCATCCCCTCCTGTGTCTCCTAATAGGGATGGGTTCTCGTAGATGTTGCCGATGACTTCCGGTAATTCGTAATATGGGTCATTTTGTGCTAAGTCATATCCATGCACGTAACTACAGCATCCACATGATGTTCTACCGTATTCGATAACCAATCCTCCTTCCAACACATCCCCCTCATAAATCATCTTGCCGTTGCGGTCTTTTAGACCTGTGAGCTGCCCGACTGTTTCGGGGTCGACAGAACTCCATTCTCCTACACCGATGTAATCACCGTCCGCATCCACTTGACCGGAAACAATAATATCTCCGTCAAGCAAACTTCCGTAAATCCATTCTCCGTTATCGACGCGACGACCACGGAACTTAATCTCTCTCATTCTGGCTATTCTCCTTTCTCTGATGGATAACGGGATAGGATGTCACGGGCACGTTCGCCACTATCCTTGAGCGCTGGCGCCGAGTGGTCAACGAAATACTCCCAGTTCGTGCGTTTTTCGTACCATTCCAGTACCTTACGGTAATCGTCCCGTTCTGCCTTAACCTGTTCCAGTTCTCCCCGCAGCCGTTCGTTCTCCACTAGCAAATTCTCGGCATCTGCGCCGATTCGTTCGTTGATTTCGCGCAGATTCTCCTTTTGCCCCTTGCACAAATCACGTTCTTGATTGTATAGATTCACCCAGAAATCTCTATCCTTGATCAGTTGTTCGTTCTCTTCTCGGGACTGTTGGAGTTGGTGACCGAGAGATTCGCTAACGGCAAGCGATCGTTCATAGTCTTCTTGGAGGCGTAAAATGACGTTGTTGAGACGATCTAATTCTTCCTTTTCTCGCTCTATCTCCGCTTGCTGCTGTTCGTTCTGTTGGAGGAGATAGCGGATAACGTCGTTCACGTTGTCTTCGTGCCCCTCGTAAACGTGCATCGCGTACTTCCGTTTGATCTCCTCTAGCGTATCCTTATCATTGGGCATCGGATTGACTCCTTTCCCACAGATGCTTGCGCATCTCATCCCGAACCTGAATCGCAATCTTCCGCGCTTTGTGCCTCGTATCAGCGGTAATAAAGCCAAGTGGATTATTCGGGTCGCGAATCTTTAGCATCTCTCCGTCTACTTCGATGTGGGGCGTCCAAGCTGACGTTAGTCGGTCTAGCTTTTCGTTGAAGAATGAGAGATGTCTAACGCTCACCTTATCGCCGATATCTCTGATTGGCACTACTTCTTCTTTATCATTCATCGGGGGTATCCTCCAGCCCGGCGAGCCAGAGGAGTCCGCTGAATGCCGACCTCTCCTCATCGGAGTCCAATTCGGATGCCGCTACTTGATGTACCATTCGGTACCGTTTGTACTCCATGATCTTGCGGACTACTTCTTCGGGAGACTCGGTGACAACAAAGCAATCATCAATCGTCGATCCGACGTAAATCCTTGTTTCACCGGGAAATTTATGAGACGTTGCCGAGATTGCTTCAGCACTGACGTAAAACGAGTTTCCATCCGGCTTTGTAAATCTAATCATTTCTCTGTATCCTCCTTCTGCTCACCGATAGGGGAGAGGGCTGAGATGATGATGTTGTTGATTCGTTGCGCTCTGATCGATGTATCGTCTGCCATTACATCAACGATCCGTTCCATCGCTTCCCTATACCGTCCCTCTGCTGGGGAGAGGATGTCGAAACGGCCGGATATGATCTCTGCCGCCAGTGAATCGCACATGAATACGATTCCCATATCGTAGGGCATGGACGTTCTGTGCATCGACTTTCGATTGCTTGCCCACTCCAACAATTCCTTCTTGGATATATAGTCACCAGACGGAGCCGATGCGACAGCGTGCTTTGCGATGTTGTGGTACAGCCTGCGCGGATCTTGTCCCGCCTTTTTGAGGATGCAGAATTCATAAGGGTGATACTCAGCCGGATGGCTCAACAGCATGCCGCATTCAGTACAGTGATGATTGATCGCACTCATGTATTGGTTGCCTCCTATTGGTTATTGGAGCGGAATGTACCAAACTGGAAATGCTCCTGGTCCGGGCTTGCTGAAGCTATAACACCCGCCGTCTATGTCGCATCCTTCCGGCGCAACTGGATACCATCGGCAATGCCCCTCTTTGACGTTCTCCACCTTGATCTTCTCTTCGTACTTCAAATCGCCGTCTTCCTCGTAGTCGAATTCGAACTTGCAAGCCTTTACGAAGCTTTCGGCGTCAGGATAATCTGCTTTTGGAGCAACAAAGTCGGTGAGATGTATTCCACCATCTGAGAAACTGCAAATTCCCATCTTAGGCATCCATATCTCATTCCTCTCTTTAGGTTATTAGGGGAGGGAGACCGGGTTACGGCCTCCGCGTGCGTTATATTGATAACTGCAGCTGGCCAGCTGCCTCTCGGTAACGCTCGAACGTCAGTGCGCGGCCCGATCCGGTGCAAAGTTCGGGTAAGTTAGCGCGCACAAGCGCCTCTGCGAACGGCGGCGGAACGGAGTTTCCGCAGCGCGCCACCTGCGCCGACTTCGGGTAGCTTTTGCCGTTAGCGTCCCGGTCAATAATGTAGTTCCGCGGGAAGCCTTGAGCGGCGAACAGCTCGTGCGGCTCCAGCATCCGCATCCCGATGTCGACGATTTGGTAGTCGACACCCTCGATCGTCACGAGGCCGAAGCGGTCCTTTGTGGTGATCGTGTGCAACGGCTCGTCGAGCTGCTGGCCGTTGTCCGCGCTGCCGTAGTATTTCAGCAGGAAAGCCCGCACCTCCCCGACATGCATCCCTCCGGCCGTGATGGTAGGCGCCGGCTCCGTTACCGGCTGACCGTCCGCGCACGTCCCGCGCAACTTGATCAAGTGGCTCGTGACTAATTGGTTCTGCGTCCCGCGCATCGTCGTTGTCGGAAGAGGTGTGTCTGCTCCGACGCCTGTCATGCCGCCGTAGTGCTTCGCGATAAATGCGGCGACGAGCCCGTAGCGGTTGGAAGTGTCCTGCGTCAACAATGGCCTTTCGAGCGTTTGCCCGCGCGCACTGTCGTCGTACGAATGGTATTGGGTGAGAAACGGAGCGACGAGAAGATGCTCAGCCTTAGTCGTAATCGTCGTGAGCGGATCGGTCGCCTCGTATTGCATCCGGTCGCCACCGAATCCCGTTTGGCCGATTCTGGCGACGTACGGCGTGACCAATCCGTATCCATTGGATGCAGTTACAGTCTGCAGCGGCTCTTCGAGCGATTGACCGCGGAACTGGTCATACTTGTGGTTGACCTTAATGACGAACGGCGTCGGATTGTCAATTACAAATCGCTGAATTCCGCGGGCGATACGTCGCATGGTGTTCTCGGCGAGTGGCCGCACCCTCTCGAAGATCGATGTACAAGGAATCGTCCAATCGATGATCTCCGCCGCCGTCCGCCACGGTTTCAATCGACCGGACTTTACCGCCTCGCTCTCCGGATCGCCATGCGTTGGCTCCGGCCAGACTATCGGTCGGCCGTCGCGGCGTGCCACAAGGAAGAAGCGTTTGCGGATCGTCGGCGCGCCATAGTCGCACGCCCTCATCTCACGCCAGTCGACTTCGTAACCTTGCCGCCGCAGCGCATTGACGAAGCTGTTGAACGTCCGCCCCTTGCGCGCCGGGTCCGGCCATTGGTTGCCGTCCGGACCGATGACGAGCGGCCCCCACGTTTTGAACTCCTCTACGTTCTCCAGCATAATCACTCGCGGCTTAACGGTCGCTGCCCATCGGAGCGCCACCCATGCGAGACCGCGAATCTTCTTCTCGACGGGCTTGCCGCCCTTGGCCTTGGAAAAGTGCTTGCAGTCCGGGGAGAGCCAACAAAGCCCGACCGGCCGCCCCGCCGCAACCGCGCGCGGGTCAACATCCCAGACCGATTCGCAGTAATGCTCCGTCTCAGGATGATTTGCTTCGTGCATGGCGATCGCTGCGGGGTCGTGGTTGATCGCGATGTCCACGCTGCGACCTGTTGCCATCTCGATGCCGGTGCTGGCGCCGCCACCGCCCGCGAAGTTGTCTACAATGATTTCCTGCATGTCTATCTCCTCTCCTAAAACAAGGTCAACTGCTTCCCGGCATGTTCTTCTGCTACTGGATTGATCCAGAGGACTTCAGTTCGGGATTGCCCCGTCTCTATGACCTGCTGCCGTTCCTCCCGCCTCCAATGTTTCAGCCTATCGTTGTAGAGTCGGCTATCGTATCCGCTCAAGAATACCGGTCCGGGATGACCGTCAAGCGCTTCGAGCAGCTGCGCGTGATCTGTCTCGTCCATTTCGTTCTGATAAATTGCTCCGTTTCTCGCGCCTAGCAGGTATGGCGGATCCGCATAGATCAGCACATCTTGTCGCTTGTAACGAGCGATTACCTCCAGCGCCGGACGGTTCTCGATCTGAACTTGCTTCAACCGTTCCGCAACTTCCGCGATCTTCTCAGGCAGTTCGTTCCACTGCTTAACTCGATAAGCATCATCTGCAGTTGCGCGGCACTTCCATCCGGATATCGATCCTGTCTTTACGCGTATGCTTTGCCAACAGCGGACAAGGAACATTCTGGCGCGTTCGAGTTCGGCCTCGCCCCCCCCCCTCGGGCGGCTGCAGGTATAGAATTCTCCCCGAGCCCATGGAGTCCACTTTATGCCGCGCGCCAATTCGCCTGGACGGTCCCGAATTACCTTGAACAGGTTGACCACATCGCCGTCAATGTCGTTGATCGTCTCGAGCGCAGACGGAGCCTTGTTGAAGAACACCGCGCCGGATCCGAAGAATGGTTCGAGGTACGTCGTATGCGGCGGCATATGGCTGATGATCCATTCGGCGAGCGACCACTTGCTGCCGGGGTAGTGTAATATCCGTGGTGCGTTCATGCTCTTTCTCCTTTCTTCGTCCCGACCGAATAATCTCAGCGAAGCGGTAGCCGTATATAGGCTCTATAGGGTCTGATATGGGGTAGGGGTTCGGCCCCCTCGCTTACGCGCTAATGGTCAATGTATGACCGACGGACTCCTTACCACAGTTGGGGCAGATATATGTGGCGTCGGCGTACACCGGATCGTTGATCGGCACCATCCATTCAGCGTCGTATTTACGGGCCGTTGCGTTGTGCCACGACTCGATATTGTGCGTCTTGAGGCAT
Source organism: Cohnella lubricantis (assembly GCF_014212015.1). Taxonomy (GTDB): domain Bacteria; phylum Bacillota; class Bacilli; order Paenibacillales; family Paenibacillaceae; genus Cohnella; species Cohnella lubricantis. The sequence goes on along the minus strand of NZ_JACJVN010000017.1, from coordinate 16,080 downwards.
ACGGGGCAGCTTACCTCGATCATGGATTATCCATCTCCCTTGCGACTATGTCGCTGTTATTGGGCTACCTCATCCTCGTTCAGCATCCATTCCCTGCGTTGCTGGCGTGGTGCTGTTGTCGGAGCCTTTTTGTTCCTGACAAGATACTTCCCGAGTTCCTGCAGTTGGCGGCCTATTGGGCAGACCTGGTTGCAATGGTACGAGATTTTAGCGTAATGCCCACGCCGGCCGTATGCCTCTTGCATCCGCTGTCTGGTTTCGCATGCTGCGCATGTGCCATCTTCGATGGCGCTGATTTGTGCGAGTACGTTCTTGCGATCACGTACGATCACGTAGCTTCACGCGCCTGTTCGGGTGGATTAAATATCTCCATCTCCGTCTCGTCTGTCGTGACGGTCGCCATGCCGTCCCACAGCTCGCGAATCTCAACCGCCTTGACGACGACCGCTGCCTTTTGCTTCGGCGTCAGCACGATGTCCATCGCTTCTTGATAGTGGCGCTCTGCGGCGGCGTACGCCCTTGTATGGAGAACATTCATGTGCGCCCAGAACTTATCTACCGACAGGCTCTTGAGCATCTGGAATGCTCTCCTGCGCTCATCGCGGTTCATGGCTTCCCACTCACCTTTCGTACCGGCAACGCGATCGGCTTGTTGACTAACTCTCCAAAACTGTCTCGAGGCTGCCGCATCGGTATCCGCCCTTGCCCGATCCTCTGCTTAAGCGACGGTCGCACGATTGTGCATTCGTTCATGCCGGCCAGTGATGCTGGTTGAACGACAACATCAGGCTCCCCAAGGTCTTCGCCGGACTCATATGCGTTCATTTGCTCCGGAGACAGACGCCATACTTTCATCTGAGTCATCGCTGGTAGACCTCCTTGATCTTGAAATGTGTCCGGCCGTACTTTCTGCGGTTCCTCCGCTTGATTTCAGCTGCGGCAGCTATTCGGTGCTCGATGTGTGCGCCGTCGTCGTGGTAGGCGATCTCGTATAATTGGGATGTTGATGCGAGTCTCCAGTTCATGCGGATTCCTCCCTAATCCATGCAAAAGTAACCTCGTCCGATCCGCTCGATATCATCCTCAGTGGCTCTCGTAACCAGGAACGCTTGTCCCTGGATGACGATGATCGTTTCTTCGTGCTCTCCGAGTTCGGTGAGCTGGTCTAAAATCGGAATGCTCAAGATGCAACCTCCTGAAGCTTAAATATTTCAAGTTCGATTCGCGGATTGGCGCGGTCGATCTCCCAGTCCATGATTCGCGGCAACGCGTACCGATCGTTTTCATAAATCCCTGCTGCTTCGAGACAATCAAGCAACAATTTCTGCCCGTTATGAGTATCGCGCTTCCGATTGTCTGGGAAGAAGAACCAAAGATTAACAACCACTTTGCCTTCCGGCGTCGACCACCGCGTTCTGTTCCGCCACGACTTCGCCAGTAGAACCGCTTCGTCGGCCCATGCTTGCGCTTCATCCGTAAGAACGCGATATTTACGGCCCTTAATCCACTTATCCTTGTACATATGGTTGACGCTCGGTGTCGTACCGGGTATGGTCAGCCTCACGCCCATTCCCTCCCGGATGTTCCCGTCGGCTTGTGTTGGCTGCTGAACGTCTGCTCGTCATGCCCGCGATCCAAGCTGACGAACTTGTTGAAGTTCTTCAGGAACACGAGCTCGACCGTGCCTACCGGACCGTTGCGCTGCTTCGCGATGATGATCTCGATGATGTTCTTCTTCTCGGTTTCCTTGTCGTAGTAATCGTCTCGGTACAGAAAAGCTACGATGTCGGCATCCTGCTCGATCGCACCCGACTCTCGAAGGTCTGACATCATCGGACGCTTGTCCTGCCGCTGTTCTACGCCGCGGGAGAGCTGCGACAATGCGATGACCGGCACTTCCAGTTCGCGCGCGATCTGCTTGAGCGTACGGGAGATCTGAGACACTTCTTCTTGCCGATTAGCACCGCGCCGGCCGCTTCCTTGAATCAGCTGCAGATAGTCGATCAAAATCATGCCCAAGCTCTTATCCTTCTTGAGTTTCCGACATTTCGATCGGATCTCGTTGACTGTGATTCCCGGTGTGTCATCGATGAAAATTTTCGCCTCGGATAAGGTTCCGACAGCGCCGCCCATCTTCTCCCAATCATCACCTTCGAAGAATCCAGTTCGCATGCGGCTAGCGTCAACATTCCCTTCCGACGAGATCATACGTTGAACGAGTTGGCCGGCAGACATCTCAAGACTGAAAATGGCAACGGTCTCATCCGTCTTAACAGCGACATTCTGAGCGACATTCAACGCGAATGCCGTCTTGCCCACTGACGGCCGTGCCGCGACGATGATTAAGTCGCTTCGCTGGAAGCCGGCAGTCATTCGATCTAAATCGCGATAACCTGTAGGAATGCCGGTGACGCCCCCGAAGGTGTTGCGGTTGTTGTACCGTTGCTCGGCCTGCTCCCACACCTCCATGAGCACATCCTTGATCTCTCGGAATTCCTTTGCTGGCGTTGCCTGATCGGAGAGCCGGGAAACGGCCGCTTCTGCCATCGATACGAAACCGTTGACGTCTTCCTGCCTCGCAGCTTGCCGAAGCATTTCGAGCGATGTTTCGATTGCCTGGCGCCGCAAGAACATATCGGCGACTCGGTCGGCGTAGAATCCGACGTTGGCCGTGGTGGGAACCGCGTTAGCCAGTTTCGTCATGTAGCTTACACCGCCGACGTCTTCAAGTTCCTTGCTGTCCTGCAACGCAGCTGTAATCGTCAGCAAGTCCAGCGGGTTGTCAACGTCCTGCACCTTAAGCATGGCCCTGTAGATCCGTGCATGGGACTTGTCGAAAAACTCGCCGCCCTGCAGCGTTTCCCGGACGGTTTCGATTGTCGCCGGTTCCGTCAAGATTGCTCCGAGTACTGCCTGCTCTGCCGCGATGTCGCATGGTGTTTCAATGCCCAAGAAGTCTTCCATGTTCATGCACTGTCACCTCGCAATTTCGCTTTCATGGTCTCCCAGTATCCGTCCGGAGGTGGCGCTGCATTTCGCTTCCAGAGTTCGATCTGAGCGGCAAAGGATTCGGCAGCTTCTTTGCTTCGCTGGCTGTCCGCTAGGTCGCCGAGACGGCCGCGGATGTCGGCGATCGTCGGTGGAAACCGCTCGGTCAATATGTGCTTCTCAACATTCTTCATCGCGTCTCCGAATGGAAAATCCTTAAGGTACTTGAAGTGCAAATCAATATTTTCGTCGCTATCATCGAAATTCGGGTAAGCCGTTTTGAGTTCGATGAAAAGCTCAATGACGTCAGCTCTGTCCACGCTCTCGTTCCTCCTTCGCCTTCCGCCTTAGATCATCTAGCCTCCGTTGTTTGCCAGTTCGTCGCTGTGCCTGGCCGATCGGCACGACTTCCGCCTCTGCCGGCGAGTTGTACGCGGCAATATCGCTCAGCAGTCGATTCCATGTCCCGATGATGACTTTCTCGCAGTAGGCAAACTGATTGATCTCGTCGGTCGGCCAGCGCTTTGTCAGTGCATGCCGAGCGAATGCAAGGTCGATCCCGAAGGTGATGTATTCCATCGGTATTGGCATCTTCGAGATTCTCTGGATCGGCACCCAATCGGCGCCAACAGGATGAATGCGATTCTTCCGAGCCATGTAATAGCGCTCGATTTCTGCGGCGCGGATTGAAATGGTCTGGTCGTCAAGATGTATTTGTCTCGTGGACAAGGAAGCCACGACGGTCGTAAGAACCCCGCATCTTTCTTCCGAGAATCGGACATCGTTCAATCCGTCTATCAATCTATCAATCAAGGTCTTTATAATATCTTTATTAGATGGCTCATTTTTGCACTGCTGATGGTTCATATTTGCACCATCACTATCTAACAGATGGTGCATTTTTGAGCTATCTCTCTGTTCAGATGGTGCAATTTCGAGCTGTCTCTGATTCGTGTACTTCTTGGAGTTTCTCACCTCGAATATCAGACCGTATGGAGCTCGTGTTACTCTGATATAATCGTGCTCTTCCAGGGTATCTACCCACCGTTTGATCGTTGATCTGTTTATATTGAACTGCTTGGATAAGTAATCGATTTTGACAGGCTTGCTCCCGAGGACAATTCCCCAAGTAATCCCATCCCGCTGGACTTCCTTGGTCGTGGAGCTGATGCACCAGAGGAAGAGCCAGATTGCCATACCGATATTCTCGTAATGCTTCGGCTCCAGTAGTCCTGAATATGTTGGGAAGGGGTAGCTTTCGGACATTCCCCTCATCCCCCTAATGCGTTCAGATTCTGTTGCAGATAAACCGTAGTGCCGCCAATCTCCCGTACTTGCCTCTTAAACCGGATTCCTTCCGGCGTTTCGTCCATCCAGATGTGGCAGCCGACGCAGGCATGGAAGAGGTCGTCGACCGCTGTCTTTCGCGGTATCGTTCGCCGGCCCTTCGTGTGCGCCCTCTGCGTCGCTCTGGCGCCGCTACAGCGCTTACGCACCTCGCAGACATATCCTGACCGATCCTTAAGCTCGCGGTCCACGCTCGGGCTAATCTCGCCCATCTGACGCTGCGTCGGCTTGGTTCGGCGTTGAAACAGTTGCTTCTCCTTCGGATAAGGATTGAAGTCGCCGATTGGCATGCTGTTCACCCTCTCACGCAGGAATGACTTTCACTTTGTCCGTGAACCGGTTCTTGATGTGCAATTCGCCTGACAGATTCTTAACGACATACCACTCGCTTGGCATCAAGCCAGCTGCGGCAATGGCTCTCATCTGTCGTCTGTTAGGTCTGCGATCGTGCTTCACGCTTTCTGCCCCCTCTCATCTTGTAGATAGATCGTTGGATACTGAGCGCGGACAACGCGCCATCCGGGATAGCAGAGGGCGAAGTATGCGATCACCTTCGCCCTGAACGCTTCTGGGTCCGTCTCTTTGAGCCGCCAGACGTGGTCGGCGATACCAGACCGGAGCAATGGCTGGCCGAACTCGTCCGGGAACTCAATGTCTGACAAGGGCTTCCCTCGTCGTTTCGGAGAGTTGGAACCGGCCGCCGATCGTCGCTCCTGCCGCTTCGTCCGGATCAATGCCGGCGTCAATTAGCGTCTGAACTGCTTGCATGTCGGCGACGTCCTTCATCTGCAATTCACGCAGCCGATCCTTCATCGTCCGCCTCCTCCGTATGCTTAAGTCGCGATGTATATTTCGGGTCGTACTCAACTTCAACGATGAATTCTGCGTCGCAAATGCAACAAGTTACTTCATGTTCAGAAGATCCGTGCATGTCATCTGATGAATTCTCAGAGCCGCATACAGGGCAGATAACCTCGTTCGTTCGCCAACAGTCATCTTCCGAATGGCCGCGCGCTTGCGCAGCCGACAGTGCCTCAGACTTTCGTTCTGCTCGTTCTGCTTCTCTGCATGGATTGCATTGCCATCCAGCGATGAGCCCCCATGGAACCTCTTTCAACTCGCTTCTATGAATTCCGCACGTCTCGCAGCGATCGTGTTCATAACAAGTAATGTAGGAGTGCTTATCGAAGATTCCTAGGCACTTTTGACACCCACATACCCAGTACCAACCATCCTCAAAACGTTCCGCGTACAGCCCGCGCATGGGAGGATCTAGTTTAACTTCCGGTAATCCATTCCGATAAAACAAATCATTCCAAATGTTCGTGTTTCCCGACCTAGTTCGTTGCGTCCACTCGCTCGGGATTTCCGGAATGAGTATCTTCATATCCTGCAACTTCTGGCACATTGGCGACCCTCCTTTCATCTACCGGCGACGTATACCGGCTTCCCTGTGATAGATTGGATCTCGCGTTTGAACAGTGCTTCATCGCTGTTGCTGTCCGAAAGGTGCAACAAGTAAATCTCCTGTAGTTGCGATAGATCATTCGCCCGGAGGAAGTCCTTAACGTTCTCAAGGCTGAAATGTGACCGGAGCAGCCGGGGCCGCATCGCGGGATGGACGCGCCCGGCGGCGATGTTCTCGTCGAGGATCCGCAGCGAGTAGTTGCACTCGACCATCAGATGAGTGATTCCGCTGAACGTGTACCGGCAGTAGTATGTGTCGGTCAAGAACGCCAGTTTGTCACCGTCATGGTTAGTCATCAGGAAGCCGATGGGCTCGTCCACGTCGTGCTCCACATCGAACGGCATCACTGTCCACGAACCAACCGTAAATTGCTCCTTGGAGCGCACAGGCCGCGCGCGGTGTCCGCTGATCTTCAAGGAGTCAAATGTACCCTGCGAAGCGTAGACGGTCACGCCGGCTTTCATGAGGTCCTTGGCTGATTTGCTATGGTCTCCGTGTTCGTGGCTGATAAGGCAGCCCGCAAGGCGGGAGACGCGAAAGTCCAACGCCTTGCGGATGTCTGCGAAGCGGAGGCCGGCTTCTAGCAGAAGTTCTGACCGACCGTCTGATATCCAATAGCAGTTGCCGGCCGAGCTGCTTCCGAACGATTTAATAGTGATCATCAGAAGTCTGGAGTTGCGCCGACACCAGCGGCGTATGCTTCAGCGGCTGCCATTTCTTGATCGAACAGGTCGCCTTGCGCGGGATCTTCCTGTTTACCTTCCTCTCGAGTAGCTTCGCCGCCAACCGGTGTTTCGGTTATCGAATTCGGAACCGCTTCCGTCGTCTCATTCGTTACTTTTGCCTCCACGTCAATCGGCTCGCTATTCGCATTCTCACTGATCTCCCGCTGGACCGACGAATACGTCTCATCCGCCACGTTGTTGTGCAAAATCTCGACGAACGCGCTGCCGAAGTCCTTCGGGATCTTCTTGACGATGTTGTTCCGCATCTTGCGGATCAGCATTTGCTCGCGACTGTGGAACTCAGACCACGCCGGGCTGATGTATTGCTGCAGTTCAGGGTCGTCCAGGGCACCGAGTCCGGCTTCCTTAGCTTTCTTCAGGATTTCTGCCTTCTTAGCGGCGATCTGCTTTTTCTGCTCCGACGTAGCTTTGAAGCGGTCCGCGCATACCCCGAACGTTTCATTCATCATGTTGTTATTCATGTGGGCGATCAGGTTTTTAACCACATCGTCTCTCTCGCCGATGAAATACTGAATACTGTTGTCGTTGAAGATGATAGGATAGACGATCCGAACGACTTCGCCTTGCCCTGTCGGCCGCCACACTGGTGGCGTCATTTCGAGCCCATTAAAACCGGGGTATTCGAAGTGGTCCTTCTCGCGAACAAGCCAATAAGGACGGACTTGCTTGACGTTTCGACCAAACCGATTGAGAATGGCGTCGTTCCCGTCCCCTTCGATGCCCATCTCAATCTGTTTACGCCAGTTGTCCGGGTCGCTTGGTTTTGCTTTCACGTTGACGTTGCGAATCTGAAAGAACACTTCCCGTGGGCTTGCCGCAGCGTTCAATTTTAGCGCTGCAACATTCATAAGGACTTGAGTGATATTGTTCTTGTCGAGCTTCTCGTCGTTCCAAGAAATCGCCTTGGAATCAAGCACTGAATTGATTACCGAGATAGCGTTAACAACACACTGCCGGGCGTAAGGGTCCAAATGGACCCCATTTCCGTTAAGCTGCCGCTCGATCATCGGCGCGTAGATGTCTGTTACTTTGACAAGGGCCGTGGAGAATTCATTCATCTTATACCGCCTCCTTCATTTCTTCTCCGATCGTCTCGACGCGGAGTTGCTTGTCCAGCGCGCTGACGACCAGGCAAACCTTTTGTCCGACCGTATCGATCAGTTCCACGACCGACTCGGCATTGTCCACGAAGATCGGTACGGATACTTCGAAGTGCTCCGACAGCGTGTTGATGATGTCGAGACCGGCATTAATCCGTGCGGCGTTGTTCAGGCCGGCGCCATACGGAACGCCTTTGTACGTCGCTTCACAGCATTCTTCCAAGCCGCCGTTGACCTGCTCCTTGAAGAGTTTGAACCGAACCAACTGGAACCGGCTGTTGATACGGGATTCGAGCATGGCAACCTTGGCCCGGGTGAATTCTTCCGTCAGGTAAAGCTCGTGCTCCAGCCTTTCGAATTCTTCGGCAAGTTCCTTCTCCCGCTGCTCGTATTCGGCGATGCGCTTGCGGGTCGATTCAGCAAGTTCGAACTTGGCTAGATCCTGCCGGTAGCCGGCGATCGCGGCGTTCAGTTCGTCCAGTTCGCTACGTACCACGGCAACGGCGTCATATGCCGACTCTTGCAAGCTAACGATTTCCTGGCGAACCGAGGCGAGTTCCTCACGCTTCTGGATGTATGCTGGATGCGATTCGACGTCGGCCACGTTGGATTGGAGTGTCGCGAGTTCCTTAGCAGCGAACTCTGCATCAGAATATTTCTCTCTGCATGTCACGCTTAGCTTTTGGACAAGATCAGAAGCTTCGATATTCTCCGCTTCCAACCGTGTGGATTCAAGCGTCGCCGCCCTACCGCGTCTGGAGATCGATTCGAGTGCCTCGGCCTTCGCGCGGTTGAACTCCGCCAGCGCCTTGCTATGGGCTGCGGCGACTTGTTCAGCAGGTAGGGCTTGTCCGCAGTAAGGGCAATTCTCATCATGGGTGTGCCCGTGGAACTGCTCATCATTGCGGGCCTTCCATTGCGACCGGAGCCGATCCGCTTCGCCGCGTCGTTCGGAGATTGCCTGCTCGCGGCTCTTGATGCGCCGTTCAAGTGTCTCGATCTCGAAGCGAATGTCGTCTGCTTCTTGCCGCAGGCGAGACTCCTCGCGACGCTTGGCCGCAACTCGCTCCAACGTATCGCCTTGAAGTTCGTTCTTGAGCTGCTGCAACTCGCCTTCGATCTCACGCAGTCGACGTTCCTTGACGGCTACTTCGCCGCCGGATTGGATCCGGGAGATTTCCGCTCGCTTCTCGTCCTGCTGACTCGTCAGTTCAGCGATGCGAGTCTCAATCCATTGCTTGTCCAAACCGTCGGTCTCCGGCATGCTTCTGGAGGCTTCATCGATTCGGATCGGCAGCTTCTGCAGTTCTTCGTTGATCTCTTTGCGGCGGGCCGCGATCACCGCCTTGTGTTTATCGATCGTGCGGCCTTGCAGGATGGTCGGCAGAGCCGCCAAGGACTTGTTTCCGGCCATCACATCGTCATCCGTGATGTCGCCGCATACATCGAGCAACGTCTTGCGGCGCTTCCGCCAGTCGAGTTGTTCGCTGAAATAGGTGGGGTTCGTGAGGAGTTTGAAGTATTCTTCGTCGACGAGAGCGGCCACCTCGTCCTCATATTCCGATTTCTTGACCGGCACACCGTCAACGAAGTAATCTGTCGTGTGACCGCTGAATTCGAGCGTTGCCGCGCCGCGCTTGCGGGTGTAAACTTCGCGGTAGACTCTCCGGAGCGTCCGGCGCATGCCTCCGACCAGGAACGACCCCTCGACCTCGTGTTCGAGGTTGTGCAGTTCCTTGCCAAACTCGTCCAGCGTCTTAATACCGAAGTCCGTCTTGTTCTGCGTGTCCTTACCGAACAGCAACCACGTAAAGCCGTCAGCGAGTGTCGTCTTACCGGCTTCATTCGTGCCGTAGATGCGGACCTCTTTGCCCTCCGCATTAAGGGTGAAGTTGCGGGCTCCCTTGAAGTTGAGCAAGGTGAGCCGAAGCAATTGAATGCGCTTCATACTCTTTCCTCCGTTCATGTGTTTTGATTAAGCGTTCATCCACCATCAGGCGGAAGCGAAACATTTCTCTCTCAGGCATTTCATGTGGAAAATGGCAGTGCATACCGTTCTGGAGCGTCTCGAGGATCGCCCGTTCGCGATCGACACCCTTGAAGCAAATCCGTGCGACTACCATTGTGGCTGCGGCCTTATCTGAATCAGTCCTTATCCACTGGAAGCCCATTAGATCGTCCATTCCCCAGTGCCGGCTTTAACGATCCGGGCGCCGTTTTCGCGAACGAAGTGGTCCTCGCAGCAGAACAGTTGGTCGCCTTGCTGGATGACCCTTTCGGTGAAGTGAATCGGACGGCCACAGAAGATATATGCGCAAGTTCCAACCGTGTCCAGCGCGCGAGTTTCGGCCGCGGAACTCGAATTTTGCTGAATTACCTGAACACCCATTCCCGTTTTGCTCCCTTCGTGTTAGAATAGAAGCATCAATGTTTTACCGAGGCCCCTCTGCAAAGGGGTCTTTTTCATGCACGCTTCCACCGTTTCGCGGACAAATGAGCCGCATACGATAATGCCGAAATCTTCTCGCCTTCTGTTAGCGCCATCCACGCTCGTCCAGTCGTTCGCATGTCTATCACCTCTCTCCGTTCTTGATTTGCATCTCGTGCTTGAGAATCAGCCTCTCGCGGTCAAGACCAAACTCCTCTTCGATGACCCCGAGCATTACGACGCCTTTCTCGACCACATCGCGGATCTCGTGATAGACCTGCTCGGCGATCTCTTTGCGTTTGTTCGGATCAATATGCCTTGCCAAGACGAGCCCCCCCAAAGATGCCATTAATTCCTCGGCTTCCTTCAGCAACACGTCCTTCAGCGCTGCTGGATGCAGGTCGAGGTTAGGCAGATCGTGCAGGATGTTGCTGATATACCCGCCGGTCCGTTCGTCCATAATCTCGAGCGCGATCCGCCAATTCTTTCGAGCCAGAACTTGATCCAACTCTGGAGTTGCTCTTCGAGCATCTCTTTCGACCCGACTGAGCTGAGTGCGATCAAGATGTAACTCTGCTGCAAATTCCTCCTGCGTCTTACGGCTGGAGACCCTGACTTTCCGAATAACATCTCCTACTGACACTTCTCTCACCTCCTTCCAGTACGGTTCTGCGCGAAATTGGCACAAACTCAGGCATCTTCGAGCGGATTTGGCACGAAAGTGATCTATGCTTGTGCACTCGCTTGGGGTTACGATTTAATCGTACCCAGCACCCCACACCCTGCTTTGGCTCACCTTCGGGTGGGCTATCTTTTTACTCCCACGGTTCTCGATCGATCAGGTCGTCAGCAAGATCGAAGTAATCAATCGTTGGGCGTCGACGCTTCAGATCAATCGCTTGCAATGCAACGAGGTAAAGTTCTTTGTCCAGATCCATCACCATGCTCATGTCGCATTTGTAGCTGTTCCAGAGGCTCAAGCCGAGTTCTAGAAGCTCGCGGGATTGACTGGTGAGCGGCGCGGTGTCACCGGTGGTTAATCCACGGTCGCGACGAGCGATGAAGTCATCCGGATCTTCCAGGTAATCGAAGTACCAATCGAATGGACCATGTTTCTGGCGGAAAGCATTGAAGCATTTGAAGATTGAAGGATGTGCAGCTATGTAACATGCAGCTCGATAATCTGCTTCACGATCGACTTGCGGAAACTTCACTTTCAGCTTCCCGAAGTTCTGCTCGTGCTGCTTGCTCGCGAAGTGAATGCGCGGCATTTCTTCAACTCGCTTTCGAAAATGGAATTAAGCAACACCGCCGGATTCAGCGTTTTCTTGCTCTTTAGTAGGCTCCTCATCTTCCCGTCGTTTTGGCGCTACAAGCACCGCCTGGAGGGCCTTAAGCATCCGATCGCGGTCAGGCTCATAAGTTGGGTTGTAAGTGAATCCCTTGGGATCTGGTGTGCTCACGGTGTTCGCCTCCTTATGCGGTGTTAACATTGCGCGATTCGCTTAGTTTTTGGCGAAAAAAATATTCTGGTTTCTCGCCTAACGCTTCAGCAACCGGAATGATATCCTCAAGGTACATTCGGCGTCGGCCTTTTGCGATATCGTTATACCAAGAAACTGAGCGATTACAGTGCTTTGCAATATGAGTCTTCGTGACACCCTTCTTCACCCGAATTTCTTCAATACGATTGATAATTGGATTCATATCTTCACCTCCCAACTAAGCGTTACGCTTAACTTTAATTTGATTATAATTTGCGCGTTTCGCTTAGTCAATAACAAATTGCGCTTTTCGCGTAAAAACTTATTCAGAACGCTTAGTATTGGTATTATTAAGGTGTTATGGATTGGAGGTGTTGTGCATTGACGCTTGGAGAGAGATTAAAAGCTGCCAGAGAGAAGAAACGATATACACAAATAGAGGTAGCGAAGAAATTAGGGATTTCAAACGGAGCTATTTCTGGTTACGAAAGAGACTACCGAGATCCAGACACGGAGACGCTTCTTAAGCTGGCGGAATTATACGATGTTTCACCTAATTGGCTATTGAATAGGTCTGAAAAAAAAGAGGACGCCGTGGTCCTCCCAAAAAGTATTTATGATGAGATAATTAAGGAAGCTGAAAATCGATACGGCGTCACTCTTCGCGACGATCCCTTTGTTGTAGATACGATAAAACAGTTAGTTGATAATTATGCGAAGACAAAACGGAATCAGTAATCAAGTTAATTTCATTGATAAAGTCATTTGGGCTTGTACCAATGTTTTTCTGATCAAGGAGTTTTTCGATTTTTGAATATAATTCTTCCACATTGAGCACCGCCTCATTATGTATTTTAAAGGAGTTGATTTATTACAATCTGATTGTCGGAGTCTCTGTTCTCTTATTCTAATACGAACAATCGTTCGCAAACAAGCGAACACTATCAAAATAATTCCATAGGAGTAGCGCGATGCGGTATGAGCCGGGTCGTTGCCTCCTTCATCATTGGTACAACGCTACCGGTATCAGTCAACGCGATGTCCACATAATCACCGGTATCTCTGAAAGCCAACTCTCCCAATATGCGAACGATTACAAAAAAATGGGAAGCGCAACAAGGTACACTGTCGCAAAAGCCTTGAAACTTCCGAATTCCGACATGCTGTACGAATGGCTTTATTTTGATGAATGAGGCACGGAGGAGAAATGCCTCCCGACCCTGCTCGAAACTTTACCTTTTGGTAAAGTCAAAGGCTCGTATCATCGTTAAAATTGATTATATATGGTTTTGCTGGCTTTATGTGTCGATCATTGTCGAATAATTCTCACAACATAAGGGGGTCAAAATGCACAAAAACCTTATTTAATACGACTTCTACGGGATACAGATAACTCGCAGGAATCGACAAATTCGATTTTAATCTCTGTTCTGCTGCATTTTCGAGCCTTGATTCTGTTCCGGTTAACGATCGTCGACTTCTCCATTCGGATAAATCCATGCGGCTTTAATGCTTGGGACAAGTCCTTAAGCGTCAGCACTGGAATGAAGTCGCCGCCGGAAGTATGGTAAACCGGGATCTGCTCGGCTGACTTGCTCGGACGATAGAGGTTGATGTAATTAACATCATCTAAGTCAATCCATTTGAAGTCCGAGTTATCACCAGTCCTACCACTCACTTTCAGTCCGAGTATTTGCAATCTCATTCCCCACTATCTACTCTTGATGTCAAGATAATGATAGATGGAATTGAAGTGTGTGGCACCAAACAATATCTTACAGCCAATCCCCGAGCCGATCGGGATTTATTCGGAGGATATCATGGATTGGTTTCTTAATGACTACCATCGCACAGAACAATACATGCTTGAACGATGCATTGAACATCAAGATAATCCATATCAACTTCACTTTGATTTCAATAAGCTCATAAAGCTATATTATAAATTCAAATCTGAGCATCCTGATGCCATTCAGAAACTAATTACAGTTTGCGAAAAGGATATACAGAGCATAGAATCGTTTATCTTTGCCTACAGGAAGGAACACCCGCATTATCCCTTTCTTCCATTAATTCCATCCTTCAAATGTCTTTCAATTGTTTATGAAAAATCAGGGCTGTTTTCTGATGCAATTAAAGTTTGCGAAAAGGCAATAGCACTTAATCTCGATGATGGAACTAAAGGTGGATATCCGATACGGCTTGAGAAATTACGAAACAGATTAGCGAAAACAAATATGCTAAAGGGATGATTATTTTGAAAAAATGTCCTTATTGCGCAGAAGAGATTCAAGACGAAGCTATCAAATGCAAGCACTGCGGCAGCGATCTTATTAGCAAGAAGCCCGCCCCTGTTCAAACAGATGTCGGTCATATGATTAAACGAAATCAGCAAATGGCTCGATGGGTTATTTTATATCCCATCACTGCTTTAGTATTGGTCATTTGCATCTATATTTTATCGAGGTGATACCATGCTCTTCCGTATCCAAGTAGAACGCGGCCCAATGACCAAGATCGTCATCTTCCGACCGGACGAAGCCCGCCTGCCGGACAGCCAGAAAACATACTTCACCGAGGTATCCATGGGGTTTCTCGAAAACGACCGGACGGACTTCCTCGAACCGAATGACCTCTTTGTAGAGGGTAACCTCGTAGGTGTCGATCGGAACCGCCTAGAAGCTCGCCTTGGGCATTCTGATTTGGACAAGCTCATTATGCCGGCTGAGATGTTCAGGCGGTTCCTTGAGCAGCACAAGAAGGATAACGAAGAATAAGCCCTCCACCGGGCTTTTCTTTACCAAACATTACCGAACATATATTCGCAAGGAGGTACACTCTTATGGTTGTAGTTGCGAAAGAAGTCGATAAATTCATCAATGCCGTACAGGGTGTCCACATGTACGTCCGCGTTTCGTCAGAGGACCAGCAGGACCGTGAAACGATCGAGAACCAGATTGAATTCGGCGAGAAATATTGCGATCTCCATAAATTAGACATCGTCGACTGGTACAAAGACGATGGTATTTCAGGCACAATCCCTCTCGAACAGCGACCTGATGGAAAACGTCTTATAGAAGACGCTAAGGCCGGTAAAGTGAAAATGGTACTGATCTACAACATGAAGCGTCTTGGCCGCAAGGCTCGTGTAACCCTCGACGCTGTCTACCAACTTGAGCAGTACGGCGTTAAGGTTAAGAGTATGACCGAGCCGTTCGACACAAGTGATCCGGTTGGCCGCTTTATCATTACTGTCCTCGCCGGACAAGCTGAGTTAGACCGCGATACAATGCTTGATACGATGTGGCATGGCGCAAATCGCGCAGCTCGCAAAGGTAAATGGTTGGGTGGTATTGTTCCCTATGGTTATCGTAAAGACGATGAGGGCTATCTCGAAATATCCGAGGAACCTATCCCTACCAAACCCGAATTGTCCGAAGCTGGAGTCGTCAGGTTGATGTTCGAACTGCTTGTTGAGCGCCAGTGGTCAACGATTCAAATTGCGGACTACTTTAACGACCTTAAAATACCGCCATCTTATGTGCGCGATGGTCGAAGGGTAAAAAAAGGAGTTCGCAAAGTGAAGACTGCAGGCGTATGGAGCCCAGGTCGTATCAACAACATGATTAGGAGTACAACCTACAAGGGCCTTCACATATACGGAAAAAGAGCAACAAGGGAAAGAGAATTGATTGAACGCGAAGTGCCGGCCATTATTTCCGAAGAGAGGTGGGAGGCAGCGCAAACCGAACTAAAATCCCATCAAATTGAGTCAAATCGAAATTACTCGAGGCTATACTTACTTCGTGGGATCATCAAGTGCGGAACATGCGGTATAACTTATGTTGGATCAATGTTCAATGGTAAGGACAAGAGGCCAACAGCCTATTATATTTGCGGAGGAAAGAATCCATATAGAGGGCCTTTACAAGGAAAATGCAACTCGCGTAATATCCCAGCGGAGTGGATCGAGGAAAAAGTTTGGGAAGAGTGCCTCACTTTCATTCGTAATCCAGGTGAACTCATAAAAGAATTGTCCGGGAATATGCAGGATCGAAAGTCCATAAAGGAGTCGCTTGAGCGAGAAATCCAGATGTTAAGAACGTCGATTACCGATAAAGATACAGAGAGACAAGAAATTATTTCTCTATTCCGGAAGAAGGTTATTACAGCAGCTGACGTCGAGCAGCAACTGCAGGATATGATGACCGAACGCTCTAACCTTGAAAAGAGAGTTCGGGAACTTGAGGAACAGATTAAAGATGAGGATGGACTTGTTCAGCAATTCGATACGGCTGAGATTATGCTCCGAGAGATCCGAAGCAAAATAGATAACGACTTAACTCCAGAACTCAAGCGTGAGGTCATCAGAGCTTTAGTTAAGCAGATCATTGTGAGAACCGAACATCCACCTGAAAATGACGGCCCAGGTGGTGGTATAAGAATCCCGCGGCCGCCCGTCACTGTCGATGTCCACTATTCTTTCGAATCTCCAAGGAGGTTTCACGAACCGCTGTCC
>NZ_JACJVN010000117.1 GCF_014212015.1 Cohnella lubricantis | reverse complement strand
CCCGCCTCTGTAACCCGGCCGAGACCGGTTACAGAGCCCATGCCGCCGCCCCACGCAGCTAACCTCTGCGATTAATACGCTGCATTTTCAACCCCATAACCCTTCCAAACCGTCAGAAACCAATGCTCTTCAAGCACTTGTCCACCAAAGCCATCCGAATGTACAGCCCATTCTGCGCCTGGCGGAAGTACGCGGCCCGCGGATCGCGGTCGACCGCTTCGGCAATCTCGCCCGCACGCGGCAGCGGATGCATCACGATCGCTTCCTTGCGCATCAGCGACATCAAACGCTCGTCCACGATGTACTTGCCGGACGCCTTCTCATACTCCTCCAGCGAAGGGAACCGCTCCTTCTGAATCCGCGTCTGGTACAGCACGTCGATCTCCCCCGCTACGGCGTCCAGATCGGCCGTCTCCACGTAGCGAACGCCCTTCTCGTCCATGTAGCGCTTCACGCTCTTCGGAATCTGCACATTGTCCGGCGAGATGTAATAAATCACGACATCCTTATAGTTAGCCAGCATGTAGCTGAGCGAGTGCACCGTCCGCCCGTACGCCAAGTCCCCGACCATCGCGATCCGCACGCCGTCGAGCTTCCCGACTTCCTTCTGGATCGTGTACGCGTCGAGCAGCGCCTGCGTCGGGTGCTCGCCCGCTCCGTCGCCCGCGTTAATGACCGGCACGCTTGCCACCGCCGCCGCCCGCTTCGCCGCTCCGATGTCCGTATGCCGCATGACCACCACGTCGCTGTAGCCGCTGACAATGCGAATCGTATCCTCCAGCGTCTCGCCCTTGATCGCCGACGAGAACTGCGCCGCGTTCTCCGTTCCAATGACACTGCCGCCAAGCCGCGACATCGCCGATTCGAACGACAGCCGCGTCCGCGTGCTCGCCTCGAAGAACAGCGTCGTCATAATCCGCCCCTGATGGTCCCGGCTGCCGCCGTAGCGCACAACCTCCTCCATCTTCCGCGAAGCCTCGAACAGCTCGTCAAGCTCGGAACGGCTGAACTGCTTCGCCCCCAGCACATGATACAGATTGCCTTCCATCTCGATCGTCCCCCCGTCCATAGCTGAACACACCAACAACAATCCTACCGAATGCGCCGCCAAAAGTAAATGGAGCCGCTGAGCCAAAGGGATAAGCTCGCAAGACGCAATCGCACTCACCTGCTGAGCCAAGGGGATAAG